>CALFWM010000096.1 GCA_937928635.1 uncultured Sulfitobacter sp. | reverse complement strand
CGTCATCTCGTCGAGAACTTCTTCGGGAAACTCAAAGAAAACAGGGGTATTGCCATGCGATCATGTAAAACGGATCAAAGTTTCAAATCATTCATTTCAATCGCCGCAGTCATCCTTCAAACAAAATGAACGTCAACAGCCCCTAATCAATGACAGTTACCTTTTTCATCATGTCCGGCACACCGATGACAGAACCATTCGGCCCGGCGCCGCGTTTGATGGCATCCACAATGTCCTGCCCCGCGGTGACACGGCCCACAACAGTGTATTGACCGTTCAGGAAATAACCTTCGTCAAACATGATAAAGAACTGGCTGTTGGCCGAATTCGGGTTCTGGCTGCGCGCCATGCCCACAATACCTTTGTCAAAGGGGACATCGGAAAATTCTGCTGGCACATTCGGCATGTCAGAGCCCCCGCGCCCGGCCTGTGACAGATCGTTTGGATCCTTGCCAAACCGGACGTCACCGGTTTGCGCCATGAACCCTTCGATCACACGGTGAAACACCACGCCATCATAGGCCCCCGCCGCCGCCAGATCTGTGATGCGCGCCACGTGCTGGGGGGCGATGTCTTCCATCAGGTCGATGGTGACCACGCCGTTGGCCTCACCCGCGACTTCGATTTCAATGCCTGTGGCCCCTGCCATGGTTCCGACAAGTGCTGCAAAAAAGCCTGCTGTCAGAAAATCACGCATCTGATGCCACCTTCATGCTGATAATCCGGTCCGGGCTCGCTGGCGGCTCACCCCGGGTGATCGCATCCACATGTTCCATGCCAGAGGACACCTGACCATAAACCGTATATTGCCCGTTCAGGAAATCATTATCTTTGAAGTTGATAAAGAACTGGCTGTTGGCCGAATCCGGGTTCGCGGAACGTGCCGCACCAATGGAGCCGCGCGCGTGGGGGATTTTGGAAAATTCAGCAGGCACATTGCCCAGATCAGACCCGCCTGTCCCGGCACGGTTCAGGCTAAAGTTGTTTTCCATGTTGCCATGTTCCACATCGCCGGTCTGGGCCATAAAGCCGTCAATCACCCGGTGAAAGGCAACATTATCGTATTTGCCGGAGCGGGCCAGCTCTTTCATACGTTCAACGTGCTTGGGCGCCACATCAGGCAGCAGATCAATGGTGACGGTGCCGCCGGCCAATTCCATCAGGATGGTGTTTTCGGGATCAGTGATTTCGGCCATGCCGCTCTCCTTTTGGTAAAACTGTTGCAGCCTAGTTAGGCGGGAACGCCGCGAATGCCAAGCAGCGCATTGACGCCACGCGCTGAAAGCGCAACACAAGGCTGGCAAAAAACAGCCAATACAAGGGGCAATTTCATGGCTTGGAAAACGCTGGATGACGTGGATGTGAAGGGAAAGCGCGTTTTGGTACGGGTCGATATTAACGTGCCCGTCGAAAATGGCCATGTCACCGACACCACCCGGATTGATCGGATTGTCCCCACCATCAAGGATATTCTGGCGCGCGGTGGCACGCCGTTGATGATTGCCCATTTTGGCCGCCCCAAAGGACAGGCGAACCCGGAGATGAGCCTAGCGCAGGTCATTCCCGCCCTGTCCGCCGCCCTGGGACAGGAGGTGGCATTGATTGACACGCTGGTCGGGGCCGAGGCCATGACCGCCCCCACCGGCCCGGTCATGCTGCTGGAAAACATCCGTTTTCACCCCGGTGAGACAGCAAATGACCAGACCTTTGCCCGCCGTCTGGCCGCACTGGGCGATGTCTATTGCAATGATGCGTTTTCTGCCGCGCACCGGGCGCATGCCTCGACCGAGGCGCTGGCGCGGTTGATGCCCGCCTGTGCCGGACGCCTGATGCAGGCGGAATTGAGCGCGCTGGAGGCTGCCTTGTCCAATCCGCAGCGCCCCGTCGGGGCTGTTGTGGGCGGGGCCAAAGTTTCCACCAAGATTGAGCTGCTGGAGAACCTTGTGAACCGGCTGGATGTGCTGGTGATTGGGGGGGGCATGGCCAACACCTTTCTTGCCGCTTTGGGGGCAAACCTCGGTGCGTCCTTGCAGGAGCCCGACTATTTTGACACCGCCAAGGACATCATCGCGCAGGCCAACAAGGCCGGGTGCCGGGTGTTGTTGCCCTCCGATGGGCTGGTGGCGCGGGAGTTTGCCGCCGGTGCGCCGCATGAGGTTTCGGTGCTGGATGCCACAACAAAGCTCGCGGCGGATCAGATGGTGCTGGACGCCGGACCAGACAGCATTGCGCATATCAAGATGGCGTTTGAGGGTTTGAAAACCCTGATCTGGAACGGCCCGCTTGGTGCCTTTGAGATCGCCCCCTTTGACACAGCCACCGTTGCGGCCGCGAAAATTGCTGCCAAACAGACCCGCGATGGGGTGCTGATTTCAGTGGCTGGCGGGGGTGACACGGTTGCGGCCCTCAATCAGGCCGGGGCGACAGATGATTTCACCTATATCTCCACCGCCGGGGGCGCGTTTCTGGAGTGGATGGAGGGCAAGACCCTGCCCGGTGTGGCCGCACTGGAAGGCAAGCGCGCGTAGGAAACAGCCAAACAAGGTCAGGCAAACCTGACCTTGCCAATTTGCGCAACAGTCGTACTTTGGGATCAAACCAAAGGATATTTTATGCGTAAAATTGCTGCCTTCCCCCGTCTTGTCGCCTTTGCCACGCTGCTGGCCAGCCCCCTTGCGGCTGAAACAGACCCGCAACCGGGTCTGCAAGAATTTTTCTCGATCAATCGGGTTGGCACCTTTGTTGCCAATACCGGTATTGCCGCGCTGCGCAGTGTGATGGAGCTGGAATATGAGTATCTGTCCACCGATCTGATGCGCGGCGCAGTGTCGATTTCCGGTGTCACCCTGCGCCCGCAACTGCCCTATGATCAGTCCCGACAATGCGTGATCACGATTGAACGTGCAGTGCTGAACACGGACCTTGCCAAGCCCTTTGAAATTGCCTCCGAGATGAACCTTAACCTGATTGGGGCCAAGGCGAATACCTCATGTTTACCACGTGAGGCGGCGATGGGGCTGCGCGCGGCGGGCATTCGCGACATTGATCTGGATCAGTTCAAAATCCGCGCGGCCTATGTTTATACCACTGGTGAAACCTCTACCGATGTCACTCTGGCGATCAACAATTTTGCCGCGCTTGATTTTTCCGCCAGCGGGATGATCCTGCCCCGGCTCAACAGTTTTGGCCCCAGTGAGCCCGCGTTTCGTGTGATGCGCGCAGTGGCCAGTCTCAAGGATCAGGGCGCATGGCGTACAGTTTCGGCCATTCTGCCCGCTAATTTCAGCGACCCACAGACCATCAAGGACATTGGCACAGAGGCGGTGACGCAGTTTCTGAGCGACAATGGTCAACGTACCGTGACGGCGGTGGAGCGGAATTTTGTCAGTGACCTGATGGACCGCGTTGAGGATTTTGTGACCGACCCCGGTGAGATCACGGTTGAGGCCAGCCTGCCAGAGGCCGGCATCGTCATTGAACCGGAATTGTATGACCGCGAACCGCAAGCGCTGATTTCCGCCCTCGCGCTGGAGGCGCGCGTGACCCCCTTGGCGCGCAGCCGCATCCTGAGCGGCACTGAACTGGCGGCACTGAACAATCCAGCGGATTTGTCCTCTGATAATCTGCTGGTGCTGGGGCGCGCCTTGCTGGAAGGCAGCGGCGTGCCACAGACCCCGGCCCTTGTACCCGGCCTTCTGGAGGCCCTGTCAACGACGCCGGAACACGGGGCCGAAGCCTCTGCCTTGATCGCACGGGCGTTGCAGGGGGAGGATGCCGCTGCCGCCTACCCCTATGCCTTGCGCGCCGCCGCCTGGGGCAGCGACAGCACCGTGTCCCTGCTGGACCGGCTGGAGAACGAGATGACCACCACCGCTGTGCTGGCGGCGCA
This sequence comes from uncultured Sulfitobacter sp., assembly GCA_937928635.1. Classification (GTDB taxonomy): domain Bacteria; phylum Pseudomonadota; class Alphaproteobacteria; order Rhodobacterales; family Rhodobacteraceae; genus Sulfitobacter. The sequence goes on along the minus strand of CALFWM010000096.1, from coordinate 27,346 downwards.
AGACAGCAATGCCGCGCCCCTGCCCGAGGTCCGCGACGTGCTGGGCGACAGTGACGACCCGCGTGTGCTGCGCGCCATGGCGCTGGCTCATTACAGTGGTGCAGGCCAACCGCGCTCTTATGCACGGGCCTATTACTTTGCCCTGCTGGCAGAGGCGGCGGGCGATATTGGGGCCAGCACGCTCAAGCAAGAGATCGAAAGCCGGTTTTCTGCGCGGGGCGCTGACGTTTTAGCCGACTGGAATACGCGCAGCACCGCGTTGCAGGCCCAGGCCTTGCAGGATTGGATTGCCGCAGGGTTGGCGGATCGGTTCCAGACCGAGTAGGCTGCGCCGAGAAGTATCTTAAGGGGGCCCCGGCGCTATGACAAAATGGACATTGATCACCGGGGCCTCTGAAGGTTTGGGGGTGGAGTTTGCCAAGATTGCCGCCGCCGAGGGGCGTGCGTTGATCCTGACCGCGCGGTCGGCAGACAAGCTGAATGCATTAGCAGAAACACTGCGCACAAAGGCGCAAGAAGTGATTATGATCCCCGCGGACCTGAACCAGCTTGAAGAGGCAGAACGGCTCTGGGCCGAGGCCACCGCCGGGCGCGAGATTGATATGCTGGTCAACAATGCCGGGTTGGGGCGCAACGGGGCCTTTGCGCAGGACACATCGGGGGGGTGGGCGCGCGAGCTGAGCTCCATTACCGTCAATATTACCGCCCTGACCCGCCTGATGAAACTGGCCGTGCCGCATATGGACAATGCGGGTGGCGGCACAATCCTGAATGTTGCCTCCACCGCTGGCTTCCTGCCGGGGCCCAACATGGCTGTTTATCACGCGACCAAAGCCTATGTGCTGTCGTTAAGCGAGGCCGTGGCGTTTGAACTGCGCGGCACCAAGGTGCGCATCTCGGCGCTTTGCCCAGGCGCGACAGAAACCGCCTTTTTTGATGTGGCCGACATGCGCGGCATGCGGTTGTTGAAACTTGCGCCCCCCGCCCGTGCGGACAAGGTGGCGCAGGCGGGCTGGCAGGCGGCCCTCAAGGGACGCAGGGTGTTTGTGCCCGGCGTGATGAACAAGGTCTTTGCCTTTCTTCCCCGGCTTTCGCCACGCGCGATGGTTGTGCGCTTGGCCAATATTTTCTTGGCAAAGTCGTAACTTTTGCGCTTTGGGGGATTCACATAACGGTTCAAATGTGACATAAAGTGCCCACGCCCGTTAAGAGGCGATCAGAGGCAGACCAGATGAACCGCACCACAAGACCGCCTTTTGGCCCCTTGCTGTTTTTTGCAATTACATTTGCGCTCAGCCTTTATTTCACTTTTGCAGCGGTTCAGGGGGACTTTGGCTTGTTCCGCCGGGCCGAGATTGTGGCCGAAAGCCAGGATTTGCGGGTGCAGCTGGCCACCGTGCGGGCCGATGTGGCGCGTATGGAAAACCTGACCAAGCGGCTGTCGGACGATTATCTTGACCTTGATCTGCTGGATGAGCGCGCCCGCACGGTACTTGGCATGATCCGCGCAGATGAGATTGTGATCCGCTAAAGCCCTTTTTGCTTAACCTCCATCACTTAACCCCGCCTGAAATCAGTGATTTCAGCACGTCCAGTGGCGCGGCATGTTTCAGGTCAAATCGAAAGCGCGACAAAGCCTCTGACCTTGACCTCACAGATTTGTGCAATAGCTCCGTTAAAACAGCCAAAACTACGTTTGCGAAGAGGTATAGGGCACCATTCTTGACATTCGCATGCAGAAAACCGCCAGTATTCTGGCATTCCTCAATTGCAACGCAACTATGATTTGAATGCCCCTACACATCTTGAACCAGATGCGCTAAAAGTTAGTTTAACGCTAAACTATCTACCAACACGACGTTGTGCACAGAGGGGAGAAGCCCATGGCTGCCAAGAAAGCGACCAAGAAAGCCGCAAAAGACAGCAATGTCTCAGCGGACGAACTAAAAGCCTATTACAAAGACATGCTGCTGATACGGCGGTTTGAGGAAAAGGCTGGTCAACTTTACGGCATGGGATTGATAGGCGGGTTTTGTCACCTCTACATTGGGCAAGAAGCCGTTGTTGTGGGCCTTGAGGCCGCAGCGGAAGAAGGGGACAAGCGCATCACATCTTACCGGGATCACGGCCATATGCTGGCCTGCGGGATGGACCCGAACGGTGTGATGGCGGAGCTGACGGGGCGCGAGGGCGGCTATTCCAAGGGCAAGGGTGGCTCCATGCACATGTTTTCCAAGGAAAAGCATTTTTACGGGGGCCACGGCATTGTGGCCGCGCAGGTGCCGCTGGGGGCTGGTCTGGCCTTTGCGGACAAATATCTCGACAACAGCCGGGTGACCTTCACCTATTTTGGTGATGGTGCGGCCAATCAGGGGCAGGTTTACGAGGCGTTCAACATGGCCGCGCTGTGGGAATTGCCCTGCGTTTTTGTGATTGAAAACAATCAGTACGCCATGGGCACCTCGCAGCAACGTTCGACCTCCAGCGCAGAAATTTACGAACGCGGCAAGGCCTTTGGCATCCCCGGTGAGGCTGTGGATGGCATGGATGTGCTGGCCGTCAAAGCCGCAGGTGAAACAGCCGTGGCACACTGCCGGTCCGGCAAAGGCCCCTACATTCTGGAAATCAAAACCTACCGTTATCGCGGGCATTCCATGTCCGACCCGGCCAAATACCGTACCCGCGAAGAAGTGCAGAAGATGCGCGATGAGCGCGACCCGATTGAGGCGGTGCGCACCATGTTGCTGACCGGCAAACACGCAACCGAGGATGACCTCAAAGCCATCGACAAAGAGATCAAGGCCATCGTGAATGACAGCGCTGAGTTCTCCAAAGAAAGCCCGGAGCCTGCGTTGGAGGAACTCTGGACAGACATCTACGCCACAGGCGACGCACCACAGGAGTCAGTGTAATGGCGATTGAAATTCTGATGCCCGCCCTGAGCCCCACAATGGAAGAAGGCACGCTTGCCAAATGGCTTGTCAAAGAAGGCGACACCGTGAATTCCGGTGACGTGATGTGCGAGATCGAAACCGACAAGGCCACGATGGAATTTGAAGCTGTCGATGAAGGGGTGATCGGCAAGATCCTGGTGGCCGAGGGCACCGAAGGGGTTGCCGTCAATACCGCAATTGCCGTGCTGCTGGAAGACGGTGAAAGTGCCGATGATGTGGCAAGCGCGGCCCCCGCCGCAAAGGCCGAAGCGGATGAGGCACCCGCCGATGCAGCCCCTGCCCCCGCTGCCGCAGTACCCGCCGCGCCAAAGACAGACACCAGCCCAGACTGGCCCGAGGGCACAACGCTGAAACAGCAAACCGTGCGCGAGGCCTTGCGCGATGGCATGTCCGAAGAAATGCGCAGCGACGACACCGTGTTCATCATGGGCGAGGAGGTCGCCGAATATCAGGGTGCCTATAAGATCACCCAGGGCATGCTGGATGAATTTGGCCCCAAGCGGGTGATTGACACCCCCATCACCGAACACGGATTTGCCGGGATTGGTGTGGGTGCCGCCTTTGGCGGGTTGAAACCCATTGTGGAATTCATGACTTTTAACTTCGCCATGCAGGCGATGGACCACATTATCAACTCTGCCGCCAAGACGCTTTATATGTCCGGCGGTCAAATGGGCGCGCCCATGGTGTTTCGGGGCCCCAACGGTGCGGCGGCCCGCGTCGGTGCCCAGCACAGCCAGGATTACGCCGCCTGGTTCATGCAGGTGCCAGGGCTGAAAGTAGCGATGCCCTATTCCGCCTCCGATTACAAAGGTCTGATGAAAACCGCGATCCGTGATCCCAATCCGGTGATCTTTCTGGAGAACGAAATTCTTTATGGGCGCAGCTTTGATGTGCCAGAAATTGAAGATTACACCGTCCCCTTTGGCAAGGCGCGGATCTGGCGCGAAGGCCGCGATGTGACCATCGTCAGCTTTGGCATTGGCATGACCTACGCGCTTGAGGCCGCAGAGAAACTGGCCGCTGACGGGATTGAGGCCGAGGTTATCGACCTGCGCACCCTGCGCCCCATGGACACGCCCGCGATCATTAATTCTGTGATGAAAACCAACCGCTTGATCACCGTTGAGGAAGGCTGGCCGCAAGGCTCCGTCGGCAGCTACATCAGCTCCGTGGTGATGCAAGAGGCGTTTGATTACCTTGATGCGCCTGTGATCACCTGCACTGGCAAGGACGTGCCCATGCCCTATGCCGCCAACCTCGAAAAGCTCGCGCTGGTGACCACGGATGAGGTTATCGAAGCGGTTCACAAAGTCACCTACAAATAAGGAGCGGACCACATGCCCATAGAAATCTTGATGCCCGCCCTCAGCCCCACCATGGAAGAAGGGACGCTTGCCAAATGGCTCGTCAATGAGGGCGACACCGTGAATTCCGGTGACGTGATGTGCGAGATCGAAACCGACAAGGCCACAATGGAATTTGAGGCCGTGGATGAAGGAGTGATCGGCAAAATCCTGATTGGGGAAGGCACCGAAGGGGTCGCCGTCAACACCGCAATTGCCGTGCTGCTGGAAGACGGCGAAAGCGTGGATGATATTGGCGCGGCACCTGCTGCCCCGGCCAAAGCACAAGAACCGGCACAGCTTGCTGAAACCGCCCCTGCCCCCGCAGCAACGCCCACCCCTGCGGCACCCAAATCAGGTGACGGCACGCGCCTCTTTGCCTCGCCGCTTGCGCGCCGCATCGCAGCCGCCAAAGGTCTGGACCTGAGCCAGATCAAAGGCTCCGGCCCCCATGGCCGCATCGTCAAGGCAGATGTTGAGGGGGCGACACAAGCCGCGCCCGCACCGCAAGCGACCGCAACAGCCGAGGCGGGCAAGCCCACGCTTGCCAGCAGCCCCGGTGCCGATGCTATCGCCAAGATGTATGAGGGCCGCGACTACGAAGACGTCAGCCTGGATGGCATGCGCAAAACCATCGCTGCCCGCCTCACGGACGCCAAACAGAGCATCCCGCATTTCTACCTGCGCCGGGATATCCACCTGGATGCACTGCTGAAATTCCGCTCTGAGCTGAACAAACAGCTGGAGCCGCGTGGCGTGAAACTCTCCGTGAATGATTTCATCATCAAGGCCTGCGCTTTGGCCCTGCAACAAGTGCCGGACGCCAATGCCGTCTGGGCGGGCGACCGTATGCTGAAACTCAAACCCTCCGATGTCGCGGTGGCCGTGGCCATTGAGGGCGGTTTGTTCACGCCCGTGCTCAAGGATGCCGATATGAAGTCGCTTTCAGCACTTTCCACAGAGATGAAAGACCTCGCCACCCGCGCCCGCGACCGCAAGCTGGCGCCGCATGAATATCAGGGCGGCAGTTTTGCAATCTCAAACCTGGGTATGATGGGCATCGACAACTTTGATGCGGTTATCAACCCTCCGCATGGCGCGATCCTGGCTGTGGGTGCAGGTGTCAAAAAACCTGTCGTCAACGCGCAAGGAGACATCGTGGCCGCAACGATCATGTCTGTGACCATGTCCGTCGATCACCGGGTGATTGATGGAGCGCTTGGCGCTGAGCTGCTTGCAGCGATCAAAGCAAACCTTGAGGTGCCAATGACGATGCTGGCTTAAAAACCCGCTGGAAACGCCAATGCCAAACCAAGAACGCCGCACTCCCCTCTTTCTGGTCATAACTCTTCCTCGGGAGTATGAAGTTGGAAAACCCTCATCCGCCACCCTCTGGGGTGGCGGTCCGAGGGCGAAGAAACAATCCTACTGCTGTTGCTCCCACGGCCCCAGCATATGGTTCATCGAAACTGAGGGTTGATCACATCCGGCCTCCCCAACGATTTTCGCCGGGATACCTGCAACGGTTTTACAGGGCGGCACTTCCTGCAACACCACGGACCCCGCAGCAATGCGGCTGCAATGGCCCACTTTGATGTTTCCGAGCACTTTTGCCCCAGCACCAATCAAGACGCCATCACCAATCTTTGGATGACGGTCTTCCTCTTCTTTGCCGGTGCCCCCAAGGGTGACGGAATGCAACATCGACACGTTGTCCCCGACCACGGCCGTTTCGCCAATCACAATCGAATGTGCATGATCAATCATAATGCCCTTGCCGATGGTGGCGCCGGGGTGAATATCAACACCAAAAATCTCTGACACGCGCATCTGCACGAAATATGCCAGATCGTGTTTGCCTTGCGAAAACAGATGATGACCCACACGGTAGGCCTGAACCGCCTGATACCCTTTAAAATAAAGGATCGGCTGCAACAGGCGATGGCAGGCCGGGTCACGCTCATAAATCGCAACCAGATCCGCCCGCGACGCTGCCACCAACGATGGGTCAGCGGCATAGGCTTCTTCCACAATCTCGCGGATCACCACCATCGACATTTCATTAGAGGCAAGTTTGGCCGCGATGCGATAGGAAAGCGCCTTTTCGATTGACTTGTGATGCAAGATACAGGCGTGCACAAAACCACCAATCAGCGGTTCGGTCTGAACCGCTTCCCGGGCCTCATGCTGAATCTGGTTCCATACCGGGTCCACAGGGGTAATCTTGCTTTGTGGTGCGGCCATGGTGTGCTCCTTTGCTGCCATCGAAAAAGCGCGTGTTTGATCATTTAGCCCAAGATCAATCCCAGTTGCACGCCATTTCTGATGTGGGCTTGTAACGTTAGGTTACAAGTCCTGCTCTCCCTTTCGCGCCGCCAGTTGCGCAAGAACCAGCCCAAATGCCTCACAATAGGCCACATCGTCAAAGGTGGGTTCCACTGCTTTTTTGTGCCGTGATGCCGCCTCCAACAGCGTGCCACCCCCCCAAATAGGATGCGGTCGCCCCAACCGCCGTGTAAACATGTCTGCCCAATGCGCTTCTTTCAAAAGCCGCGCGCAGGTTTCACTTTGCCGCGCAATCGGCACGGCGAGCACCACCCGCGCGGCTGCCACGACATCACTGTAGAAAACCGGGCGCATTAGCTGACCAGCCGGATGGCCTCAGCGGGGCCAGCGCCATAGGCGGCAGAGATTTGCGCCACATCGACATCAAACGGATAGGATGCACCATCCGCCAGCTGATCCGCAGCACTATATGTCCAGGTTGGCGTTCCAACTGTAATTTCACGCAGCACCTCCCCCTCTTTTTGCACGCGCACCAGATAGCTTTCGCTCTCTTCACCCAGTGGCACATCTGCCCCCTCCCAGGGGTCACCGTTGATCCGTGTGCGTCTGATCCACTGCATCTCAATGGCACCATTGGGCTGGCTGATCGCACGCAGGTGACAGGGGCGATAGGGACGCAGACCGTTCCCTTCAAACGCATGCACCAGGTGGCGATACGACGGATCATCATAGGCCCGACGTCCCGGGCCGACGCGATAATTCTGCGTCACCCCGCGCAGGTTCGGGCTTTGCGCGATTTGTTCGGCCGCTCCATTGAGCAAAACAAACCGTGATCCTTCGGGCCAGACACCCGGCATAAGACCATCAGAACCCGCCTGCCCCCTCAGTCGCCTGGTCAAATGGTATGTGCGCGGGGCTACCAGCACCGCCTCGGCAAACTGGAAAACCTCCCAGTTGTCTGGGCTGCCATCGCCTATCGCTGCAATGTTGGCCCCGCTGAGCAAGGCCTCTTCGCTCACCGATGATAACGTGCCCACAACCAGTTTCACTTCCAGCGGCGCGCCATGATCAAAAACTCCCGTGCAGGCTTCCAATAGCGGTGTCGCCGTTGTCCCGATGATCGCAGGTCGGGTTAGAGTGGTGTTCAGTGCATAATCCGAATCCGTGGCTGATTGGTACAACGCCACTGATCCGGGCCAGGGCTGTGCTGTGGCCGCGATATGGGGGGCATGGGCCACTTCATCACCGCGCAACAGCGGCAGATCCATAAAATGCGACACCACCGGCAAAGGCGGCACAAATAGCCGCACGGGCGGTAATTCTTCTTGGATGTCGGAGGGCGTATAGACTTCCGGCTCAATGCGCACCGCATCAATGACCTGCATTTCGCCCTGCTCCACCCGGTCAATCCGATAGAGTCCAGTCCCTTCATTGCCATCGCCGGGCACCTCAATCACATCACCCGCCCCAAGGGACAATTGCGAAGGCGGCAAGGCGGCCCGCAGACTTTCGCGTGACACCCGCGACTCGGTCAACCAGCGTTCTGCAATCTGGCGCCCCTCCGCACGGGTCAGCACCATGTTCAACTCGGATGTGGAGACCGCATGGGTTGTCTCATCGGCCAGCACTGCTTCCTCTGCAATGGTGGCAAAATCTCCGTCCGCCTGCACGAACCGTAACCGGACCCGCCCGGAAATTTCTGCATCTGCTTCGCGGACCTGTTCCAAAACCCCATCCAGATCCGATGTCGCCGCAAACTGCTCATGATCAAGCCGTGTGGCCTTCAACCCATCACGCATGCGGAAATGTAACACGCCATCCCGCTCAATCGCGTCAAACCCATAGCGGATCATCAACGGCTGCAATGCCGCCCGCGCGTCTGTGACCTCATCCACTGCAAAACCCCGCACTACACCATAAAGCCCTTGCGTGCTGAACGCCTCAAGCCCGGCGCGCCTGCAAATCTCAGCGACGACACTGGCCAAAGTCCGCGTAGAGGTGCGCCCATTGATCCAATGCCCCCGACCGTAATTTTCCCCATCACTCCACAGCGCGCGGTTGTTGGGAAAGAACGGATAGGGCCGCAAATCCCAGGCCCAGACAAAGGCGCGGCTCATGTCGAGCATCCGCCCTTCATATTCCAGCGACGGCGGGTTGCGCGATGGATCGTCCCAATAAGACGTCATCGCCCGAAGATATTGCAACTGGATCAGGTCATCGCGCGCCCCGCTGGAATACCGTGGCAGTGCGCTTTCGGAGCTTTTGGCATCCACAAACTTGTTTGGTTGATTGCTGCCCTTGTCCACCGCGGCACAGCCAAACTCAGTAAACCAGATCGGCTTTGACGTGGGCACCCAGTCCGTCCTGATCGCCTGTCTCACCCCATCTATGCGCTCATGATGCGCATTCGACCACCAGTTACGAATGTCCTTATAGCGATACACCCAAGGCTCATCATGAGCACCGTCTGTGATCTCTGTACGGATCTGCGCCGCACGGGCCTCTTGGGAATGATAGAACCAATCATAACCTTCGCCGCCCTCAATGTTGGACTGCAAATAAGCCAGATCATAGATCGCATCATAGGTCTGACCGTCCAGATGCCCATCCGTGTCGCGCCAATCTGACAGCGGCATGTAATTGTCGATCCCGATGAAATCTATGTTGGAATCAGCCCAGAGCGGATCGAGGTGAAAATACCGATTCCCCGTGCCATCATTGGGCTGATAGCCGAAATACTCGGTCCAGTCTGCCGCATAGCTGATCTTGGTTTCAGGCCCCAACAGCTGCCGTGCATCTGATGCAAGGGCACGCAACATCTGAACCGCGACAAAACTGCCGCCTGCCCCGCGAATTTGGGTCAGCCCCCGCATTTCGGAGCTGATACAAAACGCATCAACCCCGCCCGCCGCGCGACACAAGGCTGCATAATGCAGAATGAAACGCGACAGCGACCATTCATCCGGCCCGGAATAACTCACGGTGCCATCCTGAATGCTAAAATCGCCCGCAACCGTTGTGCCAAAAAACGCGGCGACCTCGGCATCGGCTGCGGCCGTGCCATCCGGGCTGTTAGGACGTCCCGGCGCTTGGGACAAGGTGATGCGCCCGCGCCAGGGCAAATGCGGTTGGCTGGCGGCATCACTGTAGGGGTCGGGCAATGTGTTGCCAGCGAGTTGATCCATCAGAATAAAGGGGTAAAACATCACGGCTTTGCCCTCGGCGTTCATGGCCTGAATGGCCTCCACCACTGAGGCATCCGTTGGCGTGCCGCCGTAGATCGGGCGGCCATCCTGCTCTACAATCACCTGTGCGGTGCTGCGGTTCAGGCCTGACACGCTCCAGGGCATGTTATGGCCCTCAACCTCCGGGTCCTCGATCTTGGGGCGCACAGTGCATGCGCCACAACGCAAATCATCCCCAAACCAGGACACCACCAAAGATGCCGACTGAAGGTTTGGCAGTTCTTCGCACATGGCTTCCAGAGAAACGGAAAAGTCGGTTTTGCCGGCGGGCGTGTTGATGTTGGCGCTGCGCTGTCCGGCGTCTTCCGGATTTCCATAGGTGACCGGTGTTGTCGCCAGACTATATTCCCCCGTTCCGGGGATCAGGGCGAGCCCTTGCACACCAAATGTCGGCGCATCTTCCCAATCTGGGGCATCGGGCTGTTCCGGGCGGATCACCTCAAATGAAAACTGCGGCACGCGATTGCCAAAAGCCTCAAGCGCTACATCCTCCATGACCACATAGGCCGTGCCCCGATAGGCGGGCACGGCACCTTCGCCTTCAACCGCTTCCATCACAGGATCGGGGAGCTGCTGCGGCGATCCGGTATAAATCCGCATATACAGCTCATCGGGGGCGACCTCCTCCCCGTCTGCCCAGACACGACCGACGCTGGTGATCTCCCCCTCACACAGCGCAATCGCCAGGCTGACGGAATAGCTGTAGGTTGTGGTTTTAGGCGTGGGCGGCCCCCCTTTGCCGCCCCCGGTCACGGAGACCATTTCCTGAAAGTCCGACGCCCAGATCACCTGCCCCCCGACGCGCATGCGCCCGAACACCTGCGCAACCGCATTGCCCTCACCGGCTGACGTCAGGCGAAAGCGATCAACCTTGCCCGTTTCGACAGCCGCAGCGCCCTGCCCGAGCAGCCGCTGATCAACAATCTTGCCCAGGGTCGCACCAACCGCGCGGCCAATCGCAACAGAAGACAAGCCCGCAAGCGTTCCGCCGATTGATCCACCTACTGCGGCACCGGCTGCGGATAAAATGACTGTTGCCATCAGGAAATCTCCTCTGGGAATGTAAAGCGCGCCACAACCCGGCGGGCCCAGGGCGCGCTGAGCGGGCTTTCAACAACACCGTGGCCGGAATAGGCATGCACAAAACTCCGCGCATCACCGATCTCGGCCTGAATGCCAAGATGTTTTGCGACACCCCGCGCACGCATGCGAAACAACAACACGTCACCACGGGCCTCACTTGCGCGGGGCTTGGCGACCAGATGGCGGCTTGCGGCCGCCCACAGACGCTCTTCGCCCTGCGGTTCTGACCAATCCATCGAATAGGCGGGGGCCGCTTCCGGCTCTGCCCCCAAAACCTCGCGCCACACACCACGCAGCAGGCCGAGGCAATCACTGCCTGCCCCCTTGGTGGCGTTCTGATGCACGTAAGGTGTGCCAATCCAACCGCGCGCAGCCTCAACGATTTTGCTCTGTGCCCCGCTCATCTGCGCGATCCGCCGGTGTTGGCCCCTGCCGCACGTGGCACCGCCATCACCCAATCCTCACTGGGCAAATCGGGAAAACCCTGAAAATTCCGATTGTTGCCAAACTTTGCCCGGCAGGTGTCAAACCGCTTGTCGCAGCCTGCCACCAATCGCACGGAGGTGCCCTCCGGCACCGCACCACGGATCGCTTCCCAAAGTTCAATCGTACGGGTGCTGCCCACGGTGCGGTCCTGCTTGATCATGCCCCACAGTCCTCGCGCGGGGCCCAACAAGACGTCCAGACGCCCCCGTGTGAACCAGCCCTCGGCAAAGCCGTCGAGGTTCTCCCACGTAAATGTACGCCCATCCTTGCTGATCTGAACCGGCAGGATGATTGAGAACTCTTCTAGCCCCAGATTGATCTGGCACCGCGCGTCCCCCAAGACAGCGCTACAGGGCTTTTGGTACACCCGCCCCAACGGTCGGTTCAGCGCCTCGGTCAACCCGCGCAGTTCGGCGGTAAAGGCACCGTTGCTGCGTTTGAGCTCCCCAATGGTGCCACGAAACTGCAACCAGCGTTGACTGACGTCTGCCCAGTTGACCAGCCAGCACAAAACCTGCGCCCCATCAAAACGGCCCTGCTCGATCTCGTCTTCGCGCAGCGACGCATCGCTGAGCGCCCCAAGCGCTTCGGTATTATCAACCGACAATCCTGTACTTTGCGACAACGCCTTGGCCCCCAAACCACTGTTGGCCTTGAACGTTGTATCATCAAATACCAGCGGCACATCATGATCGGTAAAGGCAAACGTGGTGCCATCCGCGCGCAAAATCTGCCAGGCCCGGCACAATGTGGTGTGCCCGGTTTTCAGATGCGCCTTTAACGCCTCATTCATACCGGGCATCAGACGCGCACCTCAATCACGGGCACATCGGGCACTTGTCCGGCCTGAAAACTTGCCACCGATGTCAAAATGCGGTCGGTGTCAAACCGCACCGGCACGTCAAATTCAAACCCTGCAAAAATCTCCATGCCCAGATCGGGTGGATGGGCAAACGTAATGATCCCGCTGGTGGGGTCCACGGTGTATTGAACTGCATCCTGATACTCATCCTGCTCCACTCCAACCCGCACTGTGCCCTCGACCGGTTTGGTGATTGGGCGCTGATACGTCTGTGCGCCGGAGCGATAGTTTTTGATAATCTGAAACGCGGTCTGCACCCCGTCCCCGATGGCGATGCTTTGGTCTGTGAAAACCACATCGTCATTGGCAGGGCTTGATTTGTAATCAGACCAGTCTTTCCAGCGAAAGGCATGCATCTGCCCCATGCGAGCTTCAAAAAAGGCAACCAGCACCTGCACATCATCAATCGAGCGCATGCCAAGCCCTGCATCATAAACCCGTCGGGAATGGGCCCAGGGTGTGTTGCGCTCTTCAAACCCGTTGGCCAGCGTGACCACATCGGTGCGCCGCTGTGGGCCACCAATGGACCCAAAGCTCAGGGAATCCGGAAATCTGACTTCGTGAAAGGCCATAAGCTGCTCCTGCTTTATCGGTTACGGTTGCCACTGCTCAACGCGCGGCTCATGTGGGCGGCAATCTGGCTCTGGCTGCGCTGAAACCCCTGTACGTCCGGGGTTGAGATGTTCATGACGACCGTAGCACCGCCGCCCCCGCCTGCACCGCGCACACCCAGCTTGCCATCGGGCCCACGTGACAGGGGCATGATCGCCTCTGGTCCGGCTTCGCCCATCACGCCCATACCGCCGCGCATGGGGAACTGTGTGGCACTACTGACCACACCACCCTGCGCAAAAGGCATGACACGCCCTTGCGAAAATGCGGCCCCGTCGGCAAAGGGCAAAATGCCTTGCACCAACCCGCCCACGCCCTGACTTATCAACCCGCCAAAGTGGTTGGTGACAGGCCGGATCGCTGCGTTATACGTTGTTTCGACCAGCGAACTTGCGACCGTCCGCAAGGCGTCTGACAGTTTGATGCCGTCAAACACAACCCCGTCAAAGGCCTTGCGCAATCCTTTGCTTAACCCCTTTTCGAGGGTCGCGACATCCTTGCCGGTCGCGGCAAGCGAGGTGCGCATGCGCCGCAACTCACTGTCAAAACCGGACACCAGCGCAGAGGTCTGGGCAAACGTGCCATTTAGTCCCTCTGCATTGCCATCAAGGCTTTGTATGTCGTCGAATTCACTCATCGAAACGATCCTTTTTCTTGTCTGGATAGGCGTTCATCAACGCATCCAACCCTTTCTTGAGCAGCGGTGCCTGACCACCCGTCGCGCCCAGCATCAGTTGCAATTCGGCGGGCGTAAGTGCCCAAAAATGGCGCGGTTCCAGCTTGAGCCCCTGCAATCCGGCGCGCATCAATGCGGGCCAATCAAGGCCCCCTTTCCGGCTCACTCCGCCACCACAAAGGCGCGCGCCAGCAATTCTGCTGCCGCCTTGGCCGCGGCCATGGGGCCACCCTCAAACGCGCCGTTGTGCAATTGCTCGGGCGTGACATCTGACCCACCACCGCGCAGCCCTGCCCCGAGCAACGCCAGCACATCACGGCTGGAAAACGCATTGCCCTCAAACCGTTCCACCAAAGCAATCAACGATCCTGCGCCCAATGCTTCTTCCAACTCTGCCAGCGCCCCCAGCGTCAGACGCGCCACATGGCGCTGCCCGTCAATCACCACCGCCACATCTCCCCTCCACGGATTGGCCATGATCAGGCCGGTACTGCTGGGGTAAAGGTCAGCGCGCCGGCCGATTGCAGGCTCAGCTCATAGGTGGCCTCACCATTCAGCGCCCCGGCATACTCCAGCGAGGTGACCTGAAACGCGCCTTCAACGATCCCAAAGTCCGGGATCACCACCTGAAAATCGGGCGTCAGACCGTCAAAAAACAACTGGCGCGCACGTTCGTCCGTGCCTTCATCGCGAAACACGCCGGACCCTGAGATATTGGCAGAGCGCACCCCGGCCCCAACCAGCAACTCGCGCCAGCGCCCCTCGCTGTCGAGCGACGTAACATCCACCGTCTCGGCATTAAAATTGACACGCGTGGCGCGCAGACCGGCAATGGTTTCAAACAGCCCGTCACTTGTCATATCCACTTTGACCAAAAGGTCCTTACCTGCTTGAACAGCCATCTTTAGTCTCCTGATTTAAGGTCGTTATTGGCGCGTGCGGTGTCAGCTGTCCTGAAGCCGCGCGCGAAACTGCATATCAATCCGGCGTGTGGCCCCGGCATCTGTGCGCGCCGCCGTGGCACGCTCAAACCGCAGATCCACAAGGTGCCCGCGGGTCAGGGACAAATCTGCATTATGCAGAATATCGCTGATCACACCGGCGGCCTCTTTGGCGCAGGCAAAACCGGGAATGGTAGTGATCACAGACACGGTGAACCGGTGCAACGCACCATCGCCTGTCCCGTCTGAGGCATCACTCACACTTTCCCGTCCGAACCGCACGTAAATATCCGGCAAGATCCCACCGGGCACCGCATCATAAATGTGCGTGCCCACCAGCTCTGCCAGTGCTGTGCTGGCGGTCAATGCGCCAAACACGGCCGCCTGAAGAGGCGCTGACAATGCGTAACTCATACCGCGATCTCCTCTTCGGCAAAGCAGGTCAGATAGCGCCCCTCGGGGTCACGCTCTGCGACCGCTTCGATGGTGAATATGCGCGTGCCGTGCCGAAACCGCTGCTGTGGTTTCGGGCGGTCCGGGCTGCCCCAGGGCGCACCGCGCACCACGATCTTGTAGGTCACGCGGCTGATCGCTGTGCCGCTAAGTGCGGTCTCACGACCTGAGCGGACGGTGACTTCGGCCCAGAGCACACCCAACGGCGTCCACACCTGATGAAAACCACCGGCCCCATCACTGACCTGTTCCGGTGCCTCAAGGGTCAGCGCATGGCTCAGCACAGGAACCGTCATTGACGTGCTCCTAGCCGCATCGGCTTGAAGCGCTCAATCAGGCTGCTGACCCCAAAGGGCATACATCCATCACTCAGCGACGTGTCATTGCGGTACTCATAGTAATGCGCAGCCAACATCAAAACGGCCTGCTGCAAATCAGATGGCAAGTTCACCCATTCGGCCCCATATCCCCCCTGAAAGGTGATCGAAACGGAGCCCCCTTCCGGGATATTGGGCAAAACCGCACCGGTGGCACGCAAACGCGGAGATTGCGAATCCCGCTCCAGCCAATAGGTTTCGGCTTCAATATCGGTCTGCCCCCCATCACGCGCGACCAAAGCCACCCGCGTGATGCTGGAAATCGGGGCCAGCGGTAACATCTGCGCTGCACCATTGCGCCACCGGTTCAGCGACCATTCAAACGACCGGGTGATCAGGGCTTTGCTTGTGCGCACCTCAATGGCCGCCAACGCTGCCCGCAGGAAAGAACGCAACACCGCATCCTGCAAATCATCCTGACCAAAACCGCTGCCCAACCGCAGATGCGCCTTAAAGGCGTCCACTGGCAAACTGGCATCCGGGACAGGGGTTTCTTCGATCAACATCATGAAGTCTCTCCAAAAATTCAATCCCTCCGAAAATCTTGCCAGTTCCGGGCGCGCGGCCATCTGTCCTGCCCGGTCGGAGGGGAGCAGCTAGACAAGTCAGACCTTCGTGTCGGTCGCGCGCCCGGGCCAGGGTCAAGTCACCCCGGCCCCGGCATCGGCAACAGCCCTCAAGCTGTGCCGAATTTCAGCAGCTTGATCGCTGCAAAGTCGCTCACATCGCCGCCCACACGCTTGGTGGCGTAAAACAGCACATGTGGCTTGGCGCTGAACGGGTCACGCAGAATGCGCAGATCGGGGCGTTCCGCGACGGTGTAACCGGCGTTGAAATCACCAAAGGCGATGGAGTAGGAATCCGTCGTCGCATCCGGCATGTCTTCGGCCACCAGAACAGGATAACCCATCAACTGTGCGGGCTCTCCGGCAGCCAAGCCATCTGACCACAAGAACCGGCCATCAGCGTCCTTGAGCTTGCGCACGAGGCCTGCGGATTTGGAGTTCATCACAAACGACCCGTTGGCGCGGTATTGTGAGCCGAGTGCATAGACCAGATCGACAACGGATTCTGCTGTGACGTCACCATTCACACCTGTGGGCACATAGCCCAGATTGCTCCAGGCCCAGACGTCATTGTCAACGGCAGGATGATCAAGGAACCCTTTGGGCTTGTCGATACCATCCCCGTTGATAAACGCCGCAGCTTCGGCACGGGCAAACTTGTCGGCAATACAACCGGCCAGCCAGCCCTCAATGTCAAAGGCTGAATCGTCCAGCAAACGCTGTGACGCCTTTGGCAGGGCTGACAGCTCATTCAGCGCGATGGTAATGCGGTCAATCTGTGGCGTGTCTGTCTCTACAGCGGGATCAACCTCCGTGGCCCACCCGGCACCCACATCTGTGTGGTCAATCAGGACGTCATAGGACGTCGCCTCAACCGACACGACCGAGGCAATGGCACGAATGGAGGCCGTTGCATTCAGCACCGACTGAACCCGCTCTGAGGTCTGCGGATCCACCAGATAACCACCATCTGAATTCACGGCGGTGGTCAGGGATTTACCCTCCAGTTCCAGCCCGCGCAGGCCGTCGTCGTCACCATTGCGCAAATAGGCATTAAACGCCTTCTGATGAGGGGCCCCTGCATCAACCGCCCCCCCAAGAGGTGTGCGTGTAGGCAGTGTCATTTTGCGATCCAGCATGGTCATACGTTCTTCCGTTTGTTGAAGTTTGGTCTCAATTTCTGCCTGAAAGCCCTTGAAGTCAGTGACAAATCCCGTCACCGCCGCGCGGACCTCCTCTGCCGGGGAGGCGTGATCACCCCGTTCTTCTGTCTTGCTCATCGTGTTTCCTCGATTTGCGTCTCGACGCCGGGGTTATCCGCGCGTCATCTCTGCGCGCGCCCCTTCAAAGGCCGCCGCCATCTCGCGTAATGTGCTCTCCAATGCGTCACCGCTCTTTGAACCAACCCGCGCACTGGGCAACATCGGGAAGGTCACTAGCGACACTTCCCAAAGCTCCAGTTCCGACAAGAGCCGCTGGCCCTTGGTGTTCTTTGTTGCCTTCACCGTGCGATAACCAATCGACAGCCCGTCAATGGCTCCCGCTGTGATCAATGCAGCGGCTTCGCGCCCCTTTTCGACATCGCTCAAAATGCGCCCCTTGACCCACAACCCGCGCGCATCCTCTCGCACTTCATCCCAAACCCCGATGGGCTGGGCCGGGTCGTGCTGCCACAGCATCTTGATGCTGCGCCCCTCTGCAGCGACAGTTTTCAGACTTGCGCCATAGGCACCCGCCTGAACCACATCACCCCCCTGATCAACATCGCCAAACAGGCTGGCATAGCCGCTGATCTCGGTGCCACCTGAGGCTGCGTCCGTCACTTCCAGCGCTTCTCCAAAGCGTGCAAATTTGCGCTCCAACCCGCTGGTTGCAACAGACAAACCGGTCTCATGCCCCGGCGCGTGGCCGTGGGTCTTGATGCCATTTTCCATGACAACTCCTTTAATTATTTGAGGGCCTTAGGGTGCCACCACCAGAAAACTCTGCACCGCCTGTGCCAGGATCACGGCAACCACGCCGTAGACGGTGAACCACAACCGCTTTTCCAGCCGCTCCATCATCCGCTCAATCCTTTGCAGACGTGACAACAGGTTCTCATGATGGATTTCGCTGATCTTTTCATGCGCCTGTAACCGCATCCCGGGCGCACAGAGAAACTTTTCAAAGACCTGGCTTTCACTCATGATCCGCCACCGCCGGCAATCCCAAAAGGCTGCGTTTTTCGCCTTCGCTCAGGAAATCGGCCTGCGCGACGCGTTTCCACTGTGCATCGCGCTCGGCGGACAGGGCTGACACCTGATCCAGATCGGGCTTGAGCTCAACCGCATCACCGCCATGCTCTGCCAACCAGCTGGCCAAGGCCGCGGTCACCCGTGTCGCAAGCGGCAAAACAGTCAGGCGATAAAACGCCCGGTGCGCCTCTTGATAGTTGGCATAGGTCGCATCGCCCTGAATGCCAATCAACATGGGCGGCACCCCAAAGGCCAGTGCGATCTCACGTGCGGCACTTTCCTTGGTCTTTTGAAACTCCATATCGCTGGGCGAAAATCCCATGGGTTTCCAATCCAGCCCCCCCTCCAGCAACATCGGGCGGCCCGCATTGCGCGCGCCCTGATGCATGCTTTCCATTTCGCCCACCAGGCGGTCATACTGATCTTCACTCAGTTTGCCCTGCCCCTCGGCCCCTTTGTACACAATCGCACCTGAGGGCCGCGCGGCATTGTCCAGCAGCGCCTTGGACCACCGCGAGGCTGCATTGTGCACATCCATCGCCATCGCTGCCGCCTGCAGCGGGCTGAACCCATAGTGATCATCCTGCGGATGGAAGTTCTTGATGTGGCAAATGGGCGAACCACTGCTGGCATCAAAGCGATGCTTGCGCCCGCCAACCGCGTATTCATAAGCCACCGGCCAGCCATCGGCACCGGGCACCACGGACATCCGGTCAGACCGCAGCACATGCAATTCCACCGGCAACCCGGCCTCGCCCCCAACGGCCTCCACATAGCCGCTGCCGCTCAACAGCAGCTGCGCGTATAACGCCTCCAACAGTTCCGCACGCCCCTGCGCCCCGTTTGGCCGCGCCAGCAGCGTGATCAACGGGTGCGTCTCATACCGCGCTGTCGCGTCCTGCACGACCAGCGGCAAAGCGGCGGCGGCCTCTGCAATCAGTTTGACCGCGCGAAATCCAACCGGATTGCTGCAAAACCCTACCTTTGTCAGGCTGACCGCATCCCGCGGGCTCCAGGCGACCCGACCGGAGGTCTGATAGGCCACAACCGGCCCAACGGCCGATGCCTTCTGCTCTGGCACCTCTGCCTTGGATCGCAGAAAATCAAACACCATGGTTGTCGCTCCTTTTATCTCTCACCGGCGACACATGTCTTGTGTCATTCGGTGCACATAGAATTTCGCTCAAAAGGTTTAAGGTCTGAAAACCAGACCGCGCGGTGGGGGGTGCAACACCCCCCGGCCCGTTACAGCCTACGCATACCGGGCGTGCGCCACTTGGCGGCGGGCAGGATCATCAGCTCGTGCAATGCCCAGACCAACGCATCCACCCTGTCGGGGCTGCCCCCGCCCTCATAGCCTTGCGCGGTCATGCGACACATCTGATCTTCCAACACATCAAGCCCGGCCATATGCCCTACCCGCCCCTGCTCGTACAACGCGGCGACGGGCTCTGCCCGGGCCACCTTGCCGCGTGTGGCGTGCACTGATTTGAGCGGCACCAACGGGTCGATGCCACGCAGCACTTCACCAACCATCTGCCCGCCCTGATTGACCTCGGCCACCAACCTGTCCGCACCGTAGTGCTCCATCGCTGAAATCGCGGCGCGCGCCCAGACGGACGGCGTGGCACCCTGCAC
Organism: uncultured Sulfitobacter sp.; assembly: GCA_937928635.1. Lineage (GTDB taxonomy): Bacteria > Pseudomonadota > Alphaproteobacteria > Rhodobacterales > Rhodobacteraceae > Sulfitobacter. Next base: position 7,587 of record CALFWM010000096.1, on the reverse strand, counting down.
CGTGCAATCGGCCAGCACGACGGCCCGCCACTCCTGCACGGGGCCTTGCGTACGCGCCCCGACAACGACAATACCGCATTCATCTGACGCTGATCCGCTGGTGGTGGCGGGGTCCAACCCAACCACGATGCGGTCAAACGCGGGCAGTTTGCTGACCCGCCCGGCCTCTAGCATCGCTGTGGTCCACAGGGCGCCTTCGGCTTCGGCCAGCAACACACCATCCAACTCCTGCCGGCCAAGTCGCGTGCCTTTGTATCTGGCCCGCACTTCCTCCAGAAATGACCCGGCCAGATTTGCCGCATTCGCCTCCGTCGGGGCATGGGTGCTGACTGTTGAAGGCGACTTCATCAGTTTTTTCAACACCTCTACGTTGCGCGGTGTGGTGGTGACGCAGACTTGCGGCCGCTCGCCCAACCTCAGCGCAAATTGCAGCTGATCCCAGGTTTCCTGCCCCCGTTTCCATTTGGCCAGTTCATCAACCCAGGCGGCATCAAATTGCGGCCCGCGCAGGCTTTCTGGGTCAAATGCTGTGTGCACCGTTGCCACAGCGCCATTGGGCCAAACCAACCGCTTCCGGGTGGCCTGCCATTCGGGCATGCGATCGGGCGGCGAACAGGCAAGGATACCGCTGTCCCCAAAGATCATCACCTCACGCACCTGCTCGATGGTCTCGCCCACCAGTGCCACGCGACGGCACCGCCCCTCATCCATGGGCTTGGCACCCTCCACCTGGGTGCGCACCCATTCTGCCCCTGCGCGGGTTTTACCTGCGCCACGCCCCCCCATGATCACCCAGGAACGCCATTCCCCCTCTGGCGGCAATTGATGTGGCATGGCCCAGAAATCAAAAAGATAGGGCAGCGCCAGCAATTCTTCTTCACTCAGTTCATTGAGGAATTGCTCCTGGATCTCCACACTGGCGGAGCCGATCCAACTTGCACCCGATTTCAGCCCGCGCTTGTTCGAGGTCAAGGGCATAGCTTCCGCGTGCAATGCCAGCCTGTTTGTTCCTGCATTCATGAAGTCTGTTCTCCGCTTTGCTGCATGCCAAAACGACGTCGTTGAATCTACTCAACGCTTTTGTCGCTTCAGCCGTATCGATTTTCCCCCCGGTCTCGGCGTCTCGCTTCAAGGTATCGACCTGGCGGCGCAAGTCTGCAATCACGCGGATCAAGGACATATAATTGTCCTCGCTCAGCATAACCTCGTCTACCGGAGTCTCATTTGTCATCTTCTCCGTCTAACCTCTCGCTTGGTTCCCCCAACCGAGCAGGCTTTGAAAAGCGGTCCCAAAGAACGTCCGTCCTCAGGAACCGGCTTTCAGCCTGTCTTGCATGCTTTGGTTATAGAGAAGAGCCCCTGAACAGGTGCTTACGCGACCGCACGCGGCGCATCGCGTGCAGGCAACACCGTCCTGTTTCTGGCCAGAATATTCCCGGAGATTGCGGCGACGCCATTGCTTCGCGCCTTAACAACGACGCCTCAATGCAAATTTCGTGGCGCAAAATGAATAAAATAGAATCAGCGCCTTAGCCCAGCTTCTTCAACCAGACCGCACGCATCTCAACAAGCTGCGGTTAGTTGCCCTCTTGCTCCGCCCGTTCCGCCTCGATCCGCCGCCACACGGCAACATTGGCGTTATGCTCTTCCAGTGTCTCGGCAAAGGCGTGACCGCCCGTGCCATCGGCCACAAAGAAGATATAGGGCGTCTCATCCGGCTGCGCGGCGGCCATCAGACTGGCACGCCCCGGATTGGCAATCGGCGTTGGGGGCAAAGCGGGAATAACATAGGTATTCCATGGGGTTTCACGGCGAAGTTCAGAGCGCCGCAAGCCCCGGCCCAATACACCTTCACCACGCGTGATCCCGTAAATCACCGTCGGGTCCGTTTGCAAACGCATGCCTTGGTTCAACCGGTTTACAAAAACGCTCGCCACCTGTCGGCGTTCCTCTGCCACGCCGGTTTCCTTCTCCACAATCGAGGCCAGGATCACCAGATCCTCCGGGCTGTCGATGGGCAAATCGGGGTCGCGCGCTTCCCAGGCCTCTCCGATCAAAACCTCCTGCGCTGATTCCATCCGCGCCAGCACGCTTGTGCGGTCATCACCGGGGCGCACCTCATAGCTGTCCGGGGCCAGCGCCCCCTCGGCGGGCACATCCGCGACATCGCCCTCCAACACCTCAATGCCCTTCAGGGCCTCTGTCACCTGCCAGCTTGTGGTGCCCTCGGCCAGCGCAATGCGGAACCGCGTGTCGCCTTTTTCTTTCATTTCGCCATAAATCACGGGTTCTTCATCCACGCCGGGCACAAACTGCGCGCGCTCTACGAAACGGTCGGTCGCCGGGTCCAGCTCGCGCACCTGCACCGACACACGGTTGACGCCGATCCGGTAAACCACTTCTGTGCCACAGGTACTGGCCCCACCCTTGGTGATCGTCTCAACAATCTCTTCCATGGTGCTCGCAGGCTGCACCAAAAAACTGCCTGCTTTCAATTGGTTGGTCTTGTCTGTGTAGTCCGCTCCAATCCGAAAGATCGACGCGGAACTGACAGCCCCCTGATCGGCAAGGTTCTCACTGACCCGTCGCATGTTGGAGCCCCGCTCCACCTGCAAACAGATCGCCTGCTCCAACGGTCCCTCAGCCGAATATTGCGACTTGCCCCACAGGATCACACCACCGGCCAGAAACAATCCAACCAGCAGGAACGACACCGCATTCGACGCAATATGACGCCACATTAGGTTACTTTCCCAAACAATACGCTGGCGTTTGTTCCGCCAAAGCCAAAGGAGTTGGACAGCGCGACGTTAATCTCCCGCTCGACCTTCTTGTTCGGTGCAAGATCAATCGCCGTCTCTACGGCGGGGTTATCAAGGTTGATGGTGGGCGGGGCCACCTGATCGCGGATCGCCAGAATGCTAAAGATCGCCTCAATCGCCCCTGCAGCGCCCAGCAGATGCCCGGTGGCCGATTTGGTGGAGGACATGGTCACCGACCCTGCCGCATCTCCCATCATCCGCTCAACCGCCCCCAACTCAATGGTATCGGCCATTGTCGAGGTGCCATGTGCGTTGATGTAATCAATGTCCTTGGGCTCCATCCCGGCACCTTTCAGGGCGGCGCGCATAGACCGCTCCGCGCCGTCACCGTCTTCTGAGGGCGCAGTGATGTGATAGGCGTCACCTGACAACCCATAACCAATCACCTCGGCATAAATCCTGGCGCCGCGTGCCTTGGCGTGCTCATATTCCTCCAGCACCACAATCCCGGCCCCCTCGCCCATGACAAAACCATCACGGTCCGCATCATAGGGGCGGCTAGCGGCCTTGGGGTCGTCCTCGCGTTTGGTGCTGAGCGCCTTACACGCATTAAACCCGGCAATGCCGATCTCACAAATCGCGGCCTCTGCCCCACCTGCAATCATCACTTCCGCGTCGCCATGCTGGATCAACCGGGATGCATCGCCAATGGCATGCGCGCCAGTCGAACAGGCGGTCACAACCGAATGGTTTGGCCCCTTAAACCCGTATTTGATCGACACCTGCCCGGAAATCAGGTTGATCAGTGCACCGGGCACAAAAAACGGGCTGACCCGGCGCGGGCCCTTTTCGGCCATCATCACGGCGGTGTTGGCGATGGAGTTCAGCCCCCCAATGCCAGACCCAATCAAGACGCCTGTGCGCTCCAGGCTTTCCTTGTCCTCAGGAGTCCAGCCGGCATCCTCAACCGCTTGCTGTGCCGCGGCCAGACCAAACATGATAAAGGTATCAACTTTGCGCTGCTCTTTGGGGGTCATGTAGGCATCGGCGTTAAACGTGCCATCACTGCCATCACCGCGCGGCACTTCGCAGGCGTATTTTGTCACCACCGCTGAGGCATCAAACTGCGTGATCGGTCCGGCACCGGATTGCCCGTCGAGGATCCGGCTCCAGCTGGCCTCAACACCGTCTGCAAGCGGTGTCACCAACCCCAAGCCCGTCACAACTACTCTGCGCATATCAAGCCCCTTGATTTTTTGTCGCTTTGATTGCGCTATACCTTGCCACGGGGGGCCTATTCAAGGGCGGCGATGGCGCTCACAGCAGCGGGCCCTTGCGTGACATCAGGTGTACCAGATCCCCATCCATCTTGACCTTGCGCAACAGGCGATAGCCCAACGCCCCGGCAACCCGCAGGGACCCCTCATTATCCGGCGTGATGATGCACACGCTTGGCCCGACAATGACCCGGTCAAACCAATCATGTGCGGCACGTGCGGCCTCCAGCCCCAGACCCTGACCGTGCACCGAGGGGTCCAAGACCCAGCCCGCCTCTGGATAGGGATCAAAATCCTCACCAAATCCGCGCGAGCCAAAAAAGAAACCGGTTTGTCCGACCATATTCGCCTGCCCATGCACCTGAATCGCCCATTGGCCAAAACCAACGATCTGCCAATGCCCTGCGTTGCGCAGAAAGGCATCCCATGACCGTGTCTTGGGCCAGGGTTTACCGGTAATATGTGCCACCACTTCGGGGGTTGCCCAAATTTCTGCGAACCTTGGAAAATCCTCACGCCGCATGGCGCGCAAGGTGATGCGGGGCGTGTTGATCGTGGGTATTGTGCGCGACATATGCGGGGGGCCTCGCGTCATTGCTCTGCTCTTGGCACACATTTGCACCTGTCAGCTGCGCCCCACAAGCCCTGCAAAAACCACACAAAAAGAAAGCGGCGCCATTCCGCTATGGAACACCGCCGCTTTAGAAATTTTCCGCCGATCAGCGCGCAGGGGCGATTGCCGCCCCTGAAACCTACCGCTTAAGAGGCTTCGTTGATGAATTTGACCGCATCACCGAAGGTCTGAATGTTTTCAGCCGCATCATCGGGAATCTCGATGCCAAATTCCTCTTCGAACGCCATCACCAGCTCAACGGTATCAAGGCTGTCTGCGCCCAGATCGTCGATGAACGACGCATTCTCGGCAACTTTGTCCTCTTCAACACCAAGGTGCTCTACAACGATCTTTTTAACGCGGTCTGCGACGTCGCTCATACTATAAGTCCTCATTCTTCGAGGCCACCGGCCCCTTTTTTATCCGCACACCCGTTCTGGGCATTTGGAGTTTGCCCCAACGTGGGGCGGCTCTGTTCCCTGATGACACAGGGTGAAGGGTGTAATCAAGCACCCTCATTTCCGATTCTGCGCCCCCTTTAGCACAAGACTTCAAATGCGCAAACGGGTTAGCAATCTGCACTACAACATGGCCATGCCACCATTCACATGCAAGGTTGTGCCCGTCAGATACGCCGCTTCGGCGCTGGCAAGGTATACCACGGCACTCGCAATCTCATTCGGATCACCCATGCGTCCGGCAGGAATTTGTTGCATGATTCCAGACTTTTGCTCATCCGTCAGCTTGTCTGTCATCGCCGTGGCAATGAATCCGGGTGCAACGGCATTCACCGTAATCCCGCGACTTGCCACTTCATAGGCCAGCGATTTTGACATCCCGATCATGCCCGCCTTACTCGCTGCATAATTTGCCTGCCCCGGGTTACCCGTCGCGCCAACGATGCTGGAAATATTCACGATCCGCCCCCAACGCGCCTTCATCATGCCGCGCATCACGCCTTTGCAAAGCTTGAATGTCGCGGTCAGGTTCACGTCCAGCACCGACTGCCATTCATCATCCGACATGCGCATGAACAGGTTATCGCGTGTGATACCCGCGTTGTTCACCAGAATATCAACCGATCCCATGGCCTCTGCCGCCTGTTTGGCCAAGTCGGTGACCGCTTCCATATCACTCAGGTTGCAAGGCAGCACATGTGCCCGCTCGCCCAGTTCGGCCTTCAGCGCCTCAAGCGGCTCCGTGCGCGTGCCAGACAGCCCCACAGTCGCGCCGCGCCCGTGCAAGGCCCGTGCAATATCCGCGCCAATGCCCCCCGACGCCCCTGTCACCAGCGCATTTTTTCCTGTCAGATCAAACATATCTCATTCCTCGTTCTTTTAATTCGTTAACAAACCAAAGCGTGCAATCTCGGCCTGTGTCATCTCATGTATCCCGTCCGAAGGGGCTGCCTGCAAGGTAAACCAATAAAACGCGTCACTGCCCAGCATGTCCTCGGTATAGGCGACATTTGCGTCATGTTCCTGCGAGGCTTTCGGAAAACGGCTTCCGTCGCCGTCATCATCCGCCCAGTCATGCACGCCAACGATCCCGCAACAGGTCATTGTACGCCGTGTGCCCGCCAAAAACAGGTCCACCGCCCCCGAGTAAATCTCGCTCTGCGGGGTCAGGTGGGTGTTCAAGCCGTTATCGCGGATGAAATACCCCAGATCATGCACCGCAACCTCATCCGAAGAACCGGGCATGTCCAGCAGAACAACAGTTGTGACCTCGGGATGATCGTCAATCATCGCCATAAAGCTGCGCGGCGTATGCGGGTTGATTTCACCGGACATAAACAGCCGGTTTCCCTCCACACGGTACAGATTGTCCTCAAAGTCACCAAAGACAGTGACGCAGCCCCAGACCGCGACACATCCCGCAATTGCAAACAGCAGGCGACGCATCACGCCTCTTTCAATGCCGCCACATCATCAGGCGATCCTATCGCGCGGCAGGTGCTGCCCTTGGCAATCCGCCGGATCATCCCCGACAGTGCCTTGCCCGCGCCGATTTCCCAGTATTCGTCAACGCCTTGCGCCGCCATCCATTCGACAGAAGAGCGCCAGCGCACACGTCCTGTAACCTGTTCCACCAACAGCGCCTTGATGCGTGTGGCATCCGTAACGCTTTCGGCCAGAACATTGGCGACCAAAGGCGCTGAAGGATCGTCAAACTGGACCCCTTCCAAGGCTTTGGCCATCTCATCCGCCGCAGGTTGCATCAAGGCACAGTGAAACGGGGCTGACACCGGCAGCGGCAGCGCCCGTTTGGCCCCTGCCTCTTTGGCAAGCACAACCGCGCGTTCAATCGCCGCCTTATCGCCGGAAATAACATTCTGCGTTGGATCATTCTCGTTCGCCAGCTGGCACACATCGCCCCCGGCTGCTGCTGCGGCAACGCCCTCAACCGCCGCTGCATCCAAGCCCAGCACCGCCGCCATCGCGCCTTGCCCGACAGGAACCGCTGCTTGCATCGCACGACCGCGAATGCGCAACAAACGCGCCGTATCCCCGAGGGACACCGCCCCTGCTGCACAAAGTGCTGAATACTCACCCAGCGAATGCCCCGCCACAAATGCCGCACGATCCAGTCCGATCCCTTCCGCCTGCATCGCCGCCAATGCCGCCATTGAGGTCGCCATCAACGCCGGTTGCGCATTTTGTGTCAGGGTCAGCGCTTCAATCTCACCCTCCCAGATCAAGCCAGACAGATTCTCGCCCAAGGCCGCGTCAACTTCTTCAAAAACGGCCCGCGCTGCCGGATAAGCTTCGGCCAATGCCTGCCCCATCCCGATGGTTTGTGCGCCCTGTCCGGGGAAAACGAATGCAATGCTCATGATAGACCTCTCAATATATTCAGAAAAATATCTAGCCTGCACGGTTCGGGGGAACAAGGGCGCAGACCCTTTGTGCGCAAACACGCGATTGCAGTCAGG
>CALFWM010000095.1 GCA_937928635.1 uncultured Sulfitobacter sp. | reverse complement strand
GTAACCGCACCATTGGGACCGCCTGCCTGAGCTTGGCGCTTTGATCTAAGACACGTGTTTAATGACGTCGTTAACGACGTGTCTTAGGTGAGGTGTGTGATGCGAGGCGAAATTCTTGGGGCTGAGCGGCGGCGTTTCTGGCATGACGACGACAAGCTGGAGATTGTCATGTCGGTTGGTGTCGACGGGGCGAGCGTGACACAGGTGGCGCAGCGGCATGAGATTAGACGACAACAGATTTATGCTTGGCGGCACGATCTGAAGAAGAAAGGGCTTTGGTCGCCTGACGGTGGCGCTCTTTTCTATCCAATGGATATTCCGGTTCAGGTTGCGGTTACTGCGCCGCAGCTGCCGGTCCCGGAAGTGCCTCTGCCGACTGCAGTTGAATTGCGTCTGCGAGGTGATCGCTGTTTGCACTTTGACAGCACACTGGACCCGGCTGTGCTGACACGATTGATCCGAGCGGTAGACGCCGCGTGATTGGTCCGGGAACCGGGGTTCGGGTTTATCTGGCTTGTGGGGTTACGGATATGAGGAAGGGCATCGCTGGCCTTTCCACTCTGACTCAGGATGTGCTGCGGCAAAAGCCTGTCAGTGGTGCCGTGTTTGCGTTCCGGGGGCGGCGAGGTGATCGGCTGAAGTTGCTTTACTGGGATGGTCAGGGTTTTTGCCTTTATTACAAAGTGCTCGAGCGCGGACGTTTCCCTTGGCCGAGCGCCAAGGATGGAGCTGTGCGGATGACATCTGCGCAGCTCGCAATGCTCTGGGAAGGGATTGATTGGCGGCGTCCGGATTGGGGTGCGCCGCCTGCACGTGTGGGGTGATTTGCGTCTGTATGGGCGTTATTTATATGGTGCTTCGGCCTGCTTTTTGGTAGTCAGGCGCATGTCGAAACCTGCTGAAAATCTCTCTAATGATCCCGCCGAATTGAGGGCGATGATCGCTGCTTTGCAGGCAGAGAATGCCCAAATCGCCGCTGAAAACGCCAAGATGTCGGCGACGCTACGGGTCCATGACCAGCTGGTACAGGCGCTTCGTCTGCGGATTGCCAAATTGCAGAAACTGGCTTTTGGCAAATCTTCTGAGAAGGTCGAGCGCGAGATCGAACAGTTGGAACTGGCACTCGAAGACCTGCTGGTCGCCGTCGCCGAGGAAGATGACGCGCCGATCGACGAAGGGCATGATGAACCGACGGCTGATGAACCCACTGCGCCGGCCTTGCGCCGCCGCCCACGCGTGTCTGATGCGACCCTGCGCGAGCGCCGTGAGCTTGATCCGGGCACATGTTGCCCTGACTGTGGTGGTGACTTACGCGTGGTGGGTGAGGATGTCAGCGAGTTGGTGGACATGATCGCCGCCCAAATGAAGGTGGTTCAGATCGCCCGGATCAAGAAATCCTGCCGTCGTTGTGAGAAGATGGTGCAGGAGCCCGCACCAAGCCGTCCGATCCCTGGCAGTATGGCAGGGCCGAACCTGCTGGCGCATGTGCTGGTCTCGAAGTTCGACGACCACCTTCCCTTGTATCGCCAGCACGAGATCTTTGCGCGTATGGGGGCCGACATTCCCGAAAGCACGCTGGTCGGCTGGTGCGGTCGCGCGATGAAGACGCTGTCGCCGCTGATCGGACGGATCGAGGCGGACATCATGGGGAGTGATCTACTCCATGCAGACGACACGCCGATCCGGGTGCTGGATCGCTCATTGCGCGATAAGGGTTTGGGCAAAGGTGTGAAGCAAGGCCGGATCTGGGCCTATGTGCGCGATCAACGTCCTTGGATGGGAACTTCACCACCCGGTGCTGTCTACCGGTTCGCACCAAACTGGAAGGAAGAACACGTGCTCAACCATCTGGCGGATGCGCGCGGCGTTCTGCAAGCGGATGGCTACAAAGGTTATGCAAAACTCTACCAGCCTGGACCCGATGGTGTGCCGCGTTTACGCGAAGCCGCCTGTTGGGCACACCTGCGGCGTGACTTCCATGATTTTTGGACCTCGACCAAGTCCGAGATCGCCTGCGAGGCGCTCGACCGGATCGGCAAGATCTACGACATTGAGCGTGATATCAACGGTCAACCCGCTGACATCCGTCATGCCGCGCGGCAAAAGTTGAGCAAGCCAAAGGTCACGGCCTTCTTTGCCTGGTCCGAACAACAACTCCTGCGCATTCCTGGCAAGAGCGACCTTGCAAAGGCATTCCGTTATGGTCTTAGCCGTTGGGATGCCTTCAGCCTGTTCCTGAACGACGGTCGTGTGGCCATCGACAACAATCCCGCCGAACGCGCCCTGCGCCCGATTGGAATAGGGCGCAAAAATTGGCTATTTGCAGGGGCTGATACAGGCGCGGAAACTCTGGCGCGGGCCATGACGGTCATCGAAACTGCCAAGCTCAACGACCTCGACCCGCAGGCTTATCTTGCTGACATTCTCGACCGCATCCATGACCACAAGATCAACCGCCTCGACGAATTGCTGCCGTGGAACTGGAAACCCTTGGCCTTTGTCCAGCCCGAGGCAGCTTGATGGCTGCGGCAACCCATGTCAGCACCATCGACTACGTTGCCAAACTACTGGGCGAGGAAGTCGAGCTTCTCGAAGCCATCATCTCCAACGACGACAACCTCACTTATGGCACCATCATAAACGTCTATCTCGGCCCCGACGAAACCCTCACCGCCCTGACCGATGACGGGGTCGAAGAACTGAGAGATATGATCCAAGCCGCTCGCATCAATACCAAAACTTGGCACGCTTTCCTTGATGACTTCGTCGATGACGCTGACCTTGTGACCCACATCAAGGCAAAGTCACCGCGGTAGAAATGGAGCGGTTACTCTTCGATAACAACGAACAAAGAACCTGCGCGGGCACTTAGAAAATCCCGCAAGCTTGCCAGACGGTTTTTTGAGGCCATCAGATGCGTTTTCAACCCGACTGAAAATGCCAGGCTGTGCAGGGCTGGCGCAGGATCAGGTCTCCGTCTTCCTGTTCTGCGAATGCGAAGAACGCCTCCTGCATCTCGCGCCGGACCGTTGGAAGTTTGGCCCGCCTTTCGGGGCTTACGCCGGTGACACGGTCAACAAATCCCTCAAAATCGCGAAACCTTCGTGTGACCTCATAGGTGACATCGTACAATCGCGTTATGGTACTGCGGTCGGCAAAATCGTTTATGTTTTTTGCCGTTGCTTGCCTCACATGAGTTTCGTCTTCGACAAATTTGAGCACCTCTGTCATGGCGCCGTGAACCTCTGGCTCGACAATATGCAATCGCCCTTCAGGTCTAAGGACGCGCAGTGCCTCATTCAGGGCCTGCTGATGTTCTGACAAGGGCACATGATGCAGCGAGAATATGAAACAGACCAAGTCAACAGAGGTATCTGCAAGTGGCAGAGTTTCTGCAGTTCCCGCATGCCAGGTAACCCCGTCAATCGCTGTCGTTTCGTGCGGATTGGGTTCAAGGGCCATCACTTTGGCCCCTTCTGCGGCCATTGCACACGCAAAGGCACCCGTACCAGCGCCGACATCTACAACCTGCTTTTGTGACAGATCAAATAGTGCTTTGAGGTGGAGGAGATGCGGATCACTCACTGAGCGGCCTCAATACCGATATGCCACAGACACATCATTTTGCGCTTCCGGGAATAAAGAGCGAAATCTCCGGTATCAGCAATATCGCCAGCAACACCGCGATGTCCAAAATCAGGAACCACGCGACACCTTTGAATATCTGTTCCAGCGCCACAGCCTTGGGTGCCACCGATTTTATGACAAAGACGTTCAGCCCGACGGGTGGCGTGATCAGGCCGATCTCAAGCAGTTTTACGACAACCACGCCAAACCAGATGAGATCCAGCCCATAGCCTTCGACCAGCGGAATGGTGAATGGCAAGGTCAGCACAAGGATGCCGATGGAATCCAGAAACATGCCCAGAAACAGATAAAACAGCACCACACAGGCCATCACGACAAAAACGGGTGCGCCCGTGCCTTGAATCCAGTCCAGCAGGTTGGGGGCAATTCGGGTGAGCGAGACGAAAGAGACAAAGATCTTTGCCCCCATCGCAATCAGGAAAATCGTTGAGGTCTGGATAGCGGTCTCGCGAAAGGCGGCAAACAGGTTCCGGCGGTTCAGGCGACGGCGCAGCATCCCGATCAACAGGGCCAGGGTCATGCTGATTGCTGCCGCTTCTGTGGGGGTGAAGAATCCCCAGTAGATGCCGATGATAATCACGCATAACAGCAATGCGGCAGGCCAGATACCCATCAGCGCGCGCATCTTGTCGCTTAACGATATCACCTGGGCCTCTGGCATGGGGGCGGCGGCGGGGTTCAGCTTGGCCCAGACAAAAATGGTGATCAGAAAGCCGACCAATGACAATATACCAGGGCCGATGCCGGCCAGAAACAGGGTGCGCACGGATTCCTCTGTAAAGATCGAATAGATCACAAACAGCAGACTTGGCGGGATGAGCGAGCCCAGCGTGCCGCCTGCGGCCACCGAGCCGGTCGAAAGCTCCCTGCTATAGCCCGCGCGCAGCATCTCCGGCACCGTGATCCGCCCCATGGCGGAGGCACAGGCGACGCTCGATCCGGTGATCGCCGAAAACCCGCCGCATCCCACGACCGATGCCATGGCAAGCCCGCCGGGCAGCCGCGCCAACCAGACGCGCATCGCATCATACAGATCGGTGGTGATCCCGGCATGATAGGCGATGTGCCCCAGCCCGATGAACAGGGGGATCATGCTGAGCGGGTAGTTGTGGACAAATTCAAACGCGGTGTTCCCGATCAGGGACATTGTGGGGCGCAGGGCGCGGGCAGCTTCAAAATCGCCGCCGGGTCGCCATGCGAAAAAAACGAACAGCCCCAGACAGGCCACGCCGCCAAGCGCAAAGGCAATCGGCACGCGCAGGGCCAGCAACACCAGAACAAGGCTGAGCGCGGAAATGGCAAGTGTGACCGGATCCATCGCGCGTCAGATCTGCGTTGGTCCGGCGCGGCGCAGGCTCCGCAGGTCTGCCACCAGCATCAGGATAAGGCGGATCAAGAACAACAGCATGGCCAGCACAAAGGTGGCATATCCGATCCAAGTCGGCAGATAGATATCGCCGTCAAAATACTCGGCCGTGCGCCAGGCGTCCTTTAACAGCCACCAGCCTGCGTAGCACAGCACGGCGGCAAAGGCAGTGCCAATCAGATGACCCAGGGCGCTGAGCCATCTCCGGGCGGCGTCACTCATCCAATTGGTAAAGATCGTGACAGCGATATGCGCCCGACCTGTTGTCACGATGGCCAGCGGCAACAGGATTGTCGCAACCATGACCTCGCGTACCAACAAGACGTCATCCGGGATCAGGGGCCGGTAAATGGCGCGCGAAACAACCGTGATCGTTACGATAGCACAGAGCATCGCAATGCCGACCATGGCCAGAAAAAGCAGGGCTCTTTCTGGCCATGACCCGGTTTGGCCTTCACCGTCTTCGGGGTTCAGCGGGTCCAAGGGTATCCCTTGCTGGATTTTTCGCCAGCGTATTTGTCGATCAAACCCTGATAGGCGGTTAGCAATGCGGCACCGTCATAGCCTTGTTCTGTGGCCTCACTGACCCAGGCATCGACATATTTCTTGCCGCCCTCCAGCAATTGCGCCCGGTCCCCTTCCGGCAGCGCGACAACGCTGATCTGTGCCCCGTCAATGCCATCAACCATCGCCTGTTTGTTGGTGGATTTACCGTCAATCATAAGTTCGGCCATCTTGTCCACAAACTCGGACCCAAGCGTGGTTATCAGCGCCTGTTCATCGGCTGTAAGTGCTGAGAAAGAAGCGGCGTTCATCATGATGCCAAACGCCATGTTCTGACCCCACTCCAACTCTACCACATGGGGCGCAACTTCGTATTGTTTGTATGCTTTCATGGAGTAGTAATAGTTCTGGTTGCACTCAACGAGGCCGGATTCCAGCGCCTGATAAACCTTGGCCTGGCCCATGCCCTGCACTGCGGCCCCAAAATCGGTGAGTGTTTTGCCATAAGGGCCTGAACCGCGCACTTTCAGGCCGTTCATATCCGCCAGCGAGGTCACCTCCCTGGTGCAGATCAGCTGGATCGGCCCGGTGGTGTAGTTTGAGATATAGGTCACGCCGAGGTCCGCGAACTCCTTTTGCATTGCCGGGTTTTCGGAGGCGAATTCATAAAGCGCGCGCATGCCAACCCATTCGTCCGCATTCTCAACCGGCAGATCGCCGATGTTGTAGCCGCGCAGTTTTGCGGGGGTGAAAAACCCGATAACCGATCCCATGTCAGCGACGCCATCGCCCAGCCCCTGCAGTACCGCCTTGGTGCCCAGCAGCGATTTGCCCCAGTGAAATTCAATCTCCATCTCGCCGCCGGAGCGTTTTTTCAGCTCATCGGCGAACCAGTTCAGCGCCTGCGCGCGGGTGCCACGATCGGGTCCAAATTCTGCATAGCGCAGGACCGTCTTGGCATCTGCCATTGTCCCTGTCATCAGCGCGGAGACGGCAACCGCACCAGCCGTTAGAATATTCGTGAGTCTCATTGTCTTCTCCCTTTGGTAAAGTGGCGGCGGATTGAGCTCTGCCGCTCGTAAATTCGCTCAGTCGTGGGTGTGCCCGCAGCAATTCCCGCCCAGAACAGGTGCTGAGACACCGCTGTGGTTACAGCAGCCGCCTTTCCACCAGTCGGCCCCGGCCCCGTGGCAATATTTGCCATCCGCCCCGACCATTTTCATGAACAGCGGATGATAGTTGCGGCAGATTTCCAGCTCAGAACGCACCCAATGGAGCGGGTCCTGCGCGTAATGATCCCAGTAGTCCCCGTCCATGTTGATGCCGGGCACCGCCGGGTTCCAACTTTCGTCCAGCCACATATCCGGGTCGCCGTAATTGGCGCACAGCTTGCGAATTTCCGGTGCATCAAGCGCTGCAAGGCGGCCATTCTCGATGATGTTCTCGTTGTCTCCGCTGTTCTGAGTCTCATACGTCGGGAAGTAGAGGTGCAGATGCCAGTGGCCGACCAAATGTCCGGCCCGCGCGGCTTCTCGCTCTGCCATTGAGGAAATGATCGTGCCGAACCCCATGTGGATCACGCCAGATCGGACACGTTCATAAAGGCAGTTCACAAAGCCCGAGGGAAAATCCTTGCGCGGGCGGTGGATGTGAGGGTTTGTCCCAATGGAGGCTTCCCACCAATGCATGATCCCCTTGTCGGGGAACGTGGGATACTGAATGTCCTTCGTGCGCTCCATCACATCGCGCAGCTTTTCGCCGAACTCACCACCTTCGTTGATTTTCGTGATCCTGGAGCGCTCGACCTCCAGCTGGGTCCAGTCGCAGGCCGCAATGTGGTTTGTCGTCCCCGCGATAACCCCTTCGCCATCTTCCTTGGTCGGATGAAACATCCAGGGCCGCCCGGTCAGGTGCCCCGGCAAATAGGTCTTGCCGAAATGCTCGTTCCCGCGCCAGGTGGCGGTGGTCAGGTCAGGGTGATAAAACTCCCTGTTGCTGTCCCAATAGTCGTCATGGTTGGTAAAGCTCAGGTCTGTGCCTTCGGGATCGGTGATCCGGCACCGCTTGGCCGCGCGGATGCGCTTCCACGTCCATTCGTCAATCGCATTGATCACCTCAATCGGCATCGCATGCGCCGGGGAGGCGAGGATTTCCGGGGTGATGAACGGCATGCGCTGGATCTTGATAAAGCGTTCGGCAAGCACCGGCCCGCCATAGCCCATCAGGATCTTGTCATATTGCTGCTTTTTCTCTTCCTCCTCCCACCAGTCCATCCATTCCGCCAACTCCTTGGTGCGGAACAGGTAGTAGGTGACTTCATCCGCGCCCACCCATTGCGGGATGGGCCCGCGGTCAATCTTCTTGATCTCGTATTTGACGCCGTATTTTTCAAGGATCTTCTGGCAGGCCTGAATGGTCAGCTCACTATGCCAGTTGTCGACGCGCAGCAAAACACGCTCACCCGGTTGTAGATCCCAACAGGCGTTGAGTCCGTGGTTGTAGGGGCGCTGCGCCACATGTTCGAGATAGGGCAGCAGCTGGTCGGAATTTGTCACCTCCACAAAGGGCGGGCAGCGCGGTGGGCGCGTTGCCTGAAGCGGGGGCGCCGAAAAATTCGGGACCGCCTGTGGCTTGGGTCCTGCCGCCCGCGCGGGCATGGCAAAGCCCGACTTCCCAATAGTGTCATCGAATACGGTGTTCGGCGTTGATTTATCCAGCATCATCTATCCTCCTAGAGGAAGGATTGCATGCAATAATGGGACTCAGCAAGGAATTTTGCTTGTTATTGAAGCCTAATGAAGTAAATTGCATGAAATATTACGAAAGTGACAAGCGCAACCATGACCACAAGCCTCGAAATAGCAACGCAAGTGTTGCGCGACGGACTGATGCGCGGACAGTTCGATGCCAATGGAAAGCTGCGTGAACAGAGCCTTGCGCAAGAGCTTGGCATTTCCCGAACTGTGGTGCGGCTGGCGCTGGGTGAGGTGGAACGGGAGGGGCTTGTCGTGCGCGAACCTAACAAGGGCTTCCGCGTGCGTTCCTTTACAATTGAAGAAGTGAGAGACGCGATTCTCGTGCGCGGACAATTGGAAGGGATGGCAGCGCGGCTTTGCGCTGAAAATGGCCTGCCGGATGCGACGATTTCAAAATGCCGCGCCCTGCTTTTGCAATTGGAGACATTGCTCAGCGGTGGCCTGGACAGAACCGAAGAGCGCATCGCCTGGATTGATCTGAACGCCACCTTCCATGACGTGTTGATCGAGGCGAGTGGAAATAGATTTCTCGCGCCTACGATATCGTCGCTTTCAAAGATACCGCTTGTGTCATCGCGCGCCATTGTCTTTGACGCGCGCGACCATGAACTGACGCTTGAACGACTTACAGCTGCGCAGACAGATCATAGGAATATTTTTGACGCAATTTGCCAGCGCCAGGGCGGTCGCGCTGAATACCTGATGCAGGAACACGCCAGGAAAAGTGCGCAGAACAAACGTTTGGGGTTCGATGCAATGCGGCGCGATCAACAATCACCAGCATTGCCGGGCTTGGCCTTGGTGAGCAACTCAGCTTGAAGGGCCAGACAACTGGCCAAAATCGACGATCGGGAGGGCGTCAATATGAGCACAGAAACACATCACAAAATCCAGGTTGGGGATATCTCGGTCACGATGGTATCGGACGGGTATTTCCCTGCCAGTGCCGACATCTTTCCCGATGTGGATGGCGACCGGCTGTCATCTGCGTTGGACGCGGCGGGCATCACAAGCACGGCGGAGGATATACCGCCGGGCGGCTACGCGTCTTCCGTCAACACATTCATCATTGAAATTGGCGGCAAAGTGTACCTGATCGATGCAGGTGGTGCGGGCATGGCACCGTCGCTTGGCAAACTGACCGAGAACATGGCGGCGGCGGGCTATCGCCCGGAACAGGTAGAAAGCCTGATCGCCACCCATCTGCACCCGGATCACATCGGCGGGGCCGCCGTTGACGGCAAGCCCGTGTTTCCCAACGCCGAGTTCGTTGTGGCCGCGGCCGATCATGGGTTCTGGACCAATCAAGACATCATCAACGGCGCGCCCGAAGATGCCAAACCATTCTTTATGATGGCGAATGCGGCTGTGGATGCTTATGCGGACCGCCTGCGTCTTATTGGGGACAACGAGGATGTTTGCCCCGGCGTGACCTCCGTTGCCTTGCCCGGCCACACGCCGGGTCACACCGGTTTCATGATCTCATCCGGGAATGAAACCCTGTTGATCTGGGCCGACATCGTGCATCAGGAGGATCTGCAATTCGATGACCCCTCCGTCACGTTGATCTTCGACGTTGACCCGGAGCAAGCGGTCAAGACACGTGAAAAAGTCTTTGATCAAGTCGCTGCGGACCGCCAACTTATTGCGGGCAGCCATCTGCGTATCCCGGCGGTGGGGCAGGTCGAAAAGTCCGGCAGCGGCTACAGGTTCATTCCGGACGCGTAGTGGCGCAATCTCAAACGTACATTGATCAGGAACTGCTTTGTACGAACACGAGCCAACGGTGCCAATTGCGGTATCGTTCGCTCAAGGTTTGTGGTGTTCTTCCGATACTGCCTGGCGCAGTTCTTTTTCAAAACTGGCTAAGCGCAGGGACCGCCCGCTA
Organism: uncultured Sulfitobacter sp.; assembly: GCA_937928635.1. Taxonomy (GTDB): domain Bacteria; phylum Pseudomonadota; class Alphaproteobacteria; order Rhodobacterales; family Rhodobacteraceae; genus Sulfitobacter. The sequence continues at coordinate 532 of CALFWM010000095.1, read as the reverse complement.
ACAGAGCTGGATGTTGGTACGCTCAGCAATACGGAGAGCCTCTTCTAAAGCAGAAATCCGTAAATCTGAATCACTTGACGCTGCCTGAAATCAAAGATTTCAACGCGTTAAGTGATTTTCCGTGTTGCAGATTAAACGGATTTCGCTCTAACCGGTTGCCGAGGTAAGCCACAGGCACCAATACCGCGAGAGTGGTTTCATCCTTGCCCGCAACTTGAGAGTTCGTCGGAATAGTATAGCTGCGCGTTGCCTAAATGGCCGGTTCTTCCGCCACATAGCAGCAACAACGGTCAAGTACTTGCGTATACTTTCTAAGCGTAAGCGTCCGGCCCCGCCGCCCCTATGAAGGAGTTTTCCAAGGCAGCAGGTCATCGACGCGGTTGATTTTGTAGTCTGGGATGCGGGCAAGCGTGTCGGCCAGCCATGCCTGCGGGTCGATAGTGTTCAGTTTGGCGGTTTCGATCAAGGTGTAGGCGGTGGCGGCGGCGCGACCGCCGGTTTGTGATCCGACGAACAGGTAGTTTTTGCGTCC
>CALFWM010000094.1 GCA_937928635.1 uncultured Sulfitobacter sp. | reverse complement strand
GCTGTCTTGATATTGGCGAGCATATCTCCTGCCGCCACTCTCAGATCACCCATTCGCCTCGCGGATCTTGTCGGCGGCGTCCTTGTCAAAGGCCACGTCGTTTTCCGCCAAAAGCGTGTCCAACTCGCCCGACATTGTCATCTCGGTGATGATGTCACAGCCGCCGACAAACTCGCCTTTGACGTAAAGCTGCGGGATCGTGGGCCAGTCGGAAAAATCCTTGATGCCCTGACGCACCGCGTCATCGGCCAGCACGTTCACGTCGGAAAATTCCACGCCCATGTAGTTCAGCACACCTGCCACGCGGGAGGAAAACCCGCATTGCGGCATTTCCTTGGTGCCTTTCATAAAAAGCACCACGTCATTGTCGGTGATCTTTTCTTTGATCTGTGTTGCGGCATCGCTCATCGTTTCAATCCTTGTCTTTCATGAAAGCGGCATGGAACCGCCTGGCATAGGTCTCATCATCAGCCAATGGCTGAACATCTGTGTCTGCGGCCCCATTCAACAGGCCACCCTTGCGGGTCCAGCTGGTGTGGCTGCGCTCAAGGCTCTCGTTGCGCCGCGCCGCACTGTTGACGGCGCGCATGTCAATCGCCTCCAGGCCAAGTGGCACGTCTTTGGAGACTTTGCGCGCCGGTTGGCGTCTGGAGAGCGGGCGATAGGTGTTGCGATGTTGCAGGTGGTGGCGCAGGCAAAACAGCACGATCACGCTCAGGGCCACGGCTGTGCTCCATCCGAACATCAGGCTATTCCGGCACTTTGGTGGTCAGGGCAAGGGCGTGCAATGCGCCGTTTTTGCCATCCATTTTGCCTTTGAGGGCGGCATAGACGGCACGCTGTTGTTGCACACGGTTTTTGCCGCGAAAGCTCTCGTCCTCGACCATGGCGGCCATATGTACCCCATCGCTGCCCTCAACCACGATGCGGGCGTCCGGAAAGCTGGCGCGCAGCAGGTCTTCGATTTCTTGGGCTTGCATGGGCATTGTCCGGCTCCGATCTTTTGTTGCCCCAGATGTAGTGGTCCCGGAGTTTGGGCGCAAGCGGTGGGCGTGATCTAATAGGGCGGCTGCGCCGCACAACATGTTTTGTCTGGTGCCTGTCGCGCGGGTTCGGGAAAACCGCCAGCGGAGTGGGGGGCGCAAGCGGGCTGCTGCGGGCTCACCATCCCAGAGATCCGGTCCGCAACCCCCCTTGATTGGTCCTTGTCTTGGCGCAAGGCCATCTGCCCGCCAAGTAAAATAGCGGTCTCCCGGCAGGGCCGGGTCCCTCCGCGATTTTACTTGGCAATCAGCTTGCCTTACGCCAGCCTAGCCCCAAGCAAGGGCGGCTCCAGACCAGAGCCAGGAGAAGGATCAGGTGACATGAACAGAGAGGGCGCGCCAGAGCAGGCCCTGGCTTGGGTTGAGACCGGGCAGGGGGCCGCATTGGCCACAGTGATCGAAACATGGGGGTCCGCACCTTTGCGTGCCGGATCGCAACTCGTTGTGGCGGCGGATGGCCAGATGCAGGGGTCGGTTTCCGGCGGTTGTGTTGAAGGGGCCGTTGTGGTTGAGGCGATGGAGGCGCTGGAGGACGGCAAACTGCGGCTGTTGGAATACGGTGTCAGCGACGGGGATGCCTTTGCGGTGGGGCTGGCCTGTGGCGGCACCATCCGCATCATGGTGGAGCCGATTGGCCCCCGGGGCATGCCGCTTGAAACCCTGCGCGATCTGGTTGCGGCCCGCGCCGCACGCAAGGCGGTGGCCTATGAGGTCGCGCTGGACGGCTCCGCGCGCGCCTTGGTCAGGGGCGGACATGCAGAGCGGTTTCGCATGGACCGTTCCGGCATCAGCGAGGATGGCGCGCAGTTTGTGGCCGTTCACAACCCGCCGCTGCGGCTGGCCATTGTTGGGGCCGTGCATATCGCGCAGGCGCTGGTGGGAATGGCGCGCACCGCCGGGTTTGACCCCATTGTGATCGACCCGCGCGAGGCCTTTGGCTCAACCGCCCGGTTCCCGGATGCACAATTGATCAACGACTGGCCTGATGACGCGCTGAGCGAGGTGGGCGTGGATGCCCGCACTGCGGTGGTGCTGCTGACCCATGACCCGAAACTGGATGATCCGGCGCTGCATATCGCTCTGCGGTCTGATGCGTTTTATATCGGGGCCTTGGGCAGCACGCGCACCCATGCCAAACGGCTAGAGCGGCTGCAAGAGGCAGGTTTTGATGCAGAACAACTGGCGCGGATCAACGGGCCGATAGGGCTGAACATTGGGGCGTCTGGTCCGGCGGAAATTGCGGTTTCCGTGCTGGCGCAAATGATTCAAAGCCTGCGACAGCCATGAAATTTGGGGCAGTTCCCATAGATGAAGCAAAAGGCGGGGTGTTGGCGCATTCGGTGTCTTTGCCACAGGGGCGTTTGCGCAAAGGGCATGTGCTGAGCGCAGAGGATCTGGCGCAATTGTCCGCCGCAGGGCTGCACAACGTGACCGTGGCGCAGTTGGAACCGGAAGATGTGGATGAAAACACTGCCGCCGCCGCCCTGGCAGATGCCATTGGCGGGCAGGCGGCGGGCCTGAACATTTCAAACGCCTTTACGGGCCGCGCCAATCTGATCGCGAAAGGCCCCGGTGTGGTAATGCTGGATGTCGCCGCGCTGGAGGCTGTCAATCTGGTGCACCCGATGATCACCATTGCCACCGTGCCCCCGCATCAGCAGATGGCCAAAAGGGGCTTGGTGGCAACGATCAAGATCATCTCTTATGCTGTGCCACGCGCCGCGCTGGAGGCGGCCTGTACCGCCGGGGCCGCAGCGATCGGCTATGAAAAACCGCAACATCAGGCGGCCAGCCTGATCATCACCGAAATCAGCGGCGGGGCCGGTGACAAGGGGCAGACGGCCATTGCCGGGCGGCTGGAGGCTTTGGGTGTTGCCCTGAGCGAGGTGATTTTCGTGCCCCATGAGACACAAGCCCTGGCGCAGGCGATTGCGCAGGCACCGGATGATCTGGTGCTGATCCTGACGGGCTCTGCGACCTCTGACATTGACGATGTCGCCCCCGCAGCCCTGCGCCGTGCGGGCGGGCGGATTGAACGCTTTGGCATGCCGGTTGATCCGGGCAATCTGCTGTTTCTGGGCGATATCGCCGGGCGCATGGTAATTGGCCTGCCGGGGTGTGCCCGCTCGCCTGCGTTGAATGGGGCGGATTGGGTACTGTCGCGCGTGGTGTGCGGCGTGCCGGTCCGCTCGGCGGATATTGCAGCCATGGGTGTGGGCGGGCTGCTCAAAGAAATCCCCACACGGCCCCAGCCGCGCCAGCGGCGCTAAGTCGCTGCGGCGCAGCAACTAGGGCGCGATAAGGGCCATAGCAAACCAGATGTCCGACCATCGTATGGGTTTTCACTTTTCCGGTTCTCAACCGGGCATCCGCGTGCTTAACTCAGCCCAAACAAGACGATGAAAAGGGAGGATACCATGGCACAGGTCAGTATGACCGTGAACGGCAAAACCGCGTCCGGTGAAGTGGAAGGGCGCACGCTGCTGGTTCAGTTTTTAAGAGAAGATCAGGAGCTGACAGGCACCCACGTGGGCTGCGATACCAGCCAGTGTGGTGCCTGTGTGGTGCATGTGAACGGCAAGGCCGTCAAATCCTGTACCATTTTTGCGGTGGAGGCTGATGGTGCCACGGTGGACACCATTGAAGGTCAGGCCAATGCCGATGGTTCCCTGAATGTGATCCAGCAGGCGTTTCAGGACCATCACGGGTTGCAATGTGGCTTTTGCACGCCGGGCATGGTGATGTCTGCCGCAGCGTTGCTGAAAGAAAACCCAAAGCCGACAGAGGCGGATGTGCGGCACTATCTGGATGGCAACATTTGCCGCTGCACCGGGTATCATAACATCGTCAAGGCGATCATGGCCGCATCCGGTCAGGATGTCGGTATGATTGCGGCTGAATAGTCCGTATTCATGAATTGGACTGTTAAAACAATCCTGTTCCTGCTTCTCCTGGCTTTCGGCCTTTGGGGCAAGACCTTGTTTGTTTCAACTGAACAGGTGCCGGCCCATGCATGGCAACTTGTGGATTTCGTCTTTTGGCTTCCGGCAATCGTGACGAGCATGATCTGGAGTTGGAAGAGGGCGGCGAGGCAAAGGCTTGCGAACTCGGAGAACCAAGGTTTGTGACTGGGCAGAGCGGTGTGCGGTTTGGACTGCATGAAGAATTGACATAACGCGTGGGGATGAGCCTTCGCCAAACGCAGGATGCGTCGGGCGGGTGCACCCCACCACTTAGGGAGGAAAGACTATGCCTAAAGACGGCGGAATTGGAGCCAGCAGCAAACGGCGCGAGGACGTGCGCTTTTTGACTGGAAACGGGAACTACACCGATGACATGAACATGCGCGGGCAGGCCTATGTGCATTTCCTGCGTTCAGACATTGCCCATGGGACAATCAACAGCGTGGATACCTCTGCCGCTGCGGGCATGCCCGGTGTGGTGCAGATTTTCACAGCCACAGATTTTGAAGGCGTTGGCGGCATGCCCTGCGGCTGGCAGGTGACGGACAAACACGGCGAGGCGATGCAGGAGCCGGGCCACCCGGTTTTGGCTACAGGCAAGGTGCGACATGTGGGTGAACCCATCGCAGCCGTGGTTGCCGAAAGTGTTGAACAGGCACGCGATGCGGCAGAGGCGATCAACGTTGACATCTCTGAACTGCCTGCCGTTGTGAACATGAAAGATGCGGTCAAAGAGGGCGCACCCAAGGTGCACGATGATCTGACCTCAAACCTGTGCTACGACTGGGGCTTTGTGGAGGAAAACAAGGGCGCTGTTGATCAGGCCTTTGTCGATGCGGCCCATGTGACCACGCTGGAGCTGGTCAACAACCGTCTGGTGGCCAACCCCATGGAGCCACGTGTTGCCATTGGTGACTACAACCGGTCCGACGGGGAGCATACGCTTTATACAACGTCGCAAAACCCGCATGTGATCCGTCTGTTGATGGGCGCCTTTGTGCTGGGCATTCCGGAGCATAAGCTGCGTGTGGTTGCCCCTGACGTCGGGGGTGGTTTTGGCACCAAGATCTTCCACTATCAGGAAGAGGCGTTTTGCACCTTCGCCGCCAAAGCCTGTAACCGTCCGGTCAAGTGGACCTCGACCCGCTCAGAGGCGTTTATATCAGACGCGCATGGGCGCGATCACGTGACCAAGATTGAGCTGGCGCTGGACGCGGCGCATAACTTTACCGCCATTCGCACTGACACTTACGCAAACATGGGGGCCTACCTGAGCACCTTTGCGCCCTCCGTGCCCACATGGCTGCACGGCACCCTGATGGCGGGCAACTACAAGACGCCGCTGATCTATGTGAACGTCAAGGCGGTGTTCACCAACACCGTGCCGGTGGATGCCTATCGTGGTGCCGGCCGCCCCGAAGCGACGTTTCAGCTGGAACGTCTGGTGGACAAGGCCGCGCATGAGTTGGGCGTCGATCCAATTGCTCTGCGCCGTCAGAACTTTATCACGGAGTTCCCTTATGCCACCCCTGTGGCGGTGGAATATGACACCGGGGATTATGTCGCCACAATGGATCGTCTTGAAGAGATGGCCGATGCGGCAGGGTTCAAGGCACGCCGTGCGGCCTCTGAGGCCAATGGCAAGCTGCGTGGTCTTGGTGTGAACTGCTACATCGAGGCCTGCGGCATCGCGCCGTCAAACCTTGTGGGGCAGTTGGGCGCACGTGCGGGTCTTTATGAAAGTGCCACGGTGCGGGTAAACGCCACGGGTGGACTGGTTGTGATGACCGGGTCGCATAGCCACGGGCAAGGGCATGAGACGTCTTTTGCGCAAGTGGTTGCCGAAATGATCGGTATCGACGAAAACATGGTCGAAATCGTGCACGGTGACACCGCCAGAACGCCGATGGGCATGGGCACCTACGGGTCACGCTCCATTGCGGTGGGAGGTTCGGCCATGGTGCGCGCCACGGAAAAGATCATCGCCAAGGCGAAAAAGATCGCCTCGCACCTGCTGGAAGCCTCCGAAGGGGATATCGAGCTGAAAGACGGTGCGTTCTCTGTGGCAGGTACGGATAAATCCGTGGCCTGGGGGGATGTGACGCTGGCGGCCTATGTGCCACACAATTACCCGCTCGAAGACATTGAGCCGGGTCTTGAAGAGACCGCGTTTTATGATCCGTCCAACTTTACCTACCCGTCGGGCGCCTATGCCTGTGAGGTGGAGCTGGACCCTGAAACAGGTCAGGTCACCATCGAGCGGTTCTCGGCTGCGGATGACTTTGGCAACATCATCAACCCGATGATTGTGTCTGGTCAGGTGCATGGCGGATTGGCCCAAGGCATCGGTCAGGCATTGCTTGAAAACTGTGCCTATGATGCGGATGGCCAGCTGCAAAGCGCGTCCTACATGGACTACGCGATGCCACGGGCCAGCGATCTGCCGTTCTATGACGTGGATCATTCCTGCCAGACGCCCTGCACACACAACCCCTTGGGTGTAAAAGGCTGTGGTGAGGCGGGCGCGATTGGCTCTCCGCCGGCCGTAGTCAATGCGGTGCTGGACGCCATGCGCTCGGGTGGCAAGGACGTCGGGCATATCGACATGCCTGTGACGCCAAGTCGTGTTTGGGCCGCAATGAACGGGTAACTTTGACAGGTCGGGATTTTCGGGGGCGCTGCCCCCGGAGCCCCCGGGAATGTTTTGGCCAGAAAGAGGGGAGGCCTGCGTGCCCCCCACTTGGTCAAGGAAAGGACGAAAGAGATGTATAACTTTGATGTAGAGCAGCCCAGCACCCTGGCAGATGCGGTACAGGCGTTGAGCCGGGACGAGGCGCAGCCGCTGAGCGGCGGGCAGACGCTGATCCCAACGCTCAAGGCACGCCTTGCGGCACCCTCCGTGTTGGTGTCATTGGGTGGCATTGCCGACATGCAGGGCGTCAGTGTCGATGGTGAGGGACGCTTGTGTATTGGCGGGGGGACAACCCACGCCACTGTGGCCGCAGAGGCCGCGGCGCATTACCCCGCGCTTGCCGGACTGGCCGCGCGCATTGGCGACCCTGCCGTACGCAACCGGGGCACCATTGGCGGCTCTGTTGCCAATAATGACCCTTCCGCCTGCTACCCCGCCGGTGTGCTTGGGTCAGGTGCAGTGATTGTCACCAATGCCCGTGAGATTGCAGCGGATGATTATTTCCAGGGTATGTTCGATACGGCACTGGAAGAGGGCGAGATTGTCACCGAGGTGAAATTCCCGATCCCGTCAGCGGCACATTATGAAAAGATGTTGCAGCCTGCATCGCGCTTTCCCCTGGTTGCGGCATTTGTTGCCAAAACGGCGGCTGGCGTGCGTGTGGCGATCACCGGGGCGTCCAACAATGGCGTGTTCCGCTGGAGAGAGGCGGAGGCCGCATTGTCGGCCAATTTCTCTGCCGATGCGGTTGCGGGGCTGAGTGTGGATGGCAGTGACATGATCAGCGACTTGCATGGCACGGGGGCTTATCGCGCAAATCTGGTTGGCGTGATGACCAAACGGGCCGTTGCCGCTATGGGCTGACCGCTCTGAGCGCAAGATATGAAAAAGGCCGCGTTTCTGAACAGATGCGCGGCCTTTTTGCTGCGCGATATTGGATAACAAGGCGCATCTGTGCTTTGATGCTAAAGGTAGCTGGTGTCTGCGACGGGCATTGTTGGCCGGACAGCTGCGGCATCCTGGGGCCTGCCAGAAAGAGTAAGGATGAACAGATGAAAACCGCTTTCGCAAAATCTACCTCGCTTGTTTTGAGCCTTTTGCTGGCTGTGCCCGGCAGCGCCTTTGCGCAGGGAAATTTTGCGCAGTGCAAGCCTTATGGGGAGGAAAAACAGTTTCCCTGCATCTACAGAAGCACGTTGGTCAACAGGGACGAGGACCTGCGCAAAGCCACCCAGGCGGATCAGGCGCAGGTGGTTGAACGTTGCAGCGGGACAGACACCCACGAGGGATTTCCCTGTGAGCTCGCAGGTGGGGTTTTGCACAAAGCCGCGAGGCCCTGCGCGAGGTGCGCGCCCGCGTGCAAGACGCGCAACGCAAAGCCGCCCAAATCGACAAGAAACTGTCAGCCAATGAGATCGCCGCGATTGTCAGCGCAAGTCCCGGGATTGTGCAGCAATTGACCGCACAGACCCCGGCTGCAACGCCGCAACCCGAACCACAGCCCCGCGTTACACCGCAACCCGTGCCGCAACAGCAGGCTGGACTGGCCCAATGTGGCAGCACCGAGCAGCAGACCGCGTTTCCCTGCCGGTTGGTTGTCGGGGGCATTGCAGAAGATCGCCGCGCCCTGCGCGATGTGCGGGCCAATGTGCAGCTGGCGCAGCGCCGGGCACAGGCCAACGGGCGCAGCTTGTCCGCCACAGAGATCGCGCAGATTGTGGCAGACACCCCCGGCATTCTGGTGGAACGGGCCCCCGATGGGGGCGTGCCTGGCCCAGAACAGCCCGCCGCCGTCGCTGCCGGGCGCGAGGCTGAACAGGTGGTGACAGAGGAGATCACCACCGGGCAAGTGCGCAGTTCGGATCAGGAATTTGACACCGCAGTGGGGGCTACAGGGCAAGACAGTGGTGGCGGTGGCCTTAGCAAATTTGAAAAAGCACTGTTGCTGGGGTTGGGCGCGGTTGCTGTTGGCTCCGTTTTGCGCAACGGCGATCAAATTGTCAGCCGTACCGGGGACCGCATGGTGTTGCAGGACCCACAAGGCAATTTGCGGGTGCTCAAGGACGATGATGCGCTGATCCGCCGGCCCGGCGATGAGGTGCAAACCCAAACCTTCAACGATGGCTCCACAAGGACGATCATTGAAAAGGGCGATGGCACCCGCGTTGTGACCATTCGGGGGCGCGATGGTGCGGTGCTGCGGCGCGTAAACGTCGATGTGGCGGGCAACGAATATGTCCTGTTTGATGACACGCAGGCAGAGCAGGACATTGTCGTGTCGCAATTGCCGCAGGCGCGCACGCCGACCTTGCTGGCGGGTGAGCAGAACGAGGCGGCCTTGCGTGCAGCCCTTGCCGCAGAACTCAGCACAGGCAATCAGCGGTTTTCACTGCGTCAGGTGCGTGAAATCGCCCAAGTTCGTGCGCTTGCGCCAGAGTTGGAATTGGACGCGGTGCGGTTTCAAACCGGCTCTGCCGCGATCCGGCCAGAACAGGCCCGCGCCCTTGCACGCATCGGCACAACACTCAGCAACATGATCGCGCGTGATCCGGGCATTGTGATTCTGGTGGAAGGGCACACGGATGCGGTGGGTGATGCGACCTATAATCTTGCCCTGTCTGATCGGCGCGCAGAGACAGTCGCACTGGCGTTGACGGAATATTTCCGCGTGCCCCCCGGCAATCTTATCACCCAAGGCTATGGCGAGGCGCAGCTGAAAGTTCCAACCGCCGAGGCGGAGGCGGCCAATCGGCGCGCTGTGGTGCGTAATATCACCGGGTTGCTGCGCTGAAGCGCCCCGCCTAAAACGTGAATCGCCGATACCCTGCCGCGCTTCGCGCTCTCGGGACATCGGCGATATGTGATGCTTCAAGTTAAAGGCGGGACGCTATAAAGCAGTTTTGGAGGGGTGAGAGAGCGCCCGGTGCCAGATGGGCGGACCTCCAGATAAAAAGAAAGCCCCGGACACCGTCCGGGGCTTTTTGGTTCTTGTGGTGTTCAGGGGCAGACTACTTGTTTGGCAGAGGGCCGATCAGCATAACCATTTGACGGCCTTCCATTTTCGGAAAGTTCTCCACCCGGCCAGCATCTTTGGTGTCCTCAGCAACACGTTCCAATAACTCGCGGCCCAAATTCTGGTGTGCCATCTCGCGGCCCCGGAAACGCAGTGTGACCTTGACCTTGTCACCGTTCTCCAAAAACTTGAACACATTGCGCATTTTCACATCGTAATCATTGGTATCCGTGTTTGGACGGAACTTTACCTCTTTGATTTCGATGATCTTTTGCTTTTTGCGCGCTTCGGCTTCGCGCTTTTGCGTCTCATATTTGAATTTGCCAAAGTCCATGATCTTGCACACGGGCGGATTGGCGTTTGGCGAGATTTCAACCAGATCAAGGCCAGCCTCATCCGCCATATCCATGGCGCGGGCGGGGCTGACAACACCGACGTTTTCGCCGTCAGCGCCAATCAGGCGAATTTCAGGGTTGCGGATCTTGTCGTTGACGCGCGGGCCGGTGTCGCGTTGCGGCGGCGCATTGTGGGGTCTGCGAGCGATGGTGATCGTCCTTTGTTTGTTACATATTCTCGGAAGAGCAAGGTAAACCCGGCCCCGGTGTTCTTCAAGCGACAAATTCAATCGCACATGCGCTAAGTTTCGCCGCTTGGGGGGTAAAACGCAGGAAATTCCCCTTGCAGGTGCAGCATTTGGTAACCATGTGTCGCCGCAACAGCACGATGACACTACTTACAGTTAACATCGGCTGAATTGAGGGGAATACTGATGAAAAATCTTATCTGGATTATTGTTGCCGCGGTCATCGCGATTGGCGGTTACATGTTATACTCGGGCAAATCCGTGACCGAAGTGGCCACAGACGCCAGCGCAGCGGCCACCGGGGCCGTTGAAACGGCAACTGGCGCGGTCAGCACTGCAGCCGATGCTGTTGCTGAGACCGCAAGTGATGCGGCCACCGCGGCATCAGATGCTGCAAGTGGTGCGGTGGACGCCGCCACAGATGCCGCGTCAGGTGTGGCGGATGCCGTGAGTGATGCTGCCGAAGGTGCCGTCGATGCCGCAAGCGAGGCCGTTGATGCCGCCACAGACGCCGCATCAGACGCAGCAGGGGCTGTCGCAGACACCGCCGGCGATGCGGTGGATACCGCCACAGATGCCGCGTTAGGTGCCGTGGATGCGGTGAGTGATACAGCCGCAGCAGCAGGTGACGCTGTCACGGATGTTGTTGAAGGTGCCACAGATGCAGCCGGTGCCGCGACAGACACGGTGGCGGATACTGCGGCGGATGCAACCGATGCGGCAGCGGGCGCAGTTGATGCGGCCACAGATGCGGCAAGCGATGCCGTAGATGCCGTCACGGATGCAACGAGTGATGCAGCGGATGCAGCCACAGATGCGGCGACAGATGCCACAGAGGCCGCGACCGATGCTGCAAGCGAAGCGGCAGACACGGCGGCAGAGGCAGCAACGGATGCGACTGACGCAGCCAGCGATGCGGCAGAGACTGCGACAGACGCGACAGCAGATGCGGCCGACACGGTAGCAGACACAGCGACAGACACTGCAGAGGCCGCTACAGACGCAACAGAAGGTGCGGCAGACGCAGCGACGGACACTGCAGAAGCAGCCACAGATGCAACTGAAGCGGCAACTGATGCCGTTGACAAGGCCGCCGAAACAGCGACTGAGGCAACCGAAACGGCAACAGAGACTGCGACAGACACCACAGAGACTGCCGCAGAAGCGACAGAGGCGTCTATGGTCGATCAACTCCTGAGCGTTGAGGGTTTTGATTTGGCGAAAGTGTCAGAGATGATCGAAGGCTCTGAGCTCGGAACTGTTCAGAAGATGCTGTTGACCGAAGGTCTTGATGCCGCAAAGGACAATCCTGAGCTGCTGCAAGGGGCCCTGGAAAAAATCCGCGAGGCGTTGAACCTCTGATCGGCGCCAATAGACGTTTCATGGGCCGCGCTCCGACGAGGGGCGCGGCCTTTTTTGTTGCCAACCCCTCCGGTGAAAGGCAGCATCTGGAAAAAGGGGAGGACATCAGGTGGGATGGGGTATTCAGAAACTCAGTGGTCATCTGGGGGCACGGCTGACTGGTAAACGCGTCAACGGTGCCAGTGAGGCGACGTTAAACGCGGTGCGGGATGCGCTTTTTGAATACGAGGTGGTCGTCTTGCCCGATCAGCATCTGAGCCCGGAGGATCATATCCGCCTTGCAGCGCACTTTGGGGAGATTGTGGTCAATCGGTTTTTCACCCCCGTTGCGACGCATCCCAGGATTGCCGAGGTGCGCACAAAGCCTGACCAGACGGCGGTGTTGGGCGGCACCTGGCACACGGATCACAGCTATGACGCGGCACCGGCCATGTGTTCCATCCTGTGCGCCCATGAATTGCCACCCGTCGGGGGCGACACGCATTTTGCCTCCATGACGGCGGGTTATCATGCGTTGTCCGATGGATTGAAGCAGACCCTGCGCGGGCTCAGTGCAGAGCACAGCGATGGAAGTTTTGCCGGTTCGCAACTTGGGTTGGGACTTGGAGGAAACCCGGATGCGTTTCGCCCGCCTGTGGTGCATCCGGCGGTCATTGCCCACCCGGTGACGGGGGCACCATGTGTTTATGTGAACGGAGATTTCACCACCCGGTTTGAGGGCTGGAGCGTTGAGGAAAGCGCGCCGTTGCTGGCGTATCTTTACCGCTTTGTTACCCAGCCGATTTTCACCGCACGTGTGGTATGGGAACCGGGTATGGTGGCGATCTGGGATAATCGTCTGGTGCAGCATTATGCAACTGCCGATTATCCGGGCCATGCGCGTTTGATGCACCGGATCACGGTCGCGGGGGAACCGCTGGCCCCTTTTGAGGGGGCGTGATCCGAAGGAGCGGCTGCGCCGCGTTGGGTTTTTTTGAGTGGTGTGTTGCCGTTGGGTTGGAGTGCGCAGGAGAGGGCGGAGGGGCTTCAGGCTCTCCTATCCAGAAAGACCGGAGCCACCTTCGATTGATCTCTTTCATTGCACAACGCCATCCGCTTCCCAAGAGGAATAGCCGTATCCCCTTTTTCAGGGGGCCCCTCGGCAATTCATCTTGGCAATCGGCTGTCGTTGCGCCCTGACGTTCTCAAGCGAAGGCGGCTCCGGTCCAGAAGGCTAGGGAAGGGAGTTAGTCCACGAAGGCCTTTTCGACCACAAAGGTTTTGGGATCCGAGTTGGCCCCTTCTTCGAGGCCGAAGCCTTCGAGGATCTCCTTGATCTCAAGGTTGAAGTCGAGATTTCCGCAGACCATCGCGCGGTCTGTTTCCGCATTGATGGGGGCGATGTCGAGGTCTTTGAAAACCGTGCCGTCTTTCAGCAAGTTGGTGATGCGGCCCATCTTGGGGCTCTCTTCACGTGTGGTGGTGGGATAATAGCGGATCTTGGCGAGGTTTTCCGCGCCGATCAGTTCCTGCATCATCTCGTCAGCTTTGAGCTCTTCGATGAGCTCGCGCCCGTATGTGAGTTCAGCCACGTCGCGGCAAGTGTGTGTGATTACGACTTCCTCGAATTTCTCGTAAGTCTCAGGCTCGCGCAATAGGGAGGCGAAGGGCGCAAAGCCGGTGCCTGTGGCAAAGAACCAGATGCGTTTGCCGGGCAGCAGAGCGTCATGCACCAATGTGCCCACGGGTTTGGGGCGCAGGATCAGCTCATCCCCGGGTTGGATGTGTTGCAGGCGCGAGGTCAGCGGGCCATCTTGGACCTTGATCGAGTAAAATTCCAGCTCTTCGTCCCAGGACGGTGAGGCAATGGAATAGGCGCGCAGCAGCGGTTTTTGCTTGCCGGTTTCGGGGTGTGGCTCACCCATCAGGCCGATCATCACAAACTCACCAGAGCGAAAGCGCAAAGAATCCGGGCGCGTCACACGGAAGGAAAACAACCGGTCAGACCAGTGTTTCACCGACGTGACAGTCTGCGCATCAGGCAGGGTCGGGACGGGTTTTGCGGTTTGTGTGTTCACAGGGGAATGCTCGGTCATATTCGTTTGTACACATATGAAATATGCGTACACCTCTCTTAGATCAGAAATGCGATCAGGGCAATGGAAACCCTGTATTTCACGTCAGCCGCGCAGGCGCGATTGGTAGTCGTTTTCCTGCCAGTTGGCGCGGGCCAGCCATTGATCGGCAGGCTGGCGTGCCGCGATTTCATCGGTCACTTCGACTTCGTCAAATCCGGCACGCCGTGCCATGGCGTATTGATCCGCAATGACAGCGCCATGGGCGCGCAACCGACCCGTAAACCCACGCAGCCGCAGGGCGCGGGCGATGGTGAACCCCCGGCCATCCGCAGAAGACGGGAAGTCGATGCGGATCATCTGTAAACCCTCGGCCAGATCAATGGCTGCCGGGTCTGCATCAGAGGGCAGATCAAGAGCAAGACAATCGTTGGCTGCCCCTTGGGCGCAAAACCCATGGGTCCAGTCTTCGGGCACAAAGCCGGTGTCGTTGATCAGTTGTGTCATACTGTGCGTCCTCAGGCCGCCGTGGCGGTTTGGGTTTCGGGGTAGAGCGCTGATTTGAACGGGGCAAGGCCCAGGCGCGTGTAGGTTTGCAGGAAGGTCTCGGCAGGTTCTGCGCGCAAGTTCAAATAGGCCAGCACAAGGCGTTCCACCGCCGGAATGATCTCATCTGCTGAGAAACCGGGACCGGCGCGTTCACCAATAGTCGCGTCCTGCGTGCCGTCACCGCCCAGCGTGATCTGGTAGTTTTCCACGCCCGCACGGTCAAGGCCAAGGATGCCAATGTGGCCCACGTGATGGTGGCCGCAGGCGTTGATACAGCCAGAGATCTTGATTTTCAGCGGGCCGACGTCGTGCTCCAGCTTGAGTTCGTCAAAACGTGTCGCGATGTCCTGCGCGATGGGGATCGAACGCGCCGTCGCCAGTGCACAATAATCCATGCCGGGGCAGGCGATGATGTCAGAGATCAGCCCGATGTTGGCGGTGCCCAGACCCGCAGCCTTGAGGGCGGCATAGACCGCAGGCAGATCTTCCTTGTGCACATGGGGCAGGATCACGTTTTGTTCGTGGCTGATGCGCAGCTCATCATGGCCGTAGCGTTTTGCCAGCGACGCCATCAGGCGCATCTGGTAAGAGGTGGCATCCCCCGGTGTTTTTCCATGCGCCTTGATGCTGATCGATACGATGGCGTAGCCGGGTGCCTTGTGTTTGGCAAGATTGGTATCAGACCAGCTGCGGAACAGCGGGTCATGCTGGCGGGCGTGATGATAGGGGGCCTCAGACGCGGTTTTGAAATCGGGTGCAGCAAAGTCGGCCTCAATGCGGGCGAGCGTCTGCTGATCAATGCCGGTGAAGAGCGGTTTGATCAGGGCAAAGCGTTCATCGACACGCGCGCGGATATCTTCGATGCCGTTTTCGTGCACGGTGATCTTGATGCGGGCTTTGTATTTATTATCGCGTCTTCCCAAGAGGTTATAGACCGAGACGATGGCCTCCAGGTAGGGCAGCAGGTCTTCCTGTGGCAGGAAGTCATGCAGTACCTTGCCGATCATCGGGGTGCGACCCAAGCCACCGCCGATGATGATTTTGTAGCCGATCACGCCGTCGCGGGCGACGATCTGGATGCCGATGTCATGGGCCTTGATCACAGCGCGGTCGTTTTCAGACCCCGTCACAGCCACCTTGAACTTGCGGGGCAGGAACTGGAATTCCGGGTGGTCAGTGGACCACTGGCGGATCAGTTCGGCGATGGGGCGCGGGTCTGCGACCTCGTCCGCAGCGGCACCGGCGAAGTGGTCAGCGGTAACGTTGCGAATGGTGTTACCCGAGGTCTGAATGGCATGCATGTTCACCTCAGCCAGCGCATCCAGCATGTCAGGCACATCGCGCAGTTCGGGCCAGTTGTACTGGATGTTCTGACGGGTGGTGAAGTGGCCATAGCCCTTGTCCCACTTGTCCGCGATATCGGCCAGACGGGTCATTTGCCTACCATTGAGTGTGCCATAGGGGATGGCGACACGCAGCATATAGGCGTGGAGTTGCAGGTAGAGGCCGTTCATCAGGCGCAGGGGCTTGAATTCATCCTCCGTGAGCGAGCCATCAATTCGGCGTTCGACCTGGGCGCGGAACTGGGCATTGCGTTCTTTGAGGAAGGCGCCATCGAAGTCAGTATAATGGTACATCAGAATTGCTCCTGTTTGCCGGCTTCTTGTTTGCCATGGGCGTAGTTTGAGGGGCCACGGGCGCGGAAATCCTCGCGGAAATGGACAGGGGTGGGCACGCCGTTTTCGTCTTTGATATCAGCGAGATAGACGCCGACAACCTTGTCGGTCTGGGCGGCGGCCTCGATCAGGCGCAGATCGGCGTCGGCTTCATCCGTAAGGATGTCTGCCCTGGCAAGATCGCGGGTCCAGCCGGTGGCGCTCATGTAGATCACGTCGCCCTCCAAAAGGGCGTTGGCGGTGATGACTTTGGGGGTGAATGGCTTGGGCATTTCAGAGGGCCTCTTGCAGGGAAATGGGCTGTCGGTCTGGCATCGGTGTCACGTCGGTATTGTGTCGGTATTCTTGCAGTGCCGCGCGGGGCGCGAGACCGTAGAAAGTGAGCGCGGGGCCGGAGAGATTGGCGGCGGCCAGATCGTCAGCGAGGTGGTTGAGCGTGCTTTGCACAATGCGCTGATCAGGGCGGGAGGCGTTTTCGATCACTGTCACGGGGGTGGTGCGGTCCGCGCCATGCATCAGCAGACGACCCTGCACAAAACGCGCGGATCTTTTGCCCATGTAGATCGCAGCAACCTCACCTGCGCGCGCCAGGGCGGCCCAGTCATGATCAGCAAAGCCTTTCATGTCGTGCCCCGTGAGGAAGCGCACCGAGGCATTGCGGCCCCGTTTGGTCAGGCTTTGCCCGATGGTGGCCACGGCGGCGGAGGCGGAGGTGATGCCGGGCACGATATGCCAGCCGATGTTGTGGGCATCCACCGCGTCGATTTCTTCGTCGAGGCGGCCAAAGACGGTGGCATCGCCGGATTTCAAACGCACGACCTGCGCACCGTTTGAGGCATGTTCGAGCAGCAGCGCATTAATGTGTTCCTGAGAAGTAGAAGGGCCGAAGCCCTCTTTGCCCACGTCAATCATGGTGGCTTCGCGGCGTGCGAGTTCGAGGATTTCAGGGGTGATCAAGCGGTCGTAGATCACCACGTCTGCCTCATCCAGCGCCTTGCGGGCCTTGAGCGTCAGCAGTTCCGGATCACCCGGACCACCGCCGACAAAGGCCACATGGCCGGGGCGGGCGGTTTTGTTGAGGTGTTGGCGCAAGAGCGCCTCAAGCGCCTCTTCGGCGCTTTCTTCGCTGGCGGGGGAGGTGGCGAAATAATAGTCGCGCCAGAAATCGCGGCGCGCACGGCCAAAGGGCAAGGCATCGGCCATTTTGCGAAACCCTTTGCCGACACGGGCCATCATGCCAAGGGTAGAGGGGAGTTTCGCCTCAAGGTCGGCCTTGATTGCGCGGGCCAGCACGGGGGCCGCGCCCTCGGTGCCGATGGCGATGGTCACAGGGTCACGGTCCACGATGGCGGGGGTGATAAAGGTGCTGTCGTGCAGATTGTCTACGATATTGACCAGCGCGCCCTCGGACCGGGCGATTGAAGCGGTGCGTTTGTCCTCAGTTGCGTCCTCGTCCGCGGCGTAGAACAGAGCCGCGCACAGGGTGTCCCCGTGGGTCAGGGCACGGCGGTGCAGTGTGAGCTTGCCAGCCTCAGCCCAGTCCTTGATCTCTGGCGCGGGTGTGGGGGCAAAGACGCTGATCCTGGCTTCGGACTTCATCAGCAGGCGCAGTTTGGCCAGCGCTGCATCACCGCCACCGGAGAGCACGATGCGCTGGCCCCTGGTCGACAGAAAGATCGGGAAATGGTCCATGTGATGTGCCTTTGTCCGGTTTCGCCTCGTTTTCTGCCCTCAATATAGGAAATTGTTCCCCTATTACGCCATAGTGCTGGCTCAATAAGGACAAATGTTCTAAGGCGATCGCGAAAGAGAATATTGTGCCTGAGAAAAAGGAATGACCGGAATGAACGTTCGCATAGATGAAACAGATCGGAAGATCCTCAAAGAACTACAGCGGGATGCGAGCCAGTCTTTGGACGATATTGCCAAGGCGGTGGGGTCCTCCAAGACCCCGGTGTGGAACCGGATTCGCAAATTGCGCGAGGCGGAGGTGATTGGCCAGCACACGGTTATGCTGGATGCAGAGGCGCTTGGGTTTGAGGCTTGTTTCTTTGTGCTGATCCGCACGTCAGAACATGAAGCGGATTGGCAGGCGGCCTTTCTGAAAGCCTTGCAGGACCGCCCGGAGGTGCAGGAAGCGCATCGGCTGGCGGGGGATATTGATTACATTCTAAAGGTACGGGTGCAGAACGCGCGGGCCTATGATGCGTTTTATCAGGCGCTGATTTCAGAGGTGAGGGTGCATAATGTGACGGCGCTCTTGTCGATGGAGGAGATTAAATC
>CALFWM010000093.1 GCA_937928635.1 uncultured Sulfitobacter sp. | reverse complement strand
CTTCTTTCCCAGGCAATAGGGCTCGATGGCGGCCCATTGATCATCAGTCAAAACATGTCGGCTCAAAGCTGCTCTCCTTCGTTTGCAACTTTGAATCAGAACTCAAAACAAATGGGAGCCCTGAACGTCAACAGCTCCTAGGTTTTCAGTCGCATCATCTGATGGCCGTTTGCAGTAAGCGGTGTTGATGTGATGCGAGGATCAACCGTTTCAGGACTGACCCCCTCATAGATAAACCTGCCTTTGATTGATCACGCGTCTGACATCTCGCCGCCCCTGTCCCAAGCGAAATGGCCGTTTTCCCGGACGGACCAATTGGTCCGGTCGAGGGGGAGGCAGCGGGCCTATCGGTCTGCGGCTCCAAGGGGGCGCAGATCTGGGTGTGCGACACAGGCCGTAGGTAAGCGAACGCCGTCCTCGGCAATGTAACCTGTCAAAGCCTCTGCGAGATGTCCGGCGCTTCTTAAGTAAAAGCGGCTTCACCCTAGAGCAATGAGGGGCCAACAAAAAAGGGCGTTGCATTTGATATGCAACGCCCTTTGATATGTCTAACTAGGTCCGTTTAGGACGCCGGGTTCGCCTTGACCGCAGGGGCCGCTTTTGCGCCGGGGTTCAATGGGTCATCCTGCCGCTGAACAGAACCCTCAAAATGGGCACCGGATTCGATGGCGATGGTCTTGTGGATGATGTCACCCTCAACCCGCGCTGTGGACGTCAGGCGCACCTTGAGGCCACGCACGCGGCCCACGATACGGCCATTGATCACCACGTCATCAGCGGTCACTTCGCCCTTGATGGTGGCGCTTTCACCAATCATCAGCAGGTGCGCGCGGATGTCACCCTCAACGGTGCCCTCAACATTGATGTCGCCGGTGGTCTTCATGTTGCCGGTGACATGCAGGTCAGGGGACAACAGGGAGGGGGGCGGCTTTGCCTTGGGGGAGCTGGCTTTGAATTCGCTTGGCTTGGGGGCCGCTGGTGCCGAGGTGGCAGGAGCTGCGCCAGAGGCCGCAGAAGTGGCCGAGCCGTGCCCGTCATTTTCGGAGCCAGGGGTGGGATCGTTGATTTTGCTTTTAGAAAACATCGTTTGCAGCCTTGATATAGATCATAGGGTTAACAGCCTTGCCACCTACGCGGACTTCATAGTGCAGATGCACGCCGGTGACCCGTCCAGATGCTCCCATATCACCAATATGCTGACCGCGCGAGACCCTTTGGCCCACTTTCACGCGAAGTTTTGACATGTGGGCATAGCGGGTTTCGATGCCAAATTCATGCTGAATCTTGACCAACCTACCATATCCTGATTGCCAGCCAGAGTGCACCACAACACCGTCCGCCGTGGCATAGAGCGGCGTGCCCAAACCAGCGGCAAAATCGACGCCGGAATGCATGCGTCGCCCCCCGGTTTTTGGGTCACGGCGAAAGCCAAACTGGCTGGTGAAGCGGAATGCATTTTTGACCGGGTTGGCAAAGGGAGCCTTTTGGGCCGCGATCCGGTAAAGGTTCAGCCGGTCCATCTGATTAAGCAACCGGTTGGCGCGCAGCGTGTCGGCAGAGGCGGCCTCGCCCCGAGTGGTAAAGCTCAGCGGCGTCATCGGGCCACCCTGACCAGAATACCCCCGGCGTACGGTTTCCAATATCCGGTCGGTTGGCATGCCAGCCTGGCGGAACATCTTGTCCAGCGGAGCAACAGAGACGGTCATCGCTTCTTCAAGCTGGCGAAAGATCGTGTCGTTCTGATCTTTCATAACCTCAATACGCTGCGCCATTTCATCGGCCTGCAACAGGGCGTCCTGGGCATCCGCGATCACCTGATCACGCTCTGCTGCGGTGCGGGCCAGCGCATCGGCCAGAAAATCCACAGGGGTGCTGTTGCCTGCGGCGCGCACAATGCTGTCGCCGCCATTTTCAAGCGACTCCTCAAGCTCTGCCAATTGCGTGCGGGCAATCTCACGGTCTTTCATGGTGTCGCGCAGGGTGGATTGGATCACCTCGATCCCGGTTTCCAGTTCATGCCGGCGGGTTTCAGAGCTGAGCAGCTCTGACTGCATCGACGAAATCTGTTTCAACGCGGCGTTAAAGCGGTTTTGTGCGGCAAGAGCCTCTTCAGCGCGGGTGTCCCGTTGGGCGGAGAGATCATTCAGCCGGGCCTGATAGGTGCGTTGATCCCGCTTGGCCTGCTCGCGAAAGTTGCCCGACCCGATGCTGTCCATCAGGATAATGGCCGTAGCCACAATGGCCCAGGCCACCAGCAGGGCAGAGCCCGCAAAGGCGATGATTTGTGTGCCGGGGCGCAAACGGATGAAACGGGTATCATTGTCAGATTTCAAAAACACCCGGCGTTCCGGGAAATAATGTTCCAAAATCGTATGAATTCTAATCGCAAGTCTGGTGCGCAATTGCCCGTCCCCGTTCAGTTACCGTCCCCTCGTGCGCAGGTCTTTCCCATAGACGATCTGT
Organism: uncultured Sulfitobacter sp.; assembly: GCA_937928635.1. Lineage (GTDB taxonomy): Bacteria > Pseudomonadota > Alphaproteobacteria > Rhodobacterales > Rhodobacteraceae > Sulfitobacter. The sequence goes on along the minus strand of CALFWM010000093.1, from coordinate 31,044 downwards.
ACACCCGGTTGTGCTTAGACAGTGCGCCCCATTGGGGCAACCCTGTTGATGCGGGATCGGCGGGGAATGCATGCGAATGCATGAAAGTGGCAAAAATCCGCCGATACCAAGAACTTGCGCGGCGCACTTGACGCGCGAAGCCCATGTTTTATGAGTGTTAACGTTGCGTGAAGGCGAGTTATTGAGCGGTTAACGGCCAGTAGAAATCGGGCGGAATACCGGCCTCAGCGCGCTTTTCTTCGTTAAACGGGGGCTTCAGATCGCCATGGAAATAGGTGCGGACAAGCGCGTGAAACTGCTCCTTGGGGTCTTCGTCATAGCGCCCGCACAAAAAGTGAAACCACTTTGAGCCATAGGCCACATGGGCCACCTCTTCGCCATAGATTGTCTCAAGCGCGGCCACTGCGCCGTCGTCTTTGGCCTGTTTGAAAATCTTGATCATGCCGGGGGTGACGTCCAGCCCACGCGCCTCCAGCACCATGGGCACCACGGCCAGCCGCCCCATCAGGTCATCCACTGTGTCCTCTGCCGCACGCCACATGCCGGCATGGGCGGGCAACGCACCGTAATAACTGCCCGCCGCCTCAAGGCAGTCGCACATCAGGTTGAAATGTTTGGATTCTTCATCCGCCGCCTTGACCCAATCGTCGTGAAACCCCAAGGGCAATTTGACGTCGCAAAACCGCGCGATGATGTCCCAGTGCAGATCAACCGCATTGAGTTCGATATGCGCCACAGCGTGCAACAGCGCGATGCGTCCCTCGGGCGTGCCGGGGCGCCGCCGGGGCACATCGCGGGGGCTCAGCAGCTCCGGTTTGGCAGGCCGCGCGGGGTGCAGCGGCGGGTTGGCGCTGCCAATGGGGGGCGTTTCGCCGCGTGCACGGGCCGCCTGCCACTTCGCGGCAAACCCGCGCGACAGGGCGGTCTTTTCGCGGCCATCGGCGCAGCGCAACACCGCCTCGGCCATCTCTGCCAGCGGCTTCATAGCGCTTGGGCGGCGTCTAGAACGGCCTCAACGTGACCCGGGACCTTGACCTTGCGCCAGACCTGCGCAATCACGCCGTCCGGATCAATCAGGTAGGTCGCGCGTTCGATCCCCATGCTTTTCTTGCCGTACATGTTCTTTTCCACCCAGACACCATAGGCCTCACACATGGCACCGTCCTCGTCCGTCAGCAGGGGCACGCTCAGGCCATGTTTGGCAGTGAATTTGTCATGTTTGGCAATGCTGTCGCGCGAGATGCCAAAAACCTTGGTGTTGGCCGCCGCGAACGCATCCAGATGTTCGGAAAACCCAATCGCCTCTTTGGTGCAGCCGGGCGTGTCATCGCGCGGGTAGAAATAGAGCACAACGGCACTGCCTTTCAGCACGCTTAACGACACCTCGCCGCCACCGCTGACAGGAAGCGTGAAATCTGGAGCGGGTTGGGAAATCTCTGGCATCGGGTCACTTTCTATTTCGTTTGAGGCGCGTGGCGTTAGGATGATAGTGTCAGGGTGATACTAGGGCGTCTCTTGCAAAGTCAAAGCAAGACCCGCAGAACGAGAGCAGATGAGCGAGACCGACACACCACCGCCCCCGGCCAAACCCCGTCGGCCCCTGCGCCGGGTGGGTTTTGCTGTGCTGGGGCTACTGGCTGTGCTTGGTATTGCAGTGGTCGCCGGGGCCTTTGCGCTGAAAGGGCGGGCCCTGACGGCACCCGAGTGGCTGCAATCAAGGATTGAGGCCCGCATCGCCACCGAACTGCCAAATGCGCGCGTGTCCTTTGGCGAGGTGATTTTTGTGCTCGACGAGGACTGGACCCCCAGGGTGGGTCTGCGCGACATCACGCTGCGCAGCCCCGAGGGGACAGAGATCATCAGCTTTAACGAATTCAACGGCACATTCGCGCTGCGCCCCCTTTTTGAGGGCGTTGTGCAACCCTCGGTGGTTTCTTTATCGGGCGTGTTCGTGACGCTGTTGCGTGATGAAACCGGCCGCGTGACCCTGCGTGCGGGCAGTGGCCCGGCCAGCCCGGAACGCCGCGCCCTGACCCCGCCTGAAATCATCGCCCAGCTTGATGCGGTGCTCAATACCCCTGCGCTAAGCGCGCTGCGCGAGGCCAATTTGCGCGCATTAACCCTGCGGTATGAGGACACCCGCACCGGGCGCGCCTGGACGGTGGATGGGGGCCGCGCCCGTCTGACACGCGACGGGGATGACCTGACGCTTGCGGCGGATCTTGCCGTGTTGAGCGGGGGGGCGGGCGTGGCGACCCTTGCGGCGAGCTATGAAAGCACCATTGGCGCAGGGGTGGCACGCTTTGGGGTCAGCTTTGATGGGGTCGCGGCCCAGGATATCGCGGCACAAGGCCCGGCCTTTGCCTGGCTTGACGTGCTGCGCGCGCCGATTTCCGGCTCTGTGCGCAGCGGGTTAAACAGCGCAGGACGCTTTGAGCCGATCAACGCCACACTGCAAATCGGGCAGGGCGCAGTGCAGCCCAACGACCAGACCCAGCCAATTCCGTTTGACGGCGCGCGCAGCTATTTCAGCTATGATCCCAACGCGCGGGTCCTGCGGTTTGACGAATTGTCTGTGCGCAGCAAATGGGTCAGCGGGCAGGCGACGGGCACCGCCGCATTGGGTGAACTTGATGCGGATGGCCGGCTGAGCGATCTGGTCGGGCAATTCAACCTGCGCGACCTGCGGGCCAATCCTCAGGACCTTTACCCGGAGTCGGTATCGCTTGCGGGCGCGGATGTGGATTTTCGAATGCAGCTGAACCCGTTTCGGGTGCAGTTGGGCCGTTTGCAAATTTCGGATGCCGGCAAAACCCTGCTGGTGGACGGTGCCCTCAAGGCAGGCGCGCAAGGATGGGAGGTCGCACTGGACGGTCAGATGGATGGGCTGGCCCCGGACCGTCTGTTTGCGCTCTGGCCCGCGCAACTGGGGGCAAACACCCGCAATTGGCTGGTGGCCAACTTGATGGCGGGGGAGCTGCACAATATCGACATGGCCTTTCGCCTGACCCCGGGCGCGGCCCCGCGCACCTATCTGGCGTTTGACTATGACAAGGCCAAAGTGCGCTACATGGCAAGCCTGCCACCGGTCACCGAAGGCAAAGGGCACCTGAGCCTGCTGGACAACCGGCTGGTGCTAACGCTGGACGACGGATACGTGAGCGCGCCTGAGGGCGGGCAGGTGGCCGTGCAGGGCTCTTCCTTTATCATTCCCAATATTGCGGTGCGCAACGGCACCCCGGCGGTTGTGCGTCTTGAAACCACATCCTCGCTCACCGCCGCCCTGTCTTTGTTGAACCAGAAACCGATGCAGGTGATGGACAAGGCGCAAATGCCGGTGGCACTTGCGGAGGGACGCGCGGTGCTGCGGGGCACCTTGGCGCTACCGCTCAAACGCGGCGGCACCACGGATGAGGTGCGCTATCACGTGCAGGGTGATTTGCTGGGGGTCAGCAGCGATATTCTGGTCAAAGACCGCTCCTTACAGGCACAGACCCTGCAACTCAAAGCGGATAACACCAATGTCACCATTACCGGGCAGGGGCGCATTGACGGCGTTGCCTTTGACGGCAGCTGGTCCCAGCCCATTGGTGAAGGGTCTGATGCAAGCAGCCTGCGCGGCGAGGTTACCCTTGATCAAAACACGCTCGACACCTTTGGCATCAGCCTGCCCGATGGGTCTGTGTCCGGTGCGGGCACCGCCCGTGTGGCGCTTGATTTTGAACGGGGCCAGCCGCCACGTTTCACCGTTGGGTCCGATCTGCGCGGTGTGCGTGTTGCAGTCCCACAGGTGTCTTGGGTCAAGCCACGGCGCGCCGCCGGACGTTTGGCGGTGTCGGGCTCACTGGGGGGGGTGCCAGCGGTGGACAATCTGGAGATTGAGGGGCCGGGGCTGAACGCGCAGGGCGAAGTAACATTAACCGCTGCGGGGGGGCTGGAGCGGGTGCGGTTTGAGCGCCTGCGGGTGGGCAACTGGCTGGATATCCCGGTTGATCTGAACGGGCAGGGTGCGGGCCGCCCGGTGCAGGTGGTCCTGCGTGGCGGCAGTCTGGACCTGCGCCGCGCCGAATTTGACGGTGCGGGCGGTGGTCGTGGCGGGGCGGCAAACCCGCCAATGGCCGTTCGGCTGGACCGGTTGCAGATCACCGACACCATCGCGCTGACTAACATGCGCGGCGAATTTCTGACCTCGCGCGGGCTGGATGGCAAATTTACAGCGCTGCTGAACGGCGGCGCGGCTGTGCAGGGACAGTTGATCCCGCAAAGGAATGGCCGCAGCACCGTGCGCCTGACCTCTGCGGATGCGGGGGGCGTGTTGCGCTCTGCCGGACTGCTGAAACAGGTGGCGGGTGGCAATATCTCCCTGACTTTGCTGCCCGTGGGCTCGGGCGGTGCTTTTGACGGGCGGGTTGAGGCCAACACCCTGCGGATCAAGGATGCACCGGGCATTGCCGCCTTGCTCAACGCGATTTCGGTGGTGGGGCTGGTGAATGAGCTGAACGGCGATGGCATTTATTTTGATCAGGTGGAGGGCGATTTTCGCCTGACGCCCGACCGTCTGACCCTGACCAAATCCAGCGCGGTGGGGGCGTCGATGGGATTGTCGATGGACGGCATCTATGGGTTGGAATCGGGGAATATTCAGATGCAGGGTGTCATCTCGCCGGTCTATTTGCTCAATGGCATCGGCTCGCTCCTGACCCGCAAGGGGGAGGGGGTAATCGGGTTCAACTATCGCCTGACCGGCCCTGCCACGGACCCTAAGGTATCTGTCAATCCGCTGTCAGCCTTGGCCCCCAGTTTCTTTCGCGAGGTCTTTCGCAGGCCCCCGCCCGAATTGCCCGATGTGGAGGGCGTGACCGAATCGACCTTGCCCAACGCCGTACCACGCAAGAAAAAACGCCTTGTGCATGAATCTGAGGGGCAGTAGGCGCAGCCACATGCAACTCAGCGACTTTGATTTTGACCTGCCGGACCACCTGATCGCCACCCGCCCTGCGGCGCCGCGTTCATCTGCGCGCCTGTTGGTGGCGCAGGGCGATGCATTGCACGACCAGCGTGTGACGGACCTCACCAAATGGCTGCGCGCGGGTGACCGGCTGGTGCTGAACAACACCAAAGTGATTCCGGCCCGTCTGACCGGGACACGCCACCGCGACAGCGCCCAGGGCCCGGTGCAGGCCAAGATCGAAGTCACGCTGCTGGAGGCCCGCGCGGATGGCACATGGTCTGTCCTCATCAAACCCTTGCGGAAACTGAAACCGGGCGAGCAGGTGCAGTTTTCGGATGATTTGAGTGCAACGCTGGAAGGGGTTGCGGATGGGCAGGGCCATTTGCGGTTCAATTGCACGGGCGATGATTTTGACACCGCCCTGAACGCGGCGGGTGCAATGCCCTTGCCCCCCTACATCGCGGCCAAACGCGCCGCCGATGCGCAGGACAAGACCGATTATCAAACCGTATTTGCCCGCGAAACGGGCGCGGTTGCGGCCCCCACCGCCTCGCTGCACTTTGATCAACCGCTCTTGGATGCGCTTGCGGCAATGGGCGTTGCCTTTAGCCAAGTCACCCTGCACGTGGGCGCGGGCACCTTTTTGCCGGTCAAGGTGGATGACATCGCTAATCACAAAATGCACAGCGAATGGGGACAGGTCAGCGCGACCGCAGCGGCGGAAATTGCCGCGACCAAGGCGGCGGGCGGGCGGGTGATCCCGGTGGGCACCACCGCCCTGCGGCTGATCGAAACGGCGGCGCGCAGCGGGCAGATTGAACCCTGGGAAGGAGACACGGATATCTTTATCACGCCGGGATTTACCTTTCACGTGGCGGATGCGTTGATGACCAATTTCCATTTGCCCAAATCAACGCTGATGATGCTGGTCTCTGCCCTGATGGGGATGGCGCGCATTCAGAGGCTTTATGACCATGCCATCGCGCAGGAATATCGTTTCTTTTCCTATGGCGATGCCTCGCTGCTGATCCCTAATAGAACAAATGCGGCACCTTTTGTCGCGCAAGGCGGCGCAGGGGCGCTGAAATGGCGGCACCCAAGGGCAACAATCCTCTAAGGTGAGTCGGTGGCATGTTTCAGGTTCTCTCCAGCGCATGGGCATTGCTTTTTGGCATGGGCCTTTTGATGGTTGGCAACGGGATGCAAGGCACCCTGCTGGGCATTCGCGGCGCGCTTGAAGATTTCTCCACCTTTGAGATGTCGATTGTGATGTCCTGTTATTTTGTGGGCTTTCTGGGCGGCTCGCGCATGGCACCGGGCATGATCCGCCGGGTGGGACATGTGCGGGTCTTTGCGGCCCTTGCCTCGCTGATTTCGGCGGTGATGATCCTTTATCCGACCTTCCCGAATGTGGTGATCTGGTCGCTGGGTCGCATCCTGATCGGCTTTTGTTTTTCGGCCGTTTATGTGACGGCCGAAAGCTGGCTGAACAACGCGGCGGACAATTCCAACCGGGGACAGGCGCTGTCGCTTTATATGATTGTGCAGACCTTGGGTATCGTGATTGCCCAAGCCCTGCTGCTGACGGCGGACCCCTCTGGTTTTGTGCTGTTTGTGATCCCGTCCGTGCTGGTGAGCATTGCGATCACCCCGATCCTGTTGTCAATTAGTCCGACACCGGCTTTTGATACTACCAAACCGATGAGCCTGCAGGCGCTGGCACAATATTCTCCTCTGGGGTGTGTTGGCATGTTCCTGCTGGGGGGAATCTTTGCGGCACAATTTGGCATGGCCTCGGTCTATGGCGCTGAGGCGGGGCTCTCTGTGGCACAGATTTCGCTTTATGTGGCGATGTTTTTTGTGGGGGCCGTGATCTTGCAATACCCCATCGGCTGGGTGTCGGACCGTATGGACCGGCGTGCATTGATTGTTGTGGTTTCAATCATTGGCGGGGCGGGGTCAGTATTGGCGATGATGCTGGGGCAGAACTATACCCTGCTGCTGGTATCGGCCTTTGTGATGGGGGGCATGTCCAATCCGCTTTATTCGCTGTTGATTGCCCACACCAATGACTTTCTGGAACATGACGATATGGCCGCCGCCTCTGGCGGGTTGGTGTTTATCAATGGCTTAGGGGCCATTCTGGGGCCGATTGTGACAGGCTGGCTGATGGGCACCGCCCTTGGCCCGCCGGGATTTTACCTGTTCACCACCGTGTTATTTGTGCTGTTGGCGTTTTACGCAGGGTATCGCTCAACCCGCCGCGCAGCCGTTGCGGTGGAGGATACCGGTGAATTTGTGCCTATTTATCCATCAGCGACCTATCAGGCAGTGGAATACGCGCAGGAATATGCCATCGAAACCGAACTGGAAGACGAGGAAACGAGCAAATAGGCGCGCAGATGTCAGATTTGATACAATTTGTGAGTAGGCAGATGTGCCTGATCGGACGTAGCGTTTAACTATAGTCTGTGTGTGTAAAAGGATTTTGCCATGTTCGGCCCGGAAGATATCTTAGAATACTGGTTAGATCATATTGGCCCTAAGGGCTGGTATGCTGCCTCAGATGCGCGTGACGCGGATATTCGCAACCGGTTTGAGGCGACCTGGGAGGAAGCCCAGAATGGTAAATTTTCCCTGTGGCTGACCTATCCCTCCGGTGCATTGGCCTACATCATTTTGACAGACCAGTTTCCGCGCAACATGTTTCGCGGCACAGGCAGGGCCTTTGCCTCTGATCGCGCGTCTCTTGCTGCTGCCAAGCAAAGCATTGAACGCGGCTGGGACATGAAGATTGACGAACCGGCGCGCCAGTTCTTTTACATGCCCCTGATGCATTCGGAATCCTTGTGTGATCAGGACCGTTGCGTGCGCCTGATGTGCGGGCGCATGCCCCAAAGCAGTGAGAATAACCTGTTGCATGCCCGCGCACATCGCGAAGTGATCCGCCGCTTTGGCCGTTTTCCCTATCGCAACAAGGCATTGTCACGCGTCGCGACGGATTTGGAAAAGACCTATGTTGCGCAAGGCGGCTATGGCCACACGCTGCGTCAATTGCAGGGGCAATCCGCCGCTGCATAGCAGGCATGCGAAAAAAACCGCTCGAATCTCCAGCGTGCTGCATTATAGTTTAACGGTAAACCACTTTCCGTTTAACTTGCGAGGGCGCTGATATGGCTGCAACTACCTATGATCTGATTGTCATCGGGGCGGGCCCAGGAGGCTATGTGGCCGCGATCCGGGGCGCGCAGCTGGGTATGAAGGTTGCCATTGTTGAGCGTGAACATCTGGGCGGCATTTGCCTGAACTGGGGCTGTATCCCGACCAAAGCGATGCTGCGCAGTTCTGAGGTGTTTCATCTGATGCACCGCGCCAAAGAGTTTGGCCTGAAAGCAGAGGGCATCAGCTATGATCTGGATGCGGTGGTCAAACGCTCCCGAAAGGTTGCAGGTCAGCTGTCAGGGGGCGTTGGCCATTTGTTGAAAAAGAATAAGGTCACCGTTGTGATGGGGGCCGCCACAATCCCTTCCGAGGGCAAGGTCAGCGTCAAGATCGATAAGGGCACGGAAGAGCTCAGCGCCAAAAACATCGTGCTGGCCACCGGCGCACGTGCCCGCGAACTGCCGGGCCTTGAGGCGGATGGCAAACGGGTCTGGACCTATAAGGACGCGCTGAAACCGCCGCATATGCCAAAGAAATTGCTGGTGATTGGCTCTGGCGCAATTGGCATCGAATTTGCCAGTTTCTACAACACCCTTGGCGCAGAAACGACCGTGGTGGAGGTCATGGACCGTGTGTTGCCGGTGGAGGATGCCGACATTTCCGCCTTTGCCAAAAAGGCCTTTGAGAAACAAGGCATGAAGATCATGCAAAAGGCGATGGTCAAACAGCTGGACCGCAGCGCCGCCAAAGTCATTGCGCATATTGAAGTTGGCGGTAAGGTCGAGAAACATGATTTTGATACTGTGATTTCCGCTGTTGGCATTGTTGGCAATGTGGAAGATCTGGGGCTGGAGGCCCTGGGTGTGAAGATTGACCGCACCCATGTGATGACAGACGAATTCTGTCGCACCGAAGTTGAGGGGCTTTATGCCATTGGCGACATCGCCGGTGCCCCCTGGCTGGCGCATAAGGCGTCCCACGAGGGCGTTATGGTGGCTGATCTGATTGCGGGCCAACACGCGCATCCCGTGAAACCGGAGAGCATTGCGGGGTGTACTTATTGTCATCCTCAGGTGGCGAGCGTGGGCTACACGGAGGCGCAGGCCAAAGAAAAAGGCTTTGACATCAAGGTCGGGCGTTTCCCCTTTATCGGCAACGGCAAGGCGATTGCCCTTGGCGAAGAGAACGGGATGATTAAAACCATCTTTGACGTGAAGACCGGCGAACTGCTGGGCGCGCATATGGTGGGGGCCGAGGTTACGGAGCTGATCCAGGGCTATGTGGTGGGCCGACAGTTGGAGACCACCGAAGAAGACCTGATGAACACTGTCTTCCCCCATCCGACCCTGAGCGAGATGATGCATGAGGCGGTGCTGGATGCCTATGGGCGTGTCATTCATATGTGATCGCTTGAGGTGATTCGATGGACGCGCAAGCGCGACGACATTTTTGGCGCATTTTGCGCGCCTGAGCCGTCCCCATCCGGGGGGCGGGATGTGAGTTGGTGTTTTGAACTGTGCTGAGAAGGTGTTCAGGGCGCAATGCGTCCTGAACGACCTGTTACAAGTATGAGGGCGAGTCGCGCCCGCCTCAAGAACAAGCCGCGCCAGTGCGCGGTGCCTTTGGCATTCTTGACCCGGCCACGAATCGCGTTGTTCTGACATTCACCAAGCGACAGATTATCGAGGCGCTTGGGCCGCAAAACCCGAACGTCGCAGAAATTTCCGGGAATTGGGGTAAACATCACGTCGCCCTGCGCGCCCTCAAAGACGAATGGCCGCCGGATTACGGCTCCATCCGGGATACTATCAAAATGACCCCGCACTACCGATCTGCTCTTGGGCTTTGGTGCAAATGGTTTAAGGTCAGGGTCTTTCCCTCCGTGAGCGTTGCATGCCAGAAAAGACCCCCTTTCCGCTGATCTTTGCCTTGTGGGGCGCGGGGCTGGGTGCTGCGGCGCAATATGGCAAGGTCAGTGTGATCTTTGATCTGCTGCCGGGGCTTTATCCGGGGGCGGGGGCCGCCTTTGGGTTCATGGTCTCGCTGGTGGGGTTTGTCGGCATTCTGTTTGGTGTTGCGGCGGGGCTGATGGTGGCGCGTATCCGTTATCGGCGTGCGTTGCTGGGCGCGCTTTGGATTGGGGCGGCGGTCTCTGCGGTGCAGGCTTTGCTGCCGCCGCTGCCCTGGATGCTGGCCACGCGGATGATCGAGGGGGTGTCGCATCTGGCCATTGTGGTGGCGGCCCCAACGCTGATCGCACAGCTCTGCGCCCCCAGGGATCGCGGTCTGGCGCTGACGCTTTGGGGCACGTTCTTTGGCGTTGCCTTTGCTATTCTGGCTTGGGGCGGGCGGCCTCTGGCGCTATGGGCCGGGGTGCCGGTGCTGTTTGCCGCCCACGGGGCCTATATGGCCTTTTTCGCGCTTTATCTTTCTGCCCGTCTGCGCAAATTGCCGTCAGAAGGGAAGGTGCCAGCGTTTTCATGGCGCAACATCCTGCGCGATCACATAACCATTTACCGCTCTCCCTATATCGCGGCCCCCGCGGCAGGATGGCTGTTTTACACCTTCAGTTTTGTCTCGGTTTTGACCGTCCTGCCCCCGTACCTTGATCCCTCCTATCGCGGGGTGATCATGGGGGCGATGCCGCTCACCAGCATTGCGGTTTCGATGACCCTTGGCGTCTACCTGCTGCGCCTGACATCGGCTGTGCGGGTGGTTGAGTTTGGCTTTATCCTGTCGCTTCTCTGTATGATCTGGCTATGGAGCAGCCCGGGTTCCCCGCTGGGTTGCCTTGCCCTTGCCGGCTCCATGGGGCTGATACAAGGCGCGAGTTTTGCTGCGGTGCCACAGCTGAACGCCACCCCCGACACGCAGGTGCAGGCGAATGGCGCGCTGGCGCAGATGGGTAATGTGGGGAACACCATCGGAACCCCGATCATGGCTGCGGCCCTTGCGGGATTCGGGTACGGCGCGTTGCCGCTTTTGGTAGGTCTGGCTTTTGTCCTTGGCATGCTGGTGCACCTATGGCTGGGCCAGCGGCGGCGCGGTTGAGCGCGTTCCACTTTCGTTCTTATTTTTCCATTGGATAATCCGCCCCCGCGCTATATGTACAGATCGTTAACGGGGGTGTGTGATGGCAGAGCTGAAAAATATCGAAGTTCGCGGGGCGCGCGAGCATAACCTCAAGAGCATCGACGTGGATATTCCGCGCGACCAACTGGTTGTTATCACTGGGCTTTCCGGGTCAGGCAAGTCATCGCTCGCGTTCGACACAATCTATGCCGAGGGGCAGCGGCGCTATGTGGAATCGCTTTCCGCCTATGCGCGCCAGTTTCTGGATATGATGCAAAAGCCGGATGTGGATCACATCTCTGGCCTCAGCCCGGCCATTTCCATTGAGCAAAAGACCACCTCGAAAAACCCACGCTCCACCGTGGGCACGGTAACAGAGATTTACGACTACATGCGCCTGCTGTTTGCGCGCGTTGGCACGCCTTATTCGCCCGCCACCGGTAAGCCGATTGAGGCGCAGCAGGTCCAGGACATGGTTGACCGGGTCATGCAGATGCAAGAGGGCACGCGCGCCTATCTGCTTGCGCCGATCATCCGCGACCGCAAAGGGGAATACCGCAAAGAATTCCTTGAACTGCGAAAATCCGGTTTTCAGCGCGTCAAGGTTGACGGTGCGTTTTATGAGCTGGATGAGCCGCCCACGTTGGACAAGAAGTTCCGCCATGACATCGACGTTGTCGTTGACCGGATTGTGGTGCGCGACGGGTTGGAAACACGGCTGGCCGACAGTCTGCGCACCGCCCTTGATCTGGCCGATGGCATTGCCGTTCTGGAAACCGCGCCAAGTGAGGGTGACCCGGAACGCTATACCTTTTCGGAAAAATTTGCCTGCCCCGTCAGCGGTTTCACGATTCCCGAGATTGAGCCACGCCTGTTTTCGTTCAACGCGCCCTTTGGGGCCTGTCCGTCCTGTGATGGTCTGGGGGTCGAGCTGTTTTTTGACGAACGTCTTGTGGTGCCGGATCAGGGGCTCAAGGTCTATGACGGTGCGCTGGCCCCTTGGCGCAAGGGCAAGTCACCCTATTTCAAACAGACGATTGAGGCCATCGCCAAGCATTATGACTTTGACCAGAATTCAAAGTGGAAAGATCTGTCGCCCAAGGTGCAGCAGGTCTTCTTGTACGGCTCTGGCAAGGAGGAAATCAAGTTTCGCTATGATGAGGGCGGACGCGTTTATGAGGTGACGCGTGTGTTTGAGGGGGTCATCCCCAACATGGAGCGACGTTACCGCGAGACGGATTCCAACTGGATCCGTGAGGAGTTTGAGCGTTATCAAAACAACCGGCCCTGTGGCGATTGCGAAGGGTTTCGCCTGCGTCCCGAGGCGCTGGCGGTCAAGATTGGCTCAGGCGATGACTTGCTGCATGCGGGACAGGTGGTGCAGATGTCGATCCGCGACGCATATGACTGGTGTGGCAGTGTGCCCGATCATTTGACGGTCCAGAAGAACGAGATCGCACGTGCCATTCTCAAGGAAATTCGTGAGCGACTTGGCTTTCTGAATAACGTGGGATTAGAATATCTTACGCTGTCACGTTCAAGTGGCACATTAAGTGGCGGCGAAAGCCAACGCATCCGGCTGGCCTCTCAAATCGGGTCGGGCCTGACCGGCGTTTTGTATGTGCTTGATGAACCTTCCATCGGCCTGCACCAGCGGGACAATGACCGCTTGCTGCTCACGCTCAAGAACCTGCGCGATCAGGGTAATACCGTGATTGTTGTGGAGCATGACGAGGAGGCCATTCGCGAGGCAGACTACGTTTTTGACATTGGCCCGGGCGCTGGCGTGCACGGGGGGCAGGTGGTCAGCCATGGGACGCCAGATCAGGTTGCCGCAGATGACAATTCGATCACCGGGCAATTCCTGACGGGCAAACGAGAGATCGCGATCCCCAGCAAACGCCGCAAAGGCAAAAAGAAGAAAGTCCAGGTTTGCAAAGCGACCGGGAACAATTTGCAAAGTGTAACGGTTGATTTTCCATTGGGAAAATTTGTTTGCGTGACAGGGGTTTCCGGCGGGGGGAAATCCACCCTGACAATTGAAACGCTGTTCAAAACCGCCTCGATGAACCTGAACGGAGCACGCCAGACGCCGGCACCCTGCGAGACCATCAAGGGGCTTGAACACCTCGACAAGGTCATCGACATTGACCAACGCCCCATTGGCCGCACACCGCGTTCAAACCCGGCGACCTACACCGGGGCCTTTACGCCGATTCGCGATTGGTTTGCAGGGCTACCCGAGGCAAAAGCGCGCGGCTACAAGCCCGGGCGTTTTAGTTTCAACGTCAAGGGCGGGCGCTGTGAGGCCTGCCAGGGCGACGGTGTGATCAAGATCGAAATGCACTTTCTGCCGGACGTCTATGTGGAATGCGAAACCTGCAAAGGTGCCCGCTACAACCGTGAAACCCTTGAGATCAAGTTCAAGGGCAAGTCGATTGCGGATGTTCTGGGCATGACCGTGGAGGATGCCCAAACCTTCTTTCAGGCCGTGCCGTCGATCCGCGAAAAGATGGATGCGCTGATGCGGGTGGGACTGGGCTACATCAAGGTGGGCCAGCAGGCCACAACGCTTTCGGGCGGCGAGGCGCAGCGGGTGAAACTCTCTAAAGAGCTGAGCAAACGATCCACCGGGCGCACGCTGTACATTCTGGATGAACCGACCACGGGCCTGCATTTTGAAGACGTGCGCAAGCTGTTGGAAGTGCTGCATGAACTGGTTGATCAGGGCAATTCAGTGGTGGTGATTGAGCACAATCTGGACGTTGTGAAAACCGCGGACCACATCATCGACATTGGCCCGGAAGGCGGCGATGGCGGCGGCAAGGTTGTGGCCACAGGCACGCCCGAAGAGGTGGCCGAGGTGGTGGAAAGCTATACCGGCAAATACCTCAAACCCATGTTGGAAAAGCGGACCAAAGTGGCCGCCGAGTAGGTGAATGTTGGGAGTGTGTTCAGTGCCGCCCAATGTGCGGCGGGCACCCACATGACGCACGCTTTAACCTTTGGGCGCGGTGAGGCACAGGTCGAGCAGGCGGGCAAACCCGGTGGTGTCGAGTTGATCAAAATGGCCTGTCAACTCTTCGATCTCCCTGGCCCGCGCAGGCCCCAGAACAGGATCGGCAAAGAGATGAAATTTCTCGGATATCTCAGCGTCAGACAGGGGCAGGTCCATGTCACCGCGCGGCGTGCGTGGCGTAGATTCCAACCGCTGCCCGTCTTTCAGGATCAACACAACCTGCGCCCATCGTTTGCCAACTGAAATCTCCGTCAGATGCGGATCGTCAATCAGCGTGGTCGCCTTGCTGAGGCGCAGAATGTCGAGGTCTTGTAATGTGGCTTCGGCCAGTTCAGGCACCCCAACCTGACCGCGCACAATCATCGCAGCGACCGGAAAGGCAATCGCATAGGCAAATTCATCCGGACTTGCGGGCGTATGACCCGCCAGCCGGGTGGCATTATGAAAGGTCTTGATTTCAACCGCTGCGATGTCGTGGTGCGAGAGCGCGTGGCGGGTCATCAGTTCGGCCGCAGCATCAAGGCTGGGATGGGCCCAGCGACAGCATGGGTAGGGCTTATAATGGGTATCCTCCACCAGCCGCCAGCGATCCCCCAGATCGGACCAAAACTCAGGGGTTTGTTCACAGGTCAGCGCAGGGGCCCCGGTAAAACCTTCGCGCGCAAGGTAGGCTGCCGTTACGCCAGAGGGTGCCCCCCAACCGACCCCATCGCGCAGCATGGTGGGGTGATCAATACAGCGCATCATCTGGCTGCGGGGGCCATGGTATTCGCCAATGCCCGCCGCATGCCGGATCTGCTCGGGTGTACATTCAAGAACGCGCGCGCAGGCGGTTGCCACGCCCACAGCGGTCCATGCGCCGGAGGTGTGATAATCCGCACAGGTCGCATGTTGAGCAAGGCCCGCGCGGTAGCTGACCTCATAGGCGATGGCGAGCAGGGTGGCAAAATTCGGGCCGTCCATCGCACGCGTGTCGGCCAGCGCGAGAAGGGCGGGAAAGACCGCTGAGCCTGCGTGGCCTTTACACGGTGAAGTGCCGTCATGGGCATCCACCGCATCAACGGTGAACGCCCCGGCCATGGCCGCACCTGCGGGGCTGACTTGCGCGCCATGCATCAGAATCCGCGCCGCACCTGCACCACCAACGCCAAACAGCGCGGTTGCACCGCGCCGCGCGATCTCGGCCATACGGGTGGTGCTGGCCACGGCGGCAACCCCCATCGTGTCCGTAAAGGAGCGCCGCAAGATGTTGCGCACCTCAGGCGGCAGGTCACTGGGTTGGAGCGCTGTTGCAAAGTCATGAAAACGCGGGCTGGTCTGGTCTTTCATGTGCGTCACCCTTTGATGTGTGCTCAGTTGGCCCCGCGTTTTTCAAAGCGGGGCAGCATGGCCGAGAAATCCTTGCCCAGACCGTCTTCGTTTTCAACAAATTGTTTGTAAAGCGCCAGGGCCAGTGCACCCATGGGCGTGTCGGCATCCGCACTTCTGGCGGCTTGCTGGCTCAACCCGAGATCTTTCAGCATGAGTTCAGCCGCGAATCCGGGGGTATAATCGTTGTCTGCGGGGCTGCTTGGACCAACGCCGGGGGCCGGGCAATAAGCGTTCATGGTCCAGGAATAGCCCGATGATGTGCTGACCACGTCAAACATTTTCTGACGGTCAAGGCTCAGCTTATCGGCCAGCGCAAAGGCCTCGCAGGTGGCGATCATGGTGGCCCCAAGAATCATGTTGTTGCAGATCTTTGCGGCCTGACCTGCGCCTGCGTCACCGCAATGCACGGCCTTTTGACCCATGATATCAAACAGCGGTGCGGCCTTGGCAAAGGCATCAGCAGAGCCGCCTGCCATGAAGGTCAATGTACCTGCCGACGCGCCGCCAATGCCACCGGACACGGGCGCGTCTACGCTGAGAAGCCCTGCGTTTTCAGCGGCTTTCGCGACATCACGCGCGCTGTCTACGTCCACTGTTGAGCAATCCATAAAGAGCGCACCGGGGGTCATATGGGGGATCGCCTGTTCGCCCACTTGTCGCAATATCGCGCCGTTGGGCAGCATGGAGGTCACCACGTCGGCCCCATCCACGGCCGCTGCGATGTCGCAGGCAACGCGCACGCCCTTTGCCGTGGTGCCTGCAACGTCAAAACCTACAACGTCGTGCCCTGCGGCTGCGAGGTTTGCGGCCATGGGGGCCCCCATGTTGCCCAATCCGATAAAGCCGATTTTCATGCCTGTTCCTCCAGTTTCAACGCGTCTTTGCCCAACGGACGCAGCATTTTCGCCAGTGCCGCCACCGGGACATTCATGTCGGGATATTGCCATTTCGGCGCGCGGTCTTTGTCGATGATGGCCGCGCGAATGCCTTCGAGGAAATCGCCATGTTCGGCGGCGCGGTAGGTAAAGCGGTATTCAAGGTCCAGCGCCTTTTGCATGTTCAGGCTTGGTCCGCGCAGACGGTGCAGCATTTCAACGGTGCAGGCCATCGACAAGGGGCAGGCCCGGCTCAATTTCTTTAGCGCATCTGCCGCAAAATCACTGGGGTCTGCGCGCAGGTCGGTCAGGATGTCACCCAATCCCTCACCGCTAAAAAGCGCATCTATCTGGGGGGCCTGATCTTGCAGAATGCCGGGGGGCGGCACCTGTGCTGCGCGCTCCAACAGGGCAACATCGCCGTTGGTCTCCAGATTGGCCATCACCTCAGGCCACATGAGTTGCGGGATGTAAGTGTCTGCAAAGCCTGCGTATATCGCATCCGCGGCACCCATCCGTGTGCCCGTTGTCCCGAGGTATTCACCCACCCGCCCCGCCGCCAGCGCCAGCATGAGCGAGCCGCCCACATCAGGGACCAAGCCAATCCCACATTCAGGCATGGCAATCTGGCTGCTTTCGCCCACAATCCGGTGACTGCCATGACAGCCAATGCCAACCCCGCCGCCCATAGTGAACCCTTGCAGGAAAGAAACCACAGGTTTGGGATAGGTAAAGATCTTGTGGTTAAGGCGGTACTCATCCGCCCAGAATTTTTGCCCATAGGCAAAATCACCCCGCAGGCCGGTCTTATAAAGCTCCGCAATATCACCGCCCGAGCAAAACGCGCGCGCACCTTCCGCGTCGATGACAATGAGTTTGACCGCATCGTTTGTGCGCCAATCATCAAAGGCGTGCTCAATCGCCAGACACATCTCGTAGGTCATGGCATTCAGCGCCTGTGGCCGGGTCAGGGTGATGCGGCCCGCGTGGCCGATGATGCGAATGGAAATATCGCTCATCCGTCGGCTCCTTAGCGGTTCTTCAACATGTCCCGCGCAACGATCACGCGCATAACTTCGTTGGTGCCTTCCAGAATCTGGTGCACGCGTAAATCTCGGACCAGTTTTTCGATACCGTAATCCGCAAGGTAGCCGTAGCCGCCGTGCAGTTGCAGGCATTGATCCACAATGCGCGAGCCTGCGTCGGTCACAAATTTCTTGGCCATCGCACAGTGTTTGGTTGCATCGGGCGCGCCGGTGTCGAGTTTCCAGGCGGCCTGGCGCAGAAACACCCGCGCGGCGTTGAGGTCGATTTCCATGTCCGCCAGACGAAATTGCAGGCCCTGAAACTGATCAATGCTTTTGCCAAAAGCCTGACGTTCGCCCATGTAGGCCAGCGTGGCGGTCAGCGCGGCTTGGGCCGCCCCCAGCGAACAGGCGGCGATGTTCAACCGTCCGCCATCCAGCCCCATCATCGCATATTTGAAACCTTTCCCCTCTTCACCAATCAAATTGGTGCTGGGAATGTTGCAATTGTCAAACTGTACCTGGGCCGTGGGTTGGCTGCGCCAGCCCATTTTGTCCTCCAGCGCGCCAAAGGACAGGCCCGCCGTGCCGTCCTCCACATAGACAGCGGAGACCCCGCCCGCGCCTGCATCGCCGGTGCGCACCATCGCGACATAGGCGTCTGAATAGCCACCGCCCGAGATAAATGCCTTGGTGCCCGTCAGGCTATAGCCCTCGTTGGTGCGGGTGGCGCGGGTCTTGAGGGCGGCAGCGTCAGAACCGGAACCCGGTTCAGTCAGGCAATAGCTGAGAAAGGTATCCAGCGAGAGCACACCGGGCATCACGCGGTCTTTGAGCGGGGCATCTGCGAAACTGTCCAGCATCTTGGCGCACATGTTGTGGATCGACAAAAAGGCTGACACAGCAGGGCAAGCCATTGAAAGTGCTTCAAAGATCAGCGTGCCGTCCAGACGCGACAGACCTGCGCCGCCTGCATCCTCTGACACATAGAGCCCACCAAAGCCAAGCGCGCCAACCTCTGGCCACAGCTTTTTGGGGATGGTGCCGTCTTGTTCCCATTGCCGGGCATGGGGCGCGATGGCATCCTGACCAAAGGCGTAAGCCATGTCAAAAATAGAGGTCTGCTCCGGGGTGAGTGCAAAATCCATCTTATGCTCGCGCTTTATTGAACGTGCGTTAAATTAGCGAGGCGCGCGTGTGAAGACAAGGCCGGAATAATCCTGCGAAGTCGCACATGGTTTGTGAGAGCAGGCGAATGAGATAGGGGGTCAAATAGGCCGGCTCATATCTGGCGAAAATCAGGCGTGCTTTAACCCGCTGTCCTTGCTTGCAAAAACATCACCGATGTCGGCCTGCATTTGCCTAAACCGCAGGGGCAGGGATCGCTTTAACACACCAACCGTAATCGGCGCGTTTGAATAGAGGTCTGCTGTTGGTCTGGATACGTGCTGCGTGTGCTGAATTTGCGTGGGTGCCGGCGCGACCGCGGGGGGCGGCGGGGCGGCATGGGCCACGGGTGGCGCAGTTCTGGGCGGTGCCACAGGTTTGGCGATTATTTGGGCATGCTGTGGTTTGGCGGGTGGGGTGATTTCAGCAAGGGGCTCTGGCGTGCGGGAGTGTTCCTGTTTGAACCGTGTCAACTGTGACGCGCAGGCCGGTCTTGCCTGATCGGGCGCATACCTGGTCAACGGCGTTTCTTCGCTCGCAACGCGCTGCGACGTTCTTTCGCGCTCTTTCGAAAGCAACTTCTGGAACATGCATTCCCTCCAAATTCGCCTTTAGGTTAACAATTCATTAACAAAAATAAAAACATGGCATGAAGATGACAACTAAAACAAGAGTGTGACTCGAAAGAGGCGGATATATGCCTTGTCTTTGCAGGTGATCCCTATGGGGTAGGCTTAAGAGCTTGTGAAATAACGTAAAGAATTAGATTCTGATATGTCTGCGGCGCGGTCCCACGGGCGGTTTTGCCCCTGGGACCGACAAAAAAGTTACTCCATCACCGGGATAGAAAACTCGCCGCCTTCTTTGATGCCGGAAGGCCAGCGCGCTGTAACGGTTTTGGTGCGCGTATAGAACTTGAACGCATCAGGCCCGTGCTGGTTCAGATCACCAAAGACCGATTTTTTCCAGCCGCCAAAGGTGTGATAGGCCAGCGGCACCGGGATCGGGACGTTCACGCCAACCATGCCAATGTTGATGCGGTTGGCAAAGTCGCGTGCCGCATCTCCGTCGCGGGTAAAGATCGCGGTGCCATTGCCATATTCGTGATCCATCGCCAGCCCAAGCGCCTCTTCGTAGGACTGTGCGCGCACGCAGGTCAGCACCGGCCCGAAAATCTCGTGCTTATAGATGTCCATGTCTTTGGTGGCTTTATCAAACAGATGCGGGCCGACAAAGTAGCCCTCTTCATAGCCTTGCAGTTTGAAATCACGGCCATCTACAACCAGATCGGCACCTTGATCAATGCCGGTTTGCACAAGGCGTTCGATGTTGGCCTTGGCCGCGGCGGTGACAACGGGGCCATAGTCCACGTCATTGCCCGCCGTGTAGGGCCCAACCTTGAGCTTTTCGATGCGCGGCACCAGCTCTTCGATTAGCTTGTCCGCTGTCTCATCGCCCACAGGCACCGCCACCGAAATCGCCATACAGCGTTCCCCCGCAGCGCCATAGCCCGCGCCAACCAAAGCATCCGCCGCCTGCGCCATATCCGCATCGGGCATGATGATCATGTGGTTTTTAGCGCCGCCAAAGCATTGCACGCGTTTGCCCTGCGCGCAGCCCGTGCCGTAGATATATTCAGCGATAGGTGTAGAACCCACGAAACCCACGGACTGGATTACGTCGTTGTAAAGGATCGCATCCACCGCTTCCTTGTCGCCGTTCACGACCTGCAGGATGCCTTTGGGCAGACCTGCTTCTTCGGCCAGTTCGGCCAGCATCAGGGGCACGGAGGGATCACGCTCGGAGGGTTTCAGGATGAAAGCATTGCCGCAGGCGATGGCGGGGGCGAACATCCACATCGGGATCATGGCAGGAAAGTTGAACGGTGTGATGCCTGCGGTCACGCCAAGGGCCTGTCGCATGGAATACATATCAATGCCCGGACCCGCTGAATCAGTGTATTCGCCTTTCAGGAGTTGCGGGGCACCAATGCAGTATTCCACCACTTCGAGGCCACGCTGCACATCGCCTGCGGCATCGGGCAGGGTTTTGCCGTGTTCACGGCTGAGCGCTTCGGCCAGTTTGTCCATGTCGCGGTTGAGCAGATCGACCAGTTTCATCAGCACCCGCGCGCGGCGCTGGGGATTGGTGGCCGCCCATGCAGGCTGCGCTGCCGCTGCGTGCGCCACGGCCTGTGCCATCTCCTCTGCATTGGCAAGCGGGCATTTGGCCTGCACCTCACCAGTGGCCGGGTTCATCACGTCGGCAAAGCGGCCAGACGTGCCTTTGACATGGGCGCCGTTGATGTAGTGGGTCAATTCTTGCATGGTGGTCTCCGGGTTGGGTTTTTCGCAGGATAGGCTTGCAAAAAGCCAAGTAAAAGAGGGAAGGTTTCAAAATGGCTTTGCAAAAACGCAAAACCTTTGGGGGTTGAGAGCGCGGGTTTGAGTTTAGGGGAAGGGTGAAGCGGGGATGGCGCAGAATTGGGATGACCTGCGTTTGTTTCTGGCAGTGGCGCGGGCCGGGAGCCTGTCGGGTGGCGGAAAGGCCCTGAGGCTGGATGCCGCCATCCTGGGGCGGCGTGTGGCCCGGCTGGAAAAAACGCTGGAGGTGGCGTTGTTTTTGAAATCACCGCAAGGCTACACGCTGACGGAGGCAGGTGCGCGCTTGATGGTGCGCGCGGAGGTGGCAGAACAGGCCATGCGTCAGGCCACCGCCGGGGTGGAGGAACCCAGCGAGACATTGCGCGGTCAAATCCGTGTAGGAGCGCCAGATGGCTGTGCCAATTTTCTGTTACCGCAGGTCTGTGCGCGGCTGGCCGAGGCCCATCCCGGATTGGACATTCAGATTGTTGCCTTGCCCCGGGTGTTCAACCTGTCACGACGCGAGGCCGACATGGCGATTGGCGTGAGTGCGCCCAGTGCAGGGCGGTTGGTGGTGCAAAAGATCACGGAGTATCATCTGCACCTTGCTGCCTCGCAGGACTATCTTGCCGCGCATCCCGCGCTGACAGATCTGGCCGATTTGGCAGGGCATCGGATGGTAGGGTATATTCCCGATATGATCTTTGATCAGGAGTTAGATTACCTTGCGGACCTTGGCGTTGGGCGTGTGCCGATGGCGTCCAATTCAGTTGCGGTTCAGGTGCAAATGATCCGCCAGGGGGCCGGCATTGGGGTGGTGCATGATTTTTCACTGCCCTTTGTTCCCGGTGTTACGCGGCTGTTGCAGGATCAGGTACTTCTCAGCCGGGCGTTCTATCTGATCCGCCATGAGGATGACCAAGGCAATGCCAGATTGTCGCGATTTGCCGAGGCGTTAAGTGCAGGTTTGCGCGCGGAGGTTGCATTTTTGGAGGCAAAGGCTTGACATGAAACCTCCAAAGGGAGGACGCTGAGGGCCCACAGACCGACCATTTCAGGAGAACGTCCATGCTGGTATCCCAAATCCTCAAGTCCAAGTCAGATGATGCGGTGGTGATCGCAGCGCCCGGTTTGCTGATCTCGGACGCCGCGCAAATCCTGTCGGAAAAACGTATCGGGACATTGGTGATCTCCAAGGACGGCGCAACGCCCGACGGCATCTTGTCGGAGCGTGACATTGTGCGGGAGTTGGGGCGGCGCGGGGCCGGGTGCTTGAGCGATACCGTTGATAGGTTGATGACCAAAAAACTGGTGACCTGCAGCCCGAATGATCGCGCAGATGCGGTGATGCAGCAGATGACCGATGGGCGCTTTCGCCACATGCCCGTGCTGGATGGGGGCCACATGGTGGGGCTGATCTCCCTTGGGGATGTGGTCAAGGCGCGTTTGGCGGAACTGGCAATGGAGAAAGATGCGCTGGAAGGGATGATCATGGGGCATTAAGGGCCCAGAGTTGACTTGCGCCGCGCGTCTCCCCGTGCTGTTTTGCGCACAGACACCCTGAGCACAGAGGAGCGCCGCCCATGCGCGTTGGCCTTTATCCCGGTACATTTGACCCCATCACCCTTGGGCATATGGATATCATTCGCCGTGCGGCCTCGCTGGTGGACAAGCTCGTTATTGGCGTGGCGATCAACCGCGACAAGGGGCCGTTGTTTGATCTGGAGGAACGGGTGGCCATGATTGAGGCGGAATGCGCGGCCCTTGCACAGGACAGTGAGATTGAGATTGTTGTACATCCATTTGAAAACCTGCTGATTGATTGTGCCCGTGATGTGGGGGCGCAGATCATCTTGCGCGGGCTGCGCGCTGTTGCGGATTTTGAATACGAATATCAAATGGTTGGTATGAACCGGCAGTTGGATGACAGTATTGAGACCGTGTTTTTGATGGCTGAGGCAGAGCATCAGGCCATTGCCAGCAAACTGGTGAAAGAGATCGCGCGGCTGGGGGGCGATGTGAGCAAGTTTGTCGCGCCGCAGGTCAATGATGCGCTGGTGGCGCGGTTTGGCTGACGTGTTGGGGCGCGAAAAATCGCTGTAAGTTGTTCTGACAGGTTGGATGCGCCGCGCCTGCATTCCTGCATGACACGCGGCGCATCAATGGGTTAACGCTGCGCGCCCATCACGCCCGCAGTATCCAGCATGCGGTTGGAAAAGCCCCACTCGTTATCATACCAGGCCAGAACCCGCAGCAAATTGCCCTGCTGCACAGCGGTCTGATCACTGGCAAAAACCGTGCTGCGCGGGTCGTGGTTGAAATCCATCGACACCAATTTGCGGTCCGTCACGCCCAGAACCCCATGCAGTTCCGCCACAGCGGCATGCATCGTGGCGTTCACGTGCTCAGCGGTCACATCCTTTGTCGTCTCAACCACCAGATCCACACAAGACACATTGGGCGTGGGCACGCGGATCGCCGTGCCCGTGATCAACCCGTCGATGTGCGGCATCACCACGCCCAGTGTCTTTGCAGCCCCCGTGGTAGTGGGAATCATCGACAGTGCTGCCGCCCTGGCGCGGTAAAGATCTTTGTGCGCCCGGTCATGCACGGGCTGGGTGCCGGTATAGGCGTGCACCGTCGTCATGTGACCGCGTTTGATGCCATAGGCCTCGTGCAGGACATGCGCCAGCGGGACCAGGCAATTGGTGGTGCAGGAGGCATTGCTGATAATCCTGTCTTGTGGCATGATCAGGTCATGGTTCACGCCAAAAACGATGGTTTTGACATCGCCCTTGCCGGGGGCGGAAATCAGCACCTTGCCGGAACCGTTTTTCAGATGCAGCGCGGCCTTTTCCGGGGTGCGGAAAAATCCAGTACATTCCAGGGCAATGTCAACATCACCCCAATCCAGTTTGTCTGGCTCCCGCTCTGCACTGACCCGGATCGGGCCGGTGCCGACATCAAGTGTGTTTTCGCCTAAGGTCACCGGTTTGCCGTAGCGGCCATGCACGGAGTCAAATTCAAACAGATGTGCGTTGGTTTCCAGCGGGGCCAGATCATTGATCGCCACCACTTCCAGATCGCTGTCTTCGCGCTCTATCAGGGCGCGCAGCACATTGCGGCCAATGCGGCCAAATCCGTTGATCCCAAGTTTGATCGTCATCTCGCCACCTTTTGATCAAATGTCCGATTGGTTTCAGAAACAGCCTGTTGGCGCGCTATGTCAACGGGGGAAGCAGGGGGTTTTTAGTACCGATACAATGTTTTTTAAGCGGAAGGGATCAGAGCTGCGCCGAAAATTTCGAAATTTTCGTGCCGATTTTTTCAAAAAATCGTCTCACCGCCAGAACGCGATCCATTCGATCAACTCTGCCAGCTTCTTACCCAGAAAGATCAGGTGCTCTGTACCATATAACATGACATCCACGGCAATTGCCCCAAGGATGAACAGGCCTAAGACAAAGGCGATGGGATTGGTCACATCGGGTCGCTTTCGGTTGCATGCGCCCCCGATATGGCAGGGGTGGCACCGGCACGCAAGTCAGCCGTTGGTTTAGCCCAGTTTGCCCATGGCCACGGCCACATCCGCCATGCGCACCGAAAACGCCCATTCATTGTCATACCAGGCCAACACCCGCACGGTGCGGCCCGCCACCACGATGGTCTGATCAGGTGCGAATATGGAGGATTCTTCGGTGTGGTTGAAATCAATGCTGACCTTTTGCTCAGGGTCATAGCCCAGCACGCCTTTCATGGGCCCTTCTGCGGCCGCCTTGGCTGCGGCGTTGACTTCTTCAACCGTCACATCGCGTGACGCGGTAAAGGTCAGATCCACGGCGGAGACATTGGGCGTGGGCACCCGCATGGCCGTCCCGTCGAGCTTGCCTTTGAGGGCCGGCAGTACCTCACCCAGCGCTTTGGCCGCCCCTGTAGACGTCGGGATGATCGCCATCGCGGCGGCGCGCGCGCGGTAGAGGTCCTTGTGGCGGCGGTCCAGTGTCGGCTGGTCCCCGGTATAGCTGTGAATGGTGGTCATCAGGCCTGATTCAATGCCAATCGCCTCATGCATCACCTTGGCCAGGGGCGCGAGGCAATTGGTGGTGCAGGACCCATTGGAAATCATCCTGTCCGAGGCCCGCATTTCATGTTCGTTCACGCCGTACACCACGGTGCGGTCCACGTTCTTGCCCGGTGCGGACAGCAAAACCCGTTTGGCCCCTTGTTCCAGATGCACGTTCGCCTTGTTGCCATCGTTGAACTGCCCGGTGCATTCCAGCACCACGTCACAGCCTGTCCAATCAAGCTCATCAAGGTTGTAGGTGGACATGACTTCAATATCGTTGCGCCCCAGGTTGATGTAAGTGTCGTCAACGGTGATGTCGTTGGGGAACCGGCCATGCACAGAATCATAGCGGATCAGATGGGCTGCTGTTTCAAGCGGGCCTGTGGCGTTGAGCTTGACCACCTCAATATCGTCGCGCGCGGAGGCGGAGATATGGCTGAGGGTGCAGCGGCCAATGCGGCCAAATCCGTTGATACCAACTTTGATCGTCATAATTACGCGTCCTATGGCAGGGGTCTGGCTGTTCTATATCCCCGGGCTTTGCTCTGTTGAAAGAGTAAAAACTAAGAAATTTCCGTATGTTAGCGTTAAACGTTGGTGTTAGCGGTAAAGGTTGGCGTTGCTATACCCGTTCATTGCGCTAAATTTGTGGCACTCCTTGGCAAGGGTGGAAACAAAGGCAAATTCATGAGCGGATTGATCGCGTTGTTTGACGATGTGGCCGCGATTGCCAAAGTTGCGGCCGCGTCGGTTGACGATGTCATCGGGCAGGCGGCCAAGGCCGGCAGCAAGGCGGCGGGGGCCGTGATTGATGATGCGGCAGTGACGCCAAAATACGTGCAGGGCTTTCGGGCAGAACGTGAATTGCCGATCATCTGGCGCATCACCAAAGGGTCCTTGCGCAACAAGCTGCTGTTTTTGCTGCCTGCAGGGCTGTTGCTGTCCAACTTTGCGCCCTGGCTGATTGCGCCGTTGTTGATGCTGGGGGGGGCGTATCTGTGTTTTGAAGGGGCGGAAAAGGTCGCCCATGCGCTTGCTCTGAGTGAGGCGCATGAAGATTACGCCCACAAGGACGCCGCATCCGAAGACCCCGCCCATCTGGAAAAGCAAAAGGCCGCCGGGGCCATCAAAACCGATTTTATCCTGTCCGCAGAGATCATGACCATTTCACTTGCTGCGATCCCGCCCAGCAATTTCTGGATGGAGGCGGCCACGCTTGCGACCGTGGCCATCATGATCACTGTGGCGGTCTATGGATCGGTTGCGCTGATCGTAAAGATGGATGATCTGGGCCTTGCCATGGCCAACAAGGGCCGGTTGGGCCTGACGCGCGCGGCGGGGCGGGGGCTGGTCAAAGGCATGCCGGGTTTTCTGCGGTTGCTGACGATTATTGGCACCACTGCCATGTTATGGGTTGGTGGTTCAATTATTCTGCATGGGGCGAAAGAGATGGGGTTTGCCTTGCCCTATAATAGCATTCACGATGTCGCCGTCTGGGTTGCACAGCGCGTCCCCGAGGCGCTTGAGGGTGCGACGGAATGGTTTGTGACCGCCGGATTGGATGGCGTGTTTGGCGTGCTGCTGGGGCTGGCCCTGATCCCCACCGGGGAAAAGATCATCACACCGATCTGGCGCAATGTGTTTCGCAGCAAGACACCTGCGTGACGTATAGCGCCCCGCCTTTAACCTGAAACACAATATATCTCCGATGTCCCGAAAGCGCGAAGCGTGGCAGGGTATCGGGGATCCAGGTTTAAGGTCGGAAGCAGTAAAGACCATTCATGTTGAAAAGTGAATGCTCCCATCTCCCAGCGGAAGAATATCGAACAGGAGCGCGCAAATAACGACGGGCAGTACATGCCATAGCTATTGGATGTTTGGCCAGATAGTCGGGGCAGGAATGATTTGAATTGTCAGAACCGCTTTGGGGCGTTTCAGCACCAGCCACTAAACCAGCGGCAGTTCAGCCCGGTTGAAACGTACCATCGCCCGGCCCAAAAGCGCAAACATCGCCATCTGGCCAGAAAAGAAGTAAAGCGTGAAGGCGGAGAAGAAGGAATGCCCAAGGCCCAGCCAAATCACCGAACAAAGAATGGCGAAGCTGGTCGCGCTCATCATGTATCCTAGTGACATATTGCACCCTTCCACGTTTCGTTGATTAAGGCATCGCAGGTTGTCTGCGCTACAAAACCAATGTATGAGGCATTCGGCGGCGTTCTAGTCAGCCTCCATCACATTCATTAACATTTCGTTTATTCGGGCAAGCGCCTCCAGAAGAATTCCCGCGATAGGCGTATTTTCGCCACAAGTGGTGCGAAAGTGGCGGATATATTCCAAAAAAATGGACGCATCCGCCAAAAAAGCATCTCAGATCACAGCAGTGCCTTGGCAGTTGCCGCAACGTTTTCCGCGCTAAAGCCGAATTTTTCGAACAATTCACCCGCCGGGGCAGAGGCCCCAAAGCGATCCATGCCCACAAAATCCGCCTTGCCAAACTTGCCACGCTCGCCCAGCAGCCATTGATCCCAGCCCTGTCGCACGCCCGCCTCAACCCCGACGCGCACCGCGCCACCGGGCAGCACGCGTTTGCGGTAGGCCTCGTCCTGCTCCGCAAACAGCTCCATGCAGGGCATCGACACCACGCGGCACCCAATCCCCTCTGCCTGCAACGCCTCGCGCGCGGCCATCGCCACGTGCACTTCCGAACCGCTGGCGATCAGAATGACCTGGCGTTTGGACCCTTCCGCATCCGCCAGCACATAGGCACCGCGCGCGGTCAGGTTGGTGTTTTTATGCTCGTGGCGCTGATGGGGCAGGCCCTGACGGGTCAAGGCCAGCACAGAGGGGCTGTTTTTCATGCTCAGCGCCAGTTCCCAGCTTTCGGCGGTCTCAACCGTGTCACAGGGGCGGAACACATAGGTGTTTGGCGTGCCCCGGCTGATGGCAAGGTGTTCAACCGGCTGGTGGGTTGGGCCATCTTCGCCCAGACCGATGCTGTCATGGGTCATGACAAATACAGACGGGATTTGCATGAGTGCGGCCAGACGCATGGCAGGGCGCGCATAATCGGTGAAACACATGAACGTGCCGCCATAGGGGCGGATGCCGCCGTGCAGCGCCATACCGTTCATCGCGCTTGCCATGCCATGTTCGCGCACCCCCCAATAGACGTAACGCCCCTTGCGGTTGTCCGTGTCAAACACGCCCAGATCAGAGGTCTTGGTGTTGTTTGACCCCGTCAGGTCGGCAGAGCCGCCAACGGTTTCGGGCATGATCGGGTTGATCACTTCCAGCACTTTTTCAGAGGCCGACCGCGTGGCCAGTTTTGGCGCGCTTTCGGACATCTGTTTTTTGAACGCCTTGATCGTCGCACTCAGCTTTTTGGGGGCCTCAAGGGTCAGGGCGCGGTTGAATGTCTCGCGCTTGCCGCGCGACATGCCGTCAAACCGCTCTTCCCAGGCTTCGCGCTTTGCGGCGCCCCGTTTGCCAATTGCTTCCCATGCGGATTTGACATTGGCGGGTACTTCAAACGGCCCGGTTGTCCAGCCATAGGACTTTTTCGCGGCGGCCATTTGATCCGCGTCCGTCAGCGCCCCATGCCCTTTGGAGGTGTCTTGGGCAGCATGCCCCAGCGCGATATGGGTTTTGCAGGCGATCATGGTGGGCAGATCGCTCTTGGCGGCCTCGCTCAGGGCCGCGTCAATTTCATCTGGGTTGTGCCCGTCAATTTCAATGGTGTGCCACTGCGCGGCCTTAAAACGTGCAACCTGATCAGTGACGTCCGACAAGGTAACGGGCCCGTCAATGGTGATGTTGTTGTTGTCCCACAAAACGGTCAGCTTGCTGAGCTTGTGACGCCCGGCCAGCGTAATTGCTTCCTGCGAGACACCTTCCATCAGGCACCCATCACCCGCGATCACGTAAGTGCGGTGATCGACGACTTTTTTACCATAGGTCGCACGCTGGATTTCCTCTGCCATGGCAAAGCCAACTGAATTGGCAATGCCCTGACCCAGCGGGCCGGTCGTGGTTTCAATTGCGTCAGCCAAAAAGTTTTCGGGGTGGCCCGCAGTGCGTGAGCCCATCTGACGGAAATTCTTGATCTCCTCCAGCGGGAATTGCGCGTCACCCACAAGGTGCAGCAGGGAATAAAGCAGCATGGAGCCGTGCCCGGCGGAGAGGATAAACCGGTCTCGATCCGGCCAGGTCGGGTTGGTCGCATCAAACTTCAGGTGTTTTTCAAACAAAACGGTTGCAACGTCCGCCATGCCCATCGGCATGCCTGAATGGCCGGAGTTGGCGGCAGCAACCGCATCCAGCGTCAGGGCGCGGATGGCGGTGGCCTTGGACCAGTGATCAGGATGGGCAGAGGCAAGAGCTGAAAGATCCACGGTGCAGGCGTCCTTTTATGGAAAAATAAGGGAGTCGGGCGGCGTTTGGCCTGTGCATACCAGCCACTTCACAAAGTTCAAGGCAAACCGGGGGCGGGGCGGTTTGCCACGCGGCCAGATGCGCCGCACGCAGCATCAACTTCGCGCTCCAAGGTGCTGAATTGAAAGGGGGGGCGCATTTGGTATCTACATTGGGTAGGATTACACAAATGGCGGATGTCGGGCGATTCGCACTGGCATCTGCCGCGTCGCCTGACGTTCCGTATCTGAGGGAGCATTGAGTGTTATGAGTGATATCGACGAATTGCAGGGCCGCATCACGGCAGCAATGGACCGCATCGCAAAAGGCGTGGATACGCTTGGCGCGGCACGTGCAGGGCCCGACCCGGAGACAGAAGCGGCATTGGCTGAGGAACGGGTGGCTAATGAACAGCTGCGCGCCCGGGTGCGTGCCCTCAAAACCCGCTCGGACGCGGAAATGGCGGATATGCGCGCAGAGGTTGAGGAAAGTCAGGCCCGCATGGGGCAACTTGATGTTGAACTGCAACGGGTGCGCCGCGCCAATCAGCAATTGTTGGAGGCGAGCGAAGCGCTGCGCGCGGCCAATGCGGATGGTGTTGGGGATGCGGATCTGATCAACAAGGCGATGCTGGCCGAGCTTGAAGGGCTGCGCGCCGCCCGCGCCGCTGATGTGGCCGAGGCCAGCGCCATTCTGGCCGCACTGACCCCGCTGGTGGAAAGTGCCGGCACGCAACCCACACAGGAGGACGCGTAATGCCAGAAGTACGGATCACGATTGGCGGGCGTCAATTTGAAGTGGCCTGTCAGGAGGGCGAGGAAAGCTATCTGCATTCTGCCGCCAAGATGCTGGATGATGAGGCTCAGGTGCTGTCTGATCAGGTTGGCCGCATGCCTGAAACCCGGATGTTGTTGATGGCAGGCCTGTTGCTGGCGGATAAAACCGCCGCTGTTGAGGACAAGATTGGCGAGGTTCGCGCGGAACTTGCCGAACGCGAGGCCGAGCTTGCGGGTCTGCGCAATGTGGCCGTTGAACCCGAACGCATCGAGGTGCCCGTGGTGCCACAATCGGTGACGGACACGCTGGCAGAACTGGCCGCGCGGGCGGAATCGCTGGCGGCAGAGGTTGAGGAGAAGGCGACTACATAAGAGCCGCGCCGGTTTAATAGAACGCGGGCTGTGCTTTTTTGTAAGGGACGTTAGGCTTTGTCGTGCGCAAGAAGGTAGATTTGCGGAGGCTATATCAAGTGAAGTAACCTTTGCAGGGTTAGAAACATTCACCCTCTTTATAGCAGTTCAACAAGTCATCCAATTGCGCTTTGGTTATCACGTAATAGCGCGGGCAAATCCATGTTTGGAGCTTGAACGGGCTGTGCGCCGTCCCGGTCTCCAACAGACCAATAACTGTTGTATTTGTCGGGGGTAGCGGTTCAACTTTACCCTCGTAAGAGGCGTAAATGGACACCGTCGCATCAATCAACGGGGCAGAGAATGGCGTAAGGTCCGCGCCTGTAATACTGTGGCCGTCAAATCGGAATGCGCCGGGATAACTGAAGCTGGTGAG
>CALFWM010000092.1 GCA_937928635.1 uncultured Sulfitobacter sp. | reverse complement strand
GCACAGCATATGTCACTCTGGACTGATATTGTTGAAAAACTCGCTGATTTCGATTTGTCGGTTTGAGGTATCGGTTTGATTTCTTTCAGATGTCTGAGGCGAAGCCACCGCTTCAACCTGCGGCCGGCTCTATCGGTTTGAGCTTTGCCAGTTTCCTGAGGTTTTGGGCGGTGGCTGCGAGGGTAAACGCGTCTTGAACACCGCATGCACTGCCCGGCAGGGTCATGGCACAGCCATGATCCCGAGAGGGGCCCCGCAATCGGAGCCGTCCCAACCCGAGGATGCGTTTGAGGTGGGCAAAGAGCATCTCGACCTTTTTTCGTCGCGCCTGAGCCTTGGGATTGAAGTCTGAGGTGGTGCATTGGCGGGCAAAGTCTCTGAGATCTCATATCTATCGCGATGGACCGAGCGTGTGTCAGCGTTGGGGCAGCACTTTGCCTTCAGCTCGCATCCTGTGCAGTCTGATTTCAGGGCGCGATAGTTTCTGGATTTCCAAACTGGCGCATTCCGTTTGGGATCAGAATATGTCCGCCATGTATGCCGCATCTCTTTGCCGCCCGGGCAGGTGTAGCGGTCGTTCTCATCATCCCATGTGAAGTCCGACCGTGAGAAGGTCCCGTCGGTCCGCTCGCCTTTGTCGAAGACGGGAATGAAGGGAAGTATCTGGCGCTTCAGTGTGAGCCAGACCAGATTGTCAGACGCCCCGTAGGCGGTGTCGGCGGCAATCCAATCAGGCATAATACCAAAGCGCCCTTCGGTCCGGTCGAGCATCTTGCGCATCGCGCCCACCTCGGCGGTCTTGTTTGATCGGCTGGCATCGACATCCACGATGATCCCGTGATCGGTATCGATGAGGTAGTTGTCAGAACAGGCAAAGAATGCTGGCCCTTTGCGCGCTGCTGTCCATTGGCTGGCGGGATCGGCGTGCGCGGTGAACTTGGGCTTGGCCGTTGTTGCAGCTCCAAAAGCTTCATCATCCAGCGTGTCGAGGTACTCGCGCACGGCACGCGGTGCCTCAGCGGGATCAATCTCGCGAGCGGCCCAATCCTTGGGATTGCTGGAGTTCTGTTTTTGGGCATCGGCGCTGATCAGGCTGGCATCGACTGCGAAGCCCTGACCGCCAACCAAGCCTTCTTGCATGCAGCGTGCCACGGTTGTCTCGAAGACATGACGCAGCAGATCACTCTCACGGAAGCGACCATGACGGTTCTTGGAAAAGCTCGAATGGTCCGGGATGCGATCCGCCAGATCGAGACGGCAAAACCAGCGATATGCCAGGTTCAGATGCACCTCTTCGCAAAGCCGCCGCTCAGACCGGATGCCAAAGCAATATCCGATCAAAAGCATCCGGATCAGTAGTTCTGGGTCAATGGAGGGGCGACCCGTGTGACTGTAGAAATCCGCCAGATGTGCGCGAACGCTGGCCAGATCGACAAACCGATCAATCAACCGAACCAGATGGTCATGGGGAACGTGATCCTCTAGCGAGAACTCGTAGAACAAAGCCGCCTGCGCTTCCTGCCTCGGTCCCATCATCAGCCAGCCCTCCAACCCACAGGAAGAATTGAATCAGCAGATCAACAAACGATCAAGCAGGAGTTTTTCAACAAAATCGGCTCCAAGCGGCCATTCAGCTACTTACTCCACCACCCGCAACGTCAAATTGATCCGCCCACCCTTGGGCAGCAACGTGCTCGACCCCGCCCTGATCCGATCCACCCCGTGGTAGGTCAGCCGGGCTGCGCCGCCCATCACCACCACATCGCCAGACTGTAACCAAACAGATTCCGTCTTGCCGCCGCGTGTGGGGTTGCCGATGCGGAACAATCCCTCATCGCCCAAAGACACAGACACCACAGGCCACTGAAAATCTGCCTCGTCCTTGTCCTGATGCAGGCCCATGCGCGCGTCCGTATCGTAGTAGTTGATCAAGCAGCATTCTGGCTGTCGCGCAAGCCCGGTCAGTTGATTCCAGATTGCCAAGACCTCCACCGGGATCGGAGGCCAGCGCTGACCGTCAGGATGGGTGGTGACATAGCGATATCCCGTTCGATCAGAAAACCATCCGTAGGAGCCCGCAGCGGACATGCGCACGGACATTTTCTTGCCGTAGGGTGTATCAGGCTGAAACAAGGGGGCCTTGGCGACGACCCCACGCAGGACTTCAAGAACCGCGTGCTGGGCCGCGATATTCAGAAGTCCTTTGTGAATTTCAAAGCCCCGCACCCGGAAAACCGTCATTTTTTGCCTGTTCCCTCGCCCGGACGCTAAAAATAGATGCAGAATCCACGCCTGCTGGCCTCTGGGCGGTTGCGGGAGCGAATTGCGCTCCTTATATACCCTCCGAACCGCTGAGGGGCACGGCCTTTTAGCTTCATCAAGAAACGGGGCAAAGGTGCCGCAACGGGCCTGACGCTTCGTGCAATCGCCTTTAAGACAAAGAGGGATCGAACACATGGCCAAAGTAATTGGTATTGACCTTGGAACCACAAACAGCTGCATCGCCATCATGGACGGCAGCCAGCCCCGCGTTGTTGAAAACGCGGAGGGTGCACGCACCACCCCGTCAATTGTAGCATTCACCGATGATGAACGTCTGGTCGGCCAAGCTGCAAAGCGGCAGGCGGTGACAAACCCCGACAACACAATTTTTGGCGTGAAACGTCTGATTGGCCGCCGCAACGATGATGCGGATCTGGCCAAGGACAAGAAAAACCTGCCCTTCAACGTGATTGATGGCGGCAATGGCGACGCATGGGTCGAAGCCAAGGGTGAGAAGTACTCCCCAAGCCAGATTTCCGCGTTCATCCTGGGCAAAATGAAAGAAACTGCTGAGGGGTACCTTGGCGAAGAAGTATCGCAAGCGGTGATCACCGTGCCTGCGTATTTCAACGACGCCCAGCGTCAGGCCACCAAAGACGCCGGTAAAATCGCCGGTCTTGAGGTATTGCGCATCATCAACGAACCCACAGCGGCTGCGTTGGCCTACGGGTTGGACAAGGAAGAAACCCAAACCATCGCGGTTTATGACCTTGGTGGCGGTACGTTTGACGTGACCATCCTGGAAATCGACGACGGCCTGTTTGAGGTGAAATCCACCAACGGGGATACCTTCCTGGGGGGTGAAGACTTTGACATGCGCATCGTCAACTATCTGGGTGACGAGTTCAAAAAAGAGCACGGCGTTGACCTGACCAAAGACAAGATGGCGTTGCAGCGTCTGAAAGAGGCTGCGGAAAAGGCGAAGATTGAGCTGTCCTCCTCCAGCCAGACAGAGATCAACCAGCCGTTTATCTCTATGGGCTCTGACGGGCAGCCGTTGCACATGGTCATGAAACTGACCCGCGCCAAGCTGGAAAGCCTGGTGGGTGACCTGATCAAAGCCTCCATGAAGCCCTGCGCGGCCGCGTTGAAAGACGCAGGCCTGTCGGCAAGCGACATTGACGAGGTTGTGTTGGTTGGCGGTATGACCCGCATGCCCCGCGTGATCGAAGAGGTGACTAAGTTCTTTGGCAAAGAGCCGCACAAGGGTGTGAACCCGGACGAGGTTGTTGCCCTTGGGGCCGCGATCCAAGCAGGCGTTTTGCAAGGTGACGTGAAAGACGTGGTTCTGCTGGACGTGACACCATTGTCCCTGGGGATCGAAACCCTTGGTGGTGTGTTTACCCGTCTGATCGACCGCAACACCACGATCCCGACAAAGAAGTCTCAGGTGTTCTCCACGGCGGAAGATAACCAGAACGCTGTGACAATTCGTGTGTTTCAGGGTGAGCGTGAGATGGCCGCCGATAACAAGATCCTCGGGGCCTTCAACCTTGAAAACATCCCGCCTGCGCCGCGCGGCATGCCCCAGATCGAAGTGACCTTTGACATTGATGCCAACGGTATCGTGGCGGTGGGCGCTTTGGACAAGGGCACCGGTAAGGAGCAAAAGATCACAATCCAGGCCTCTGGTGGTCTGTCCGATGATGACATTGATAAAATGGTCAAGGACGCCGAAGAGAACGCCGAGGCGGATAAGGAACGTCGTGAGCTGGTGGATGCCAAGAACCAGGCGGAGAGCTTGATCCATTCGACTGAAAAGTCGATTGAGGAACATTCCGACAAGGTCGACCCAACCACGGTTGAAGCGATTGAGCTGGCGATTGCCGCGCTCAAGGATGAGCTTGAGACCGAGGATGCGGGTAAGATCAAAGCTGGCATTCAGAACGTGACGGAAGCCGCCATGAAGCTGGGTGAAGCGATCTATAAGGCCGCGCAGGACGATGGCGAGGCTGAAGACGTCGCAGCCGCAGCGGATGAAGGCCCCGATGGCGATGATATCGTGGATGCCGAATTCGAAGATCTGGACGACGACAAGCGGGCGTAAGATCGCTTGGGTGGAACAAAAAGCGGGGCCGGTCCGAATTGACGGGCCGGCCCCGCTGGCACTTACAAAGAAGTGCCGGGTTCCAATAGAAGGACGTACATGATGGCAAAACGTGATTATTACGAAGTGCTCGGTGTCGCCAAAGGTGCCTCTGCTGACGAAATCAAAAAGGGTTTTCGCAAGAAAGCCAAGGAATTGCACCCGGACCGCAACTCCGACAACCCGCAAGCCGAATCTCAGTTCAAAGAGGCCAATGAGGCTTATGAGGTTCTGAAAGACGGCGACAAGAAGGCCGCTTATGACCGGTACGGCCACGCTGCCTTTGAGGGTGGCATGGGCGGCGGCGGTGGTCGGCCAGGTGGCGGATTTGGTGGGGGCCAGGGTGATTTTGGCTCCGCTTTCTCTGATGTGTTTGATGACCTTTTTGGCGACTTTATGGGCCAACGCGGCGGGGGCGGTGGTGGCCGACGTGCCGCGCGCGGGTCCGACTTGCGCTACAACCTGCAGGTCACGCTTGAGGATGCCTTTTCCGGTTTGCAAAAGTCGATCAATGTGCCGACGTCGGTGCAATGTGGATCCTGTGACGGTTCCGGCGCTGAGGGCGGTGCGGAACCCTCTACCTGTCCGACCTGTTCGGGCATGGGAAAAGTGCGCGCGCAACAGGGGTTTTTCACTGTTGAGCGGTCGTGCCCTACCTGTTCGGGCATGGGGCAGATCATCAAAAACCCCTGTAATACCTGCCATGGCCATGGTCGCGTAGAAAAAGACCGCAGCCTTAGTGTGAACATCCCGGCGGGCGTCGAGACCGGCACCCGTATTAGACTTGCCGGCGAAGGCGAAGCGGGCATGCGCGGCGGGCCGTCCGGTGATCTTTACATCTTTATCGAAGTCACCGAACACGAGTTGTTTGAGCGTGACGGGCCAAACCTGTTCTGCCGTGTGCCTGTGTCGATGAGCAAAGCCGCTTTGGGAGGCAGTATTGAAGTGCCGACCATTGATGGTGGGCGTGGTCGCGTGCAGATACCGGGCGGCAGCCAATCTGGTCGCCAAATGCGTTTGCGTGGCAAGGGCATGCCGCCCCTGCGCGGTGGTGGCAGCGGTGACATGATCATCGAACTGGCGGTTGAAACGCCGGTAAACCTGACCGCGCGCCAAAAGGAACTGCTTGAGGAATTTGATGAATTGTCATCAGAGAACAACCCTGAGAGCAGCACGTTCTTTTCCTCCGTCAAATCCTTTTGGGAGTCGATGAAGGGCTGATCAAGAAACTTGCGTAGGGTGCGCATTTATTGCGCACCTTTGCAGACAGACCAGCGGTGCGCAGTGAATGCGAACCCTACATATACTCATAGCCTTTGTACCGGTTGGGTTGGCCAGAATCTTCCGGCTTTCCGATGAAATCTGCCCAAACTCCACCGGGCCGCCAGATTCCGTCCATCAGGGCAAATGCGTCACTGGTATTTCCGCCCCGCCCTTCCCTCGCGTAGCGGTAAAAGAAAGCCGAGACGCGTGCATTGTAGATGCAGTGCACATGGACAAGTGCATCCGGTTCCTCTACCATGGCCTCACAAAACGTTTTGAAATCCGTTTCGGTCGGCGCATCAAAGTCGACAGGGATATAGACATACCCCATCCCAAGGTGCGCAACGGTGCCGGGTTCATCGTTCAGGGCCCCCTTGTTGGAATAGGGCCCTAAATTGATGATCCGCTTGATCTCTGCCTTTGCCAGCGCGCCGAGTTGTTCTTCTGTGGGTTGGCCCGACAAGGTCACCCGCGAATCGCGCCGTCGCCAATTCAGGATGTCGTCAAAATCTGTCATCGCGTCGCGCCCCGCTGGGTTCAATTCTTTGCTCAATCACCAATTAGCCTGTTGTTTATATCTGGCAAGATCATCACCCATTGCACCATCATGGCAAAGCTGCCACAATGCGGCGCGCGGTGCAGCGCGGCCAGATGCGTCATATTTCGGCAAAATGCTCGAAACTGTTGCGCGCCTTTGCACAATGTCACACGATATCTTTGATCGTACCCGATTGTGTGGCTAAACAAATCATCCACCTATAGGTGAATTTCTTTACCCGAAAATATTAAATTCAATCAATTGGACGAATTACGTCTTAATTGCATCTTCATCTCAAGACGGTGTTCATCCCCTTTTTGCCGTCGGGCAATTTTCGCCCATCGCCACAAAAACCTCCCCGTTGAGTGGCGATACGTCGTGAGTAGTGAGTCCGGGCCGCGCAGTACATTCTGCGTGGCCCATTTTTTAGAAGCGGTTCTTTCGCGCCGTAATCACTGGAAGCCAACATGAACTCTGAACAGCAACGCACCGCACCGCATTCTGACAAAGATGACCAAGAACAATTGATGCAGGTCCCCTCAGAGCTGGTCACCAACCGACGCGCGGCAAAGAAGTGGCAACTGATCATTGCTGTCTTTGTTGCGGTTGCCTGTTTGATCATTGGTGTTCAATTTTTTGGCTAGGTACTCGCACGCCATCTATTCTCAGGGTGCTTTGACATCCGTCCAGAAGGGACGCTCCAGTGAAAACGTGTCTTGGCTGCGTACGTATTCACTGCCATAGGACCGGGCCACCAGATCCAGTTTGGGCGTGTCGATATAGGCCTTATCCACATCCAAAATAAATTTATCCTCTATATGCACGGCCAAAACCTGGCCGATGACCACGGTCTGCTGGGGGTCGGTCACGACATTTGACATGGAACGGCACTCAAATGCTACAGGGCTGCGCGCAATGCGGGGTGGTGCGATGTATTGCGATGGCAGGGTTTTCAGACCAGCAAGCGCTAACTCATCCGTACCACGGGGTGCGTTGATTGCGGTGGTGTTCATCTGCTCTACCAGCCGTTCGGGCACAAGGTTGATCACAAATTCGCCAGTATCCAGAATGTTTTGTGCGGTATCCTTGAACCCGCGGTCCGGGTCGCGCAGTAGGCCAATCGCGACCGTTGGCGGGGCTGATCCCATGACATTGAAAAACGAATAGGGCGCAGCATTGATGCCCTCACCTCCCTTTGTCACGACCCAGGCGATGGGGCGCGGCATCACCGTGGCTGCCAACAGTTTGTAGGCAACAGCGGTTTCTACCTGATCAAGGTCAAACCGCACTAGGCAGGGGTTGCGTCAACAACCGGATGGCGCAGGGAGCCAATGCCCTCCACACAGGCCACAATCGTGTCACCCGGCCACATCCATTCCTGTGGGTCCATACCCGCCCCAACGCCAGCAGGGGTGCCGCTTGCGATGATATCACCCGGTTCAACCGTCATACCGGTTGAGATGTCCGCGATCAGGGACGGGATATCAAACAGCATGAATTTCGTGTTGGAACGCTGCTTTTCCTCGCCGTTTTTTGTCAGCCACAGGTCGAGGTTCTGAGGGTCGGGTATTCCGTCTGGCGTCACAATACAGGGGCCAAAGGGCGCAAAACTGTCCTGCCCCTTTGAAAATATCCATTGCCCCGCCCGGCGGTTGTCGCGCGCGGACACGTCGATGATCACCGAATATCCGAATACATGGCCCATCGCGTTTTCTTTCGCGATGTTTTTGCCGCCTGACCCCATGATCACCGCCAGTTCGACCTCCCAATCCAACTGTTGTGTCATCTTTGAATTGTGCTGGATCGGCTCTCCCTGTCCGATCACGGCTGTGGGCGGTTTGGAAAACAGCACAGGTTTTTGCGGCAATTCTGCGGAGGTATCCAGCGCGCGCGCACTTTCAGCGACGTGTTCGGTGTAGTTCAGGCCCACGCCCCAGATGTTCTTGCGCGGGCGCGGGATGGGGGCGCAAAGGATCGCATTGGACAGCGGCACAGAGGTATTGATTGGGGGCGTGTACCCGGCGGCGTCAATCAGCGCGTACAGGGCCGCCACGCCCGGGCGTCCGGTATCAATCAGACCCAGCATCGTGTCGGGCATGTCCTCGCCATGGGCAGCGCCCAGGGCTTGGGCGTCAATGATCAAATCATCCACGATCACACCCAAACGCGCGTCGTCTTCTACCGTTGCGCGGTAAGTCACAAGTTTCATAGGTACTCCTAAACGATAGGCTGATTGCCGTTGTTGTCACCAAAGGCCTGTTCGCGGTAAAGTCCCAGTGCGCGCATCACCGGTAGATCGTTGAGGCAGAACAGGCAAGCATCGTCGCTGCTAGAGCCATTCACATGCTCATGCCAGGCCCAGCTTGGGACGCAGAAAATGTCGCGCTCTTTCCAGTCGAACCGCTTGCCGTTGATGATCGAATGCCCTGATCCTTTGGCCACATGATAGAGATAGCTGCCCGTGTGGCGGTGCGCCTTGGTGTGCTCATTGGGGCGCAGCAATTGCATGCTTGCGCCCATGGTTTTCATGACGGGGCCGTTGGTGGTGGGGTTCACATATTCCATCATGATCCCGTCAAAGGGTGATCCATCCGTGGCCTCGGCATATTTGCTGAGCGCCTCATATGTTGGCTCCCATTCGTATTTGAACATCGGGCTGTAGCCCTTGTTCCAATCACCATTTGTCGGGGTCAGGCCTGCATTGCCCCATGTCTTTGTCATGTCATCGACGGGATACGCCACCGGTTCAGAAAGATCGGGGTGCACCTCAAAGAAGTTCGCCTCCATCGCGTTTACAAACGGGATATCCAGCCCGTCCTGCCAAATGCAGGTGCTGCCTGAGGCCTCGACCGCGTGTTCGTGCCATGTGCCATTGGGCGTGAGGACAAAATCATTCGCGCCCAGTGTCATCTTGTGCCCATCCACTACGGTGTAGGCCCCTGTTCCCTCCATAATGAACCGGATCGCGCTGGCGGAATGGCGGTGCGCGGTGGCCTGTTCGCCGGGGTTCATCACTTGTAGCCCTGCGTAGATCCAGCCGACCGCTGCCGTCACATCGCGCCGCCCGGGGTTGGAGAGGTACACCACCCGCCGCCCCGCCTTTTCGGGTGTGACCAGTTTCAGCGAGCGCAGCACATCCGCGCGCAGATCTTCGTAAGCCCAGACCACCGGAACGGACTGCGACTGTGGCTCCCAGGGTTCGATCTTGTTCGCGACGGTCCAGAGCGCGCCTGCGTTCTTCGCCTCAAGCTCATCGTAATAGGCCAGCAGTTCCGGCGTGTCCTCGACGTTGGCACGCCCCGCAACATCCTCGCGGTGGTTTTCGGGGGATTGGGACATGGCGTGCTCCTTGTCTGACAGAGTCAAGCTAGGTTCACACAAAACCTCACCTCGGACAATCTTTGCTTACTTGGCGGACTCAAGTGCGGCACGCAGCACGGCGCGGTCGCCGATGTGGTTGCTGAGCGTGAGGATCAGGCGCGCGTTATAGGCGTTGCTTTGCTCTGCACTCAGACCTTCATGGGCGCGGATCAGCTCATCATAGAAGCCGTCTGGATCGGGAATGTTGGGTTCTAGGGTCAGGGGCATCACGGGGCCTTTCCAATGGCATGCGCGAGCGCTTTGGCGATGGTTTGCGGATCATAATCGGCCCAACGGGCGACCACATGCTGGTCGGGGCGGATCAGGTAGATCGCTTGTTTTGTCTCGCCAAGATAGCGCGCTGCAAGTTCTGGTGAGGGTGCGTCTATGTGCACGCTTTGTGTGGTTAGCCCAGCAGCAGAGACTGCGTCAGGGGCCTGTCCTCCAATACTCAGCAGCGTGAACACGCCTGCCAGATGATCGAGCAGGAACCCATCCCCCACAGGCGCATCCGGGCAGGGCGCACCGGGGCGCGAGATGGCGGGGCCATTCAGCGCGTCTTCTCCGAAC
The DNA here is from genome assembly GCA_937928635.1 of uncultured Sulfitobacter sp. Classification (GTDB taxonomy): domain Bacteria; phylum Pseudomonadota; class Alphaproteobacteria; order Rhodobacterales; family Rhodobacteraceae; genus Sulfitobacter. Next base: position 12,322 of record CALFWM010000092.1, on the reverse strand, counting down.
AGGGCAAAACCGTCATAGGCACAGGGCACCGACAGCCGCCCGGAGTTCACCAAGGGCCGCGCAAAGGCGTGTTTGCCTGCCAGATCCAGCACCGCATTGCGGAAGGTCTGGGAAACTTCGGTCTTGGGCGTCATGAAATCCGTCGCGCGCGAGGAGTTCAGTATGTTTTCATCCGCCCCATGCTCGCGTTCGGTTGAATATGTATCGAGCAGCGCATCATCCGCGATGCCTTTGAGCACCAGATCGAGCTTCCAGCCCAGGTTGTCCGCATCCTGCACACCCGAGTTCGCCCCGCGCGCGCCAAAGGGGGACACCTGATGCGCTGAGTCTCCGGCAAACAGGACTGGCCCATGGCGGAAGGTTTTCATGCGGCGGCATTGGAAGGTGTAGATGGAGGTCCATTCCAGTTCATAGTTCGGCACGGTCCCGGATTGGCTGGATAACATCGCATCGACGCGCGCGCGGATGCGGTCAGGGTCTAGTTCCTTTTCGCGGTCAATGTCCCAGCCCAGCTGGAAATCAATGCGCCAGATGTCATCGGGCTGTTTGTGCAGCAGGGCGGATTGCCCAGAGTCCTTAAAGGGTGGTTCAAACCAGAACCAGCGCTCGGTCGGGAAGTCGGCCTTCATCTTGACGTCGGCAATCAGGAAGTTGTCCTCAAACACACGCCCATCAAAGCTGAGGCCCATCTGGTCGCGGATCAGCGAGCGCGCCCCGTCGCAAGCGATCAGATAGTCGGCCTCCAATTCATAAGGACCGTCAGGCGTATCGACTTTGAGCGTGACGTAGCCGTCGTGCTGAGAAAGCGTGCTGACCGCATTGCGGCCTCTGATCTCAATCGGAGCACCAGCGGCTTGCGCATTGTGGATTTCATCCACAAGGAAGCGTTCAAAGTAGGGTTGTTGCAGGTTGATAAAGGCTGGGTTGCGGTGGCCGTCTTCGGGCAGCAGGTTGAACTCAAACAGCCGGTTGTCGCCGTGAAAAACCTTGCCGACGTTCCAGACCACGCCCTTGTCCACCATCGGGGTAGAGACCCCCAGCCGGTTCGCGATATCCAGCGTGCGTTTGGCAAAACAGATCGCCTTGCTGCCCAGCCCTGCGCCGTCATGGTCATCCAGCACCAAGGCGGGCGTGCCCTTTTGGCCCAGATCAAGCGCGAGGGCGAGGCCCACGGGTCCGCCACCGACAATCACCACCGGGTGACGTTGGGCAGGGCCACTTTGCGCGGCGACCTTTTGGTAGGGGTAGAGTTTGAATGCGGTTTCGTAGCGTACGGCAACCATGTGTATCTCCTTAGTACCTTAGCTGGATAAGGCCCGCAGGCTGCGGGGTTGTTGCCAGCCGTCAGGGCAGGCGGTCTGGTCGGCAAACAGTCCGAGTTCTAGTCCAAAGAACTCCACAAAAAGAGCGATGGCAAAAAAGGCAAAGGCAATCATGAAGACTTTGTAAATTCGGTTTGTGCGGCGTTCGTCGTCAAGTGAGGGAGGCGTTCCAAGCCTTTCTCCGACTGTTGCCCCGGCGAGCCGCCTGCGCCTTTCCCGATTTGCATGCCAAGACAGACCCATCGCCAATATGAGAAGTAGGGTGAATCCCAGCCCGGATATCGAGTATAGGGCGCAGCCTATGGTCGCGGGAACCTCCATCACCCCTGCAACGCGTCCCACATCTCCAGATCGCGTTTGTCGGTCCAGATGCGCGGGTGCAGGATGCCGCGGGCCTCGTCATAGGCGCGGGAGACGTTGAAGGGCAAGCAGTGCTCATAAATGGCGTAGTCCTTGAACTTGGGATCACAGCTTTCGCGCACGGCGTCCCATGCTTCTTTGAGGGAGCCTCCGCGTGCGGCGACCTTGGCGGCGGGCGCATAGGTGCTGTCCACAAAGTCGCGGGTGGAGGCGATGGCGCGGGCCACGGCATCCTTGCCCACCAGCGCGTCACCACGGCCTGGTGCGATGGCGTCCACGTCATAGGCCATGATGTTATCCAGCGTGCCGCCCCAGTCACCGAAGTATCCGTCGCCACAGTAGCAGGCAGAGTGGTCCTCGACGATGTCACCTGTGAACATGACGTTCTCATCCGGCACATGGATCACCGCATCACCAGCGGTATGCCCGCGCCCGATGTGTTTGATGTCAACCCGGCGTTTACCCAGATAGACGGTCATGGAATCGCTGAACGTGGTGGTAGGATAGGTCAGGCCCGGAATGCTCTCGTGCCCTTCAAACAGGCGGGGGAAACGTTGGAATTCTGAGTCCCAGTCTTCCTGCCCGCGTTCCTCGACCATGCCGCGCGCCACGTCCGACATGATGATCTGATCCGCGCCATAGGCGGAGGCACCGAGCACGCGTACCGCGTGATAGTGGGTCAGCACCAGATGGCTGATCGGCTTGTCGGTGATACTACGCACCCTTTCGATGACTTTTTCCGCCAGTCGGGGCGTGGCTTGCGCTTCAACAATCATCACTGAGTCATCGCCGATGATCACGCCGGAGTTTGGGTCTCCTTCGGCCGTGAAGGCCCACAGGTCGCGGCCGACCTCGTCAAAGGTGATTTTCTTTTCGGTGAGGTCGCCTTGGGAGGCAAATGCTTTGGCCATTTTAGGGGTCCTTATCTGGTGTCGCGCGGGTGGAGAGTGCGGGATTGAGTTTATTGGAAGGGTGAAATGGGGGGTCAGGGGTATTTAACCGCCGGAAGGATCTTGCCGCTACAAGCGCCAAAGCCGATGCGGTAACCGTCCCCTTGGGCCTGGCCCGTCAGGTGCATGGTGTCGCCATCGTTGAGGAAGCTGCGGGTGGAACCGTCTTGCAGTGTAATCGGTTCCTTGCCGCCCCAGCTGAGTTCCAGGAGGCTGCCGCGTTCGTCTTTTTTGGGGCCGGAGATAGTGCCGGAGCCGAGCAGGTCGCCGGTGGTCATCGCGCAGCCTGAGGAGGCGTGATGCGCCAGTTGCTGCGCGGCGGAGTAATACATCTGATTGTAGTTGGTGCGCGCGAGTACTTCTTCGCTGCCGCCTTCGGGTTCGATGGAGATTGTGAGGTCGATGTCATAGAGCATGGGCCCCGGTTCCCGCAGGTAGGGCAGCAGGTCTTTTTCAAGCTCCGGTGTCGAGGTGCGGAAAGGCTCCAGCGCGGCACGGGTCACGATCCAGGGGGAGATTGAGGTGGCGAAGGCCTTGGCCTGAAAGGGGCCAAGCGGTTGGTATTCCCATGCCTGAATGTCACGTGCGGACCAGTCATTGAGCAGCACATAGCCAAAGATCATCGCGTCAGCCTCCGCCACGGTGATGGGCTGGCCGAGGGTGGAAGACGTGCCGACAATCGCGCCCATCTCCAGCTCAATGTCCAGCCGCTTGCAGGGGCCAAAGGAGGGCATGTCGGCGTCCGGTGCTTTGGTCTGGCCATTGGGGCGGATGATGTCGGTGCCGGACACCACCACGGAGGAGGCGCGCCCGTTGTAACCGATGGGAATGTGCAGCCAATTGGGCGGCAGCGCATTTTCGGGACCGCGGAACATGGTGCCGACGTTCATGGCGTGGTGTTTGCCAGCGTAGAAATCAGTGTATTCAGAGACCACAATGGGCATTTCCATGCGTGCCTCTGCCATCGGGATCAGGTGGGGCGCGACAGCGGCCTGTTCCGGTGAGTCGGTTTTGAGCAGCTCCGTCAGGCGGGCGCGCAGGGTGTCCCATGCCTCTGGTCCCAAGTCCATCAGATCGTTCCAATAGGGGACGTCAAACACCGGCTCTTCGTTCAGTTCCAGCACGCCGGTTTCCTCAAGGGCAGCCAGATCAAGGATCATATCACCGATGGCGACGCCGCAACGCGGCTCAAGTGCGTTTGTGGAAAAGACACCATAGGGCAGGTTATTGAGCGGAAAAGGCGTCTCGGCGTTGTTGGAGCTTTCTACCCATGAGGTCATCAAAGTCATATGTGTTCCTTGTCTGTTGTGGCGGGGTGAACCCCGCCTTACGTGGAGAGGTCAGAGGATCCGTAAGGCGGGCTTTAGCCCGCCCGCCTTGTCATTTCTTTCCCGGTGTGCCGTCGAACTTTTTCTCAATATCGCCCCAGCAGTCGATGTAATCATCCTGCAACGGTGCTTCTTCAGCGGCAAAGCGTGTCAAATGCTGAGGGAAACGCGTCTCAAACATGAAGCTCATTGTATTCTCCAGCTTCTCCGCCTTTAAGTCCGCGTTGGAGGCCCCTTCAAAGGCATTCTTGTCCGGCCCATGCGGCAGCATCATGTTGTGCAGTGACATGCCACCGGGGACGAACCCTTTTGGTTTAGCATCATAGATGCCAAAGATGTTGCCCATCAGTTCTGACATGACGTTCTTGTGATACCACGGAGGCCGGAAGGTATCTTCGGCCACCATCCAGCGGTCACGGAACAGAACAAAGTCGATGTTGGCCGTGCCCTCCACGCCGCTTGGGGCCGTCAACACGGTAAAGATCGACGGATCCGGGTGGTCAAACAGGATAGCACCCACCGGGCAATAGGTGCGCAAATCGTATTTGCAGGGCGCGTAGTTACCGTGCCAGGCGACCACATCCAAAGGGGAATGCCCGATCTGGGTTTCGTGAAACTGTCCGGCCCATTTCACCGTGACGGTTGAGGGCGCATCGCGATCTTCAAACGCGGCGACGGGCGTTTTGAAATCACGGGGGTTTGCCATGCAGTTGGCCCCAATCGGGCCACGGCCCGGCAGTTCGAATTTCTGACCGTAGTTTTCACAGACAAAACCACGTGCGGGCCCGTCCAGCACTTCAACCCGGTACACCAGACCGCGCGGCAAGACAGCGATTTCTTGTGGCTCCAGGTCAATCACACCCAGCTCTGTGCAAAACCGCAAGCGGCCGTCTTGGGGGACAACCAGCATTTCACTGTCGGCAGAATAAAAATAGGCATCGACCATTGAGTCGGTCACCAGATAGATGTGGCTTGCCATGCCGACCTGCGTGTTGACATCGCCAGCCGTTGTCATGGTGCGCATCCCTGTCAGCCAGGTCAGTTTCTGGTCTGAATGAGGCACCGGATCCCAACGATACTGGCCAAGGGAGACCACATCCGGGTCCACAAGTGGCGCGGATTTCCAGTAAGGCAGGTCGATCTTGGTGAAGCGGTGGGTGTGTTTGACCGACGGGCGGATGCGATAACACCATGTGCGTTCATTCTGATGGCTGGGCGCGGTAAAGGCCGTGCCGCTCAGCTGTTCACCGTAAAGACCATAATTCACCTTTTGCGGGCTGTTCATGCCTTGGGGTAGAGCGCCGGGCAGGGCCTCCGTTTCAAAGTCGTTTCCAAAGCCGGGCATGTATCCTTCGGTCGTGCCGACAGGTGTTGCCGCGCTGCGCAGCATATCTGGTGCAAGATCTTTGTTCATGGTCAAGTCCTTTCCATTACGGACATCAAATATTAGTTGTTTTTGTAACTAACAATGGGTAAAAATAAAAAATGACCAAGAATGACACATTTGATTTGCAGGATTTCCTGCCATATCTGTTGAATCAGGCTGCGGAGGCCTCCAGCCACGAGTTTCAGCTGTATTATAAAGGCCGCTATGGCATGTTGCGCACGGAGTGGCGGGTGCTGTTTCACCTTGGGCGCTATGGTGACATGACGGCCAAAACGATTTGTGAACGTGCCAGCTTGCATAAAACCAAGGTCAGCCGCGCCGTCGCCGCCCTGGAGGAGAAACGGTTTTTGACGCGCAGCGAGGTGCCCGATGATCGTCGCCACGAAACCCTTGGATTGACGAGAATGGGCCAGGCTGCTTACGCGGATCTCAACCGGGAAGCAGCGCGGTTTGATGCGGAACTGGTTGAGCAGATTTCGGAAAATGACCGCGCCGTGCTGCGCCGTTGCCTGCGCCAGATATCGGGGTTGTAACTTTCAGGATATCCATTTTGCCACCTTCGGTATTGGTCTTGCCCTGAACGGGTATGCGTCAGGGGGTGGCCTTCAATGCTGCTTTGCACTAATTTTGGAAAAAGCCCGCGGGCCTATCGGGCGTTTTGACCTCCCAGAAGTGACGCATCAGGCCGGGCGCAGTCAGGGTATCGGAAATCGCTAGACAGATGTTTCTGGCGGTGTACCAACTCTTACAATGGAATGTTGTCAAAATCCCTGCCAGCGCAGGCTTCAAACATACTGCGACAAGATCAGATAGGAATTCGCCATGAAATCGCATTACCGCGCGATCATCATCGGGGGCGGCGTTGTGGGCACGTCTGTGCTGTATCACCTTGCCAAAATGGGTTGGAAAGATGTCTGCCTCATAGAGCGCAGCGTGCTGACTGCAGGTTCAAGCTGGCATGCGGCGGGCGGGTTTCATGCGCTGAATGCCGACCCGAACATTGCCGGTTTGCAAGCCTACACAATTGATTTGCTGGGCGAGATTGAAAAGGAATCCGGGCAATCGGTGGGGATGCATATGACGGGTGGCATGACCCTTGCTGGCACGCCGGATCGTTGGGAATGGTTGCAATCGACCTACCGCACTTTTCAGTCCATCGGCATTGATGATTGCCGTCTGATCACCCCGGAGGAGGCCGGGGAGCTGTGCCCGATCATGTCAACCGATGGCATTCTGGGTGGCATGTGGGCGGATCGCGAGGGGTATGTGGATACCACGGGCACGGTGCATGCCTATGCAGGCGCGGCCAGGAAACACGGCGCCGAAGTGATTGAGCACAACCGTGTGCTGGCGTTGAACCAGACAGCAAACGGCTGGGAAGTGGTGACGGAAAAGGGCACGATCCAGACGGAACACGTCGTCAATGCCGCGGGGCTGTGGGCCAAGCAGGTGGGCCGAATGGCAGGTATTGAACTGCCCGTTAGCCCGCTGAACCACCACTATCTGATCTCCGATACGATCCCAGAACTAGAACAGATTGATTTTGAAGTGCCCATGACAGTTGACCTTGAGGGGTTCACCTACATGCGGCAGGACCAAAAGGGCATTTTGCTGGGGATTTACGAGATCAACCATGAACATTGGATGATGGACGGCGCGCCCTGGGAATACGGATTTGAGTTACAGCAGGAAGACACGGATCGGCTTGAACACGAGTTGACGCTGGGGTTTGAACGCTATCCCGCATTGCAAGACGTGGGCGTGAAAACCTGGGTCAACGGTGCGTTTACCTTTTCACCCGACGGCAATCCGTTGGTTGGGCCGGTGCGGGGCAAGCCGGGGTATTGGTGTGCCTGTGCAGTGATGGCCGGTTTCCTGCAAGGCGGCGGTGTGGGTAAATCACTGGCCGAATGGATGATCCACGGGGAGCCAGAGAGTGATGTCTTTGGTATGGATGTGGCGCGGTATGGTGATTACGCGCAGAACAAACGGTTCATCAAAGAAACCACCGGGCAGTTCTACACCCGTCGGTTTGTGATGACCTACCCCAATGAACAATTGCCCGCCGGACGCCCGCTGAAAAAATCTCCTGCCTATGACGGGATGACCGCCGCAGGGTGCCGTTGGGGGGCAAGTTGGGGGCTTGAGGTGCCGCTGTATTTTGCGCCAACGCCAGACTTTGTAGAGACGCCAACCCTGAAACGCTCCAATGCGTTTGAGATCGTGGCCGAGGAATGCCGCGCCGTGCGCGAGGCTGTCGGCCTGCTCGACATCTCGGGCTTTTCCAGATTTGAGGTATCGGGCCCCAATGCCGAAGTTTGGCTGAATACGCTCATGGCATCAACCTTGCCCAAACCGGGGCGGGCAAAACTTGCCCCGATGCTGGCGCAGGATGGTCGGCTCAAGGGGGATTTGACGCTGTTCAACTGGGGCGATGGCACCTGGTGGATCATGGGCAGCTATTACCTGCGCGAATGGCACATGCGGTGGTTTCATGATCACATGGCTGATGGAGTTAATCTGCGTGACATTGCTGATGCCACTGTCGGGTTTTCCCTGTCAGGCCCCAACAGTCTGAAGGTTCTGGAAAAGCTGACAGACGGGCCCATTGCCAGCCTCCCCTTCATGGGCTGTGGCCGGTTTGATATCGGCATGCTGCGCTGCAAGGTGGGGCGTTTGTCGGTGGCCGGAGAGTTGGGGTATGAAATCCACTGCACCGCCGCCGAACACATCACGCTGCGCGAAACCTTGTTGGCGGCAGGGGCTGATTTGGGGCTGCGGGAAACCGGGTTCAACGCCTTGCTCAGCCTGCGACTGGAAAAGAGTTTTGGCATTTGGTCGGCAGAATTCACCCAAGGCTATACCGCTGGCCAGACGGGCATGTATCGTTGGATCGACTGGGACAAACCCTTTATCGGGAAAGACGCCGCAGTTGCCGAACGCGATGGCAATGGCCCCGCGCAAAAGGTGGTGATGCTGGAGGTGGACGCAAAGTATGCAGACGCCACCGGGTATGAACCGGTGTGGGCGGATGGCAAGATGGTCGGTTTTGTCACCTCGGGCGGGTATGGGCACACCTTGGGTAAGTCATTCGCCATGGCGATGATCAATCAGGAGTGCTGTGCGGAGGGCACTGCGCTGAGCGTGCATATCGTGGGGGTCGAAACACCCGCGCGCGTGATTGCCAATTCCCCCTATGATCCGACGGGCAAGGCGATGCGGGGTTAGGGGGTGAATACAAACCCACCCAAGACGCGCGGACGACGCAGGCGTAATAAGGCCGAGGCGTCGGTGTCAAAACGGCAGGTCAACTACCACGACCTGCGCAACCCGTTCCCGTTTATGGATGTGTTTTCTGCCGATCAGATCGCCGTCATGCATCAGACCGCGTTGCGTACCCTGTCCGAATTAGGGGTTAAAGTGCTGCTGCCAGAGGCGGTTGAGATCTACCGCAAAGCGGGTGCGCGCGTGGTTGAAGACATGGTGTACCTTGGCGGTGACATTGTTGAGGCCGCGATGGCAAGCGCGCCCAAATCCATCACAGGTCGTGCGGGCCAGCGCAGCAAGGATCTGACGTTTGAGCTGGGTCGGCTGATGTTTCAGCCGGGTGCCGGTGCCCCCCATGCGGCCGATCTTGTGCGCGGGCGCCGGCCCGGGTCCGGCGATGACTTTGTGGAATATACCAAGCTCAACCAGCATTTTGATGTGTTGCAAATGTTGTCGCCCTCGGTGGAACCACAGGATGTGCCCGTGCATCTGCGGCATTACTTCACGACCGAAACGCAGCTGACGTTATCACACAAATATCCATTCATTTTTTCGCGCGGCACGCCGCAGGTGATGGACTGCTTTGAGATGTTGCGTGACTTTCGCGGTGTGTCGGATGACGCCTTTGCCGCACATCCGCATTGCTACACAATCATCAACACCAACAGCCCCCGCACACTGGACATTCCGATGGCGCAGGGGCTGATTGATTTTGCCCGTCACGGTCAAATGTCGATTGTTACGCCCTTTACCCTGATGGGGGCGATGGCACCAATTACAGTGGCCGGAGCGATTACCCTCAGCCATGCGGAGGCGTTGGCGGCCGTCACCCTGACCCAGCTTGTGCGCCCCGGTGCGCCTGTGTGTTACGGCACCTTTACCTCGAACGTTGATATGAAATCGGGCGCGCCTGCCTTTGGCACGCCTGCGCATTTTCAGGCCTCGCTTGCGGCGGGACAATTGGCGCGGTTCACAGGGTTGCCGTGGCGCTGTGCGGCCGGGTCGGCATCTAACAGCAACGATGTACAGGCGGCCAATGAAAACCAGATGGGTTTGTGGGGCTGTCTGATGGCCGGGGCCACGGTTGTGATCCATTCTGCCGGCTGGTTGGAGGGGGGCCTTTCCGTGTCTTATGAAAAAATCATCACGGATGTCGAAGTGCTGAACATGATCGCAGAGCTCTGTGCAGGCCGCGAGGCGGGTGCGGACGAAATCGGCTTTGACAACGCGCTGTCGCAGGTTGACCCAAGCGGCCATTTCTTTGCCGCACCCCAAACGATGGCGCGTTATGATACGGAGTTCTACGAACCGATCGTGCATGACTACGCCAACTTTGGCACCTGGACGGAACGGGGCGCACGTGATGCCAGCACGCGGGCCACTGATGTGTGGCAGGACATCGTGCAAAAGGGGTCAGAAATTGAGGTCGATGGTAACCGCTTGGAGGCCTTGCAACGCTTTATCGCGAAACGCACGGCTGAGGGTGGTGCCCCGCCCGAAAGTTAACTCATTGCACAACAGAGACTTTTTGATGCTTTGACCGGGAATGCGCGATTGGCGGCATATCTAAACCCATCCGAAAGCTGGCCAAAAGGCTTGGCCTGACTCGGTCTGTTTTCAGCGGCCTTTGCGCTGGGTTCGCATGGCGCGACGGGCCCATCGCAGGTTTAGGGTTTTTCCAGACTGAGGGGCGCAGGGTTTGTCATTGAGGTGGACGTGGACCTACCAGAAGACCTGCGCGGTGATCTGACGTTTGTTACGACCCAGGATGGGGATGCCAAAAGTGCTCAAATCATTATTGGTCTTCTTGTGCGGTAGGGTGGAATCACAAACGAAGTGCAACTTCTTTAACAAGGTCTTGAATTGTATGGAGTTAATTTATGGGGCGCTGCTACCCTCACCAGAACCTACGTGAACGCCGTAAGCTGGCCAAATGGCTTGAGGCGCAGATATCAGTTAAAGAGATCGCGGACAATCTGTGCCGCGCGCCCTCGACAATCTACCGCGAGATCAAGCGGAACTCCTACTAAGATGACGAGAACCCTGTGCTGAGCGGTTTTGATGAAGGCTGGTCACCTGAACAAATCGCTGGACGTATACGGCTTGAACGCCATCCGATCCGCGTGAGCCACGAGACGATCTATCGGTTTGCCTATTCCAAAGATGGTCGTGCTGAGAAGTTCTACCGCCACCTACCCATGCATCGTCATCGCCGCAGACCACGTACAATGCGGAGGCATCATGGGCGTCATATCCTTGATGAACTGGCCATTGCGCACCGCCCTGATGTGATCGCTGAGCGCAGCCAGTTCGGGCATTGGGAGTGCGACCTGATGATGTTCCGCAAAGAGTTTGGCAAAGCCAACGTGACATCGCTGGTCGAGCGTGTCAGCCGGTTTACTGTTGTTCTGAAGAACCGGGATCGACAGTCCAAACCTGTGATGGAAAGCCGGATTGATAGCTTGTCTCCCCTGCCTGCAATAGCCCGTTGATCCATCACCTTTGATCGTGGGATTGAGTTCAGGAACTGCGGTCGGCTGTGATAGGCGTAGAACCCGCTGCGCGACACCCCCAGCGTACGTGACATCATTTGGATCGAATACTCGGCCTGATTTGCGGTCATGAACTCGAAGACCTCCGGGATGTCACATCGTTTTGTGCAAACCAGGCCGCGGCCTTTGAGAGAATGTCGCGCTCCTGGCGCAACTGCTTCACCTCGCGGCGAAGCTGGCGCAGCGCGTCCCGCTCTTGGCTGATCGGGCTGCCCGGATCATCGCCATCATCGACAGCCGCCTGCTTGACCCACTCGTGGATCGTGGCAGCGCAGGGCACATACTCCCGCGCCAGACTTTCAACACTGCGCCCGGTGCGCACCAGCGCAACCATCTGATCCCTGAATTCCGCTGGGTAAAGGGTACTCGTTCTCGGCATAACAAACACCCTCCTTCATCAGTGAAAAAGTGTCCAGCAAACCGGGGGAACTCCACCTCCAGCCCCAGCAGACGCTCGATATCACACCTTGGTTGGTCTGGCTTACAAATGCTGTTCTGGACGCGCGGCAGGTTACCCTTGACCGCGTGGGCTTCTCCATTGCCAAGGCGCATTTCTATGACCGATATCGCGATACGTTGAATGAAAGACGGGCCAAGGTGATCGAGCGCATGTTCCGAAAGGGGCTGACGGGTTCAAAGGGGGCCTGAGTCCCGAGAACTATATTTCCATTTCCGGCACCTTGCGAGCAACCGCGACCAGGGACCTGCAAGAACTTGTCGAGATTGGTGCCCTTTCGCGTACTGGCGAACGTCGATACACACGGTATTCGCTGAAACTTGAAGAGCCGGGTAAATAACGCATCGTCAACCGGGACGGGCGGACAAAGCTCATTTGCTGCGGGTCTGATCAAAGTGCTTTTTTGACGCAAAGCAGAGGTTCATTGTTGGAAAGCCAGACGAGTTCGGTCTTGAGACTAAAGCGCCCGACCTTAAATTTGGATCGCCGATACCCTGCCACGCTTTACGCTCTCGGGACATCGCAGATATATTGTGTTTCAGGTTAAAGGTCGGAAGCTCTAGGGTCAGGATGCATTGATTTCAGTTCCGCTGCATGATTCACGTCCGTTCAAAACGGAGCGGTGATATGAGCGATCTCTACTGGTTGACAGACGAACAAATGGCGAAGCTTTCGCCCTTCTTTCCCAAGTCTCACGGC
>CALFWM010000091.1 GCA_937928635.1 uncultured Sulfitobacter sp. | reverse complement strand
GCAATCGCCTGCAATGTCGCCGAACGATAGCGCGTGTCGTTCAACAGCATAGATAGCCGGAACGACCCCTGTGGCGGGTCGGTAAGTGTTGTCATGAAACTGTTCCCTGTGTCCCTGGCCCTGATTATATGATGCATCTTTTGCGATGCGACGGAGGCCTTAGGTCATCATTAGTCGGTCGGTAAACGGTCGATACCAAATCATTTTCAGGAGGTTCGATATCTGGATACGCAAAGGGCGCGCAGTTTCCTACGCGCCCTTTGGCTTAAGTGTTTAGCGGAAGGGGGGGCTGTACAGCAGGCCGCCTTCTGTCCACTGGGCGTTCAGGCCACGGGCCAGACCGATGGGTGTTGCTTCGCCAATGTTGGTTTCGAAGATCTCACCGTAGTTGCCCTGTGTTTCGATTGCGCGCTTGGCCCAATCTGCGTCCAGACCCAGCATTTCACCCAATGTGCCTTCGGTGCCCAGCAGGCGGGCAACTTCGGGGTTGTTGGTGGCAGAAGCCATTTCGCCAACATTGGCAGAAGACACGCCCAGCTCTTCAGCTGTGATCAGCGCGTTCAGAGTCCAGCGTACAACGTCGCCCCACTCATTGTCGCCGTGACGCACCAATGGGCCCAGAGGCTCTTTGGAGATGATTTCGGGCAGCAGCACGTGATCGGCCGGGTTTTCAAACGCAGCGCGTGTCGCGGCCAGACCGGAGGCGTCTGTGGTGTAAACGTCGCAGGCACCGTCGAGGTACAGCGGCTGTGCTTCAGCGTTTGTCTCGATTGGCACGGGCTCATAGGAGATGCCGTTGGTGCGGAAGAAGTCTGCGAGGTTCAGCTCGGTTGTTGTACCGGTCTGAATGCATACAGTCGCGCCGTCCAGATCCTTGGCGGACGAAACGCCGAGGTCCTTTGGAACCATAAAGCCCTGGCCGTCATAGTAGTTTACGCCAACGAAATCGAACTTCAGATCGACGTCGCGGGAAAACGTCCATGTGGTGTTGCGTGCCAGCATGTCGATCTCACCGGACGCCAGCGCGGTAAAGCGTGTCTTGCCTGTTGTGGGAACGAATTCAACGGCGGACGCATCGCCCAGAACCGCAGCTGCAACCGCGCGGCATACCGCCACGTCAAAGCCTTTCCATTCGCCGTTTGCGTCGGGTGCCGCAAAGCCGACAAGACCTGTGGTCACGCCACAGTTCAGCTTGCCACGCGCCTTGACGTCATCCAGCGTGCCCGCCGCCGCTGCACCGGCCGCCAGGCCAGCGACGGTCAACGCGCCAAAAAATACGGAGTTGTTCATTTTAACCTCTTCCTGATGTTCCACCACGTTTTGGGTGGATTATTCGGCACATTTTGTGCCGGTGGTGATGCCCTGCAGGCTCTCCCCTGCTTGGTGCGCTTTATTTTGCTAAGATTCTCGCTGACACGTCAAGGGCGACTTCATCACTTTCCGCCTCAGAAAGCCGCGAACCTTAGGTAAGGCAGTGATCTGCATGAATATGAGTGTAGTTTTGGGAAAATTCTAACGATTTCCCCTGCGCTTAGCGGGCGCACGCTGTAAATGAGTAGCCCAGAGGCGGTGCCTTTCCGCCGTGTCGCTTAACACATTATGATTCGCGCGGCTGGGCGAGGTCAAACATCCGTTTGGCATGCAGAAAACTGTCACATTTGACCGCAGCCAAGGCCTCCGCTTCTTCATCACGCCCCCACTGCTCTGCCTGATAAATTTCATCCAGGCGGGATATCTGCAAAAGCGCCTCAATTGGCCGCGCGTCCAGCGTGGCAGCAAACCCCAGGATCAGCGACCCTGACAGGCTGACCAGATCATGAAAAGCGGCCAGCTCAAAAGCGTCAAACGCATGCACCCGCGCCGTCAATTTGGCCAGCGCCGCCGCATCCTGTGGCTTGTGCATGATGCCAACACGCGGCATCAGCCGCACGCTCAAAGCCTCTTCGGCCCAATCCAGCATCGGATCCCATTCCGCCGCTTGACGTGCAACCAGTTCTGCAGGGGAATCCGCGCGGTAACACAACAGGTCGCTGTCCCCATAGGCCGCCAAAAGGTCCGCCACCTCTGCCTGTTGCAGCGTCACTTTATCAAGGGCAGCGTTTGCCGTTTTGGTCACCGGCATGGTCTCTGGTTTGATCTGTTCGACCTGCGCGTCCCATTCGGCGGCCACGGCAAGGGCCATGTCACGTGTCGGCAGAATAAGCGCGGATTTGGCCGGGGTTTTGACCCTGCGACCGTCAAGCTCAACACCAAAACCACCATCGGTTTCAACCACATCTGCTGATGTCCAAAAACGTTTCGCCTTCCAGTCGCTCATTGCGGTGCCTCCCAAAACCTCTCCAGTGTGGGGATAAGATCAGCAAAACGCTCGATCACACAGCTTGCGTTGCTCAATCGTGCGCGCGGGTGATAGCCCCAGGACACACCAATGCCCCGCACGCCCGCATCCGACGCCATTTGCATGTCAAAACTGGTATCGCCAATCATCACGGCATCATCTGGAGCAACCCCTGTTTCTGAAAGCGCCTGAAGAACCATAGCCGGATGCGGTTTGGACGGGTGATGATCCGCCACTTGCTGTGTGACAAACAGACCTTCCAACCCATGGCCCTCGACCAGTTTATCCAACCCCCGCCGGGATTTTCCGGTGGCGACCCCCAGCAGGGTCTCCGGCTGTGCGTGCAGCGCACGCAGGGTTGCCAACGCACCGGGATAAAGCGGAGAGGATTGTGCCACGCCCGCTTTCGCGCGCAGGTCCATATACGCCTCCTTATAGGCGCGCACCATCTGATCATGGGCCGGGCCCGGTAAATCAGGGGCCAGTGTGGGCATCAGAACATCCAGGGAAAGCCCTACAACGCTCAGCAACGTGGCCCGGTCGGGCAAGGGGTGATCAACTGCGGCAAAGGCTGACGTCATGGCCGCGACAATGTCACCCTGACTGTCTACCAATGTGCCATCGACATCGAATATCACCAGTCGCAAGGCTGCGCTCATCCCCAGTCTTCCTCAAACGGGTCTGCGGGCACATCTGCAGGAGACCATTGGAACGTGTCCCACGTGCGCTGCATGTGGTCGGGCAACGGTGCAACAAGGTTTAGCACTGCTTTGGTCACCGGGTGTTCTACGTTCAGGGACCGCGCATGCAGGTGTAGCTTTTTGGAAATATCCCCGCCCAGCTGCGCGCCCCAGCCGTCGCCCATGTTGTCTTGTGACGAGCCGCCGTATTTGCCATCCCCCACAATCGGGTGCCCAATCTCGGCCATATGCGCGCGCAATTGGTGCGTGCGCCCGGTGACCAGGATGAGGGCCGCCCAACAGGCCCGCGCGCCCGCCACGGACATCACCGCATAATCGGTTGTGGCGCGCTTTGCACCCTCGGTATGCTCCACGTCGTTGGGATGCACGGCGATCATTTTTTCGCCCTCGCCGCGCGCGCCATGGCCGCCTGCCTTGACCAGACCGTATTTGATTGTGCCATTCTTTGGATGCGGCACACCCGCAACCGCCGCCCAGTAGATCTTACGCGTTTCGCGATGCCGGAAGTTGGCCGTAAGCGTCGCGGCCACAGCCCGCGTGCGCGCCATGATCAACACGCCAGAGGTGTCCTTATCAAGGCGATGCACCAGACGTGGCTTTTCGTCCAGATCAAACATCAGCGCCTCGGCCAAGGCGTCTACATGGCGATCAGACTGGCCAGAGCCCCCCTGCACCGGCAGGCCCGGGGGTTTGTTCAGCGCTATGACATGATCGTCGCGGTAAATCACGCAAGAACGGATGAACTTTGCATCCGCGTCCGTCACCCGCGTGCGTTTTGGCGGCGGCGGCGCCTCACTGTCTGGCAGGGGCGGGATACGCACCTGCTGGCCCGCTTCCAACCTTGTGGAGCCTTTGACACGGCCACCATCCACGCGAATTTCACCCTTGCGACACATCTTTTCGATGCGTCCCTGAGATATCTGCGGGAACAGGCGTTTGAACCAGCGATCAAGGCGCTGGTCGCCGTCGCCATCTTCCACCGTCAGGGTTTGAACCCGGCTCATGCAATTACCCCGCGTGCGAGCCAAAGCCCCAGCATCAATCCCAAAATCGACAGCCCCACCGAGGCCAGCACGTAAAACCCCGCCGTGGCAATCTGTCCCCGCTCCATCAGTGTCACGGTTTCCAGCGAAAACGCCGAAAAGGTGGTGAACCCACCCACCAGCCCCGTCATCACAAACGGGCTCAGGTGTGTCAGGCCCTTATGCGCGGCCATCACAACAAAAAATCCCATCAGCAGGGAGCCAACAACATTGACGCCAATGATCGCCAGCGGAAACTCTGTCGGGCCCAATACGCGCAACACCGCAAGGCCAAAGCCGAACCGCAGCGCCGCGCCAATCGCGCCGCCAAGCGCCACAAAGAGAAGGGTTAACATCATGGCTGCGGTGTCGCCCTGATATTAGCCTATTGTCAAGCCATCCACCGCAGCGCATGCTGCCTTTGCGCGCTGCATTTTTCCCGTTAAGGTAGTAATTACATACCCTAGGAGCTGCCATGCCTATCCTACGCCCCTTTTTGAGCTTTTGCATTGTGCTGATCGCTCTGCCCCTTTGGGCGCAGAACGATCTTGAACGTGCCTTGCTGGATGGCCATGCGGCGGGCAATCTGCCGGGGTTGCACTCCGTTGTGGTCCAGCAAAACGGTGAGATCTTGGCCGAGGTCTATTTTGAAGGCGCGGATGAGGTCTGGGGAACGCCTGTTGGAAACCGCCAACATGGGCCGGACACGCTGCATGATCTGCGCTCTGTCAGCAAAAGTGTGGTGAGCCTGCTTTACGGTATTGCGCTGGCTGACGGGCTGGTCCCTCCTCCCGGTGCACCGCTTCTGGCGCAATTCCCGGAGTACAGCGATCTGTCAACGCCGCAGCGGGATGCAATCACCATTGCGGATGTACTGACCATGCGCATGGGCACCGCGTGGAATGAAAACCTGCCCTACAGCGACCCGGCCAATTCAGAAATCGCGATGGAAGTCGCAGAGGACCGCATTCGGTTTATTCTTGAACAAGAGATGATCCAAACGCCTGGCGAAGTGTTCAACTATTCCGGCGGTGCAACAGCGCTATTGGCAGAATTGATCACACGTGGTTCCCGCAAACCCTTGGACATCTTTGCCCAGGAACGCCTGTTTACACCGCTTGGCATCCGGCGGTTTGAATGGGTGCGCGGGGCCGATGGCCGCCCCTCCGCGGCATCGGGTCTGCGCCTGTCTGCGCGTGGGCTGATGCGCATTGGCACGCTGGTCTTGCAGGACGGGCGGGTGGACGATGTGCAGATTGTACCGGCCCAGTGGTTGAGCGACGCGCTGACCCCCCGTGTCACCGCCGACCCGCTCCGCTATGGCTATCACTGGTGGCTGTCGCCAAAAGACGCCCCTTTATGGGCTGCGGGCCTTGGCAATGGCGGACAACGGATTTCGATTGTGAAACCACTTGGTTTGATCGCGGTGATCTATGCCGGCAACTACAATGCGGCAAACGGGTGGGAAGTGCCCGTCTCTGTGATCACGCAATACGTGGTGCCCTCACTGGGGTTGGATTAGGGTCAGGACCCATTAATTCTGCACCTCTGGTTTGGCAGATTTTTTCTGTGACAAGGCACTTCTGCGCAGGAACTCTCGTTGAATTTCAAGCAGATGTAACGCAGCTCACGGGGAAAATCCGCCAAATCCGAAGGACGACGAAACCGCGTCATTTCAGCGGCGTGAGCCATTTGCAAGGAACCCGTTCGTTGCGGCATGTCTCAAACCCCTGAAATTTAGCGGTTTCGACGCCAGTGGTGCAGAATTAATGGGTCCTGACCCTAATCCCGTTTCAGCCGCAGCTTGGTAAAGTAATCCAGCCGTTTCTTGAGTTCGCGTTCATACCCACGTTCCACCGGCGCATAGAGCACCGGGCGCTGCATGGTTTCGGGAAAATAGTTTTGCCCGGAAAACCCATCCTCTGCATCATGGTCATAGGCATATCCGGCCCCGTATCCCTGCTCTTTCATCATCTTGGTCGGCGCGTTCAGGATATGTTTGGGCGGCGGCTCTGACCCGGTCTCCCTGGCAGACCGCCGCGCCCCTTTGTAGGCGACATAGGCCGCATTGGATTTGGGCGCGAGGGCAAGATATGTCACCGCCTGCGCCAGCGCCAACTCTCCCTCCGGGCTGCCAAGGCGTTCGTAGGTTTCCCAGCTTTGCAGGCAAACCGCCTGCGCCTGCGGGTCTGCCAACCCGATGTCTTCAACCGCCATACGCGTGATGCGCCGGGCAAGGTATCGCGGATCCTCGCCCCCTTCCAGCATGCGGGCAAACCAGTAAAGCGCGGCATCCGGGTCTGACCCGCGCACAGATTTATGCAAAGCCGAGATCAGATTGTAATGCGCATCCCCGCCTTTGTCGTATTGTGCGGCACGCCGCGCCAGCCGGGTGGCAAGCGTGGCTTTGCCCAGCTTTGCCTCTTCTTTCCAGGCGGCAACCTGTTCGATCAGGTTCAACAATGCGCGGCCATCCCCATCGGCCATTTCCAGCAACGCCTCACGCGCTTCCCCGTCAAGGGGCAGCGCGCGATCCAATTCCTGTTCGGCCCGTTGCGCCAGACGCTCCAGATCTGACAGTGGCAAACGCTCCAGCACCATAACCTGCGCCCGGCTCATCACAGCGGCGTTCAGCTCAAAACTCGGGTTTTCCGTGGTCGCCCCCACCAGCAATATGGTCCCGTCCTCCATATGGGGCAAAAACCCATCTTGCTGGGCTTTGTTGAATCGGTGAATTTCGTCAACAAACAGCAGCGTCCCCTGCCCGTTCTGCCGCCTGATCCGGGCCGCTTCAAATACCTTGCGCAATTCGGGTACACCCGAAAAAATCGCGTTGATCTGCACGAAATGCAGATCGGTTTCATCTGCCAGCAGCCGGGCAATGGTGGTTTTTCCAACCCCCGGCGGCCCCCAGAAAATCAGCGATGACAACGCACCCGATGCCAGCATGACAGTCAGCGGCGCATCTGAGCCAAGCACCTTTTGCTGGCCGATCACCTCTGACAGGGTCTGCGGGCGCAACCGATCCGCAAGCGGGCGATGCGCGCTGTCCACCTCGGGCGCGGCGTCCTGATCTGAAAACAAATCTGCCATGCACTAGAGCCGGAACCGCAGCGAAATCCGGCGATCCCCGCGCAGCACCAACACCCCAAACCGGCGCACCTGCCCCCCAAGCAGGGTTGCAACCTCGTCCGGGTGGGTCACCTCAATGCCATTGACACTTAGGATCACATCACCCTGTCGCAGCCCAATGCGCGGGCCAAACCGACCGGGGTTCGTCACCACGATACCCTGCGCTTCCAGCGGCAGGTTCATTTCGGCAATGACCGCCGGGTTTACACGGGCCAACGCCAGACCGGGCAACACAGAGTCGCGTTGCAGGGTCAAGGCATCGCGCGGCGGCAGATCCGGCGCGGCAATCAGATCAACCGGAAAGGATGCGGAAGCCCCATCCCGCAGACGGGTGATCATCGCGGATTTGCCCAAACCTGCCACGGCCATGCGATAGATCATTTCGTTGGGCGTGTTGACCGGTTGACCATCTACCGAGGTAATCACGTCGCCCACGTCCAACCCCGCGGCCAAAAACGGGCTGGCCGCGTGCAAGCCTGACACGATGATCCCGCCGGGACGATCCAACCCCAAGGGGCCAGCCATATCCGCATCCACCGGCTGCCCGCTGATACCCGCCCAGGGTCTGCCAAATTCTGACAACCCGGCGCGGGCCTGCTCCACAAAGGTTTCAACCAGATCAGACGGGATCGCAAACCCAATGCCATTGGACCCACCGGAACGGGTCAGGATCGAGGTATTGATCCCGATCAACTGCCCGGCCATGTCGATCAGCGCACCGCCCGAATTACCGGGATTGATCGGGGCATCCGTCTGGATAAAATATCCACGTCCGTTGTTGACCCCGCCAACCCCTGACCGCGCAAGGCCCGAGACAATGCCACTGCTGACGGTCTGGCCCACACCAAAGGGGTTGCCTATCGCCAGGGCCAATTCACCGACCTCAACCGTCTCACTTTGGCGCAAGTTCAGAAACGGCAAGGGTTCTGGCGTATCAATTTTCAAAATCGCAAGGTCCGCAGCCGCATCGCCCAGCAACACCCGCGCCGAAAACTCACGCCGGTCATTCAACACCACACGGATGTCCGTCGCCATGCCAACGACATGGTAGTTCGACACAACAATCCCGTCCGTGGACAGAATGACCCCTGAACCAAGCGAATTTTGCACACGTGGTTTTTCGGAAAACGAGTCACGGAAAAACCGTTCAAAAAACGGATCGCGCTGCAACGGGGTGCCGCGCGGTTCGCGCATGATCTTGGCGTAGATGTTCACGACGGCTGGCGCGGCCTCTTTGACCAGGGGCACAAAGCTCAGCTGTATCTGGGCCTGCGACTGTGGCACCTGCTGGGCCGCCGCCGGGGTAAAGAGCAAAAGCAAGAGGAGGGTAAGATATCGCATGTCCCAAGATATGCGTGCAGTGGGCCGATTGCGCAACCTGCAACCCTCAGGATGATCGGCCAATTTTGGCAGATCATCGCGCCAGGCTCTGCTATTTCAGGCCAAAACCATCCCTATGTTATGATCTACAACAAAAAAAGCCCCGCCAAATGCGGAGCTTTTTCGGTCGTGATGTAGGTCGCTTATGCCTCGGCAGCTTCTTCTGCTGCAAGGCGCGCCTTGTCTGCGGCACCTTTGGCGTCGCGGTCACGGTCAACAAATTCGATGATCGCCATAGGCGCCATGTCGCCATACCGGAAACCGGCCTTGAGCACGCGCACATAACCGCCCTGGCGGTCCTTGTAGCGCGGACCAAGCACGTCAAAGAGTTTCGCAACATACTGCGCCTCTTTCAGCTTGGAGGCCGCCTGACGGCGGGCGTGGTCATCGCCACGTTTTGCCAGTGTGATCATCTTTTCGATGATCGGGCGCAGTTCTTTTGCCTTGGGCAGGGTTGTTTTGATTTGCTCATGTTCGATGAGCGAGCCGGCCATATTGGCCCAGAGCGCCTTGCGGTGCTCATGTGTGCGGTTCAGGCGGCGGTATCCACGTGCGTGACGCATTTGTCTTTCTCCATTTGGTGCCCTCTACGGGCTGTTTTTACTTTGTCTGGTTGGCGATGCGTGTCACCAACTCTCCTTGGGGTGCCTTAACCCGGGGTGTAGGGTGCGCAATAAATGCGCACCCTACAGATTTCTTAAAAGTTGTCTTCGAACTTCTTGGCCAGATCTTCGATGTTGTCCGGTGGCCAATCCTCGACGTCCATGCCAAGGTGCAGACCCATGCCGGACAGCACTTCCTTGATCTCGTTCAAGGACTTGCGGCCAAAGTTCGGCGTGCGCAGCATTTCGGCTTCGGTCTTCTGGATCAGATCACCGATATAGACGATATTGTCGTTCTTGAGGCAGTTGGCCGAACGCACGGAAAGCTCCAGCTCGTCGACTTTCTTGAGCAACAGCGGGTTGAACTCCAGACCATCGTCCTCATCCGCGCGGGAGGCGGACTCAGGCTCATCAAAGTTGACAAAGATACCCAACTGATCCTGCAAGATACGCGCAGCAAAGGCCACGGCGTCATCCGGCGTGATGGACCCGTCTGTTTCGACCTTCATGGTCAGTTTGTCATAATCCAGCACCTGACCTTCACGGGTGGGCTGCACGTCATAGCTGACTTTCTTGACCGGCGAATAGATCGCATCAATCGGGATCAGACCAATCGGCGCATCCTCTGGCTTGTTCTTGTCCGCAGACACATAGCCCTTGCCGGTGTTGACCGTCAGTTCCATGTAAACGTCCGCGCCATCATCAAGGTGGCAGATCACGTGATCACGATTCAGAATCTCAATGCCGGCGGATTCAGAAATGTCGCCCGCTGTCACAACACCGGGGCCCTTCGCGGAAATCGACAGGCGCTTTGGCCCTTCGACTTCCATACGAATGGACACACCTTTGAGGTTCAGGATGATGTCGGTGACGTCTTCGCGCACACCGGCAACAGAGGAAAATTCGTGCAGAACGTTGTCGATCTGCACAGAGGTAATCGCGGCCCCCTGCAAAGATGACATCAAAACGCGGCGCAGCGCGTTGCCCATGGTCAGACCAAAGCCACGCTCCAGCGGTTCAGCCATCACAGTGGCCTGACGTGCCGGATCATTGCCCGGCTTGACGTCCAGCTGCTGTGGTTTGATCAATTCAGCCCAGTTTTTGTGGATCATGTGTCCCTCCATCCTTGTGAAATCCGCATGTCCGATCGGAAATCACGCTCGAGGTTTCAAAAAAGCGGTCTGGGGCCGTTGCTGTTGCAAAGGCCCCAATAAAAATCATCACGCTTAGACGCGGCGGCGCTTGGGGGGGCGGCAGCCATTGTGGGCCATCGGGGTCACGTCACGAATGGACGTGATGTTGAAGCCCGCAGCGGCCAGCGCACGCAGCGCGCTTTCGCGGCCGGAACCGGGGCCCTGGACTTCAACTTCCAATGTCTTCACACCATGTTCCTGCGCCTTTTTGCCCGCATCTTCTGCGGCCATCTGGGCGGCATAAGGTGTGGACTTACGAGAGCCCTTAAAGCCCATCGTCCCCGCGGAGGACCAGCTGATCGCATTGCCCTGAACATCCGAGATCAGGATTTTGGTGTTGTTGAAGCTCGAATTCACATGCGCCACACCGGCGGCGATGTTTTTGGAGACCTTACGCTTGGTGCGTTTTGCATCACGTGCCATCTGTTCAGCCCTCCCTTATTTCTTCTTACCGGCAATGGCCTTTGCGGGGCCTTTGCGGGTGCGTGCATTGGTGTGTGTGCGCTGACCACGCACCGGCAAGTTACGACGGTGGCGCAGGCCACGGTAGCAGCCAAGGTCCATCAGACGCTTGATGTTCATCTGGGTGTCACGGCGCAGATCACCTTCAACGGTGTAGTTTGCGTCGATGTGCTCGCGCACGGCCAGAACTTCGGCGTCAGAAAGTTCATTGACGCGGCGTGCGCGATCAATGCCAACCGCTTCGCAGATGGCTTCTGCGGAGGAGTTGCCGATACCGGTGATATAGGTGAGGGCGATGGGAACCCGCTTTGCAGTCGGGATGTTTACGCCGGCAATACGTGCCACGTGTTATATTCCTTTTCGTTGCGAGCCCGTGATGCCGGGCCCTTTTTTCACAACATAAGCCCGATGCGGATGAACGCGCCGGGCCTTGGCTGATCAGGTGATCTCATGAAGCGGGAGCGACCCTGTTTCACGATTTGATTCTCTTTCGAGATAGGGGTGATTAGGGGCATTCGAGCAAGGCGTCAACCCGTTAGTCACTACTGCCCTCAAACCAGCACCAAAACTCAAAGGGGCTTCAACTCTACTGCATTTAGAAGCCGCTTGATTACGGCTGGCCAGTATACAAAATATGCCAAACCAAAAGTAACGACTGTTAACAAAAGCCAAACTAGCGCGTGACCAAGAATGTCGGCAAACCCAACTTCAACACTGACCTTGGATATTTTCTGGCCGTCCCGATCAACGACGTAAGTTCTGTTCAATGGGCCTTTCAGAAAATAGTAGGGCAATACGAAAAGCGCCAAACCCAACGTAACAATCGACAGTAAGATCCAAATTATCAATTGCCCGATTGCTTCACTCACCGTGAATTCGCAAACAAATTTTTGACCGATCATATTTCATGCTCCAACTGTGTGGAGCGAGCCTGACGCCATTCAGCGCCTACCACAACCCAAAAGGGTTCTAGCGATCTAAAATACCACTGATTTCCGAATGAACTTCATCAATGGCACCCAAACCATCAACACCTTTCAGCATGTCTTTGGCATAGTAATAGCCAATCAGCGGTGAGGTCTTTTTGTAGTATTCCATCAGACGCACCTTAAGGCTTTCGGCGTTATCGTCTGCGCGCGCTGTGCCGCCTGCGGCCACGGCCTCAGCGGCGCGGCCCACGATACGGTCCACAAGAACCTCATCATTCACCTGCAACTCAACCACCACGTCCAGCGTCTGCCCCTTGGCCACCAGCAACGCACCCAACGCATCCGCCTGCCCCAGCGTGCGGGGGAAGCCGTCAAAGATGAAGCCATTGCCGCCTTGGTCCAGCTTTTCCTCGATCAGACCGATCACAATCTCATCTGTCACCAACTCACCCGCGTCCATAATGGCCGCAACCTTGTTGCCCATCTCCGTCCCGCTGGTCTTGGCCTCGCGCAGCATGTCCCCGGTGGACAGCTGCACCATGCCGCGCTCCTCAACCAGAAACTGCGCTTGTGTTCCTTTACCAGCGCCCGGAGGGCCAAGCAGAATAATGTTCATTTACGTACAGGGCTCCGTTTCTTGCGTGTGCCCTTGCCACTTTTGCCGCGCAGCTGGGATTTTTCAAGCAGACCTTCGTATTGATGGGCCAGCAGATGGCTTTGCACCTGCTGGATGGTGTCCATGGTCACGGAGACAACAATCAACACGCTTGTCCCGCCAAAATAGAACGGAATGGCAAATTGGCCGCGCAGGATTTCGGGCATGACGCAGACCAACGCGAGGTAACCAGAGCCCAGCACCAAAACACGGTTGACGACGTATTCAAGATACTCAGAGGTCTTCTTGCCGGGGCGAATGCCGGGCACAAAACCGTTCTGGTTTTTCAGATTGTCCGCAACGTCGTCTGGTTTGAAGCTGACGTTGAAGGTGTAGAAGTAGGCAAAGAAAACAATCATCGCCACAAAGAACAGAAGATACAGCGGCTGGCCCGGGCCAAAGTTGGCCAGCAACCAGGACATGACCGGGTTGGTCGAATTGCCGGAAAACGTGCTGATTGTCACGGGCAACAAAAGCAGGGAGGAGGCAAAGATCGCCGGGATCACGCCCGCTGGGTTCACCTTGACCGGCAGGTGGCTGGACCCGCCATCATACATCTTCATGCCCACCTGACGACGGGGATATTGGATGTGAATCTTCCTGAGCGCGCGCTCCATAAAGACCACAAACATGATCGTCACGACCACCATGACCAGCACACCGACAATCAATGCAGGGCTGATCGCGCCGGACCGGCCAGAGGCAAAGAACTGCGCCAATGCGGCCGGCACCTCGGCAATGATGCCGACAAAGATGATCAGGGAAATACCGTTGCCGATGCCGCGTGCGGTGATCTGCTCGCCCAGCCACATCAGGAACATCGTGCCCCCCACAAGCGTAATCATACAGGACAGGCGGAAATAGAGGCCCGGATCAGCGGCAATATCCCCCGCCTCAAGCGACACCGCGAGGCCATAAGACTGCAACGTGGCAAGCAAAACAGTACCATAACGGGTGTACTGGTTAATCTTCTTGCGCCCCTGCTCGCCCTCTTTCTTTAGTTGCTCAAGGGCTGGCACCATCGAGGTCATCAGCTGCACGATGATCGAGGCCGAAATGTAGGGCATGATCCCTAGTGCAAAAATCCCCATCCGCCCCAGCGCGCCGCCGGTGAACATGCTGACCATGCCACCAATGCCCTGCCCGGCCTGATCCATGAACTGGCGCAGCTCGCCGCCGTCGATACCGGGCACGGGGATGAATGTCCCCAAGCGGTAAACGATCAGCAGACCAAGCGTGAAAAGGATGCGATTGCGCAGGTCCGTGGCCTTGCCAAGGGCGGACCAGCTGGTGTTTGCGGCCATGTTTTCGACGGCTGAAACCATTGTGGGGCTCTTTTCTTTAACGAAAACGCCGCCCGGGCCGTTTTCCGGCGGGCGGCGATGAGGAAAACTTGAAGTTATGTAAGCGGGTCAGCGCCCGCTCACAAGCCTTTTGGCAGAATTACTCAGCCGCTTCGGCCGCTTTTGGCGCTGCAACCGTCACTTTACCGCCAGCTTTTTCCACTGCCTCGATCGCGGACTTGGACGCACCTGCGACGTGAAGGTCAACCTTTGCGGTGATCTCACCCTTTGCCAGCACACGGATACCGTCAAGTTCGCGGCGCACCAGACCAGATGCAACAAGCGCCGCACCGTCGATGGTTTTCTTGCCGTCGAGCTTCTTCGCCTCGATGAATTTCTGGATCAGGCCCAGATTCACAACAGCGTAGGACTTGCGGTTTGGCTTGTTAAAGCCACGCTTTGGCAGACGCTGGTAGAGTGGCATCTGGCCGCCCTCGTAGCCATTGATGGCCACACCGGAACGTGATTTCTGACCTTTGATACCCCGGCCACCCATTTTACCGGTGCCAGAGCCCGGGCCACGGCCAACGCGCTTGCGTTTTTTGGTGGCGCCATCGTTGTCGGAAAGTTCGTGCAGTTTCATGTCGCTTCTCCTTTTGCCGGAAATGCCCCCCAGCGACGGGAGCGGGCAGACGCGGCGTTTTCGATTCTATCCAGCCCTCCGGGCCGATGCGTGCGTATAGCTTTGGTGATCGCAGGGATCAAGCGTTGAGTTCTGCCCCTCCGCATGGGCCAAAATCCCGACAGTCGGCTGCAACTGGCTCAGGCGGGGCATACCCTGAGGGCTGATAACCACCAGGCCGGGAAAATGACAAAGGACGGTCACCACTTTGCCTAAATTTTGGCACAAATTCACGCAAAATTAGGCGCAAAGCGGCGTCCGACCCGGACTCCGTCATTCTGTTGATTTTTGAGAGTTCAAAATGTCTGCCACAAAAAATCTAGGTCTCTGCGCCATCGCATGTGCTGCATTGGCGGCTGTTCCTGCCGCGGCATCAACTGT
Organism: uncultured Sulfitobacter sp.; assembly: GCA_937928635.1. Taxonomy (GTDB): domain Bacteria; phylum Pseudomonadota; class Alphaproteobacteria; order Rhodobacterales; family Rhodobacteraceae; genus Sulfitobacter. Next base: position 17,054 of record CALFWM010000091.1, on the reverse strand, counting down.
CGTCCCTGCTTATGGGGGCATCTTCGTTGACGCATTTGGATTAAACGGCGAACGCTTGCGGAGTTTCACAGCGGCAGACGCGCTCAACAAAGGTGCTGTGCGCGGCGATCCGGAAACCAACGACTTTTTCATCGGTGAGCAAGACGGCTTTGACATGGGCCTGCTGGACCAGTTGGGCGGCGGCTTTGCCTCCCTGTCCTTGCGTCTCACCGTATTTGATGCAGACAACGACCCGGACAATTTTGACTTCAACGACAATTTCCTGCGCGTGAATGACGTCATTCTGGGGAATTTCAGCGAGGTCATAACGACAACAACTGACGCAGACGGAAATGTTATCAACGGGTTGAATGACGGCATTGGGTTTGGCGGAGATGAAACCGATACCGGGACATTCACCGTGACGGACAGTGCAACCCTTGCGACGTTGTTTGCCTCCCTGCAACAAACAAGCACAATGTCCTTTGAGATCGACAAACGCGACATCAACGGAAATTTCTTTGACTTTACCAGCCCGTCCCGGATTCCGGGTGGGGCATCTGGCTTTGGCCCTCAGATCGCGGTGGTGCCGCTGCCTGCGGGGCTATGGTTCATGCTAGTCGGTCTTGGCGGGTTGGGCATGCTGCGCAAGCGCAAGGTCTCGTGATCGTCGCGCCATCGCACCAGCCACTCAGGCTAACGGCGTCGGGCAAAGTTCCCCTTCTCTGAACCGGCACAAATTCTGACCGCCAAACGAAAAAAGCGCCCCGAACAGGGCGCCTTTCTTTTGTGTATCGCAAACGCGGGGAAAGGCGGTTTATAGCGAAATGCAAATAAATTGAAAAACACCGCATCTCCTAACCAGTTGAAATCTTTGATTTCAGGCAGGATTAGGTGATTCAGGTTTTTGCATTTTTGCTCTAGCCCTTCTCCTCCACGATCTCGACCATATGGCTGATCTTGTTGATCATGCCGCGCACGGAAGGGGTATCTTCCAGCTCACGGGTTTTGTGCATCTTGTTCAAACCCAGACCGATCAGCGTGGCACGCTGCTTGGCGGGGCGACGGATCGGGGAACCGATCTGCTTAACAACAATCGTTTTTGCCATGATTTAGGCCTCCTCGGTGGCGGGCGCGTCTGTGGCTGGCGCGTCCTGCGTACGCAGAATGTCAGCGACTTTCTTACCACGGCGCTGCGCGACAGAGCGGGGGGATTGCTCTTTCTTCAGGCCGTCCATAGTGGCGCGGATCATGTTGTAAGGGTTCTGTGAGCCGATGGACTTGGAAACCACGTCCTTCACACCCAGCATTTCGAAAACGGCGCGCATGGGACCACCTGCGATGATGCCTGTACCTTCTGGTGCGGTGCGCATGACCACTTTGCCGGCACCATGACGGCCGTGCATGTCGTGGTGCAGCGTGCGCCCTTCGCGCAATTGCACGCGGATCATCTGACGCTTGGCCTGCTCGGTGGCTTTGCGAATGGCCTCGGGGACCTCCTTGGCCTTACCTTTGCCAAAGCCGACACGGCCTTTTTGGTCACCCACAACCACAAGTGCAGCAAAGCCGAAACGCTTACCACCTTTAACGGTCTTGGATACACGGTTGATCGCAACCAGGCGGTCCGCAAATTCGGGGGCCTCGTCACGGTTGCGGCGGTTGCCGCTTCTGTTGTCGTCTCTGGCCATGGGGGCCTCCTTGAATTGCGGGCAATGTGGCCCGGATTGTCCGACCGCAGTGCCGTTTGGCCCCGGTCATCGAAGGTGCGCATAAATGCACACCCTACGGTGTTGTGTAGGGTGCGCCTTTACGGCGCACCGCTGGTCTTAAATCTTCAGACCACCCTCACGGGCCGCATCAGCAAGCGCTTTGACCTTGCCGTGAAACAGAAAACCGCCCCGGTCAAAATATGCTTCCTCAACACCGGCCTTCTTGGCGCGCTTTGCGATCTCGGCGCCCACTTTCGCGGCAACCTCAACGTTGTTCTTGCCAACGGACCCCAGCGCCTTTTCGAGCGAAGAGGCTGAAGCCAGTGTCACACCATTCACATCGTCGATCAGCTGAACGGAGATGTTCTTGCTTGAGCGGTGCACGGAGAGACGCATGCGCCCTGCGTTTACGCGGCGAAGTTTGTTCCGGACGCGCATGCGGCGCTTGAGGAACAGCTGTCGTTTTGAATTTGCCATTGTTCCAGTCCTTACTTCTTCTTGCCTTCTTTGCGGAAGATGAACTCACCCTTGTAACGAATGCCTTTGCCCTTGTAGGGCTCGGGCTTACGCCAAGCGCGGATGTTCGCGGCAACCTGACCAACAAGCTGTTCGTCAATGCCTTCCACAACGATTTCGGTCTGCTTGGGCGCGGTCACGGTCACACCCTCAGGTGCGGTGTAATCCACGTCATGGGACAGGCCGAGGTTCAGTTTCAATGTGTTGCCAGTCATGGCTGCACGATAACCAACACCTTGAATTTCAAGCTCTTTCTTGAAACCCTCGGTGACACCGGTGACAAGGTTGGCGACCATTGTGCGACTCATGCCCCACTGCTGGCGTGCGCGCTTGGACTTGCCACGTGGCATGACCTGAACGCTGCCGTCCTCGATGGTGATGGTTACATCATCGGTGGCTTTAAAGGTCCGGACCCCTTTGGGGCCTTTCACTTCAATGGTCTGACCGCTGAGCGAGGCTGTCACCCCATCCGGCAGCGCAACCGCTTTTTTACCAATACGAGACATCGAATTCTCCTTAGAATACGGTGCAGAGCACTTCGCCGCCAACATTGGCTGCGCGTGCGCTTGCATCCGACATCACACCACGGGGGGTGGAGACAATCGACACGCCCAGGCCCTGACGGACCACTGGAATGTCATTCACGCCCATATAGACGCGGCGACCGGGCTTGGAGATACGCTTGAGTTCACGAATGACGGGCTCGCCTTCGTAATACTTCAGGCTGATCTCGATGGCAGGGTGGCCATCGGCGCCTGTCATCTTTTCATAGCCACGGATGTACCCCTCATCTGCCAACACATCCAGCACCCAGGCACGCAGCTTGGAGGCTGGTGTCACAACGGTGGATTTGCCGCGCATGGAAGAGTTACGGATGCGGGTCAGCATATCTGCGATAGGATCGTTCATCTATGTGCCCTCCTTACCAGCTCGACTTGACCATGCCGGGGATCTGGCCCTGAGAGCCAAGATCACGCAGCGCGATCCGTGAGATTTTCAATTTACGATAGTAGGCGTGCGGGCGGCCTGTCAGCTGGCAGCGGTTGTGCAGGCGCACAGCCGAAGAGTTGCGAGGCAGTTTCGCCAAGTCAAGAGAAGCGCGAAAACGCTCTTCCATCGGCTTTTCCTGGTCGTTGATGATGGCCTTCAGCGCGGCGCGCTTCTCGGCATACTTTGCAACCAGTGCTTCACGCTTACGTTCGCGTGCGATCATGGATTTCTTAGCCATTGTCTAATCCTTCCGCTTATGAGTTGAAGGGCATGTTGAAACCAGTCAACAGGCTCTTCGCTTCAGCGTCGGTTTTCGCCGTGGTGGCGATCACGATGTCCATTCCCCAGGTTTCATCCACTTTATCAAAGTCGATTTCGGGGAACACGATGTGCTCTTTCATGCCCATGGCATAGTTGCCACGACCATCAAAAGACTTGCCTGAAATGCCGCGAAAGTCGCGGATGCGAGGCATTGCAATCGTGATCAGACGATCCATGAATTCGTACATGCGATCCCCGCGCAGGGTCACTTTGGCCCCCAGCGGCATATCTTCACGTACACGGAAACCCGCGATGGACTTCTTGGCGATGGTGGTCAGCGCCTTTTGGCCGGCAATCGCGGTCAGGTCTGCTTGCGCGGACTTGGCTTTCTTGCTGTCACGTACGGCCTCGGCACCACAGCCAATGTTCAGAACAACTTTGTCCAGACGCGGGATCTGCATGTCGTTCTTGTACCCGAACTCTTCCTTCATCGCGGCACGGATCGTGTCACGGTAGGTCGCCCTCAAACGAGGTGTATAATCAGCCATTAGATCACGTCTCCCGTTGTCTTGGCAAAGCGCACTTTCTTGTCGCCGTCCATCTTAAAGCCCACGCGGGTGGCCTTGCCGTTGGCGTCCACAATCGCGAGGTTGCTCAGGTCAATCGGCATCGCCTTGGGCAGACGACCGCCCTGAGATGTCTGGGACTGGCGGGTGGCGCGGATGGAGATATTGATCCCGTCCACGATGGCCTTGTTGGACTTTGGGTCAATCAGAGAAATATTCCCTGTCTTGCCCTTGTCCTTACCGGCCAAAACGATGACCTTGTCACCTTTTTTCAGCTTAGCAGCCATGATTACAGCACCTCCGGAGCGAGTGAGATGATTTTCATGAAGTTCTTGCCACGCAGCTCGCGCACAACCGGGCCAAAGATACGTGTACCGATCGGCTCATTGTTGTTGTTGAGGATGACCGCAGCATTGCGGTCAAAGCGGATGGCGGTGCCATCGTCGCGGCGGACTTCCTTGGCGGTGCGTACAACGACGGCCTTGCGCACGTCGCCTTTTTTCACGCGGCCGCGTGGGATGGCTTCCTTGACCGAGACGACAATAATGTCGCCCACGGATGCGTACTTACGCTTGGAACCACCCAATACCTTGATGCACTGAACACGGCGTGCGCCGCTGTTGTCAGCAACATCCAGGTTGGTCTGCATCTGGATCATTTGGTTTCTCCCGACCTTTGGGGGGCGATGCGGTGCCTGATCCCCAGGGTTTCGATTAATGTCACGTCAGAAAGCCCCGCCCTTTTCACAGGGACGGGGCCAATATGTTTAGGCTTCTGCTGTCAACACTTCCCAACGCTTTGTCTTGGACTTCGGTGCACATTCAATGATGCGGACAGAGTCCCCAACCTTGAACGTGTTGTTCTCATCGTGCGCCCGGTATTTCTTGGACTTACGAATGGTCTTCTTGAGAACCGGATGGGTAAAGCGGCGCTCTACGGATACGGTAACTGTCTGGGCGTTGGCGTCCGATGTCACGGTGCCTGTCAGGATACGCTTTGGCATTATTCAGGCTCCTATTCTTCGGATGCTGCGGCGGCAGCTTTCTGGTTCAACACTGTCTTCACGCGGGCCACGTCACGTTTGACGGAGCGCAGACGCGCAGGGTTTTCCAACTGGCTTGTCGCTTGCTGAAAACGCAGGTTGAAGGCTTCTTTTTTCAAAGCAACAAGTTCGTCGCGGAGTTGGTCCGGCGTCTTGTCGTGCAGTTCCTTGGCGTTCATCGCCTTTTCCTTTCAACATCACTGGCGGGCCGCATTGGTGCGTGACCCGATTCTCCAGTGGAGGGGGGTGAGGGATGCCGTATAGGAGGGATGCCCATAACGCGCAACCCCTTTGTTTTGCCTGCAACGGCCTGTGTGGGTTTCACCCGGCAGACAGGCGGCATAGGGTATCGAAAACCTCCTTCCTGCTCCATTCGGAATGCGCCATGTCTAACATCAAATCCCTCTTTGTAACCCGCCTCTACCACGCGGCCCTTTCCGCCCATACCTCGGCCATTGACCCGGACGAGCTGGAGGCCTCTTGCTATTCCATCGCCGAGGATGATGAGGCGGGCCAGCAATGGTCGCATGAAAACGGCTACCCCGGCTATACCTCTTATGCGTCACTCGACGACCTGCCCTACCGCTTTCCGATCTTTGCGGATCTGGTAAAATGCCTCGACGCCCATGTGGCCGCCTTTGCCGCCGATCTGCAATTTGATCTGGGTGACAAGAAACTGGCGCTGGATTCCTTGTGGATCAACATCCTGCCCGAAGGTGGCATTCACACCGGGCACATCCACCCGCATTCAGTGATCTCAGGCACCACCTACGTGGCCATGCCCGACGGCGCATCGGCCATTAAATTCGAAGACCCACGTCTGGCGATGATGATGAACGCACCGGGGCGGCTGAAAGACGCGCGCGAAGAGCTGCGCACCTTTACCTACGTCGCGCCAAAGGTTGGCGATGTGCTGCTGTGGGAAAGCTGGCTGCGCCACGAGGTGCCCATGAACATGTCCGAGGAGGATCGGTTGTCGGTGTCGTTCAACTACGGTTGGGGGTGAGCCTGCATCGGTGCGCAGTAAATGCGCACCCTACTTCTTCTTCGCCGCCTCTTCCTGCGCTTTGACGGCGGCCTTTTCCTCCTTGGTTAGCTTGTTGCCCCATTGATTGTTGGACAACCCAAGGTCTGACGGCATCGGCTTGGTCTTGCCCTTTTTGATCTCTCCCCCCTTGTCGAGGAACGCTTTGATCAGGTCTTCATCCGTGGTCGGCTTGGGGACGTGTTTCATGAGGTTGCAACTCCTTGGGGTTGGATGACGGTGAGCGTAGTGATCTGATGCAGACATGGCTACCTGAAAGGGTGTTGAGGCTGCTTGCGGCCAGCCCTGCGCGCGTCGGGTTATTGCGCTGGCCGGGTGATGCTGTCGTAGGGTGGGGTTAACCCCGCCTTACGGTTTCAGCGTCGTAGCGTCGTAGGATGGGTGCTTGCACCCATACTGGCTGGAAAATGGGTGTACGCACCCATCCTACGCAGCCAGTTACGCGCATTGCCCCTTAAAATAAAAGAAGACCACGCCAGCACCGCCAAGGATAACAACGACTGAAACCTCTTTCCAATAGTGCGGCAACCGCGATGGGCTAGGTCCGCTCAGCTCGCGCAACACCTCACGCCAACGTAGCTTCCACACAACCTTCAGCAACACCGCATCGCACAGAATACAGAACCAAAACCAAATTTGAGCATAATAGAATGCGCGCTCTAAACAAGGATCGAGGTTCATTGTCTTCTTCCGTCCTATCATCGAAAAAACCCCCGCTGATCTCTCAACGGGGGCTCAAAATCTTCTCCCAATGGTGGGGTAAACCCCACCCTACTTAGGGTGCGCCTTCACGGCGCACCGCTTACCAATCTTCGCGTACAATCACACGGGTCTTAATCGGCAGCTTCATCGCCGCCAGACGCAACGCCTCGCGTGCGATGTCGTCGTTCACACCGTCGATCTCAAACATCACGCGGCCAGGCTTGACCTTGCAGGCCCAGAAATCCACGGAGCCTTTACCCTTACCCATACGTACTTCGACAGGCTTGGAGGTCACGGGCACATCCGGGAAAATCCGGATCCAGACACGGCCCTGACGCTTCATGTGACGCGTCATGGCACGACGTGCGGCCTCGATCTGACGCGCGGTAACACGCTCAGGCTGCAACGCCTTCAGACCATAGGTGCCGAAGTTCAGGTCAGACCCGCCCTTCGCCAGACCCTTGATCGAGCCTTTGAACTGCTTGCGGAATTTCGTCCGTTTTGGCTGTAGCATTTATCTACTCCTTACCGGCGACCGCCAGCACCACGAGGGGCTGGGCCGTCTTGAAGTTCCTGGTGCTTGCGGTCCCGTGCGGCGGGATCATGTTCCATGATCTCACCCTTAAAGATCCACGTTTTGATGCCGATGATGCCATAAGCTGTCTTGGCCTCAACATGCGCGTAATCAATGTCGGCACGCAGCGTATGCAACGGCACGCGGCCCTCACGATACCATTCGGTCCGCGCAATCTCTGCGCCGCCCAAACGACCGGCCAGATTACAACGAATGCCCAGGGCACCCATGCGCATGGCGTTCTGCACCGCACGTTTCATGGCGCGACGGAAAGACACCCGGCGCTCCAGCTGTTGTGCAATGCTCTCACCAACCAATGCGGCATCCAGCTCTGGCTTGCGCACTTCAACGATGTTGAGGTGCAGCTCGCTTGACGTCATCTTGGCAATCTTCTGGCGCAGACCTTCGATGTCTGCCCCTTTCTTTCCAATGATCACACCGGGGCGTGCTGTGTGGATCGTCACGCGGCACTTCTTGTGCGGACGCTCGATGATCACGCGGGACACACCCGCCTGATGGCATTCTTCCTTGATGAAGGCACGGATGGCGAGGTCTTCGAGCAGAAGATCACCATAGTCCTTCGTATCGGCATACCAGCGGCTGTCCCAGGTCCGGTTGACCTGCAGGCGCATGCCGATCGGGTTTACTTTGTTACCCATTATGCTTGCTCCTCAACTTGACGTACAACGATGGTGACTTCGGCAAAGGGCTTCATGATCTTGCCAAACCGGCCACGGGCACGGGGACGTCCACGTTTCATGGTAAGGTTCTTGCCGACATAAGCCTCTGCGACAATCAGTTCATCGACGTCGAGGTTGTGGTTGTTCTCAGCGTTGGCGATGGCGGACTGAAGGCATTTCTTCACATCCTGCGCAATCCGCTTTTTGGAGAAAGTGAGGTCCGTCAGGGCCTTTTCCACCTTCTTGCCGCGGATCAGGCCAGCAACGAGGTTCAATTTCTGCGGGCTGGTCTTGAGCATCCGCAGCTTTGCGCGTGCCTCATTGTCTGCCACGCGGCGGGGGTTCTTATCCTTGCTCATTTGCGTTTGGCCTTCTTGTCAGCGGCGTGACCGTAGTAGGTCCGCGTGGGCGAATATTCACCAAACTTCTGACCAATCATTTCCTCGGAAATGTTGACAGGTATGTGCTTGTGGCCGTTGTAGACACCAAATGTCAGACCCACAAACTGCGGCAGGATCGTTGAACGACGCGACCAGATCTTGATCACCTCATTGCGACCGCTCTCGCGGGACGCTTCGGCCTTTTTGAGGACATAGGAGTCAACAAAAGGACCTTTCCATACTGAACGAGACATAAATTAACGCCCCTTCTTCTTGGCGTGCCGTGAGCGGACGATAAGTCTGCTGGACGCTTTGTTCTTGTTACGTGTCTTGGCACCCTTGGTTGGTTTGCCCCATGGGGTAACCGGGTGACGACCACCAGATGTCCGGCCCTCACCACCACCGTGCGGGTGGTCGATCGGGTTCATGACCACACCACGCACAGACGGTCGGATGCCCTTGTGACGCATGCGGCCTGCTTTACCGTAGTTCTGGTTGGAGTTGTCGGGGTTGGACACGGCACCAACGGTGGCCATGCATTCCTGACGCACCAGACGCAACTCGCCGGAGGACAGGCGGATCTGAGCGTAGCCACCATCACGACCCACAAACTGGGCATACGTACCGGCGGCACGTGCGATCTGACCACCCTTGCCGGGCTTCATCTCGATGTTGTGAATGATTGTCCCGATGGGCATGCCGGAGAATGGCATGGCGTTACCGGGCTTGATGTCGGCCTTTGCTGCCGAAATCACCTTGTCACCAACGGCCAGACGCTGAGGCGCGAGGATATAGGCCTGCTCCCCGTCTTCGTACTGGATCAGCGCAATAAACGCGGTCCGGTTGGGGTCATATTCGATGCGGGCAACAACGGCGGACATGTCCATCTTGTTGCGCTTGAAATCTACGATCCGGTAGAGTCGCTTTGCGCCTCCACCCTTGCGACGCATTGTGATCCGTCCGGTGTTGTTCCGTCCGCCATTCTTGGTCAGACCCTCTGTGAGGGACTTGACCGGGCGGCCTTTCCAAAGCTCCGAACGGTCGATCAGCACCAGCCCACGCTGGCCTGGCGTCGTCGGCTTATACGACTTGAGTGCCATGTTTGCTTTCTTCCGTTAGCTATGTCCGCCGCCCTTGCGACGGCGATATGTGGTTATAGGCCCCCGTAGGTGCCCTTGATCTTTGTGGGATGCCGGGGTGAACCCCGACTTACCCGTTGCACGCAGGCCGGGGTTCACCCCGGTATCCGCCCAAAACGAACGCCCCGGACGAATCCGGGGCCTTGTCGATGGCTGCTTCTATGTGGTTGGGATGGGGCGGTCAAGAGGCTGCTGTACGTATGTACCCATAGGCTCTGGCAGACCCTCACCATGACCGCGCCTGAACGAAAGAAGACCTCAATCTTAAAAGGAATTCATCAAAGCCAGCGGTCATTTGGGTCCAGTCCCAGATCGGCAAGCTCGCCTTTGATGCGCGCGACATCCTGCGCAAACAGGGACGGGTAAAAATCCGGCATAGGCAGGTTCTTGGAGGCCACAACCGAATGTCCGAGCACCCATTTGGGATAGTTGAACGGCGTGATGCCCAAAAAGCCCTCAATCGCGCGCAAACTGCCCAGTGGGTCTGACTTCATATCCTCGTAAAACTGAATATATGTCGCGTCCTGCGGCAAGGCCCGCCGGAGAGTCTGGCAGATTTGTCCATATTCCCCATGTCTCCAGACTTCGGGGCGCCGCGCGAAGCGCTGATAATCTTCTGGCTTCCAACGGTCGAGCAGATGCAACTGCCGGGTCATTTCCAGTTCAAACTTGGTGTGGCTCCACAATCGCTTGATGGGATCGCGCAGCGTGTACATCACACGCAGCTTTGCCGCGCGTGCAACCAGATCTGACCAGACCTGCTCTGGCAACAAGGCGGAAAGGTTGGAAAACTCGCAGGCAAAGGTCTCCTCATCTGACAAGGGATAAAGGCTGTTGTACCATTGATCATCAACGGGGGAGCTGAGGTAATTGGTGATCCACCGGGATTGCGCCTCTGACAGCCCGGCAAGATCCAACTGTCGGCGCGGGAAAAAGGGCCCCAATCGCCGTTTGAGCGCGCTCTGCCAGCGGGCGGCGGGCAATTCCTTGCGCCCCTTCTCCCCACGAAAATTCCGCAGGTATTTCTGACGCGCCCGGGCCTGGCGCAGGCTTGATCTGAGGACGCTCTGATCAACGTTACGATGATAAAAATAGTGCAGCTCTTTCTCTGCACAAAAATGCAACTCGGGATGCTTGTTCAGTGCCGCATAAAGCCAGGTTGTCCCCGCTTTCATCGCGCCAATGCTCAAAAACAGGTTTTCAAAAGTCTTGCTCATCCAACCTTGTCTCTGGAAAACACAATGAAACGGCGCCTACGTGCCAAGCTCAAACACTTTAATCAGATGTAGCGGACGTCAACTGAAAAGGCGCGCACTACAAACGAAAAAAGCCCGCAAGACTGCGGGCTTTTTCCAAAGATGAACGATTTAGAGACCTGTGCTCACATCAATCGTATTACCCTCTTCCAAGGTCACATAAGCCTTCTTCACGTCTTTCCGCTTACCAATCTGGCCGCGGAAACGTTTGACCTTGCCTTTGGTGATGGTCGTGTTCACGGCCTTCACCTTCACACCAAACAGCGCCTCAACGGCCTCTTTGATCATCGGCTTGTTGCTGTCCATCGCCACTTCGAACACAACCGCGTTGGCCTCGGAGGCCATGGTTGCTTTCTCGGTGATGATCGGCTTGCGGATCACATCATAGTGGTTTGCTGCAGCATTCATTTCAGGCGTGCCTCCAATGCTTCGACACCCGCTTTGGTGATCACCAGAGTGTCACGCTTGAGGATGTCATAAACGTTTGCGCCCATCGTTGGCAGGATGTCCAACCCTTCGATGTTGCGCGCGGCAGTGGCGAAATCCTCGTTCACGGACGCGCCGTCGATGATCAGCGCGCGCTTCCAGCCCAAGTCCTTGACTTGCTTGGCCAAAACGGCGGTTTTACCGGCAGAGGCGGCGTCATCCAGGATCACCAGCTCACCCGCTGCCATTTTGGCAGACAAAGCGTGCTTGAGGCCCAGTTTGCGGAACTTCTTGGTCAGCTCGTGGCCGTGGCTGCGGGGCGTAGGCCCTTTGTAGATACCACCCCCACGGAAGATCGGAGCAGACCGCGCGCCGTGGCGTGCGCCGCCGGTGCCCTTCTGGCGATAGATCTTCTTGGTGGAGTATTTCACCTCGGAACGTGTCTTGACCTTGTGTGTGCCGGCCTGTGCGTTGTTACGCTGCCAGCGCACGACGCGGTGCAGGATGTCGGCGCGTGGCTCAAGGCCAAACAGGGCCTCGTCCAGGTCTACCGAACCGGCTTTTTTGCCGTCGAGTTTGATGACATCGAGTTTCATGCGTCACCTTCTTTCTTGTCTTCATCAGCGGCTTCGGGCTCTGCACCTTCGGCTGCGATTTCTGCTTCGGCTGCTTTCAGCGCTTCGGCTTCGGCGGCGGCCTGCTCTTCGGCAAGGCGTGCGGCTTCTGCTTCGGCCTCTGCGGCGGCGGCTTCTTCTGCGGCTTTGGCAGCTTCACGTGCGGCGGATGCCAGCGCGGCAGGTACAATCGCATTGTCCGGGAACGGCTTTTTCACCGCATCCTTGACGGTGACCCAACCACCTTTGGAACCGGGCACCGCACCTTTGACCATGATCAGCCCACGCGCAGAGTCGGTTTTGACAACCTCAAGGTTCTGCGTGGTGACACGGGCAGCACCCATGTGACCGGCCATTTTCTTGCCTTTGAAAACCTTGCCGGGATCCTGACACTGGCCAGTCGAGCCGTGCGAACGGTGCGAGATAGACACACCGTGTGTCGCACGCAGACCGCCAAAGTTGTGACGCTTCATCGCACCGGCAAAACCTTTACCGATAGAAGTGCCTGCAACGTCAACGTACTGACCGGCGAAATAGTGATCGGCAATGATCTCTTCGCCAACGGGCAGCATCGCATCCGCGTCTACGCGGAATTCTGCAACCTTACGCTTTGGCTCAACCTTCGCGGCGGCAAAGTGCCCGCGCATCGCTTGCGACGTGCGTTTTGCCTTGGCTGTACCGGCACCCAGCTGCACGGCGGTGTAGCCGTGTGCCTCTTGGGTGCGTTGTGCAACAACCTGCAGGTTATCGAGTTGAAGAACGGTAACAGGGATCTGCTTGCCGTCTTCCATGAACAGTCGGGTCATACCGACCTTTTTTGCAATAACGCCTGAGCGCAACATAAATCCTGCCCTCCTTTACGACTGCAACTTGATCTCGACGTCCACACCAGCGGCGAGGTCGAGCTTCATCAGCGCGTCAACGGTCTGGGGCGTCGGATCAACGATATCCAGCAGACGCTTGTGCGTGCGGATCTCGAACTGGTCACGGGATTTCTTGTCTACGTGCGGGCCACGCAAAACGGTGAATTTTTCGATTTTGTTTGGAAGCGGAATGGGCCCCCGAACAGAAGCGCCTGTGCGCTTGGCGGTGTTGACGATTTCCTGTGTGGAGGCATCAAGCACCCGGTAGTCAAACGCCTTTAGGCGAATGCGGATGTTCTGGCTAGCTGCGGCCATGTGCATATCCCTTAGATTGGGATTTAGAACGGATTGGAGGACAGCGGCTCATCCGGCACCCTCGTCGCGTCTGTATATACGAAAATCCGGCACACCATGGCACGCCGGAGACTCACTGGGCGTGGGTTATGCGCTTGCGGCGCAGAAAGCAATAATGATTTTCACAATTTGCGCTGCGCGACCAACTCAATACAAAAACACGGTGCTGCACAGCGCGATAACCTGATGCATGTTGCGGGACCGCGCCGCCCCGGAGGATACATACGTCCACAGTAGTAACCCTGCGCTTGCCCATACACGCTTATGGTTGTGCCGAAAAGCCACAGTTCTAGAACTGATTTAATTCTCCTTCGCCTTTTTCAGCCTGTTTTCCTAAAGTTAACGAAAAACAAACGGCAGGACGAAAGAGCAAAATGGCACAGCAAAGACTGCAAGTCTTGGGTCTGACCCGTTGGTCTTACCCCTTTCAGGCAAAAGGTTTCCGGCAATCCGGCGGATCGATAGAGGACGTGCGAGCAAGGCTTTATCAGCCTCAGCGGCTGGAGCACCGGTTGTTTCTGCTGGAACACGTGGTGTTGCCCGCATTGCGACAGCAAACCGATCCAGATTTCACACATCTGATCTTGATCGGAGATCAATTGCCAGAACCATGGCGCAGCCGGATCATCGAGCTTACCCAGAGCATCCCACAGGTCATTCCGCTTTTCTTACCCGAAGGCAAAAAGCATCAGGACATCTGCCGTTCCATAATGCTGGATCACATTGATCCCAAGTGCGATGTAACAGCGCAATATCGACTGGACGATGACGACGGTATCAGCGTCGACTTTGTTGAAAAGACCCGCGATATCTTTGGCGAGCTTCGCACATTCTTTGACGCGAACGGACGGTTGGCTGTCGATTTTTCCAAAGGGTTCATTCTGCGTTCCACCCCGGAAAGCATCGGGATGGAGCCGGTCTCCATGAGGTTCTGGGCACCCGGCATGGCGATTTTCCAAAAGGCCGACAGCCATAGGGCACTGCTGGATTTTCACCATCTGAAAGTCTGGCACGACATGCCCACGTTTATGTGGTCCGACATGCCGATGTTCATTCGTGGTGCGCATCATGACAACGACAGTCACCTCGCCAGCTTTGGGCGCAGAACCCGCAGTTTCAGGTTTTCACACCGTAATCCCAACAAATACTTTGCGCGGCGCTACGGGATTAATCTTGATCAGATGCAGCGCGTTTGGGACCAACGCAAAAACCAATACCTCAACCTTGCCATCGCCGCAGAGTAACGCATCGCCTCATGTGCATCGCACATAGCATGAAAAAAGGCGGCCCCCATCTAGGGGGACCGCCTTGGCTACCATTTCAGGTATGTGCTGGCTTTAGGCCGCTTTTTTGCGACGCTTGGCCAAGCCCAGAGCACCAAGCGCACCAAAGAGGAGCGGCAGGCCTGCGGGCAGCGGTACAGCGGCAGGTGCACCCGCCTCGATGTCGATGGTGAACAAGACCGTGTCAGCCGTGATGGACCCGGCCCCTGTCAACCCGAAGAGGGCTTCCAGCGCGTCAAAACCGTCGCCACCCTGACCGTCGTCGATGTCAATGAGACGTGTCACGACCCCGTCCTCAGTATCGCCCAGGTTAATATCTTGACCCATGACCCCGGCAGAACCGAACAATTGGTTTATTTCTGTTCCGGCGTCCCAGATGGATTGGCCCGTAATCTCAATCGTTTGCTCGATCACATTACCCTGCGCGTCAAAGACCTGATAGGCCATCGGATCATCATTGCCTAGGAACGTGTCGTTGGACGGCACGAACATGGCAAGAAAAGTCGCAAATTGGTTGGTGGTCGGATCGGCAACATCAATGGACACCGTGCCGGACTGGCCATCAAGGATTGGTCCGCCAGGACCCAGAATGAACCCCCCTTGAGACTCTGGTTCAACAGCAAGGCGTTCTGGCGCAATCAGGTTGACGGGTTGTGGCGGAACCGGCAATTCAGCGATCTGCTCAACCCCTGTGCTCGCGGCTTCACCTTCGTTAAACGCATCGAACTGACCCGAGTGCAGACCCGTGTAGACCGGTGTCACCAGAAAGCCAAAGCCATTGGTGTTATTGAACGTGATGTCAATCGTTGTCGCATTCGCAGCCCCCGCCGCCATGACAGTGATGGCGCTTGCACCCAGCAGCAATTTCAATTTCAACATTTCATCTCCTTGTAAAAAAACAGCGCCGCAAGATTCGGCACTTGTCACACCGCCGTAGCGTCACTCTGATTGCTGTTCGTTACAACACACGCAGGATGCACAAATGTGTTACCAAAATTAATGAAGGCAGGAGGGTCGCGGCTGACAGCGGACGTGCCTTATTTCATTGGGGCCTGGGGCGCTGCACCCTTCAGGTGATAAAGCGCAACCGGTTGAACCAGCACAATGGGTCGCAACCCAGGAGTGATCATAGTAACACGTCGCGTGAGGTTTCGTGAGGTCATGGAGAAGATCACATGCCCTAAAACGACCGGCCATAAACCTGAAATATCACCTATCGTCGATGTCCCGAGAATGCGTCACATGGGGGCGGTGAACAGCGCTGCATTCGCGCAAACGCGAGGCGGCCGTTTCAAAAAATGGACCTTTGCGACGCGCTTTGGGCATCAGATCTTGCCGGTCCGTACCCCTCTCTGTTGTGGTTTCAGGGCTGGGTGTTTGGCGGTTAGGGCAGGTGCAGCGTGGGGGGTTCCGAGCCGCGTAAAAAGGCAGCTCCGGTGGGGAGCGGCCTTTGGTGTTTTAACGGATCGGTGTGCATGAATGCGCACCCTACGGGTTACTCAGTAATTTTGGATACGACCCCGGCACCAACCGTGCGCCCGCCTTCGCGGATCGCAAAGCGCAGGCCGTTTTCCATCGCAATCGGCGCGATCAGCTCAACGCCGAAAGACACGTTGTCGCCCGGCATCACCATCTCGGTGCCCTCGGCCAGCTGAACCGTGCCCGTCACGTCCGTCGTGCGGAAGTAGAACTGTGGACGGTAGTTGGCGAAGAACGGCGTGTGACGGCCACCCTCTTCCTTGGTCAGAATATAGGCTTCGGCCTCGAACTTGGTGTGTGGGTTCACAGACGCGGGTTTACACAGCACCTGACCACGCTCAACCGCTTCACGGTCGATGCCGCGCAGCAGCGCGCCGATGTTGTCGCCCGCCTCACCGCGATCCAGCAGCTTGCGGAACATTTCAACGCCCGTGCAGGTGGTTTTCTGCGTGTCCTTGATGCCGACGATTTCGATTTCGTCGCCCACGTTGATCACGCCGCGCTCCACACGACCGGTCACAACCGTACCACGGCCAGAGATCGAGAACACGTCTTCCACAGGCATCAGGAAGGGCTGGTCCACCGCGCGCTCAGGCGTTGGGATGTATTCATCCACGGCCGCCATCAGCTTTTTAATGGATTCTTCACCAATCTCTGGTGTGTTGCCTTCCATCGCTGCCAGTGCGGAGCCGGGGATGACAGGGATGTCGTCGCCGGGGTACTCGTAGCTGGACAGCAGCTCGCGGATTTCCATCTCGACGAGTTCCAGTAGTTCTTCGTCGTCTACCTGATCAACCTTGTTCATGTAGACAACCATATGCGGGATGCCCACCTGGCGGCCCAGCAGGATGTGCTCGCGCGTCTGTGGCATAGGGCCATCAGCGGCGTTCACCACCAGGATCGCGCCGTCCATCTGCGCCGCACCGGTGATCATGTTCTTGACGTAGTCGGCGTGGCCGGGGCAATCAACATGCGCATAGTGGCGCGTCTCGGTCTCATACTCCACGTGCGCGGTGGAGATGGTGATGCCACGCGCCTTCTCTTCGGGCGCGCCGTCGATCTGGTCATAGGCCTGGAAGTCGCCAAAGTACTTCGTGATCGCCGCTGTCAACGTCGTCTTGCCGTGGTCAACGTGACCAATCGTGCCGATGTTCACGTGCGGTTTATTGCGTTCAAACTTTGCCTTTGCCATGGTG
>CALFWM010000090.1 GCA_937928635.1 uncultured Sulfitobacter sp. | reverse complement strand
TATCAAAAACGGATTTAAAGCGCCCCGCCTACAACTTGAACCGCCGATACCCTGCCGCGCTCCGCGCTCTCGGGACATCGACGTTACGTGATGATTCACGTTAAAGGCAGGACGCTATAGTCTACACGCGCCAAAAGTTGCGCGAAGAAACCCGCCGCGTCAGTTTTGTTTTTGCGCAAGGCAAAGCACAGGTTGTAGAACAGGTAGTTTCGCCGAAACACGGTTTCAGAGACGGGGAGTGAGCGGTGATAAGCTCTGCTCAAAAAATCAAACACCGCTGAGGGCTCCATCGGCCCCTTAAACACCGCCCCTGCTCCCGGCTTTTCGTATTTCCATTTGTCCCAGTCGAGAATGTAAAAACTGTCATCCTTAACCATGATGTTGCCCCGGTGCAGGTCATCGTGAAAGACGGTGTTGGGCGTGCTGTGATAGGTCTGATATCCAGCGTCAAGCAGTGCCATCAGTTCGGCCCCACTCAGGGTTTTCCCCTCATCGGGCAGCGTCAACCGGGCGGTTGCTGCAGCCTCCAAAACATCGGACCAGCCAAGCGTCTTGTCGAGGTTTGGCTTGAAAGCTTTTAACAACGCCTCCGTCGGTTCGCTCTTCCAGAGGTGGCGCAGGGCACGGTGCAGGAACTTGCGTTCAAACACGTCGAGCGAGGGGGTTTTGCCCTCTACAAACTCGGCATATTCAAAATAAAACGGCTCCTCGACGTGGGCACCAAAAAACCGTGGCGTTCGCAATGCCTCTGACGGCATCGCGGCCAACAGCTTGGTTTCGCGCGCAAATCCGCCCTTGTTCTTGTCATGAAAAATCTTTTCGACAACGCTGGTTTTCTTGCGTGTTTCCCGGTGCCACAGATCATGCCGGATGATAGCAAAGTTCATTTTGCCCGCATATAACATCTCGCAGCCGACCCATTTATTGCCAACCCCCAACGCAATGGTGCGCGCAGCCATCGCCGCGGCACTGGCATGTTTTTCCAGATAAATCGGTTCATCCGCCGAAATGCGCATGACGTGGTTGATCAGGTAGGTCCGGTTGATCTCCTGAATACGATCGCCATAGGATTCAACAAAGGCCCGGGCGTATTGCCATTGTTTGTTGATGGATGCTCTGGTCAGGAAGCTCTCGATAAAGGTGATTTCTTCCCTATCCATGGCGGGTTTCTCGGCGTTTCACCCGCATCTTGGCAAGATCAATCATAAACGTTTTCTTGTAGCGCCGCTTGCGCGCAATGATGCGTAACTCATCGGGGCGGGCCTCGCATTCCACTGTCGCACCCTCCTGATAGATGACTTCCCGGATGTTCAGTTTATCGGCTTGGGCAGGCAGATCATAAAGCTGTCCATCGACCAGTTTGTTGTCTTTGTAGTTCACAAACGCGCGTTTCTCAAAGTTCTCCGGCACCAGATGGCGGCGGGTTTCTGGCAGCGGCTTTTGCAGTTCAAATTCCAGCTTGCTCAGCGCCTTTATATGGGCAGCAGGATCAGCCATCGCATCCAACTGATGGCTGGTCATCCGCGCCAGCACTGTATCATCCCGCGAGATATGCAGGTTGTCACCCTCCCGTTGAACCGCCAGTTCAGGATCAATGTGAAACCGTGCGTTTAGCGGCGAGGCAAGGGGCGCCGTCGCCATGGGCCAATCCACAACCACATGGCACAGGTCAGCCACCTGAACAAAGAACCGCACCCAATATAGATCGCCGTGCAACCGCGTGCCCCCGATCAACACGGTGCTGTCTTGGTCGCCTTCGTTCAGCAACATTTTTGAATGATACCGCGACACAATATCATCTTGAATCAACGTGTTATGGGCCAATTGGGTCTGGATATAGCGATAGCGCAGCTGATCCCCGTATTTATAGGGGCCGCCCGAGTCGATAAAAATCGGCTGTGCATTGTGGTAGGCAATAAAGCTCAGCGCGTCCCAATGCCCATGCGGCCCCTTAAAGGGTTTGTGCAGGAACACGGAATACAATTCACGTTTGTTGTAGCTGCGAGAGATGTAAAACCCATCCGTTGGATAGCTGCCCAGATAGGCCGGTTTGGCGCCCGGAAAATCATCCGCCTTACGAGCGGGGTCAAATTGCTGTGACTCCGGGCTGTCAAACTTCATACCCCGGAATTTTATCAGGTACTTCTGGTCAAACTTCTGGTGGTGTTTTGAATCCCCAACACCGGGCAGATAGCCGTTGACGGGCATGATCCGATACAAAAACGCCTTCATCCGCCGGTACGTGCGGTCATGCACAATCGGTTCGTCCACACCCATCTTGCCAAGAAAATCAGACGTCAGCTTTAGACGGCCCATCAGAAAGGCGTGATAGAACAGGGCATGTTCCTTGACCGTGCCTTCGTCCTTGGTGATCACGCGGCCGGCAAATTCCGACACATAGGTGGCCACCCGCCGCAGTTTTTCTGCTCTGGTTGTGTCATCCTGTTCAAAGGTCAGGGTGATGTCGGCCAGACCTTCCGCATGAAACAACGTGTGATTGCTGATCTCCCATTTGTCGGAGTCCAGGAAATCAATCAGCACAGCCTCATGTTTTGCCATCGCCGTGCGGATCAACGTGTCTTCTTCCGGGGACAGCATGTCATGCACGATCTCGGCATATAAATAGCTAAGGTATGACCCCCGGTAGGCCACCGCATGGTCATTCCAATATCCGTTATTGTCTACTCGGTCGTGATCCAGTGAATATTGCGCCGCAGACAGCAGGCTCGCTTTGACAAACGCGGCAATCGCCGGGTCTTCGTGACCCGCTTTTGCAAACGGTGCGAGCCAACCCATGCAACAAAAATACAAACGCCATGTGACGTTCTTTTCAGGGTCCGCATCCCAATCCACCGGGGCGGACAGGTCAATTTTGTATTCGGGAAAATTTGGCCGGATCAACGCACAAGACTTGTCACGCAGCAGGTTCATGGCTTTGGGAGACAGCCACAACTCGCCCTCGGGGAGCCGGAGAAGTTCAATGATATTCTGCATGTCGTTCGCCCCAAAAGTCCCGTCAAAAAGGGCCAGACCACGTGCCCGAGGTGAGATTTTTACGTTTTCCTTAACCTATTGGCCTTGGGTTGGAAAGTGGCGTCACCTGACCTCCAGCACGGCCTCAATGGGGAAATGATAGGAGGGCCAATTGCCATCATGGTTGTAGGTCAACACCGTGCAGCTTTGCACCTTTACGTCGGGCGACAGGAGGATACGGTCGTTGCGCCCGGTGCCTTTGATTTTGCCAGCAGGCTTAAAGTTATGCTGCGACGAAATTTTGTTCAGATACTGCGGATGCAGGGCCAGAAACGCATCCACCAACCGAATGGGCGCGCGATATTCTTGCCCCTCCAACGTGACAGGCTCGCGGTTGAGCAGCCGGTTCGCCATCGCGTCAGGCTCTTTGATGTTGGTGTCTGCAAGGGTCACCAAGGGCGCGGCATGCAGCGCCTGCATTTTTTTCATGTGGCGCGTGATCTGCAACAAACAACGGGTGCGTCTTTGATCCAGTTCCTCAGAGCTTTTGTGGACCAGACGCAGGTTATAGACCCAGACGTATTCAAACGGATCGCCCGGCGTACCAGATTTTTGCCGGAACAGACCATAGACGTAAAACCGCCCGCCCCCGATCCTTTTGTTGCGCTCATCCGCCGCGCGGAACCAGCGCACGCCATAGTGATCCGGCACCAGCTCCCACTTTGTGCTGTCATAATAAATCGGCAGTGAATCCCCTTTTTTGACCCCAAACCGGGCATCGGCGTTCAGGATTTCGTATTGCCGGGTCGCGCGATCGTTGATCTCACTCAGAAACTGACCGGCGGCGCAGTTCTGCGGGTCAACGTCAAACTGCGTGTGTTGAAACCCGACAAAATCATAGTCCCCTTTGGCAACCATCGTGCCCGTAATGCCCTTGCGCACAGCCCAGCCCGGCTCCCCTTTTTTGCCAGAGAGAGACATCACATCTTCAATCATCGGCTGGCTGGCCATCGCGCTGAAGGACAATACATTCAACTGCGTTTTGGCCGCCGTGGCGGGTACTTTTGGCAGACGGGCGGCGGCAGGCAGGTCTGCCACGGCAGGTGTGCTGGCGTTTGAAACGGCAACATGGGGTGTTTGCGGGCGATAGCACCAGTCAGGAAAGGCCTTTTCAATTGCCGCAATCGCTTTCTTGTCAGGGTGGGTTTTGTAGACGCCGATGTTGCGGGCGGATTGTTCGGGGATAAAATCACCCTTGGTCGTGTCGGCTGTATTGGCGACACCCAGCCAATCACACAGCGACTGGCGCGCCTGCGCATCCAGCACAAAATCCTCAAACCGCATGATCTTGAAATGCGCGGCATGGGCACCAAGCAGCTTCAAACCCGCCTCATATTGCGCCAGCAATGCCCCGAAATTGGCGATGAACGTCTTGGCCTTTAGGTTGGGGCGCTCCATGCGCAGGTTTGTCACATACATGTCGCGCGGGTCTCGAATGATGGCAATCATGCGCGCGCCATCAACGGTTTGCACCAGTTCGGGGCGCCATGCGCGCATCACACTGTCATAGGCGGTATAGCTCGACTGTACCGGCGACTGACCAATCAACGCATAAAAGCTGCGCATCTTGTGGCGCGCCTGTTCGATCTTGTCCTCGCGCGCGTCTGCACCGGCATAGTGCTGTAGCGCCTGCCAAAGCGCGGCAACGCCCGGCTGCACCTTCCCCGGGTCCTTTGCCCCGCCGACAACCGAGCGGCGAAACACATTTGCAGCCTTGGGAATGTCACTGCTGGGGGGCACGCCCAGGATCTTTTCCAAGATAAAATCCACCACCCGTTCTGGCGCAACCACCTCCCCCTTCAGCACATCATCAAGGATATCTTCCAAGGGGGCCGCACCACCGCTGACGATGCGCGGATGGCGCACCGGCATGCCAACACTGTCCAGACCTTTGACAAAGTCATAGACCGCGCTTGCACCAGACCAGCGGAACCCGCCACAAAACAACGGCTTGGTTTCGATTTCCGCACCAGCCGCTGCATCCGGCATTGGCAGGTCAAGATCCGTCAGCGGATGATTAGGTGCCTGCCGCCACGCCAAGAGCGCGCGAAAAACAGCCTGTACCAAAGAATGGGCAGGTTCGGGATATGCTGTTGCGATCAAATCGGGCGCGGGCATCCGACCGGCGCGAAACTCCGTCAGGATATCGGCCAGCGCCAGCGCACCCAGCGCCTTTGACATGCGGCTGCGCGTCGGTTTGTCAAAAACCATATCAGGATGTTGCTGAGTAAGTGTGCGAATGGCTTGGTAATCCCCCGCATCCAGCCACGCTTTGATCAGCACAGCCCAGTCTGCATCATCAAGCCTGCCTCGCCGCTCAAGCAAGGTCTGCCCCAGCTTGATGATCTGCGCATAACCTGCCGTCCACCCACTAAGGCGAAAGGCAACTTCAAGCACCTCAGTTTCAGCAAGCGAGCCGTGATGCGCAATACCGTCGAGCAATAGGGCGGCAATTTCGGCCTTTTTGACCTTTGCACTATGCGCAGGCTCGTCGATTTTCTGGCTCAGCGCCTCCTGCGCATAGGCGACAAGAACCTCAATGGGTGGCATGGCCTCCGCCTCATTCATTGCCGCTTTGAGGCCCGCCAGAAATGCCGCCCAACTGTCAGCCTGTTCCTGAAACAGCGGTTCGATTGAAGAAGCATCTGTCATCACAAATCTATCCTGCTCGCCGGTCTGTTATGCCCGCCCAACGGGTCGGCACCTGCCGTCAATTATGCGCTGTGCGGGGCCCAAAAGCCGCTATCGCCAAAGGCGAGGTCTTCGGGCGCGTCAACCTCAAGCCAACCGTTGTGTGTAAAGGCTGCGCGCGCGTCCCAGCCATCGCCAATCATCGCCTGCAAGAACGACGTCATGAACATGTTGTCAAAATCCTTGCCGTCATAGGTGGCGGTGCGGTCCATCTGATCCCGGAACGCCTTGAATTTCAAAACATGATCCGCACGGATTTTGATCAGCCCCATGTACTGGCCTTCGATCTGGTCATAGCTGGTCGGCTTCTTGCCCAGTTCAACGATGCGGTTGCCATCGCGCAGCCGCAGTGTTTCTGCATCTTCCAAGGGGTTATCCATGCGCACAGACCAGTATTTGCGCCAGTCGAGATCAACACCAAGTGTGATCGGCGCGTCCATATCAAGCATGTTTTGCAGGACCTGCGCGGTATACACCACATCGCCATAGGTGATCAGAATATCCTCTTCACCCGTCATCAGATCAGCCGCACAGAACAGTGTGTTTACCATGTTGGTGCTGGCGAAATCGGGGTTGAAATGCTTGGTCAGGCCGGGGCGCTCGATGCGATCACTCAGATATCCCGTCACGATATGTCGGTCGTTGATGCCCAGCGCCGCCATCACATCCAGCTGGTGATCCAGCAGCGGTTTCCCACACAGCTCAACCATGCATTTCGGGCGATCGTTGGTCAAAGGGCGCAAGCGCGTCCCCTGCCCCGCAGCAAGAATGATGGCTTTCATAGTGATCTTTCTACGTCTGGGTCAAATGCCGCCGCATCAGGTCGATGTCTGACACAGCATGGGGCGTTTCGCGCTCTGGATGCCACATAACGGCAAGCCATGGCAATGAGACATGGCGCACAGCCTCAATGGTGCCATCCGGTGCCTGTGCCAACACCTCAAGGTCACGGCCAAGGCCCTCGGGCAGAATGCAATTGTCGTGAAAACTGTTAACCTCACGCCCATCGGGATAGAGCGGGCCTGTCACGATATGGCGCTGCGCCACATGGCCCGTGATTTTGGCCAGCGTGCCCCCCTGATAGACATTCAACATCTGCAACCCACGACACAGGGCAAACACGGGCACGCCTGTCGCAGCCGCGTGATCCAGCAAGGCATGCTCTGTCTCATCCCGGTTCACTGCCGCACCGATGTCGTTGCCCCCGCTCAGCACAATCGCGTCGGGTGCCAGTGCGGCCACATGCGCAGCCTTGTCCCGCAGCGTGCTGCACATAGGCAAGGTCACAAAACCGATGTCCCAGAACATCTGCGCAAACCGGATATCGAGCCCATCGCGCACCTCATCGCGTCCAGCAATTGCATCAACACGTTGAGAGATCACGAGCCGTTTCATGACACGATTTGCAGGATCTGCTTGGCCGGATCGAGTTGCAAAATTTTGGCATCACAAATGTGGCGATAGCGCTGTTCGCCAATCCCAATTGCGGCGGGCAGACCAAATTCGGCGGCGCGAATGGCCATGTGCGAATTGGCACCACCATACATCGTGACAAGGCCTGCGATGCCCTGACCAAACAACCAGTCATAACCCGGGTCCGCCTGCGGGATCATGACGATGCGGTCTTTGATCTCTGGCATATTGTTGTTTTCCACATGCTCCAGATCGACACATTCCCCGATAACCGGGGTCTGGCCAACAAAGTTCGCCATTTCCGCGCCGATAGTAAAGGTCTCAAAATCCGCTTTGCCCCGGATCACCGGGGGCAATCTAACCGCCGCACTTAATGCGCGGGCCTGCTGATTTTGCGCAGCGATTTGGACCAGCCGCGCGGCGCTGTCGGCAGGGGCTTCGGCTGTGTCGCGCAACGCCAGAAGGTCTGACAGCGGAATGTCGGCAAGGGTCTCTGCACTCAGGCCCAAGGTCGTGCCAAATTCCTGCAAGGCCTCAATCGCATCCGACAAGGAGCGCGAGAAAATGAACTTGGCATATTCCCGCCCCTCAATCGCTTGCTTGAGAAACGTTTCGACCTGATCCGCCTCCGATGGCAGCCCCATGTCTTTGAGCGTCTCAAGAAACCGGGCCCGTTCGTTAAGCCAATCTCCTGCGGTATCCTCATGCTTGGCGCCATGTTCGGCCTGGGCAAGCAGGGGGCGCAAAAACGTCTCAGGGTCCGCATCATAGCGCGGCGAGGTGATGTCATAGGTGCCGGGGCGCAAATGACCGTATTTGCTGACAAATTTATCCCAGTCCATCTTGTCATGCACAACGCTCAGCGCGTCTTCGGTAAAGGTGTGGCTGACGGTGCGGATCGTGGTCAAAAAACTGTCCCGCGCCTGCGCGGTGATCACGCCCATTCGCTGCGCGCCGTGCAGCAAGGTGACCGCAACAAACCCGCTGCGCGCCAGGTGGGCAAAGGGTAACGTGCCGTAGCGACGGCAGTCTTCCAGCAGAACGCGGGCGCGTTCCAGTGGGTCTTTGAGCGTCTCCATCGTTTTGCGGTGTCGCGCGATGAGCGTTTCAACCATCGCGTAATCCGCATTACAGCGTGTAAACGCATGGGCCGTAATGCCCAAAAGCCCTTCACGCATCTGCGCAATGTCGTCCGCGGAAAACCCGGCCTCTTTGGTGAAACGTTCTTCCCAAAAATCAAAATCCGGGGCAAGGCAGGTGGGCACAACCTCAAACTCAACCTTGTCATGCAGGGTTGGATTGGCCCGCAACCAGTTCAAACAGAAATCAAGCTGCCGCGCGGCAAGGGTCTCATCCAGACTGGCGGGAATGAAAGACGTGAAGCTGGCGCGCACATCCACGTAAGGGCGCCCTGCAAAACTGACCAACAGCGGATTGGGGCGCACATCGCGGTATCCATATTCGGCCCGTTGGGTCGCCCATGTGTCATCCATGATCAGGTGGCGATACAACATGCGCGCCAATTCACCCGGTGCGGTGCCGATGATCTCTGCCGGGTTCCAGTCCGGCATGACCCCGAACAGTGGTTCGGCTGTGCCCGGCACGGAGGGCGGGGTTACGGTCAACCGATCCCAGGTCGTACGGGCCTGCGCCATGGCGCTGGCATAGGTGTCATCACTCACCTGCCCCGCACTGGAAAGCACCGCGATGGGCCGCACCTGAAAGATATGCACCTCACCGCTGCCATCAACGGCAAACTCGATGTCGAGCGCGTCGTATCCCAGCCGGTCCTCGACCTCGAGTATCGTGGTGAGCACAGCCGCCAGATGGGGGTTATCCACCTCAGCAGGGTCCGTGCCACGGCGCACAAAAAGGGTCAGGTGATCACTGCTGGCGCCGCTTGTGACCCCCTCGGTGCTGCCAGAAGTTTCGTAATTGATCACATACCAGGGGGCCTGATTTTCCATCGTGCGGGTAAAGGCAACACCGCTAAGCAACACATCACTCAGCATAGGTTGCACCAACACCTGATCATCCATCGCCGCAGTGGTGTAGGAGCTGATGACCTGTTCCACAGCGGCTTCCAGCCCCGTGTCCGGGTCCACGTGCAAGACGCTGTCATAGCCCCCTGCGTTGGACGACGTGAAGGTGTCTTCACTCTTGGCGCTTGAACGGACAACCAAACAGGTGTCGGTGTTCAAAACCAGTTGATCGCGCACGGCCTTCATCAATGCCGATCGGTCACGCTGCCAATCCGCCACAGAAAACGACACCTGATCCTGAATGGTGCCGGTTTGGAGCAATGTGCGCAGGCGTTGCAGGGTTTCGGCCTTTGTCCCCAGCACAAAATAGGCGATGTCACGCGATGCGCGCACTTCGGCCCAATCGCCCGCAACATCAACGCCCGCAACGCGCAGGCCCCGCGCCCGCAGGTATTCAACCGCGTCTGACAGGCTCATCTGGCGGGTCGCCTCACCCAAGTCACGTTCAAGCGCGTTCAGATGGCTGACGGCCTCCGGCGAGAACCGAACCACGCCGATAAACTCACCATCCGCCCAGGCGTTGGGCATGTCATAGCCCAGCCGCATGACCTGTCCATCCTGCACGCTGACCTTTTCGCGGCTCGCCAGACCTTCCGGGTTGTTGGTGACAGAACTGTCATAGGCCACCGTGATCGGGGCTTGCGACTGCTCCATTTCCGCGGCCAGACTGCGGCGGAACAGAACATCGCCATAGCTGACAAACAGCGGTTTGGTTTGGTCAGGCTTTCCCAGCAACAGCGAATGCAGGCTGCCACTGTCCTCCCATTCCGTATTTTCAATGATGTTCAACGCCTTGTACCGCGCCCTCACGTCATTTGCGTGATATCCGGCGACAAACGTAATGGCGTCCAACCGGGTGTCATAGGCCTCCAGCAGCCAGTCCAAAACCGGTTTGCCAGCCGAGGTTTCGCGCAGGGCCGTCGGGCCATCGCCCGCATGCGGAGCCCCTGCACCAAGGATGATGTAACTGTCGTCAGACTCAACCGTATTCAAAGCAAAGTTCCCTCAGCACTGTCGTTACCCTCGGTGAATACCAAAGGGTGGTAGGATATTGCACATCCTGAGTAAAGCCATAGGTCATTGGCATTTCGTCGGCATTGAGCCGGTGGAATGCGCTGCTGTCCTCGGGCCACGCCCCTTGCCCATCAGGCAATCCCAAGGGTTGCGGCAAAATCCTGCCAGACTTGTTCCTTTGCCAAAGCGCGGGCGTTTTCGCCCATGGTCTGCAACGTCCCAGCGTCCTTGCGGGCCAAGAGGGCTGACATGGCACTTTTCAACGCCGCGGCACCGCCATCAGGTGGGTACAACACCCCCGCATCGCGCCCCCCCAACACTTCTTTGGTCATGCCGACCTCGGGGATGATACTGGGCACACCATAGCCAATGGCCAACAACAATGACCCTGAAGTCAGAATGTGCCGGTAGGGATAAACCGCCATATCAGCAGCCCTGAAAAAAACCTGCAATTCGTTTTCGTCCACAAAACGTTCTGTAAATCTGATCCGCTCTTTTTCTGTGTCACTTAGGGTTGCGGCGACATCCACGCGGGGGTCAAACTCCATCTGACCTGCCACCAGCAACAACGCCTTGGGGCGGTCTTTCAGAACGGCGCGAAAGGCAACGATCAGGTCTTCGACACCCTTGTAGGGGCGCACCTGGCCGGTAAACAAAATGACCTCGTCATCTACGCTGATGTTCAGCGCGCGCCGCGCGTCCTGACGCGTGATAAAATCGGGATAGGTGTCGATGTAATGCCCATGCCGGGCAATCAGCAGTTTGTTTTTTGGTATCGCAAAAACCTGCTCCACCTCGGCAACAGAGGCCGCACTGTGGAAATGCAGATGATCGGCAATTTCCGTTAGCCGCTCCGATAATTCCACCTCAATATGGCGATAGGGGGATTCATGGGAAACAATGTTGTGGATCGTCCAGACAACCCGGCCGCCGCGCGCCTTGAACGCCTCCAGCAATTCCAGGAAGGTATCCGTTTTCAGGCGGGCATCCGCCTCATCCTCGGCATGCACAAAGAGAAAGTTCAGCCAGTGCAGGTGAAAGGTAACGTCCTCAGGCTCGGCATGGCCCTGATCCAACAGTTGCAAGGCCTCTTCGATCCGACCCGCGCAAAATTCAACGCGGTCACGCGCGGCCCCGTAGAGCAGGTTCTGATAGGGGTTACCGCGCGAATAATCCGGCCAGAACAGTACAATCGGCGCGCCCTTGCGCCGATAACTGACCCTGCGCAGGTTTTCCTTGTCCGGCACATGCACATCCCAGAACCGGTCTAACCCCTGCCGTATCAACGCCTCACGCTGCACCCGGTAGGTGTTGGTGGTTTGGTAGACCTCGTTTTTGTCAGAGGTGTTTTCGCCATGCCAACGGCGCTGATACAGGATCTCTTCAACATGGTGGAAATGCCCGGTTTCCGCCAGTTTGAGGAAAATATCATAATCCACCGCATTCATGATGTCCTCGCGAAAGCGGGTTGTCCGCTCCCACGCGGACCGGCGGAACATGCGAAAATGATGTGCGATGGACGTGATCATCATTTTCTCACGGCTGAACACCGGCCAGCTGTATTCATCCTTAAGGTAATTGCCGTCTGCATCTATCCGCTCACAGGAACCGTAGCAGCATGCGACCTGCGGGTGGGCATCAAGGTATTCGGCCAAGCGACGGACCGCACCCGGTTTCAGGCAATCATCTGAATCCAGCTGCCCGACATAACGCCCTTTTGACAAGGCAATGGCGCGGTTAGAGGCATGACCGATACCGCCGTTGGGCCCGGTTTCCCAGCGCACGCGCGGTTCCTGGGCAAAGTGTTTTTCAAGTACCGCGATTGTGCCATCGGTCGATCCATCATCAGCAATGCAGACCTCAAGATCTTGGAGGTCTTGCTCCAGCACACTGTTGATGGCGCGGGTAATATACCGTTCCGCATTATAGGCGGGGATATAGATACTGACCTTTGGCACCTGAAACTGCCCGTCAGTTTTGCGGTCCCAGCTGTTGGGGCATAGCTGTGCATAAAGGGCGGCATCCTGCGAATCTTTCTGCCCAGTCATATCAGGTTCCAGCTTTGGCACGCTCAATGGGGCCAGATAAGCCCCCATGTTGGTCATGCGAAAAGCCAGTTCCCGGGAAGCCTGATAGGGGCCGTTGAAATTAATATTCGGCAGCCCTGCCACGCGCAGCACAGGCGTCGGAACCACCATGTTGAGGCCCTCAATCTCACGGAACGGATGGGCGCTGCTAAACTGTTTCTCCAGATATCTGGTGGTATAGAGGTTTTTCAATCCATCGGTATGGGGAAGTGCGGCAAGCGGCTGCACCACATTTTCGGAAATCCGCAACATCTGCGCCGCACGTTCAAGGAACAGCGTGTCGAGGGCCACCGCACCACTCAGAAAAACAACAGCGTCGGACCTGTCGACAATCCGCGACAGCTGCGCCTGTCCTTGCGGGCTCAGCAATGGGCCATCGACCACCTTGGCGCGATCAGAGAACCCGCTAAAGCCCTCTCCAAAGAGCGTGACATCAACCTTGGCGTCGAAACGTTGTGCCGCAAGATCATCCAGCAGCCCGGCAATATCATCGGTGCTGTCACCGGTAATAACGACATGCACCCGCCCAAGAGGCACAATGGCCTTACCCGCGGACACCGCCGCCGCCTTGCGCAA
The DNA here is from genome assembly GCA_937928635.1 of uncultured Sulfitobacter sp. Lineage (GTDB taxonomy): Bacteria > Pseudomonadota > Alphaproteobacteria > Rhodobacterales > Rhodobacteraceae > Sulfitobacter. The sequence continues at coordinate 13,358 of CALFWM010000090.1, read as the reverse complement.
AAATCGGGTGCTGTTCTGTTCACCTATCAGTTCGGGCAATGCCATGCCATTTGGATAAGGTTGCGGGGGCCTGAGACTGGCGTTGAGGCGGCGAAACGGTGCCAGAAACCTGCCGTTTGGATGGCCCATAAAATCTGCGGGCGTGTTGAGCGGGCCAACCCCAAATTCCCGGCCATTTTCCACGGCGGAGGCCTTTAGCAGGCCTTCATACAAGCCATAGACCTGATCGGTGACGGCGGCATCGTAGCGCAGCCCGTCCAGAATGCGCTCCCCTTCGCGAATTGTCCCACGACCGCAGGCATCCAGGACTGACCCTAGTCTCTGCCATGGGTTGCGGGGGGACAAGGTCATCAATCTCTCCTAAGTCGCGCGACACTATCAAGTTGAGGATTTGCGCGTATCGGGGTGCCGGTGCGTTGAAACAACGACGGCGTTAATTTGTTTTTCTAAATATGGAAACCAGCGCGCGCACCGGCTTTGTCAATTTCCACGACGTACTGTCAAGAATGACAGTCCGGGCGTGCTCAGCAACTTGGTACAATTGCTCTGTTTCTGCCAGTTTACGATTCAACTGCTTTATGGTGCGCTGATCTTCTGCACTTGCCTCGTGTTGTTGTGCAAGAACATTGGTCAAAAGCCGAACATCATCAAGGTTGTGTTGCAGCGCGACACTGGCATGCCCGGCATGTGCATCATCACCTGCGGTAAAGTTCAATGGCAATGGTCTGGTCTGGCTCTCCAGTCTGGCGAGGCGACAGGTGGCGGCCACCCGGCCTTCCTCTGACTTGGTAAGCCGTGCGGTGAGATCGGCAATGACCTCTTGCGAGGTCTGTTCTTCGCGCAAAAGCCGCGCCAGCTCTGTCTTGTAGACCTCAAGACGTTGACGCAAATCAGCGTCTTTGTTTCCTGCTTTTTCAGGTACGATCGCATCACGAACTGGTGTGGAAGTCTGAGACATATGCCGCCGTGAACCTGCCAATATGGAGTATAAGTTTGAATGACAATTTCCCTACCAGATCGGGAAAATGAGGTCCAGCCGACTATCGCCAAAATACATGTTAGGAATGTGTCTAAGACATACCACACTACCCCTAGCAAAACATCTTTCCCAAAAGCCGCAGGGGTTTGGTGAGGGTCCATGAGCGGGACTGATGCACCGTATCAAGGGAATGTGTCACACTCTCAACCGCGTGGTTCAATTGTGCAACCTGATCTTGCAACTGTTGCTCTGCCCTCTGCAGCCATTCGCTTTTCCGCTCCGCCAGATAGGTAAACATCTCACGCTGCAAATCGGGCAGATTGGGCCGCCCTGCGGCAGCCGCATCAGCAAGGATGTTTAAACCATACTCCGTCAGCCGCTCCAGGTCAGCGCTGTTTTCAATTGACCCCCAGCCTGCGAACATATCAAGAGTACGGTTGCCGTCAGGGACGTCCAAAGCGCCATGGCGCGAGCGCAGATGTTGTGACGATACGGACTGTTGTTGCGCCCGCCCCCCGGCGGTGATCTGATCAGGGTGGGTTCGGTAAAACGTCGCGTTCAGCGGTAGCAGATACCCATCACATTTGTCCTGCATCAGCGTGCGATACAGCCAATCACAATCAATGCCTGCCGTAAGGTCACTGTCAAAACGCTGCGTGATCAACGACTTGCGAAACGACAGCCCGGGAAAAGGTGCAGGCATGCCAAAATAAGCGCGCACAGACAGGGGCACGGCGGACCGGGGCAGTGGCCGACTGGCCCGTGCCGCAAAATGCTGATCAAAAATCATGAACCCAATCAATGCCGCGCTTGGGAACATCACATAGGCCTGCTTGGTCCATTGGACCCGCTGGGGCAGCGGGATATCATCCACATCTGCTATCAGGCAGGTATCATGCTGCGCCGCCTGCAAGGCCGTGTTTAGCGCATGCCCCCTGCCGCCATGGGCATTGGTGATGATCTGCCGGGGTATGTGACCGGGTAAAGCCTGTGACAGGCGCGTGACGCTGTCATCCTCAGACCCGTCATCCACAAAAACCAACTCAAAATTCTGATCCGTTTGTGCGGTCAGGCCACGCACAAAATCGTCGATAAACGCCGCGCCATTGTAGCAGGTGGTCAGAATGGAAACGGGCGGCACTTCAGGCGCATCGCGCGCGTGGCGCACAAATTCAATACGGTGCTGTAACTGGGCAAAAGGGCCTGGCGCGGTTTGCGCTTTGTCAAAGACACCGAGGGTTTCCAGAAAATGCGGAATTTTGCGACAGATGTATCCGCTGAGCCTGCCATACCGCGCCATCTTTTCGCTGACTTTTTGCGGGCCTTGATAAAAGTCATGGCGCAAAACCGCTGTGGGTTGATACAAAAACGCCTCTGGCCCGTGGGATGGAAACAACCGCGCGGTCAGTTCAAGCCCCTCATGGCCAAACAGGATCGGATCAAATCCACCAGCCTGTACAACCGCTGCTGTGCGCCAAATGGAAAACCCTTCGATGTTGCAGGCAGATTGCATGACACGCGTGCCAGGGTCGTAATGCGGAGGCGGGGTTTCTGTGCCTGTTTTGGGCAGCACCTTACCGCGTACGGCAATCGCTTGTGCATCCTCAAACAAGGTGATCAGCTGTTCAATGTCATCCGCACGGGTCAGCCCATCATCATCAATCAGGATACTGCCCGCCCCCGTTGCCACGCGCAGTGCAATATTACGGGCAACGCCCACCCCCAGGTTTGCCCCAAGGTGGATCAGGCGCAGATTGCCTGCACCCTGTTGGGGTGAAATATCAAATATAGGCGCATCCGCGTTTTCGACAAAGATCAGCTCAAACCGCGCGGGATCAAGACCCAGCAAGACGGCAATCAGTAGGGCGTGATCGGCAACCTTTTGATGCGCCACCACGATGATCGAATAAGGCCGCACCTTGCCATCCGTGGCAATGCGCGTGTCATAGCCAAATGTATCCAACATACTGTTGACATCGGCGGAACACGCAAGTGCGCGTTCAAAGTCTTCGGCGGCAATGGCCCGGTCAGCGCCGTCCAGCCTCTGCCTGATCGCAGCAAGCGCGCTTTGTTCCATGCTCATCTGACGCGTTACCTTTCATCGACATCCCAAGGCCGAAAACCCAGAAACACCTGACCCGCATTTGCCAAAGCATTGCAAGCGGCGTGGCGTGATCCTGTGCTTATCCCTTGGCACCTTGACCGCGCGCATAAACATCCTCGTAGCGCACAATATCATCCTCACCCAGATAGGCACCGGTCTGCACCTCGATCAGTTCAAGGGGCACTTTGCCCGGGTTTATCATACGATGCACAGCGCCCAGCGGGATATAAACGGACTGGTTTTCACAGACCAGCGTCACCTCTTCATCCACTGTTACCTCTGCGGTGCCGACAACCACTATCCAGTGTTCGGCCCGGTGAAAGTGGCTTTGCAAACTCAGGGCGGCACCGGGGTGCACGACGATGCGTTTGACCTGAAAACGCGCGCTCAGTGTAAGCGTTTCAAAGTATCCCCAAGGCCGGTGATCTTTGGGAAAACTATCCGCCTGCAACACCCCTTCTTTCCGCATTTGTTTGACCACATCGCCCAGTTCTGCAACCCGGCTGCGGTCCGCCACCAGCACAGCGTCGGGCATGGCAACGGCCACGATGTTATCAAGCCCCAATCCCACCAATTGCTGCGTATCGCTTTCTGTTCTGAGCAGGGTGTTTTGACAGTCTATCGCACGCGCGGCTCCGTGAAGCGCAACCCCTTTCGCATCGGCACCTGAATGCTGGTGCAAAGCCTCCCAGCCGCCCAGATCAGACCAATCCCCATCAAACGCCACAACACTCAGGTTGTCCGCTTTTTCCATGATCGCAAAATCAACAGAAATATCCTCGCAGGCGTCCCAGGCAGCAGCATCCAGCCGCAAAAAGCCCAGATCAGCCTTTGCTGCATCAACTGCTGCGCGCACCTGCGTCAGTAACGCGGGCGCGTGGGTTTCAAATGCACGGATCAGCGTTGCCGCCGTGTAAAGATAAATGCCGCTGTTCCAAAGGTATCGGCTCTCTGCCAGCATTGCCTGCGCGCGCGCCGCGTCAGGCTTTTCGACAAAACGCTGTAAGGGGGCGACGGCACTATTAGAATGGGCCAACTCCAGATAGCCATAGCCGGTTTCGGGCCGATCCGGCACAATGCCAAAGGTCACGATCCGCCCATCCAGCGCCGCCTCAATCCCACGCTGCACAATCTCTCTGAAACCCTGCGACTCAGTAATGTAGTGATCAGACGGTGCCGCCAGAATGAGGCTATCGGGGTCATCACGGTACACAGCCAGTGCTGCTGACAAAAGTGCGGGTGCTGTATTGCGGGCAGAAGGTTCAATCAGGATCTTACCGGGATCCACATCAATTTCGTTCAACTGCTGCGTGGCGATAAACCGAAAGTCCGCGTTGGTGACAAGAACAGGTGCCGCAAACGGGGGCGCGGACACCCGCGCGACCGATTGCTGAAACAGGCTCCCCTCCCCCACCAGATCAACAAACTGTTTGGGATAGCTTTTGCGCGACAAAGGCCACAGTCGCGTGCCTGATCCGCCACAAAGGATAACGGGGGTAATCAGCGTGGTCATGAGGCATCTCTAGCGAATGGGATTGAGGGATCGAATTTTCCTATTCGTCTATCGCCCTTACCGCGTCAAGGGATTGTAAAACCGTTTCGCTACTGCGAAACACCCACGGACAGTGCCCAGAACAAAAGCTAACAGTGCGGTAAGGGCGACAACATGTGTTTCCTTTGGTGCGCACAGACTTTAGGGTCGCTCATCGTTAATGAAAGTCTCTCCCCATGATTCAGGGTTTCATAGAAGTCGTTGATGAACGGACCATCGCAGGGGCGGCGTGGGACCCGCAAAACCCGAACACGATATTTTTTGTTGAGTTGCGCAACAGGGCAGGCGTGGTAATTGCCATTCGCGCCAATCTGATGCGCGCGGACCTGCGTCAAAAGGGCATTGGAGAGGGGTGCCATGGGTTTTCCGTCACCTTGCCAAACGGGTTTCTGGCAAAGGATGAAAGACCCGGCAGCATTATTGGTAGAATTGCAGGCACCGAACATGTGCTGGAAATGACCACGAACGCGCGCCGTTTCTTAAACCGTGCCACCGCTGAAAGGCCGCTGCTGAGTCGGCTGATGCGCTCCATCCAGAAGAAAAAGGCCGCAAACGCTGCCATGCCTCAACCGGTGCATTTTGATAACGTCGCACGACAATTGGCACGCAAACAGCAGCCACAAAACGCCCCTTTTGCCAAAATTCATACCATCACCGGCGGACGGTTGGAAATTTTGACAAACGCCACCCCTGAGGAGGCCGCCCCAATCCTGATGATTGCGGGGCGCCCTGCGTGGCTGTCAGCTGAGGTCGCACCCGTGGCGGATCAGCCGGGTTTCAGCACCCAACACGTTTTTTACATCAGTGGTATTGCAGCCGGTGATGAGCTTGCCTTGTCGATGGCTGACGGCGAGCAGACTGTACTGTGCGAGGTGCGCACAGCAACAGAAACCAGCCGTGAACTCAGCGTTATGCAGCAGCTTTCGCAAGCCACCAAAATTGCGCGGCAGCCGGGTGCAGTCGCGATTATCTGTGGCGACGGCGCGCACCACGCGATGCACCGGGCCTGCGCCCTTTATCGCGCGGTCAAACCGCACCGTCCTGTGGTATTGTTCTGCTTTCAAAAAGATGTGGTTGGGCTGGAACTGGAGCCGACCTTGTCTTTGACTGACGTAACACTGGTGACACTGCCGTGGTCCCGCCGGTACCTTTATGCGCGTATGTCGCAGGCCATGGGTGCCTTGTTTGAAACCACCTGGATGGTTGGTGATGACGTGCCTGCGTTTTTGCTAAGCGCCATAGTGACCGGGGAAAGCGGCCATCTGGTGCTGGATTTCCCACCAGAGGCCCCTGAAACAGCGGACCTTTTGGAAAGGAATACGGCTGACCTGCCATCCCGCGGTTTGCAAAATCTGTTTTTGCAACACTGCACTGCACGCACCGCTGCGGATGATATGTTGGCAGAACGACACGATGCCATTGTCGCCAAAACGGGCGAACGTGACAGTGATCTTGTTGCAGTGCTTCAAGGCGTTTCAAAACAAGGTCCCGGCCCGGCCTTCATCACTGAGATGCTGCCGATCACGATTGATCGCCCCAGCCTGCGCGCTACCACCAATACCGCCCAGCCCACCCTGCTCCTGGTCTGGAAGCAGCAGGATGCCGGGCTTTACGGGCGGCGGATCGACCAAATTTGCCGATCCTACCGTCAAACGCACCCGGACCACCGCGTCGTCGTGCTTGAATTGATGAACCCGGTCATCGACCAAACCTACCGCCAAACCGTGCATGGATTTTCAGAATTCACCTATCTGCGCGAGATGAACACCCTGAAACGTCAGGGGGTGTTGGATACAGCGGACGGTGTCGAATACCGCCAGGTATTTGCAAATGATCCCCATGACATTCCACTGGCGCTGGAGGAATTTCTGGTGGCGCAGGACATTTCGCCTGCCAACACAGCGGTCATTCTGTTCCCCAATATCCAGCACGCCGAACGTGTTTTTGATTTGCTCTGCCCCTACCCGCTGATTGTGGATGTGGTGGACAACCAGATGCTATGGGCCTTGGGTCAAGCCCGATTGGACGTGTTTCGGCAATACTACATGATGTGTAATTCCGCCAATTGCGTCATCTTTAACTCTGAGCGCAATGCCGTGCATTTTGACAAAAGCGGTTTGTTTATCCCCACACAGGGGCCTGCAACGGTGATCCCAAACTGGTATCAGCAACCCAGCGGTTTTGACGCACAAAACCGTCCGTTGCTGAATAATGCATCTGCAAAGGCAACGTTCGATATTGTCTATGCGGGCAATATGAATGACCGGATTGACTGGCCTCTGATCCACAAAACCCTCGCGCTGGACCCGCGCATTCGTCTGTTCCTGATTGGTGAGGCGCGCAATGCAACGGACCAACTGTTTGATATCCTGAAAGAGGAACGCGCGATCTACCTTGGGCCCCTCGACGAAGACCGCACGTTGACCCAATTGCAGCGCGCTGATCTGGCCATCATCCCGCATCTGGTGGATGAGGTATCGACCTTTATGAACCCGCTCAAGGCGCAGATGTATCAATCCGTCAGCCTGCCTGCCGTTGCCATGGCTGTGCCCGGATTGGTTGCAGGGCCAGATTTGACCATCACCGCAGATCACGGAGCCTTTTTGGCTTCAGTCAAAGATCATATGAATGCTGACAAAAAACCAAATCCCGTCCTCTCATCAGATTTGCCATCAGATGCGCGCCGTTACATAGAGGCAATTTCGCAGGTCAGGGCAGATGCTGTTCCTGTGGTCTGATCAAACCCCTGATCAAAAGAACCCTTTGATAGAGGGCCCTTGCACCGCCTTAATCAAATCAGTCCGACTTTTGGCAACGGCAACGTAATTGGGACCTGATTTGAAATCGTTCAACCGGTAGTCAAAGTCTCCAAAGATGACACCCTTGGGTTTGAGCGGCCCGATAACGTAATCATGCGCTTTGAAAAGCGTAAAAAAGTCTTTCATCAGGAAATGCGCGTCGCCGTTGACGTAACCGTATTCAAATTGAATAACGGAAATACGGCCTCTGGACAGCATATTCTTAAATCCATCCAACACCAGATGCTCCGCACCCTCCACATCAATCTTTAGAAAATCAATGTGATCAATGCCATTTGTCGCGCAATAGTCATCACCCCGCATCACCCGCGCGCGTTTTTCCTGCGCCGGAATATTGGCATCGTGAAAGTCAGCCCCCGCAACGATGGTGTTTAGCGTCGAGCCATCGCCATAGTTCTTATAGACGATTTCGGCATCCTGGTCTGACAGCCCAAAGTTGTTGGCTTTGAACCCATGCCGATCAGCCGCCCGTTTCAGTTCTAAAAATGTGGTGTCAGAGAGTTCAAAGGCGTGGATGTCAGCATCAGACAAACCGGCACCAGCAATCAGGCTCCAGTCTCCGACATTTGCGCCGACGTCAAAAACCGTCTTGATGTTCTGCGCGCTGAGCTGTTTGAGCAGCTGTGCCTCACCGTTCTTGGAAAAGCGGTAGGAATATCCCTCATATGTCCGCACGTAACTTCTGCACAGCTTGTAAAATAGCATTGCAGGATTGCCCAATGCTGCCGCATATTTTTTCAATTTCATGCTCTACCCCGCCACTGCGCGGACACTACAAAACAGCGTTTGGATGAGCAAGATGGCTTTGCATAGGGCGTGATCCTAGTGGCAAAGGCCCGCCCCGCCAAAACCTGCCCGAACCATTGGCTGCGCCTGAATGGTTCTGGACTTACAACAACGAGCGACCCAACATGAGCATCGACAGTATGACACCCGCTATGAAACTGAAAACAGCCGCGTGCATTCTAAGGTCAGGACCCATTGATCCTAGGCTACAACAGCGCTCACCTGGTTGATGAGGTAGAGCGCCGCAAGATCAAACGCTCCGGCTTTCACACATGGACAATAATGAAAGTGGTGAAATACCGCGAACATCACTTGTCGGGGAGTCTCGCACTAGAACTGATGTGAGGCACAGGAGCAGCGCGCCAAGACGCCTGCGCCATGGGTCGTCAGAACATCAAGGGGCCGAACATCTGGTATCGCAGAGGCAAGACTGGACAGGACGTCACGTTGCCCCTGGAGTTTTTGCCGGAATTGCGAGACGAACTGCCACTGGTTCCCACCAATCAGGCCCTTGTCTTTCTGCACAGCAAAGGCACCCGTTTCACGGTTGAGGGTTTCGGGAACTGGTTCAGGAAGCAATGCATTGCCGCCAAGCTGCCTGACGTTTGTCGCGCTCATGGCCTGCGGAAACACGGTGCAACCCGTTTGGCAGAACGTAGTGCGTCAGAGTCTCAGATTATTGCTTTCCTCGCTCATAAAGACCCACGCGAAGCCCGCAGATACGTACTAGGAGCAAAGCGCGCCAAGATGGTGGCAGATGTTTTGGTGCTGCTTGGCCTCAATAATTTGTCCAACCATTCATACAGGTTGGACAAAACCATGCCCCAACATGATAAAAAGAAAGCGAAATTATGAACGTCTGGTGACCCCGGCAGGCTCGCATCCCTGTCTGAAAACAAAGGAAATTTAACAAAATGTGTAAGATCACTATGTCATTGGTTGCGCTGATCAGTCTCGAGATGCACACTAGAGTTGAAGTTCCCCCGGTTTGATGGACGGTTACGGGCTTAGAGGTTCCAGCCCTTCACCGGCGGTCCTTTCGTAGTTGATGGGAGACGTATAGCCCAAAGCCGAGTGTCGGCGAGAAGGGGTGTACCAACCTTCGATGAACTCGAAGCAGGCCACCCGCGCCTCAGCCTTGGTGCGGAACTTGCGGCGGTCGAGCAGTTCGCATTCCAGCGTGGCGAAGAAGCTTTCGCACATGGCGTTGAAGCTCCTATATTCGTCAAGCGGAGATTTGAGCTGTTTTCGGCACACAGAGCTGGCTGTAGATTTCGCGGACGATGTAGCGTTTCAGGCAACGAATGATCTCACTTTTGCTCTTCCCGTCTTTGGTACGTTTCTTGACATAAGCTAGTGTCCGTTCGTGGCTTCGCATTCTGACGATTACCACACGGTAGAGCGCTGCGTTGGCCTGCCGATTGCCGCCTCGATTCAGCCGGAAGCGGTGTGTTTTGCCGCTCGATGCCGGAATTGGACAAACACCGCAAAGTTTTGCGAATGCTGCTTCTGAACGAATGCGCGTTGGATCGTCGCCAACGAGGATCAACATCTCGGCCACTGTCAGTGTCGCTATCCCATGCGACGCCATCAAATCTGGCGCGCGTTCGGTGACAAGGCTTTCCAGTTCCTTGTCGTGTGCGATAATTTCTTCATGCAGCCACAGCCAACGGCGCGCCAATGCACGCATAGCCGCTTTTGCTGAGGCCAATGGTGTGTCGATGTCGCCTGGTCGAAAGGCCGCAATATGCCGGATCAGCGCGACTTTCCCTCGGATTCGCCAGCTCTGGTTGTATGTCGGGGGTGGTGCCATTGCCGCAGCCATATTTGCGATAGCGGTCGTCGCCTTTGCATTCTGGTCTGGGGCCAAGGTAAAAGCTGCCGCTGAGAATGATGCCTCGCTTTTGCGAGAGAGGTATGCGGAGGAAATCGTCGTTGTGGGTGAAGAGGGGGAAGCAGCCTTGGCTGACCTCCAAGCTGATCTTGCGCGCCGAAGCGAAGTTGCCGCTGAACAGCTTACTGAAATTGGAGCTGATCTGGCCTCTTTGTCGGACGAGAGGGATGTCGTTCGCCAAGAGCTTGAGCATTTCGTCACTCTTCGGGACCGGGTCGGCATCGAGTTGGTTGATTTTCGTGGTCGTACCGTGATTGTCGTGCCTGAAGGCGCTCGGTTGAGGCGCTGGCGGGCGGCGGGCCTGTCTGAGGTGGCGCACTTGAATGGTCACATGTATCGGTTGTTAGACTGAAGATAGGCGATGTTGTTGTGTTGTTACGCTTTAGCGTAATTATCTGAAATATACGTTGTGGCGTAATTTTTATTTATATACGCTCCAGCGTAAAGGAGCAGCGCCATGGAAACCCTCGCCCGCACACCAGAACATATTGGAACAGCCCTGCGGCGTGCCCGGAAAGCCAAGGGATGGACGCAAAAGGACGTCAGCGCGCGGTCTGGCTTGCGCGTGGCCACAATCTCGTCGGCCGAAAACGGAGACGCAGGCACGCAGATCAAAACGATCCTCGCAATCATGATGGCGCTCGATCTCGAATTTCGGATCAATGATCGCGGCGCGAACCAGCCTGACATCGAGGATATATTCTGATGGCCCGAAAGCTGACAGCATTGCTGAATGGGCGGTTGGTTGGGGATATCGACATGGCGCGCAGTGGCGCGGTCACGTTCCGATATGAGCAAGAATGGCTGGCGTGGGAGCATGCCTTGCCCATCTCGCTATCCCTGCCGCTTCAAGAGCAAGCGCACCAGGGCGCACCGGTCATCGCCTATCTGGAAAACCTACTTCCCGACAACTCAGCAATCCGAGAACGGGTTGCAGCCAAGGTCGGTGCGGGTGGTACAGACGCTTACAGCATGCTGGAAAAGATTGGTCGTGATTGCGTCGGCGCGCTGCAATTTGTGACCGAAGACGTCGCAGTGGAACAAACGGGTTTGGATGGTGAACCCGTGTCCGACGCGCAGATTGCAGCACTGCTTCGGAACCTCGCAACAGCTCCGCTAGGGATTGAAGAGGACGATTTCCGAATTTCACTGGCTGGCGCGCAGGAAAAGACGGCATTGCTGCGCAAAGACGGTGATTGGATCAGGCCACACGGCATGACGCCGACAACGCGCATTCTCAAGACACAGCTCGGCATACTGCCGAACGGCATCAACCTGTCAGACAGTGTCGAAAACGAATTCCTTTGCATGACGTTCTGCCGTGAGATGGGTATGGAAGTAGCCGAAGTGGAAATCGTGGACTTTGAAGACGTTCGCGCGCTTTCCGTCACCCGTTTTGATCGGCGTTGGACTCGCGATGGAAGGCTTATCCGTCTGCCCCAAGAGGATTTTTGCCAAGCGCTCAGCATCCCGCCTAGCCAGAAATACCAGATGGACGGCGGCCCTGGCATCGCTGATGGCATGCGTCTGTTGGCTGGCAGTGACCGTCCGAACGAGGATCGCCTTGCTTTCTTCAAAGCGCAGCTGTTGTTTTGGCTTCTCGGCGCGACGGACGGCCACGCAAAGAACTTTAGCATTGCTTTGCGCCCCGGTGGCGGGTTTCGGATGACGCCACTTTACGACGTGCTTACGGCGCAGAAGGCGGTCGATGATGGTCAAATCCGGCACAATCGCATGCGATTGGCGATGAGCGTTGGCGATCAAAACCATTATCGGATCAATGAAGTTGTGCGCAGGCACTTTCTTGAGACCGCAAAGATGGTCGGCCTGGGACAGGACTTGGCGGACAGCGCAATCGACGACACACTAGAGCAGTTGGATCGCGCGATCGAAGAAACACAGTCAGCACTTCCTCCTGGCTTTCCGGATGGTTTATCGAACTCTACTTTTGCAGGAATCCGTGGCCGAGCAAGGATGATCTTTGACGGCTAATGGCAACTCGGATCTACAGCTTTCTCGAAAAGGCAAGTCAGGTTGCTATATCTGTGCCGAACCTGGTGGCTTCACTAGCTCGACATGGCTTACGCCCAAAGCTTGCGCGAGTTCATAGAGCGTTATGATCGTTGGATTTCGCTGACCGCGTTCCAAGCCACTGAGGTATTGCTGGCTAAATCCCGATCGCGCCTCAACATCTTCTTGGGTAAGACCCTTCTCTCTTCGTAATCGAGAGAAATTTTGACCAACGAGTTTGCGCATATCCATGCGCGCACGATTGAGAATTACATACTTTAATGTTATCAACTATAATATGTAATTTGCAGGATGCTTAGCGATGCTGAGTGTCCAAAACCGAAAGAACGAGCCATGCAAACCATCACCTTCTTCGCCAACAAAGGCGGCTCTGGCCGCACCATTGCAACGATGGCGCTTGCGTCTGGTTTTCTCGCGCAAGGCAAGCGGGTTGCGGTGATGGACTGCACAGATCAGGCGGCGACCAGCCCCAAAGGCCAACAACCCTCAACACTGCAGAACTGGGTGACGCAAATGGCAGCCTGCAAAATCCGACCGCCGCAACTAGAGCTGATCGAATGCAGAACGCGTGATGAGGTGGAGGACAGCGCCGCCGCTGCTGATGTCCGTGGCATTGATGTTCTTCTAATCGACACAAAGGCTCGGCTGGATGAACCGCAACTCGCCGCGCTTGGTTTAGCCGATCTCATTATCGCCCCCGCCATCAGCCCTTTTGAGGCTAAATGCATTGTAGAAGGCATCGACCAATATCTCGGAACACCCGAAGACCTGATGTGCCTGATCACTGGTTGTAGAAACGGTGCCGGTGAAGCAGCCGAAACCAGAACAACATTCGGCTATCACGCCGTGCTCCAATCAGAGCTACCTTGGGCCGAGGCTCTCTCCGATCAGATCCTCAACGGCAACATCGCATATTTCGTCTCATCGCTCGCCTGCAAGCCCGACAGGCCTGGTTTCGCCCGCTATCGCGATGCGCTTGCCGCCTGGAATGCTGTGCAGCGTCTGACCTTTGAGGTCGAATGGGCGCTCAACGGTCAGCGCTTGGAACCCTTTACGGCGTAAGTATCGCGTTGGCCTGTCGTGCCTTTGAGATCAGCGAGACCTGCTATCGTTACAGCCCTGTGCTGAGCGACGAGAACAAAGAGATTGCGGATTGGCTGGAGCGTTTGACAGCCAACAAACGCAGCTGGGGC
>CALFWM010000089.1 GCA_937928635.1 uncultured Sulfitobacter sp. | reverse complement strand
GCGCGCGTCTGGCTGTCCATTTCGCGCTGCGCCGCCATCCAGGCCAGATCGCCCCCGGCGCAAAAGGATTTGCCCGCACCCGTCAACACCACAACCCGCACGGCATCATCGGCGCCCAATTGTGCGGCGGCGGCGGTCAGCTCTTGCAGCATTTCTGCGGACATGGCGTTGTGTTTTTCTGGCCGGTTCAGCGTCAATGTCGCAACCCCGCGCGCTTCCACCGCCAGCGTCAACGTGTTAAACATGCCTACCCTCGCATCGCCTGTGCCAGTCCCGCTGCCTTCTCGATCACGGCCTGATCCAACCCGGTTTCATACCCCAGCGCGCTCAGATGCGCGTTCACCGCCTCCGTGGCGACATTGCCCGCTGCCCCCGGCGCAAAGGGACAGCCCCCAAGGCCCCCGACTGCGGCATCAAACACCCGCACCCCAAGGCTCAGCGAGGCATCTATCATGTCCATCGCACGCCCATTGGTGTCATGATAATGCCCGGCCAAACGCCCCGCTGGCACCACATCGCGCACCGCCAGCAGCATTCTTGCAATACTGTCCGGGGTGCCCGCCCCAATCGTGTCGCCCAATGAAATCTCATAACATCCCATCGCAAACAACCTGTCCGCAACCTCGGCCACCGCGGCCGGCGCGACGGCACCATCATAGGGGCACTCAACCACACAAGACACATAGCCGCGCACGGGCAAATCAATATGGCGCGCCTCCTCCAGAACGGGCGCAAACCGCTCCAGTGATTCCGCAATGGAGGCGTTGATGTTCTTTTGCGAAAACCCCTCCGATGCGGACCCAAACACGGCGATCTCATCCACACCAGCGGCAATCGCGTCGTTATAACCGCGCATGTTTGGCGTCAACGCGGCGTATCGCACGCCGTCTGCGCGGTTGATCCGCGCCATCACCTCGGCAGAGCCCGCCATCTGCGGCACCCATTTGGGGCTGACAAAGCTCGCGCATTCAATACGTGAAAACCCCGCGCCACTCAGCGTGTCGATCAGCGCCACCTTGTCGGCAACCGCAATCGCAGATGCCTCATTTTGAAGCCCATCGCGCGGGCCAACCTCAAATATTTCGCATGGTCCCAGGCTCATGTCAGTCCCCCAAATTCAAACGTCACATCACCCTAGGGCAGAAGTATTGGCCCGGCCAGTCATCTGCCGCAGGCTTCACCGTATCTGCCGCTCTTTTTCAAACCGCCCGCTCAGGGCATCGCCCAGGCGGGGTAAAAATCCTGCGTGTAAATCCCACTGCCGGGTGCGGGCAAGGCTTTTTGAAACCCGTCCCGCGCGGTGATCTCCGTGTACCAGGCCGACACCAGCGGGTGGCGCAAAAGCGATGTAAAATAGCGCGACATATAGACCGCCTGCCCCACCGAAATATCCGCCGCCGAAAACCCGCCGGGCAGCAGGGCCGCTGTGCCCACCTTGCGCAAGTGTGCCTCAATGGCATCATAACACTTGCCCAACCGTGCGGTCTCCAGCTTCATCACAATGGGGCTGCGCATGTGGTCCTCGCGCAGCGCCACATGTTGCTGCGTCAACGCGGCAGTGTGCTGGCTGATGGTTTCGGCAAAATGCACCCAAACCAGCCACTCCGCCCGCTCTGAATGCCCGACCCCGCGCCCAAGGCCGTCGGGGGAAAATCGCTCACACAGCGCCTGGGTAATTGCGCCCGTTTCAAACAGGCGGGCACCGTCCAGCTCCAACGCGGGCACACGCCCCGCTGCGGAGACGTCGAGATAGTCGGCGTGCCGCAGGCTCTTGTCAAAACGATGCTCTTGCACCTCAAATTCAACGCCCAATTCGTGCAACAGCCAAAGGGACCGCATGGAGCGTGTTTGCGGACAATGATGCAGCTTGATCATGCCTCGGCCTCCAGCCGCACCAGAGCCGCGCCCGCCTCGACCTGATCACCAACCGCCACCAGCACTTCTGCGACAACCCCATCGCGCGCCGCCAACAATGCGTGCTCCATCTTCATCGCTTCCAGCACGGCAAGCCGGTCGCCTTGCGCCACCACTTGCCCCACCTCTGCCGCGACCAGCCGCACGGCACCGGGCATCGGGGCCTCCACCAGATTACCATCCCCCGCCATCCCTGCCGCGCGCTCCAGCGGGTCAACCACCTCAAAGATCAATCCGTAATGATCAAAAACAGTGATCACGCCCTGCACGGCGGCAACCGTCGCGGCGCGCTGTCCGCCAATGATCCAATCCGCACCGCGCCGTACCGCGTCAATCTCAGCATCGCCCAGAATCCATTTTTGATGGTCTGGCCCCAGCACGCGTACTTTCAGCAGATGCTCCTCCCCGCCAAAACGCAGGGTGATCGACCGCAGCAATGGCTCCCACAGCGTAAAACCCGTTTCCCCGCGTGGTTCCAACAGGTCCAATGCGGCCATGCCGGCCAGAGCCACATGGCGTGGTGCGGGTGCTGGCACCTCTGTCAGCGTCTCAATATCCCGGGCAATCAGGCCGGTATCCACCTCCCCCCGGCGAAACCCCTCATGTGCCGCCAATGCGCCCAGAAACGCGAGGTTCGTCACCGTGCCGCCCACATGACAGGTCCGCAATGCCCGGCGCAGCTTTGACAAGGCCACGTCCCGCGTCGCGCCATGCACGATGACTTTGGCAATCATCGGATCATAAAACGGCGAAATCACATCGCCGGCCCGCACACCTGAATCCGCGCGCGCATCGGGTGCAAACCGCAAATCCGTCAGCGTTCCTGTGGCGGGCAAAAACCCCTTTGGCACATCTTCGGCATAAAGCCGTGCTTCAAAAGCGTGGCCGGTGATAGACAGATCCTCCTGCGCTGCGGGCAAAGGCTCTCCCGCAGCAACCCGCAATTGCCATTCGACCAGATCAACACCCGTAATCGCCTCGGTAACAGGATGTTCCACCTGCAACCGCGTGTTCATTTCCATGAAAAAGAACCCATCGGATGACAGCCCGCGTGAGCCATCCACAATAAACTCAACCGTGCCTGCACCCGCATACCCAATCGCCTCTGCCGCGCGCACCGCTGCGGCCCCCATGGCCGCGCGCATCTGGGGTGTCATGCCCGGTGCGGGGGCTTCCTCAATCACCTTTTGATGACGCCGCTGAAGTGAGCAGTCGCGCTCGAACAGATGCACTACCTTTGTGCCATCCCCAAAGACCTGCACCTCAATGTGACGGGGTTGGGTGATAAATTTCTCAACCAGAACATCCGCGTTGCCAAATGCGGTCCTGGCCTCTGATCGCGCTGATTCCAACCCCGCCTGAAAGCCATTTGCGTCCTCTACCAGACGCATCCCCTTACCGCCGCCCCCGGCCACCGCCTTGATCAGCACGGGATAGCCGATTTTCTCCGCCTCTTTGGCCAACAGCGCATCATCCTGATCCGCGCCGTGATATCCTGGCACCACAGGCACGCCCGCCTCCACCATCAGCGCCTTGGCCGCATCTTTCAGCCCCATCGCCCGAATGGCCTCGGCCGATGGCCCGATAAAGGTCAACCCGGCCGCCGCAACCGCATCGACAAAATCAGGGTTCTCGGACAAAAAACCATAGCCGGGGTGAATGCCCTGCGCACCTGTCTCACGCGCCGCCTGAATGATCGCATCCCCGCGCAGATAGCTCTCCGCCGGGGCCGAGCCACCGATATGCACCGCGGCATCTGCCATTTGCACATGTTTGGCCGCCGCATCCGCATCTGAATAAACAGCAACGCAGCGCACGCCCATGGACTGCGCCGTCTCAATCACCCGACAGGCAATCTCCCCCCGGTTCGCGATCAGGATCGTGTCAAACATGATCTCTTTTCCTCTTTCTGGCCTTAACTCTTCCCGGGGGTTTGGGGGCTGGCCCCCAATGTACCTCTCGTTTGGGGGCTGGCCCCCAATGTAGCGCTGCGTCTGCGGAGCCGCTCAATATAACACCAAAACCGCTGCACCCTCACATCCGGAACACGCCAAAACGGGTCTCCTTGATCGGCGCGTTCAGGCTGGTCCTGAGTGACAGCGCCAGCACATCGCGCGTCTTGCGCGGATCCACAATCCCGTCGTCCCACAGCAGCGCAGAGGCATAAAGCGGATGGCTTTGCTCCTCAAACATGTCAATTGTCGGCTGCATAAACGCGGCTTCTTCGGCCTCTGACCATTCCCCGCCGCCCCGCTCAATTGCATCGCGTTTCACGGTTGCCAGCACCCCCGCCGCCTGCGCGCCGCCCATCACAGAGATACGCGAATTGGGCCAGGTCCACATGAACCGAGGGGAATAGGCGCGCCCTGCCATGCCGTAGTTACCTGCGCCAAAAGAACCACCCACCAGCATGGTGATCTTGGGCACTTCGGTACAGGCCACCGCCGTGACCATCTTGGCCCCGTGCCGCGCGATGCCTTCGTTTTCGTATTTGCGCCCGACCATGAACCCGGTGATATTTTGCAGGAAAACCAGTGGGATACCGCGCTGCGAGCACAGTTCCACAAAATGCGCACCCTTTTGCGCGGCCTCAGAAAAAAGCACGCCATTGTTGGCAATGATCCCGACTGGGCAGCCTTTGAGATGGGCAAATCCAGTAACAAGCGTTTCACCAAAGCGCGCCTTGAACTCATCAAACCGGCTGCCATCTACCACCCGCGCGATCACCTCGCGGATGTCATAAGGCGTGCGCAGATCGCCGGGGACCACGCCCAACATCTCAGCCGGATCATAGGCCGGTTCTTCGGCGTTGGCCCATTCCACTGTGTGCGGTTTGGTCCGGTTCAACTGTCCCACCGCATGGCGCGCGAGGGCCAGCGCATGGGCGTCATCCTCCGCCAAATAATCCGCCACGCCAGACAGCCGCGTGTGCACATCACCGCCGCCCAGATCCTCGGCCGTGACAACCTCACCCGTCGCCGCTTTGACCAGGGGCGGCCCGGCCAAAAAGATCGTCCCCTGTTCCTTTACAATGATCGTCACATCCGACATCGCAGGCACATAGGCCCCGCCCGCCGTACAAGACCCCATCACGACGGCAATCTGCGGAATGCCCTTCCCGCTCATCCGCGCCTGATTATAGAAAATCCGGCCAAAGTGATCGCGGTCCGGGAAAACCTCATCCTGATTGGGCAGGTTTGCGCCCCCTGAGTCGACCAGATAGACGCAAGGAAGATTGTTTTCCTCCGCAATCTCCTGTGCGCGCAGGTGCTTTTTGACCGTCATCGGGTAATATGTCCCGCCTTTGACGGTTGCATCGTTGCAAATCACCATAACGTCCTGACCGGCCACCTGCCCGACGCCCGCAATCACACCCGCACAGGGTGCTGCCCCGTCATAAAGCCCATGCGCGGCTACGGCGCCCACTTCCAGAAACGGCGATCCTGCATCCAGCAGGTTTGCCACCCGCTCGCGCGGCAGCATCTTGCCCCGGCTTTCATGACGCGCACGGGATTTTTCGCCCCCCCCAAAGGCCGCCGCCTGTGCGGCCTCCTCCACCTGCGCCAAAGCCGCAAGATGCGCGGCCTTGTTTGCCTTGAAGGCCTCTGAGGACGGCACGGCCTGTGACGTGAGTTTCATCGCAGTTTCCTTTTTATGGGGGCCAAGCGGGCCTCACCCCATCGCAGACATCATTTCGCGGCCCACCAACATGCGCCGAATTTCCGACGTGCCCGCGCCAATCTCCATCAGCTTGGCATCGCGGAAAATACGGCCCACGGGATTGTCGCTCAGATACCCCGCACCGCCCATGGCCTGCACCGCCTGATGCGCCTGCACCATCGCCCGCTCTGAGGCGTAAAGGCAGCAGGCGGCGGCATCCTGTCTGGTCACATCCCCACGGTCGCACGCCTTGGCGACCTCATAGACATAGGCCCGCGATGAATTCATCGCCGTGTACATATCCGCCATCTTGCCCTGCATCAGCTGAAAGTTCCCAATGGGCTGGCCAAATTGCTTGCGCTCCGCCATGTAGGGCATGATCTCATCCAGACAGGCGGCCATGATGCCCAAACCAATGCCCGCCAGCACAACCCGTTCGTAATCAAGGCCCGACATCAGCACGGCAACCCCGCGCCCCTCTTCGCCCAGCACGTTTTCAAACGGCACCTCGCACTCATCAAAGATCAGCTCTGCGGTGTTGGAACCGCGCATGCCCAGCTTGTCAAAATGCGCGCCCGTGCTGAACCCTTTCATCGACTTTTCAATCAAAAACGCCGTCATCCCACGCGATCCGGCCTCCGGGTCGGTTTTGGCATAGACCACCAGCGTGTCCGCATCCGGCCCATTGGTGATCCAGTATTTGTTGCCCGACAACCTGTAGTGATCATTGCGCTTTTCCGCGTGCAACTTCATCGACACGACATCGCTGCCCGCCGACGGCTCTGACATGGCCAGGGCCCCCACATGCTCCCCTGAACACAGCTTTGGCAAATACTTTGCCTTTTGCTCCGCCGTGCCATTCAACCGGATTTGGTTCAGGCACAGGTTGGAATGCGCCCCATAGGACAAGGACACAGAGGCCGAGGCCCGCGCGATCTCCTCAACCGCGACGGTATGGGCGACATAGCCCATCGCGGTGCCGCCAAATTCCTCTTCGACGGTCATGCCCAACAGGCCAAGATCTCCCATTTCGCGCCACAGCTCTGCGGGAAAGCTGTTGTCCAGATCCACCTGCGCGGCCATCGGTTTGACCCGCTCCTGCGCCCAGCGGTGCACCATGTCGCGCAAGGCTGTCACATCGTCGCCCAGATCAAAATTCATCACTGCATTGAACATGCCACATCCTCAGGAACAGATTTATTGAACACTTGTTCATTAGCTACCAAGTGGCAAAGGTTCCGTCAACCATCCTGCGCCCTGAGGCACCCGCAGCACATCAGACTAAGGCCTGCGCGTCAGCGCTCTATTGGATCACACGCCACCCTGATAGACGGTGCCAACCTCCGCCTTGATGATCCGCGCAATCAGCGCGCAATCCTCCAGCGAAAACGTCAGCGGCACCCGCATGTCCACAATACCGGCCAACACACGATCACTGGCGGGCATCCGCGGCGCATCCACATAACGCCAACTGTCATAGCGGCTGGTAAAACCATGCGGCTCCGCCCCGCCAAACCACTTTAACTCCACACCGCGCTGCGCACAGCGCGCAATCACATCGCGTACGGCCGCTTCGCTCCAGTCTGTCAGCAAAAACTGGATGGATGACCCAACGATGCTCTCCTCCTCAGGGCGTTCAATCACGGTCAGGCCCGGCGTGTTGCGCAGCCCCTTCTCAATCTCGAAATACCGCGCATTCCACCGCGCGCACTGTTCATTCAGCGCCCGCAACTGAGGCCGCAAAATCGCGGCACGCAAATTGTCCATGCGCCCCGAGATATTGGGCATTTCATAGCGGATGTTCTCAAACGCCTCTGCGGGTGGCCCGGCCAGATGCCGCTCATAAAGCATGTAAGACCCGGACAAGATCACCGCCCGCGCCGCAACCACCGCATCGTCCGTCACAAACAAGCCACCCTCACCGGAGTTCACATGTTTATAGGTCTGACACGAATAACATCCCACGCGCCCCTGCGTGCCAGAGGCCACGCCCTTCCACGCCGCCCCCATGGTATGGGCGCAATCCTCAATCACCGTGACACCTGCCGCGTCACAGATCGCCATCAGCGCGTCCATATCCGCCAGATGCCCCCGCATGTGGCTGAGCAGCAGGACATCGGACTGATCAACTTTGGCGCCAAGGTCCTCCAGATCAATGACCAGCTGATCCGTGACCCCCACAAAAACCGGCACTGCCCCCACCGCCGCAATCGCGCCTGGAACAGGGGCTAGGGTAAAGGTGTTGGTCAATACACGGTCCCCCGGTTTCACGCCTACCGCGCGCAGGGCCGTGGCCATGGCATAGCCACCGGAGGCCACGGCAAGGCAGTATTTCTTGCCCACCATCCGGGCAAATTCCTGCTCCAGCAGCACGGTCTCGGCCAGTTCATCTGGCGCAGTGTTATACCGGTGCAAACGCCCCGACCGCATCACGGTAATGGCCGCTTCGATGCCTTCTTCCGGGATCGGTTCCTGCTGGGTGAAACTGCCGGTAAAAACCTCGCTCATGTTACCGGCCCCATCATTTCCGTGATCATGCCGGGCAAGGCGGCGTAATCATCCAGCAGTGCCTCTGGCGCGAGCGCGGCCATATCCCCCCCCGCCGGGCCAAAAGTGACCAGCACACAGGGCACTCCTGCGGCCTCCGCCGTCTTGCGGTCAGTAATTGTGTCACCAATTAACACACAATTGTCCGGGTCTCCTCCGGCGCGGCGTACTGTTTCAAACAGATGCTCGGGGTCCGGTTTGCGCACCGGCAAACTGTCCGCGCCCAGCATCGCACCAAAGGCCTCCCAGACCCCAAGGTCGCGCAGCAATTGCTCGGCCAAGGCAGTGGGTTTATTGGTGCAAATCGCCACGCGGTAGCCGGCTGTTTTGAGGGTCTCTACAGCTTTCATTGCGCCGGGATAGAGCACCGTGTAATTATTGATGTTCTCGCGATAAGCCTCTATCAAAACGTGATAATTCTCATCTATCACCGCCTCTTCGCCGCCGCGCCCCAGCCGCTCCAACCCCAGGCGCAACATCGCGCGTCCACCCCGCAGGGCCGTCGCCGCATCGGTGGCCGGGTCCAGCATATCCCCCACCCCCATTTTGCGAAAACAGACGTTTGCCGCAGCAATCAAATCCCCGCTGGTGTCAGCCAGGGTGCCGTCCAGATCAAAAACCACTGTTTTGCCCATTTCTACCCTCATTTCGGCGATACCCCGCCACGTGATGTTGCAAGCCGCAACCATGTTTGATTGGGCCAAGCCTTGCGCCTTTGTCACAAGCGCGTAAACAGCATCTGAGGTAGAGCATAAAGAGAAAACCATGAAAACAGCCCTGATTATTCTTGCTGCGGGCAAGGGCACGCGGATGAATTCGGACTTGCCAAAAGTGTTGCACAAGGTGGCGCAGGCCCCTTTGCTGGAACACGCGATGGCCTCTGCCGCCGGGCTAGAGCCTGCCCATACGGTTGTGGTTGCCGGACACGGGCTTGACCTTGTGCGCGCCGCCACCAATGAATTTGATGAAACCGCCGTAGTCGTCGAACAGACGGAACAACTCGGCACCGCCCACGCCGCCCAACAGGCGCGAGGCGCGCTTGCCGGATTTGACGGCGCGGCCCTTGTGTTGTTTGGCGACACGCCGTTTTTGAGTGCGGGAACCTTGCAAAAAATGGTCGATGCACTGGCCACCCATGAGGTTGTGGTGCTTGGGTTTGAACCGGCGGATACCAAACGATATGGCCGTCTTGTGATGCAGGGTGACACCCTGGAACGCATTGTTGAGCATAAAGACGCCACAGATGAAGAACGCGCGATAACCCTTTGTAACGGTGGAGTAACCGCCTGTCGCGCACCCCTGCTGTTTGACCTGATTTCCCAGATTGGCGATGACAATGCCTCAGGCGAATATTACCTTACGGATGTCGTGGCACTGGCCCGTGCCCGCGGGATGTCCGCCACCGCTGTTATCTGCGATGAGGCTGAAACACTTGGCGTCAATTCGCGCGCCGATCTGGCCGCAGCGGATGCCTTGTTTCAATCCCGCGCCCGCGCCGCATTGATTGAGGACGGTGTGACGCTGACGGCCCCCGACACTGTGTATCTGTCGCGTGATACGGTGATTGGCCGCGATACCGTGATCGAACCCAATGTGGTTTTTGGCCCCGGCGCGACGGTCGAAACAGGGGCAACCATCCGCGCGTTTTCGCACCTTGAGGGATGTCATGTCTCGCGCGGGGCCATCATTGGCCCCTATGCCCGCCTGCGCCCCGGCACAGAACTGGCCGAAGACGTGCGCGTTGGCAATTTTGTCGAAATCAAAAACGCGCAAATCGCCGCCGGGGCCAAGGTCAACCACCTTAGCTACATCGGTGACGCCACCATTGGGAAAAAAGCCAACATCGGCGCAGGCACGATCACTTGCAATTATGACGGCGTGATGAAACATCGCACCCAGATCGGCGCAAACGCCTTTATCGGGTCAAACACCATGCTGGTGGCCCCGGTTTCGATTGGTGATGGGGCCCTGACCGGCAGCGGCTCTGTGATCACCTCTGACGTGGAGCCTGATGCCCTTGCATTGGCCCGCGCACCGCAGGTGGAAAAACCGGGCATGGCCCGAAAATTATTCGAGATGCTAAAGGCCAAAAAGGCCAAAGCGCAGCGAGGCAGCTAAAAATGTGTGGAATTGTTGGTGTATTGGGCGATCACGAAGCGGCACCCATCCTGGTGGAGGCGCTGAAACGTCTGGAATATCGCGGTTATGACAGCGCGGGCATTGCCACGATCAACGGCGGCGAACTTGCACGCCGTCGCGCGGTTGGCAAACTGGTGAACCTCAGCGATCTGTTGGTGCATGAACCACTGGCCGGTAAATCCGGCATTGGTCACACCCGCTGGGCCACGCACGGCGGGCCCAGCGTCACAAATGCGCACCCCCATCAGGCCGGTGGCGTTGCCGTGGTCCACAACGGCATCATCGAGAATTTTCGCGAGTTGCGCGAAGAGCTTGCAGCGGCTGGCGTGACCTTTGTGACCGAGACCGACACCGAAACCGTCGCGCTGTTGACGCAGCACCACATGGATGCGGGCCTGTCCCCCATCGAGGCCACGCAAAAAACCCTGACCCGGCTTGAAGGGGCCTTTGCCCTCGCGTTTTTATTTGATGGAGAGGACGATCTGATGATCGCGGCCCGCAAGGGCTCCCCCCTGGCGCTTGGCTATGGCGACGGTGAAATGTTTGTCGGATCTGACGCCATCGCGCTGTCCCCGCTGACCGACCGTATTTGTTATCTGGAAGAGGGCGATCACGCCATCATCACCCGCAAAAGTGTCGAAATCCGGGATGCGGATGGCAATCTGGCAAACCGCGCAATCAAAACGATCCAGATCGACAACACCCGCATCGACAAAGGCGGGCACAAACACTTCATGGCCAAAGAAATTGCCGAACAGCCCGGTGTGATCCACGGCGCGCTGCAAAACTACATCAGCACCGAGGGCAACATTACCTTGCCCGCAGAAGGTATTGATTTTACACAGATAGACCGCATCACCATGGTGGCCTGTGGCACGGCCTATCTGGCCTGTCTGACGGCAAAATACTGGTTTGAACAAATCGCGCGCATCCCGGTTGAGGTCGATGTCGCCTCTGAATTCCGTTACCGCGAACCCCCGATCCCGGCGCGGACGCTGGCGATCTTTGTCAGCCAGTCGGGCGAAACCGCCGACACGCTTGCCGCCCTGCGGTATTGCAGCGGCAAAGCCGCCAAGATCGCCTCCGTGGTCAACGTCAACGAAAGCTCCATCGCGCGCGAAAGCGATCTTTACCTGCCCATCCATGCAGGTGTTGAAGTGGGCGTGGCCTCGACCAAAGCCTTCAGCTGCCAATTGACCGTGCTGTTCACATTGGTGCTGAAAGCGGCACAGGACAC
The DNA here is from genome assembly GCA_937928635.1 of uncultured Sulfitobacter sp. Taxonomy (GTDB): domain Bacteria; phylum Pseudomonadota; class Alphaproteobacteria; order Rhodobacterales; family Rhodobacteraceae; genus Sulfitobacter. Next base: position 24,105 of record CALFWM010000089.1, on the reverse strand, counting down.
CGGTGCACTTGGCAAAGACGCAATTGCCGATCACATCTCGGCCCTGCGCGGTTTGCCCGCCATCATCAACACCGCCTTGGAGCAGAACGAAACCATGGCCGCCGCCGCGCGCAAACTGGCCTCAGCGCGGGACGTGTTGTTTTTGGGGCGCGGGCATATGTACCCCCTCGCCCATGAAGGTGCGCTAAAACTAAAAGAAATCAGCTATATCCACGCCGAGGCTTATGCATCAGGTGAGCTCAAACACGGGCCTATCGCCCTGGTCGATGAAAACGTACCTGTGGTGGTCATGGCCCCGCGCGATGCGCTGTTTGATAAGACCGTCAGCAACATGCAAGAGGTCATGGCACGCAAGGGCAAGGTCATCCTGATCTCTGACGCGCAAGGTCTCGCGGAGGCATCAGAAGGCGTCTGGGCCAGCATCGAAATGCCCTCCATCGCGGATGCACTGGCCCCGATCCTCTATGCCATCCCCGCACAATTACTGGCCTATCACACGGCCGTTGCCAAAGGCACTGATGTGGACCAGCCCCGCAATCTCGCCAAATCGGTTACGGTGGAATAATGGCCAAACAGTTTGACACCCTCTCGGATGATCTGATCACGTTCATTCAGAACCAACACATCTTTTTCTGCGCCACCGCTGCGGATGTGGGGCGCGTCAATGTCTCGCCCAAAGATATGGAATCGTTGCGGGTTCTTGGCCCCAACCGGATCATCTGGCGCAATCTCACCGGGTCGGGCAATGAAACCGCCGCCCATCTGGCGCGCATCAACCGGGTGACGTTAATGTGGTGCAGTTTCACCAAACGCCCGCTGATCCTGCGCAGCTATGGCGCGGCGCGCACCCTGCACCCAAGGGATGCGGATTTTGCCGCGCTGAACGCCCATTTCCCCGAAACATTTGCCGCCCGGCAAATCTATGATCTGACCATTGATCTTGTGCAAACCAGTTGCGGCTACAACGTGCCCTTCTTTGACCATGTCGGCCCGCGCGACACGCTGGATCACTGGGCCGCAAACAAAGGCCCGGAGGGCATTAAAACCTACTGGAAAGAACACAATCAACACAGTATCGACGGCCTGCCAACCCATCTGTCGGATCCTGAAAATGCATGACAGCTGCCTCGCCCAATTGATTGATGCCGGCAATCCGGAAGGGGCCGCCCAGATGCGCGCCAATCACAAGATCGACCGGCGCTAATTGGGCCTCAGCAACCCGCGGATCAACAACATTACCAAGGAATGGCGGGCGCAATTTGATGCCCCCACGCGTGTCGCCATCGCAGATAACCTTTGGAAAACAAATATTTACGAGGCGCGCCTCGCCGCCGCCAAAGTGTTGACGCAAGCGCGCATCCGCCCCTCTGACACCCCCGCATGGGATCTCATCGCGTCGTGGTGCCCTGACTTTGACAGCTGGGCCATTGCCGATCACGCCTGCATGGCTGGCCAAAAACGCCTTGTCGCAGACCCCGGGCGCCTCGACCGTGTCGAAAGCTGGATCACCTCGGAACACATGTGGACCCGCCGCGCCGCGCTGGTCTCCACCCTGCCCTGGACCAAACAAAACAATCCCAAACCGGCAGAATTGGCCGCACGGGATCGCATTTTGGGCTGGGCTGCAACATTGGTGCCCGAACGTGAGTGGTTCATTCAAAAAGCCATCGCATGGTGGCTGCGCGAGCTGTCAAAGCATGACGCCCCCCGCACCCGCGCCTTTGTCGAAGAACACGGCCCCGCCATGAAACCCTTTGCCGTCAAAGAGGCCATGCGCCACCTTAACGCGTCCTGATCCTAATCGTCCCTTCTGGGATGGTGAGCCCGCAGCGCCTCCCCGATCCGCCAACACTCCCCTGCCCCTCCGACAAGACGCCAAACAAAAAATGACGTGCGGCGCAGCCGCTCCTTTGGATCAGACCAACCAACAGATCACCCCTCCAGGGCAACCTCAACTTCCGTCAAATCCGTCAACGACGCCTCTATCAACCGCAATGCGGCCAGGGACATCCGGCTGCCTGCGGTCTCCGGCCCCTCAATCGGAATCAGCGTCACAAGCGATGATTTGCCATTGGCCGGGTTGGTCACCCGCCCCTGCTGCTCAACCGAGACAAGCGGGGTTTTCAACCACAATCCCGGCTCCGTGGGGCTGCCCAACGTCGCAACTGTTGTGCCAAGCGCCTTGCTTGGGGCCTCAGGCGGCGCGGCAGCCGCGGCACGTTGTTGCGGGGTTGTTGTGTCCAATGCCTCTGCGGTCTGCGCCGTTGCGGGCGGCGGTGGTGCGGCGGTTTCAGGTGCCAAAACCGTCTGCGACGGTGCGGCATCCTGCGGCAAAAACGGATCACTCGGCGCAGCAGTCTTTCCCCGCTTGCCCAGATCGACCCCAAGACGAGAGGCAAGATCGCTGCATCCTGCAACGCTCGCCAACACAACAACACTCAACACAAATCTCATCATGGTACTAACGTATCGCCCCGCGCGCGCCGCTGAAAGTCCCAAATGCCGCTTGCCCCCACTGGCGCGCATGACTACCTTCCTCCCATGAATGCTCCTCTGATTGATCCTTTCGCCCGCGCCATCACCTATCTGCGCGTTTCTGTGACAGACCGCTGTGACTTTCGCTGCGTCTATTGCATGTCGGAAAACATGACCTTTCTGCCCAAGAAAGAGCTGTTAACCCTCGAAGAGCTTGATCGCATGTGCTCCACTTTCATCGGACTTGGCGTTGAAAAACTGCGCATCACAGGCGGCGAACCTTTGGTGCGGCGTGGCATTATGACCTTTTTTGAGGGCATGTCCCGTCATCTGGAGGCCGGCACCCTCAAAGAGCTGACACTGACCACCAATGGCTCACAACTCGAACGTTTTGCCGAGGATCTTTACGCCGCAGGCGTGCGCCGGGTGAACATTTCACTCGACACATTGGATGAGCAGAAATTCGCGGATGTCACCCGTTGGGGGCGGCTGCCGCAGGTCATACGCGGTGTCGATGCCGCCCAACGCGCGGGGCTGCGTGTTAAAATCAATGCTGTTGCGCTCAAAGGCTTCAACGAACCCGAACTGCCCCAGATCACCGAATGGTGTGCAGAACGCGACATGGATCTGACCTGGATTGAAGTCATGCCCATGGGCGATATCGGCAATGAGGATCGGCTTGATCAATACTGGTCCCTCAAGGACGTGCGTGCCAAATACGCCGAACATTACACGGTCACCGATCTGGCCGAACGCACAGGCGGGCCTGCGCGCTATGTGCGACTAGAGGAAACCGGGCAGAAAATCGGGTTTATCACCCCGCTCAGCCATAATTTCTGTGAAAGCTGCAACCGCGTGCGCCTGACCTGCACCGGAGAGATTTTCATGTGTCTGGGTCAGGAAGATGTCGCAGATTTGCGCGCACCTTTGCGGGCCCATCCGGACAATGACGCGCCCCTGCAGGAGGCCATTCGCGCCGCAATTGAGCGCAAGCCAAAGGGCCATGATTTTGACTATTCCCGCCAGCGCGCGGATGGTCAAATGACCCGCCACATGAGTCACACTGGCGGTTGATGAAACCCCCAAGGCTCTATCGAGCTTGGGTCGCCGCCAGCATGGTGTTGGTGCCTTTTCTTGCCCGCAATGAGATCAGAAAATTGCGCAAGGCCGGGCTGACCAGCCTGCGCGCCCATGAAACACTGGGTCACGCCACCGAACTGCGGCGCGGCACTGGCGCGCTGATTTGGGTCCATGCGCCATCGACAGATGCCTGTCACGCAGCACTGGCGTTGATCAGCCGCATGGGTTTGGCGCTCCCGAACGCGCAGTTTCTTATCACGTCGTCCTCCGCTGCCTCTGCACCCCTTGTCGCGGCGCGCCGGCCCCCACGTTGCATCCACCAATTCGCCCCGCTGGAGGCCCCCGGGCCGATCCAGCGGTTTCTCAAACACTGGCGTCCCGATGCGGCAATTCACGTGCAAGGCAACCTGCGTCCACAATTGATCCGCACCACGCATGCCAGTGGCACGCGCATGGCACTTGTCAACGCGCAGATGCCCGACCGCACCGCTGAGAGATGGCGCAAGCGCCCCGCCCTCGCGGCCTACATCCTGGAGGCCTTTGACCTTATTCTGGCCCCAGACGACGCGATGGCACAGGCGATGGTGGACATGCACGCCCCCCCGCCCCGCGTCGCGCGCGTTGTGGACCTAGCCGGAATGTCTGCCCCCTTGCGGACCGACACCGCAGCACTTGCAAACGTGCAAAACACATTTGGCGCCCGACCTGTCTGGTGCGCCCATATCAGCCAAGCAGGCGATGAGAAAACCGCACTTGCTGCCCATAAAACCCTGCTCAGCCGATGGCCGGGCCTGTGTCTGATCCTTGTACCTGATCACACGGCCCATGTGCATGATCTGGAACACGCAATCGCCGCATCGGGACTCTCCCAGTCGAAGGAAAGTGCGGGGGCAGAACCACCCGCACAGGTCCATGTTGCGGACACGTCCGATGTGTCAGGCCATTGGCACCAACTGGGCCAGATCATATTTTTCGCCAGACCCTCGCAACATTCCTTTCTAGACGCAGCCCAGACAGGCGCAGTATCAGTTATGGATGGACGCAATCTGGGTTCAGCAGACCCAAACGCCGCGTGGATATCGGCAGGGGCCGCCCATGTCATCTCTGACAGTACCGAGTTGGCAGAAAAGGTGCAGGCCTGACTGGAGAACCCTGCTCTCCTCGCCCAATCCTGCGCTGCGGCCCGCAGCATGGCGGCGGACCACAATGATGCCCTCGACAGGTTTACGGCCCGACTGATCAACGCATTGGAACTGCCCAACTAACGGCCCGTGATGGCGACCGCGCTATCGACCTCGTCCACCCCCGTAAGGCGGGCCTTGGCCCGCCTCACCCCGCAGGCATGCGCTGTTCCACAATCTCCGCCCACCAGCTGCACCCGGCGGGGATCGCCTCGTCGTTAAAGTCATATTCGGGGTGATGCACCATCGCGCTGTCACCGTTGCCGACCAGAATATAGGCCCCGGGCCGCTCTTCGAGCAGAAAGGCAAAATCCTCCCCCCCCATCACCAGCGGGGCTTCCTCACATGCGCCGGAAACAGACCGCGCCACATCCGCGGCAAATTCGGTCTGCGCAGCATGGTTGACCATCACAGGATAGTTACGTTTATAATTTACCCGCGCCACGGCCCCGAAACTGGCTGCAATCCCTTCACAAATCTCACCCACACGTTTCTGCGCCAAATCCCGCAGATCATTTGACAATGTCCGTACGGTGCCCAGCAGATTGACCCGCTGCGGGATCACGTTGAACGCTTTGGAAGAGCTCTCAATTGAGGTGATCGACACCACGATATTGCCAACCGGGTCTGCATTGCGTGAAACGATTGATTGCAACGCCGTGATGATATGGGCGCTGACCACCATCGTATCTATCGTCTCATGCGGTTTGGCGGCGTGCCCGCCCAGCCCCTCAATCTCGATATCCAATAAATCCGTTGCGGCAAAAAATGGCCCCGGGCGGACCGCAAAGCTGCCCGTGGGCAGGCCGGGCCAATTGTGCATGCCATAGACCTCCTGGATGTCCCAACGCGCCATCATGCCATCCGCGCACATCTCGCGCCCGCCACCCCCGCCCTCTTCGGCCGGCTGAAAAATGACCACGCAGGTGCCATCAAAGTTGCGCGTTTCTGCAAGGTACTGCGCCGCCCCCAGCAACATCGCCGTATGCCCATCATGGCCACAGGCATGCATTGCATCTGGCGTTTTGGAGGCATAATCCAGCCCCGTCTGCTCATCAATGGGCAGCGCATCCATATCGGCGCGCAACCCGATCACCTTGCCAGAGGTTGTGTGCCTGCCCTTGATCACGCCCACCACGCCGGTGCGCCCAATGCCTTCCACAACCTCATCACAGCCAAAGGCGCGCAGCTTTTCCGCAACGCTGGCAGAGGTGCGATGGGTCTCAAACAGGATTTCCGGATGCTGATGCAAATCCCGGCGCCAGGCCGTGATATCAGCATGTAATTCGGCAAATCTGTTCTTTACGGGCATGGGGGTGTCCTTTGCAGTGGGAAACGCGAGGCGGGCCAAGGCCCACCTTACGTAAAAAGGTCTGGTATGTAAGGCGGGCCTTGGCCCGCCCTAACTGGCAGGCATGCCGCTTTCGATAATTTCGGCAAACCACGAACATCCCGCCGGGATCGCCTCATCGTTAAAATCATACATCGGATGATGCACGGTTGGCCCGTTTCCATTGCCAATCATCATATAGGCCCCGGGCCGCGCGTTCAGCATGTAGGAAAAATCCTCCCCGGCCATGATCGGCGGCGTGTCGCGCCAGACTCCCGGCGTGATCTTTTCCGCTGCATCTGCCGCAAAGACGGTGTTTTCCGCATGATTAACCGTGATCGGGTAGCCGCGTTCATAGGTGATATCCGCAGTGCATTGATGTGCGGCCACCGTATGGGTGACGATGTGGCGTACGCGAGACTCCGCCAGATCGCGCACATCGTCATCCAACGTGCGCACCGTGCCGCGCAGACGTACCTTTTGGGGCAACACATTGTGGCTGTCTGTGTCGCTGCGCAGGGTACAAACGGAGACGACAACCTGCTTGACCGGGTCCACATTGCGGCTGGCCACAGATTGCAGCGCGATCAGCACATGGGCCGCCGCCAGGTTCGCATCCACGGCCTCATGCGGGGCGGCGGCATGGCCACCCTGTCCTTCGACATAGATGTCAAACTCGTCTGCCGCGGCCAGCAGCGCGCCCTCACGAATGGCAAACTCCCCTACCGGATAATCCGGCATGTTGTGCATCCCGTAGATTTCCTGAATGTTCCAGCGCTCCATCATGCCATCTTTGACCATCTCATTGCCACCCCCGCCGCCCTCTTCGGCGGGTTGAAAGATCAGCACACAGCGGCCATCAAAATTACGTGTCTCGGCCAGATATTGCGCCGCCCCCAGCAACATCGCGGTGTGCCCGTCATGGCCGCAGGCATGCATCTTGCCGGGAATGGTGGAGGCATATGGCAGGCCCGTCGCCTCCTCAATGGGCAGCGCATCCATATCAGCGCGCAGGCCGATGCAGCGCCCCGACGTGTTGGTATTACCCTCAATCACGGCCACAACGCCGGTCTGGCCGACGCCTGTTGTAATGTCCGTGATCCCGAAATCACGCAGCTTTTGCTCCACAAAAGCGGCTGTTTCGTGGACGTCAAACATCAGCTCAGGGATCGTGTGCATATGTCGCCGCCAGCCGGTGATCTCCGCATGGGTCTCTGCAAACCTATTCTTGATCGGCATTTTCGTATCCCCTTAATGTCTTTCTAAGGCCCCGGACGCATGGGCGACCCATCGCTGAAACGTCCCAGCCGAAATCTGCTCAGATCATGCCCCACGTCCGTGCCCATGACCAGAGCCGCCAACACCCGACCCATGCCCGGTCCGATCCCAAAACCGTGACCTGACATGCCCGTGCCAATCACCAGCCCCGGCAGAGCCGCACAATGATCCACGACCGGCACGATATCGGGCATCACATCTATCATTCCGGCCCAGACGGTTTTCAATTCCACTGGCGGCATCTTGGGATACATCTGTTGAAATTTCCTCACCAGCTCAGTGAGCTTTTTCATATTGGGCTTGGGGTCGAGGATACGCATTTGCTCAAACGGCGTGATGTCCTGCGCGCCCCAGCGGCGTTTTGTCCCCCAGGCATCGGGAAACCCCTTTGGTGCCGCTGGCAGCAGGGTTTGACCAAACGGAGAATGTCTCAGCTGCGTCAGGTATTTGGGCAATGTGCGAAAGGCATCCGGCCCGACAAACAATTCCGTCACCCCCGGCGGGGCCAACGTGTAACCGCCATCAACACGTCTGCGCAGGGCAACGTCATTGTCTGCCGCTGCGCCGCTCAGGACCTCGGGCAAGGGCTGTGTGGCGGCCACGTTTTCGCGCACTGACAATTGCGGGATCGACACGCCATGATTGCGCAAAAACAGCGAGGACCAGGCCCCACCGGCCAAAACAACCCATGGCGCGGAAACACGGCCCTGTTCCGTGACAACCCCGGCGACTCGACCGGCGGCCATGTCCAGCATCCGCGCGGCACAATTTTCGACGATGCTGACGCCTTCGCGCACAGCGATCCCTGCGAGCGCGGGCACGGCGACCCAGGGTTCCGCACGCATGTCTGAGGGGGTGATCCTCGCACCGGCATACCTAACTGCCGTGCCGGGAAAAGCCTGTGCCGTTTCGGCCGCTGATAAAATGCGCGTGTCCACCCCATGGATACGGGCATGGGGCAGCCAAAGTTCAAATTGCGCCAGCTCTGCCTGTGTTCTGGCCAGATAACACAGGCTGTTCTGGCGCAGACCAATGTCTTGATTGGTTTGCCCCGCAAGGTCTTTCCACAGGTGGATTGCTTCAACCATGATGGGCAATTCATCAGGGTCGCGACCCTGTTGGCGTATCCAGCCCCAGTTGCGCGAAGATTGCTCGCCTGCAATGCGCCCTTTTTCCAGCAGAGTGACCCGCTGCCCGGCGCGCGCAAGATAGATCGCGGTGCACACGCCAATCACGCCGCCGCCAATCACCACAACATCCGCCTTTGTTGGGGCAGGCCCGGGATAGCTGGGGCGCATGTCAGTGGTGATGGGAAAAGGCGTCATGGCGATCCTGTCAGAATGGCGGGCCGAGGCCCGCCTTACGATGCACACCTCATCGAAATCAGCACCCAAAGGCAAGTGCCGCGCGCGCCCTTTGCGCGACACACATCAGGTGTATTGCACCCACTCCCCCACTTCACCCTTCCAATAAACTCAATCCCGCAGGCGCCGACCGGCGCTTCAACCGTCGTGGACCACCCCCGTAAGGGCGGGCTTTAGCCCGCCCTTACGATTGCAATCGCGCAATCAGCTTTTTCATAAAATCATGTCCGGCCTCAAACTGCGCCACGCTGACATATTCATTGGGCTGATGGGCCTGCGCGATATCCCCGGGCCCGCAGATCACGGCGGAATACCCCGCCTCCTGAAACTGCCCCGCCTCGGTGCCATAGCTGACGTTATGATTCGCATTGTCTCCGGTGATCTGACGCACCAGAGTTTCTGCCGCCCCGCCTTTTTCAGGCTGCAATCCGGGCACATCAAATTTTGGCGTGACGCGAATATACGTCTCGGGCACCACCGCCTGCATCTGCTTTTCAACCTCGGCCACCTTTTTGAGATAGGCCGCGCCCCATTTGTCCTTATCTTCACCAGGCACCACACGAAAGCCAAGGCCAAAGGTGCATTCCTTGGCCGTGATGTTTTCTGCGGTCCCACCTGAAATCGTGCCCACATGCACGGTGGTAAAGGGCGGATCAAACAACGCTGCAATATCATTGGGTTTGCGCGCCATGTTTTCGGTGTTCATCTCATTGGCCCATTCGATCAGCTTGGCCCCGGCCATGATCGCATTGACCCCGGTGTGCATGATCGAGGAATGCACCTCAAACCCAACCACCTCTGTCAGAAAGCCGGTGCCGCCCTTATGCCCTGTCACCGCCTGCATCATGGAGGGCTCTCCGACAATCACGGCGGACCCTTTGGGCAACAGGCTCTGCATCGCCTCAATCATCGGGGGGGCACCTGTGCACCCGACCTCTTCGTCATAGCTCAGCGCCAGTTGCAGCGGACGTTTGATACCGGCGTGATGCGCCTCCACCAGCGCCCAAAGGGCCAGCGCATCAAACCCTTTCATGTCACAGGTGCCGCGCCCAAAGTATTTGCCGTCTTTTTCAACCACCTCAAACGGATCGGTATCCCAGGGCTGGCCATCAATTGGCACCACATCTGTATGGCCGGACAGAACAACCGCGCCTTCCTCCATGGGGCCGACATGGGCAAAGATCGCGTGCTTGGGCTGATCGGGGTCACGATAGCGGTGGTTCTCTATGCCATGGCTGTCCAGATATTGCGCCACCCAGTCCACCAAGGGAATGTTCGTGTCGCGGCTGACGGTCGGAAAGCTGACGAGTTTGGTCATCAGCTCAAGCGGGGACATTCTTTCTGACAAGATCATTTCCTTAGCTTAGGTGTCGCAGGCCGAGCACGCCTGAAAGAGATAGGGGATCGAAGAACGACAAATTTGACTTCATCCACCCCCAAGCCTACCGTTTTGATAGCTGAAAGTGAGGGCACAGAGAAATGAAATTTAGCCAAATTGGAGTGGTCTGTGCTGTTGTTCTTTCGCTGTCAAATCCACCTGCGCTGGCGCAATCTGCGGAACAATCACAGGCCATCGCAGAACAGTTTGAAAAGTACAAAGGGCGGACCTTCAGTTGTACCGCATCGCGCAAGGCACTTCGCAAGCTAAGCAAGCAATATCCCGCGTATCATTTCGTGTTCGCGGGACGAAAGGACACCACAATTACCGGCATCCGAGGCTGCGGGTTCGCTTGGAACACGGATCTCAAAAGAGCCCAGAAGGTTGCAATGGAAAACTGCAAAGAATGGGAAGTCAAATACGGCACTGCGGGGGGCAAAAAAATCTGCCGTTTCTTGCGCTAAATCACGCGCGCCTCAATACCCGCTGTCTGTCGTTAGCACAAAATGCCCCGGCTCAACCTCCCTGTACTCCGACGGCTCAGGGCGATAGCTGATCGGGTGGATCGGTGACGGGATCGGCTTGAAGTTCAAATCCTTCTCATCCTTGCGCTGGCGCGGATCGGCAATCGGCACAGCTTTCATCAGCGCCTGTGTGTAAGGGTGCTGCGGGTTCTCAAAGACCCGCGTGCGCGAGCCCATCTCAACAATGCGGCCCAGATACATCACGCCCACCTGATGGCTGACCCGTTCCACTACGGCCATATCATGTGAGATAAACAGAAAGCTGAGCCCCATTTCGGCCTGCAATTCCATCATCAGGTTCAACACCTGCGCCTGTACGGACACATCAAGTGCCGAAACAGCCTCATCCGCGACGATCAGTTTGGGTTTCAGCGCAAGCGCACGGGCTATCGCCACCCGTTGCCGCTGCCCCCCTGACAGCTCATGCGGGAAACGGCGCATGAAACTACGTGGCAGCTCGACCCTGTCAAACAACACTTCGACCCAGTCCTGCACCGCCGTCCCTTTGAGCATACCAAAGTTATGGATCGGCTCTGCCACCTGATCAGACAGCTGCATCTGCGGGTTCAGCGAGGCGAAGGGATCCTGAAAGATCATCTGCATATCAAGCCGCGCGATGCGCAAATTGCGCTGGTTCAGCGCCATGATGTCTTTGCCTTCCAGGTCAATCTGCCCGCTCAGCGGTTCGACAAGTCGCAAGATGGAGCGCCCCGCCGTGGATTTCCCACAGCCGGACTCCCCCACAAGGCTCAACGTCTGGCCCTTGTTGATGGTGAACGACAAATCCTCCACCGCATGCACATTGGCGATTTTGCGGCGGAAAAATCCGCCCGTGACCGGAAAGCGCGTGGTGAGGTTCTTGACCGTCAACAGCACCTCATTGGTGCCTGTGATCGGCTTGATTTCCTTGTCCTCGCGCCCCAGCAGCTTCATCGGCTCCGGGTAGGCCTTGCCGCGCATCTCTCCCAGTTTGGGCACCGCTGCGAGCAACGCCTTGGTATAGGGATGCTGCGGATTTTCAAAAATCTCCTCAACCGTGCCCTCTTCAACCTTGTTGCCCCGGAACATGACAACCACGCGGTCTGCCATCTGGGCAACCACCGCCATGTCGTGGGTGATGAACATCACAGCCGTGCCAGTCTCGCGCTTGAGGCGGTCCATCAACGCCAGAATTTCCGCCTGAATGGTCACATCCAATGCCGTCGTCGGCTCATCTGCAATCAGCAGACGCGGCTCGCACGCCAGCGCCATGGCGATCACCACGCGCTGGCGCATGCCGCCGGACAATTCATGGGGGTATTGCGCCAGACGCCGCTCAGGCTCAGGGATACGCACCTGTTTGAGCAACTCCAACGCCCGCGCGCGGGCCTGTTTCTTGTTCATCCCCTTGTGCAGCCGCAGTCCTTCGGTCAGCTGCTTGCCCACCGTAAAGACCGGGTTCAGGGCCGTCATCGGCTCCTGAAAGATCATACCCATTTCATTGCCGCGAATGTGGCGCATGGTGCCTTGATCCGCGTCCGCCAGATCCATTTCGCCGCCGTCCAGTCGGTCAAACAGCAACTGACCACCGGCGATATCACCACCGCCATATTCAACCAGCCGCATCAGCGACAGGGAGGACACTGATTTGCCTGAACCCGATTCCCCGACCACACAAACGGTTTCACCGGAATGAATGTCAAAACTGACATTCTCCACCCCGACAACGGGGCCATCTTTGGTCTGAAACTCGACCCGCAGGCCTTTGATCTGTGCAATTGGTGCCCTGGCAGCGTGATCCAGCATGCATTTTCCCCGATGTCCCTCGCACAAAGAACGCTAGTGCGGGAATGGGGGTACTGTCAAACCAGATTGGCCAGAGAGGACGCAAGCTCAATGCCTTGCGCCACATCTGAGGGCTTGCATTATTTTCAAAACATGTTTCGATATGCGCATGTGCTTTGAAGGGGGCAATGAAGGGCGGCCGCAATTTCTGTGACATATCATATCATTGCGGGCCGACCTTGATGTTCTCCAAAACGACGAACTGTGCAACCCGGGCAAACGGGTGCGCGAAACTGGCACCCACGATGTGTCCAACAAGGAGTAAGACATGAAATTGAAAACCCTATTGATGGGCGCGATTGCGACAACCGCATTTGCCCCCGTCGCATTTGCGGATGGTCATGAGGGCGAACGCGGACGTCATGGTGAGGTGAAAATCATCTATTGGCAGGCCCCGTCCATCCTGAACCCCTATCTGTCCGGCGGAACCAAGGATATTGAATCTGCGTCCCTCGTGATCGAGCCCCTGGCGCGGTACAATGAATCCGGTGCACTGGTGGCCTGGCTTGCCGAAGACGTTCCGACAGTTGCAAATGGTGGTGTATCAGAAGATCTCACGTCCATCACCTGGAAGCTCAAGTCCGGCCTTTTGTGGTCGGATGGGTCTGCTGTGACATCTGCCGATGTGAAGTTTACGGCGGATTACTGCATGGACCCTGACGGTGGCTGTGCATCTGCGTCTTTCTTTGACGGTGTCGCAAGCGTTGAAGCACTGGATGATCTTACGGTCAAAGTGACATTCACCTCCCCCAAGCCAAATCCCTACGGCCCTTTGGTAGGCGGTCAATCTCCGATTATTCAGGCCGCCCAGTTTGCAGATTGCCTTGGTGCAAAAGCACCTGAATGTACGGAAGCCAACTTCAACCCAATCGGCACAGGCCCTTTCATGGTCACTGATTTCCGGCCCAATGACGTGATCAGCTTTGAGGCAAATGGGAACTACCGTGAAGCAGGCAAACCGGCCTTTGCTTCTGTGACGTTCAAAGGGGGTGGTGATGCGGTGGGTGCAGGCCGCTCCGTTCTGGAAACGGGTGAGTTTGACTATGCCTGGAACCTGCAACTGTCCCCCGAAGTCATCGCAAAGATGGAAGAAGGCGGGAAAGGCATGGTCGTGGCAGGCTTTGGCCCGCTGGTCGAGCGGCTTGAGATGAACTTGACAAACCCCTCCCCTGATCTGCCACCGGAGACGCGGGCGACGGTTGCGGAACCACATCCGTTCCTGAGCGATGAAAATGTGCGCCGTGCTCTGTCCATGGCGCTGGATCGCGAAATCCTCACGGAAGTCGGTTATGGACCTGCAGGCACGCCTACCTGTGATCTGGTTCCTGCCCCTGCGATCTATGCCTCTGGCAACACCGAATGCCTGACGCAGGATATTGACGGCGCGAAAGCGCTGCTGGACAGCGCAGGCTGGACAGACAGTGATGGAGATGGCGTGCGCGATAAGGATGGCGTGAAGCTGTCCATCCTGTATCAGACATCAACCAACGCTGTACGCCAGGATTTTCAGGCATTGATCAAAGCCTGGTGGGATGAGCTCGGTGTTGAGACCGAATTGCGCAACCTTGACGCGTCTGTATTTTTTGGCGGCGATCCCGGATCCCCGGACACCTTCCAGAAGTTTTATGCGGATGTGGAGATGTATGCGAACACATTCTCCGGCACAGACCCACAGCAGTATCTTGCGGCCTATCGTTGCGGGGGGGAACCAAAGCCCGACAGCCAGTGGCAAGGTGAGAACATCAACCGGTTCTGTGATCCGGCCTATGATGCGCTGATTGATCAGCTTGCACAGACGCGGGATCTGAACGACCGTGCCGAGATCGCCAAGAAGATGAACAGCATGTTGACCAAAGAGACAATGACCATTGTTCCATTGGTCAACCGTGGTCGCGTCTCAGCCCATGCCAACTCACTGGGCGGCATCAAGCTGAACGTGTGGGATTCCGAGCTGTGGAATATCGCTGACTGGTATCGCATCGGCGGCTAAGCCGGGGGGGGCGGCGGGCCAAGGCCCGCCTTACCACCACCGCGCGTAAGGCGGGCCTCGGCCCGCCTTTCCATCCCAACAAAAAGACCGCTCAACAAAGGCGCCGCACCAGATGCTGACTTTCACCATCCGACGATTGTTGCTCTCAATCCCGACCCTTTTGTTAATCAGTCTTGTTATCTTTGGCCTGCTCCAGCTCGCCCCCGGCGACCCGATGGCGCAGGTGCCCCTGACCGTCCCGCCCGACGTCAAAGAAAAGATGCGTGCCGCCCTTGGTCTGGGCGAGGCATGGTACATCCAATATTGGAAATGGCTGGTCCAGTTTTTCTGGATCGAACCGCAAGTGCTGATCGACCATTGGTTTGGCACCAGTTTCGCCGAAGGAAAACAGCGTGTGTTGTCCTGGCAGACCCGCTCACCGGTGATGGACATCGTTTATCAGCGCATCCCGCAGACGCTCTGGGTGGTGGGGCTGGCCTATATTGTCGGCATCCTGATCGCCATTCCCATCGGCATCTACTCCGCCTATCGCCACTATTCCGTGTTTGATCAGGCCGGGACGTTCATCACGATGGTGGGGTTTTCCATCCCCCCTTTCTTCACCGGACCCCTGCTGATCGTGATCTTCTCCGTCTACCTCGGTTGGCTGCCCTCGATCTACGACACGCTGCATGTGGTCAACGACTGGGCGAGCTTCAAAGTGCAGTTCATGCAGATGATCATGCCGGTCATGGTGCTGGCCCTGCAAACCACCGCACAGATCAGCCGCTACATGCGCGGCGCGATGCTCGACAACCTCAATCAGGATTACGTGCGCACCGCCCGCGCCAAAGGCCTGAAAGAGGCCACCGTGGTGATGGTTCACGTGGTGCGCAACTCGATGATCCCCGTGGTCACGGTGATTGCTCTGGGCATGCCCGCGATCTTTGGCGGAGCGATCATCACCGAGAACGTGTTCAAGGTGAACGGGATCGGGCAATTGCTACTCACCTGGCTTTTTGCCAATGACATTCCCGGCGTGCTGACCCTGACCTTTATTTTCGCGATCCTGATCGTGCTGTTTAACCTAATTGCCGATATTCTCTACGGCCTGCTCGACCCGAGGATCCGATATGACTGAGACTTCAGACATCGAAACCTTCGGCGCGCTGCAGGACAAAGAGCCGCAAAAACCGCCCCGCTCTCAGTGGCGCGACGTCTGGGACCAGTTCCGCAAACACAAAGGCGCGGTCTTTGGCGGCGGGTTTTTGTTGTTCATTACCCTCGCCGTGCTGCTGGGGCCTTACCTATGGGATCTGGACGCCAAAAAGCTCGACATCCGCAACAAGGACTGGCGTCCAATCTGGACGTTGATCTGGGATGGGGAAGCCAAAGCTGGCTGGGCACACCCTTTTGGCACCGACCAGTTGGGCCGCGATATTCTGTCACAAATGCTGGCCGGGGGCCGTGTGTCCATGGCCGTGGGCTGGTTCGCCATGGTACTGGCGCTGGTGATTGGCACAGCCGTCGGCGTGGCTGCGGGTTATTTCAAGCGCGCAGATTTCTGGCTGATGCGTTTCACCGATCTGGTGCTCTCCCTGCCCTTGCTGCCCTTGGTGCTGCTGGCTGTGACCCTGTTCCGCCAGCCCCTCAATTCGTTTTTTGGCGGGCCTGAGGCGGGCATGTTTGTGTTGATCGTTTCGGTTATCGGGTTGACCTCCTGGATGCAGACCGCGCGGATTGTGCGCGGGGATATTCTGGCGCTGAAAGAGCGCGAATTTATTCTGGCCGCCCGCTCTATCGGCACCACACCGGGCAAGATCATCCGTCGCCATCTGCTGCCCAATGTGATTTCGCCCATTATGGTCTCGGCAACCCTGGGATTGGCCACAGCGATCATCACGGAATCGGCCCTGTCCTTCCTTGGTGTCGGCTTCCCCTCGGATTACCCCACCTGGGGCAAACTCTTGGCGGACGCCGTCCCGCGCATGCAGGAATACCCCGAACGTGTGCTGCTGCCGGGCATTGCGATTTCCCTGACCGTGTTGGGGGTGAACTATCTTGGTGACGGGCTGCGCGACGCCCTTGATCCGCGCATTCGCGGGCGGTGATGTTTTGACCTATGGCGGGCCAAGGCCCGCCTTACAGCGCGCCTCATAGCGGTGTCGCGCCATGAGGCGATCAGGGCGATTGAGTTTTTTGGAAGGGTGAATTGGCGGCCAAGCGCAGCGCATGCCCCTGCGGTGCATCTATTGGAGCTACCGTAAGGCGGGCCTTGGCCCGCCCATCGCCTTTGAACCACATCAAGGTTTTCGCATTGCATCAAACATGCAAAAGGCCCCGCTGTGTCCAGCAAGGCCTTTTATCAATGCCGCAAACAGGCGGGAGATCAGTCGATCATCGGCAACAGCTTGTCCAGTGACGCCTTTGCATCGCCGTAGAACATCCGCGTGTTGTCCTTAAAAAACAGCGGGTTTTCGATGCCCGAATACCCAGTGCCTTGCCCACGTTTGGACACGAACACCTGTTTCGCCTTCCAGCATTCCAGCACCGGCATGCCAGCGATGGGGCTGTTGGGGTCTTCTTGGGCCGCAGGGTTCACGATGTCATTGGAGCCAATCACAATTGCCACGTCTGTATCCGGGAAATCCTCGTTGATTTCATCCATTTCCATGACGATGTCATAGGGCACGCGCGCCTCAGCCAAGAGCACGTTCATATGCCCGGGCAGGCGCCCCGCAACAGGGTGAATGGCAAAGCGCACATTCTTGCCCTTGGCGCGCAGTTTCTTGACCAACTCGCTGACCGCTTGCTGGGCCTGTGCCACTGCCATGCCATAGCCGGGGATGATGATCACAGAATCCGCGTCATTGAGCGCGGCTGCAACGCCGTCAGCCTCTATCGCGATCTGCTCCCCTTCAACGGCCATCTGCTCGCCCGCAGGGCCGCCAAAGCCGCCCAGGATCACGCTCACAAACGAACGATTCATCGCCTTACACATGATGTAGGACAGGATCGCCCCAGAGGAGCCCACCAGCGCGCCCACCACGATCAACAGGTCATTCCCGAGGGAGAACCCGATCGCCGCCGCCGCCCAGCCGGAATAGCTGTTCAACATGGAGACGACGACAGGCATATCCGCCCCGCCAATCCCCATGATCAGGTGATAGCCAATGAACAGGCCTGCAAGGGTCAACAGCACCAGCGCCCAAGAGCCTGATCCGCTTAGATAAAGCACCAGCAACAGCACAGACAGCGCTGCCGCCCCTGCGTTCAGCATATGACCACCCGGCAGTTTTTTCGCACCCGTGTCAATCTTAAAGGGCAACAGGGACGAGCCACCCGCCAGCTTGGCATAGGCAATGACAGAACCGGTAAAGGTGACCGCACCAATCCAGATGCCCAAGACCAGTTCAACCCGCAGAATGCCGATCTCAACGCTCGACTTTTTGGCAATCAGTTGCCCGAAGGTAGACAGGCCGTCATAGACCTCTTTGGACAGACCCACGGCCTTCACGCCATCTTCGCCCACAGCACCCATCACAAGGCCCTCAGCCTCGTAAATGCCACCAATATAATTGATCATCAGATCCGCATTAAAACCTACAAAGACCGCCGCCAGACCCACAAGGGAGTGCATGATCGCGACCAGTTCGGGCATCTGCGTCATCTCGACCTTGGTGGCCAGCTGATAGCCCACAGCTGCGCCCAGTGCGATCATAACCACAGAGACCGGCCAGAGCCCTGACCCGGGGCCAAAGATCGTCGCCAGCACGGCAATTGCCATGCCCGCGATCCCGTACCAGACCGCACGCTTCGCGCTCTCCTGCCCGGACAGACCGCCAAGGCTCAGGATGAACAAAATGCCCGCGACCACATAGGCCGCAATGGTGAATGCGTTTTCCATGTGTCCGCCCCCTTAAGATTTCTGGAACATGGCGAGCATGCGCCGTGTCACGAGGAAGCCACCAAAGATGTTGATCCCACACATGAAGACCGACAAAGCAGCAAGAACAACCACCAACCCAGAGCCAGAGCCGATCTGCATCAGCGCCCCCAGAATGATGATCGAAGAAATAGCATTGGTAATCGCCATCAGCGGTGTGTGCAGGCTGTGCGCCACACCCCAGATCACTTGGAAACCAATAAACACCGACAAAACAAACACGATAAAGTGCTGCATAAAGCTCGCAGGCGCCACGAGGCCCACGGCCAACAACAACGCACCACCAACGGCAAGCAAGGTCACTTGGTTCTTGGTCTGTGCCTTGAATGCGGCCAATTCGGCAGCGCGCTTTTCCTCCGCCGTCAGCTCTTTTGCCGCAGGCTTCTTGGGTGCCGCAGCAATCGCAGCCACTTTGGGTGGTGGCGGCGGGAAGGTCACTTCACTCGCATGGGCAATCGTCGCCCCGCGGATCACGTCATCTTCCATGTTGTGATTGATCACACCGTCTTTTTCAGGGGTCAGATCGGTCAACAAATGGCGAATGTTTGTCGAATAAAGCGTCGAGGCCTGCGTGCCCATACGGCTCGGGAAGTCGGTGTATCCGACGATGGTCACACCATTCTCGGTCACGATCTTCTGATCCATGACGGTCTGCTTACAGTTACCGCCCTTCTCTGCCGCAAGATCCACAATGACCGACCCCGGCTTCATCGCCGCAACCATATCAGCGGTCCAGATTTCTGGCGCTTCACGGTTCGGGATAAGTGCTGTGGTGATCACAATATCAACATCAGGTGCCAACTCGCGGAACTTTGCCAGCTGCGCTTCACGGAACTCAGGGGAAGACACAGACGCATAACCACCCGTGGCCGCGCCGTCTTGCTGCTCCTCTTCAAAATCGAGGTAGACGAACTCAGCGCCCATGCTCTCGACCTGCTCGGCCACTTCGGGCCGCACGTCGAACGCGAGCGTAATCGCGCCAAGACTGGTGGATGTCCCGATCGCGGCCAGACCGGCAACACCGGCCCCCACAACCAGAACTTTCGCAGGCGGAACCTTACCCGCCGCTGTGATCTGACCGGTAAAGAAACGGCCAAAGTTGTTGCCCGCCTCGATCACCGCACGGTAGCCCGCGATATTCGCCATGGACGACAGCGCGTCCATCTTTTGCGCCCGTGAAATACGCGGGATCATCTCCATTGCAACAACAGTGGCACCCTTTTTGGCCGCCGCCTGCATCTTTGCCTCATCCGCAACGGGAGAGAAGAACGAGATCAACGTCTGCCCCTCACGCAGTTTTTTCATCTCTGAGGCATCAGGCACGCGCACTTTGGCGACCACATCAGCAGCCTTCCACAAAGCAGCAGCAGTCTTCACGACCTCGACGCCCGCAGCAGTGTAAGATGCATCATCAAATCCCGATGCCGCTCCCGCGCCGGATTCAATCAGGCACTCATGCCCCAGTTTTTGTAATTGGAGCGCACTGTCAGGCGTCATCGCCACGCGGCGCTCGCCCTCGAATACCTCTTTAGGTGTCCCGATCTTCACTCAAAATCTCCCAAATTCTTGTTTGGTGCCGAAACTGGCGTGTCGTTTATGATCCTTCGACCTAGCGCGCCATCCCGCGACAGACAAGCACCCGCCCCTGCAATTGCGCAACATCGTGCAGCTTTTTCGGGCATCATCCATCTT
The DNA here is from genome assembly GCA_937928635.1 of uncultured Sulfitobacter sp. Taxonomy (GTDB): domain Bacteria; phylum Pseudomonadota; class Alphaproteobacteria; order Rhodobacterales; family Rhodobacteraceae; genus Sulfitobacter. The sequence goes on along the minus strand of CALFWM010000089.1, from coordinate 4,064 downwards.
TTGATGCAAAATATATGCAGATTGGACCCTTGAAACAATATTTCACGCTCAATCCATCACGCGCAACAATGCATCGCGGCCAATAAACAGAATCACCCCTTTGCCGTTACGTAAAAGACCACAGCCCGTTGCGGATTGCCCCCCGAACCCTAGGCTTGGCAAAAAGGGAGAGAGACATGACTTTAAACGGAAAGCACGCATTGATCACGGGCGGCGGCACAGGCATCGGTCTGGCCATCGCACATATGCTGGTCGAGCGCGGCGCACATGTGACCATCACAGGCCGCCGTCAGGAGGTCCTCGAAGAAGTCGCCACCGACGGCATGACCCCCATGGCCATGGATGTGCGCAATGAGGACGATGTCGTATCCAAGATCGCCAGCGCCGTTGCCGCCCGTGGGCCTATCCAGATATGCGTGCCAAACGCAGGCCTCGCCACAGGCAAAGCGGCCCATAAGACTGATATGGATTTCTGGCGCGATATGATGTCGACCAACCTTGATGGTGCGTTCCTCACCATCCGCGAAAGCCTGAAAGGCATGCGCGACACTGATTGGGGTCGCGTCATCGCAGTCTCCTCAATGGCAGGTCTCAAAGGCCTACCAGGTGCTGCATGCTACTCCGCGTCGAAACATGGCATGATCGGCCTCATCCGCTCCTTGTCCGAGGAATATATGGGCAAACCCTATACATTTAACTCGCTCTGCCCCGGTTATGTGGATACGCCCATCGTGACCCGCAACACGCAATCCATTTCGGAGCGTGCGGGCATCTCGACCGAAGCAGCACGCGATATGATGGTCAATGCCAACCGCCATAAACGCCTGATTACAGTTGAAGAAGTGGCAACCGCCGCCGCTTGGCTCGTCGGTCCTGACAGCGGCAGCATCAATGGTCAAAGCATCGAAATCGCTGGCGGCATGATGTAGGCACCCAGCCCATCCCTATTTCAGTTTCCTGCTACAAAGCGCGCAGCCCAGTCTCGGTTGCGCGCATCAGACAGCTTTGAGACCTTCGGATATACACCCTCTGCCAAAGTTTCATCCTGCCCTAATACCCGCAAGACACGGGCAAGCGTCGCGCGAGGATCAGCTGCTAGATCGCTGTACCGAATGACCAACGGCACAATACTCTGCGCATTAAACCACGCCCGCCACCGCGCATCCAACTGCTCAGCTTCAGCCATGTGGCGCACGATTGCAGCCCTGTCGTACACAGGCTCTTGCGGCACTGACAGACGCTCCATCTCACTGCCATCTGCCGCGCGGTGCCACAGACCCGACTGAACTGCCATCTCACGTGAAATGGCCTGCAAAAGCCGTTCTTCGCGCACAAGATGGATGTACTGCGTGACCCCAAATGTTGCATCAATCCGCGCCACATCCGATGGTGCATCGGGTGTCACCGCCCGCAGTTGGCTCAGAAAAAAGGGAAGATATGCCCCCTGCAACCGCAAACCAAACACATCAGTTCCGCGCGTGCCTGCCAATAAAACCGCGTGGAGGGCTGCCGCTACAGCATCAAGCGACACCGCAAAATCCGCCTCGTTCAGACCATGTGCAGCTAACCAGCCCCCGCGGGTGTCACTGTGCACATAGCTTTCAGGGTGACCGCAAGTTCCCACCGCTGCCATAAGGCCACACAAAAGCGTGCTGCCGCTACGAGGCGTGGTACATAAAATATAGGATCGAACGGGTTTCACCAATGGACGCCCCGCTTGGTCAGCCTTAAACCACTTCTTGTAGCGTCCTGCGCCGCCCGCCTGATGCCCATTCCCGTGCCGCAACACCGAATGCTTCGAACAATGGCCGCGATACGGGATCCTTTGCCGCCTCATATTCAGGATGCCACTGCACCGCGAGCGTAAATCCGGGCGCACCCTCCACATAGATCGCCTCGGGCGTGCCGTCCTCCGCATGACCGTCCACCACAATACGCGGACCGGCATCTTTGATCCCCTGCCCGTGCAGTGTATTGGTCCGCACGACTTGCGCGCCCATCACACGATGAAAAACGCCCCCTTGGGTAAATGTCACGTCATGGCGCAGCTCGAATTTCTCTTCCATCGTGCCTTCGGGTGGCATGCGGTGGTTCATCCGCCCCGGCAAATCGCGAATTTCAGGATAGAGCGTGCCACCCATCGCAACATTCACTTCCTGAAACCCGCGGCAAATGCCAAACACCGGCTGGCCAACCGCCACACAGGCTCGGGTCAGCTCAAGGGCAACGGCATCCCGTGCACGGTCAAACGTCCCATGCGCTTCGGTTTCGGGTTCACCGTATTCTTCGGGATGCACATTGGGCCGCCCTCCCGTGAGCAGAAAACCGTCGCAACACGCCATCAACTCCGCCACCGAGACCAGAGATGGGTCAGAAGGCACCAGAATAGGCATACAGCCAGACACCTGCGCAATCGCTTGGCTGTTCATGATCCCGCCCGCATGGACGGGATATTGATCGTTCAAAAGATAACTATTGCCAATAATCCCGATAACAGGCCGACCCATACCGCTGAACTCCTCGCTCAAATCAATTTGGGCCAGCCTAGCGCGAAGATGTTAATCTCTCAACACCACAATCCCGCTACATATCATTGGACCTGAGGCCTTAGCCCTCGCCGATAAGCTTGGCCGCCTCAATGCCAGCCATGGCGGCCGCCAGATCATTGTCGGAGGTATCACCCGTGACACCGACAGCACCGATCACTGCTCCTTTGGCTGAACGCACCAAAACGCCCCCTGGAACAGGAATGGTTTGGCCGCCGAACACACCATTTACCGCATCCATGAAATAGGCTTGTTGCTCTGCCCGCGCCATCTGCGCCGTACCCGCCATCCCAAGCATGACACAGCCATAGGCTTTCCCGTGCGCAATCGCAAACCGACCCGGCGCCGCCCCGTCCTGACGCTCAAAAGCAATCAAATGCCCCCCCGCATCAAGCACAACAACCGACAATGGCTTGAGACCCATCTCGGCCCCTTTTTCAAACGTCTTGCGAATAACAACACGCGCTTTGTTCAATGAAACAGTCATCTCTTCATCCTATCTTTCTTGGCCATATATCCTCCGGGAAGTCTGAAGGGTTGGCCCTTCAGTCCCGAAACCTCAGCAAGCGCCTCAGCTTGCGGCTTTCAACTCCAACCGACGCGCATGCAAAACAGGCTCGGTATACCCCGACGGCTGTTTGGCCCCCAGCAACACCAGATCACAGGCCGCTTTGAAGGCGATCCCGTCAAACGCAGGCGCCATTGATGTATACAGCGGATCACCCGCATTCTGGCGATCAACAACACCCGCCATCTTGCGCAAACCCGCCATAACCTGATCTTCGCTGATCACCCCGTGGTGCAGCCAGTTGGCCAGCGCCTGTGCGGAAATACGACAGGTCGCACGGTCCTCCATCAAACCCACATCGTGAATGTCAGGCACTTTGGAACACCCAACACCCTGATCAACCCAGCGCACAACATAGCCCAAAATACCTTGGGCGTTGTTCTCGATCTCTTGGGTGATCTCCGCATCAGACAAATTGCGCCCAGACATCACGGGTATTTTCAATAAATCTTCTAGTGTGCCACGCGCACCGCCCGCCGAAATCTCGTCCTGCCGCGCCATGACATCAACCGCGTGATAATGCATCGCGTGCAATGTCGCTGCTGTCGGGGAAGGCACCCACGCACAGGTCGCACCCGCTTTGGGGTGGCCGATCTTCGTCTCGATCATCTCTGCCATACGGTCCGGCATTGCCCACATCCCCTTGCCGATCTGCGCACGCCCCTTGAGGCCGCAGGCCAGACCAATATCCACATTGCGGTCCTCATAGGCACTGATCCATGCGGAGGATTTCATATCGCCCTTCGGCACCATCGGCCCCGCGTACATGGAGGTGTGAATTTCATCCCCTGTACGATCAAGGAAACCTGTATTGATAAACGCCACCCGCGACTTTGCGGCGCGGATACATTCGCCAAGGTTCACAGAGGTCCGGCGCTCTTCGTCCATGATACCCAGCTTGACGGTGTTGGCAGGCAGACCCAGCGCCGTTTCCACATGGGTGAAAATCT
>CALFWM010000088.1 GCA_937928635.1 uncultured Sulfitobacter sp. | reverse complement strand
AAGGAAGTCTGTGGCTGGGGTGGTAGGATTCGAACCTACGATCTCCTGTACCAAAAACAGTTGCCCTACCACTAGGCCACACCCCAACTAACGCCGCTAATTAAGGGCCAAATGCAGCGCGCGCAAGACCCGTTTTCGCAAAAATCGTCATTCCTCTGATGCATTCTCATTTAGTAAGTCCCGCCGTGCCAGTTCCGCACGTTCCTGGTCCACGATTTTTTCCAGTTCTTTGTCGGCGGTGGCCTCCACATCATGGGCAGGTGCAGGCGTTGCCATAGGGGTTTTTGCCGGTTCAGCAGGCGCCTTTGGCGCGACTCCAGAGGGATGCGGCAGGTTTTCGATACGGTAGCCGGGCAGGGGGGCGGCGATTTGCGCGGCGTCAAAGGCGGCTTGCGTCAGGCGGATCGCCTCACTGCGGGCCAGCGTGATGCTGGTGGCATTCTGATCAATCCAGGCCGCCATGCTCAGCGTCACCCAAAAATCATCAACCGATTCAATCCAAGCCGATGCCTCCGGGCTTTTCAGCACAAAGGGCAGTCCATTGAGCGTATCAGCCGCCAGAAGGCGTGCCGCATCCAGATCACATGCCGGATCAACAGTCAGCGCAAAGACAAAACGCCGCTCCGCATTGCGCGAAAAGTTCACGATGCGTGACTTGAACACCGTCGAATTGGGGATGCGGATGTGGTTGCCGTCAAAGCTGAGCAAAATGGTTGCCCGGCTGGTCAGGCGAATGACTTTGCCGGTATCGCCCTGAATTTCAACGGTATCATTAGGGCGAAACGGCTGGCGGATCGACAACATGATAGAGGCGATGAAATTTTCAACCGTGTCCCGGACGGCAAAACCAATCGCCAGCCCCACAATGCCCGCAGCACCCAGAATACCAGAGAGCAGCGCCGTCGCATTCAGGATATCAAGCGCGATGATCAACCCGCCCACGACAAAAAGCAAGCGGATGATCTGGCGATAGATATCCGCGATAAATGCATTGGGTGACAGGCGGTTCCAGGGCTGTTTGCGCCGCGCCAGAAAGAACCCGATAAAGACAACCAGAAAGAAGACGGCCAGGGCAACCAACGCCAGTGGCAGGATCGCGATCAATTGCCAGAGCCGGGCCATGAAACGTTCGACCGCAGGGTTCAGACGCTCCAGAACTTCGGTAGTTTCAGCCACGTTGTTTTCGATGGCCACCACGCCCTCCACGCGTGTGACCAGATCGTTGAGCTCGCTGGCTTTGCCTGCATCCAACGTGGTGCCGCGCAGGGTCACGATGCCGGAGGAGACGGTGACGCTGATGTCATCAAATCCGTCCAGCTCTCCTAGAATATCGCGGATACGGATCGCAATGGCCGCGTCTGCGGTGGCGCTGTCTTCTACCGCGATGATGCCGGTGGGTTGTTCGGTTTGGGCAGAGAGGGAAAAGGGTAGCAATAGACAAAGAAGCAAAGCAAGGAGGCGCATTTTGGGAAATCCATCGCAATAAATGCCGCCATGCTAGGCGTGTGGCGCAGGCTTGGCAATTGCGCAAGGGGGTGGTGCAGGCGCAGGGATCTAGCCCTGGCAATCCACCAAAATGGCCCCGTCCCGCTGACCCTCCTCAACCGCAAAATGGGCCTGCGCGGTGTCCGCGAGGGCAAAGGTTTGTGCGACCGGACAGATCAGCGCCTTGTCCGCCAAGGCGCGGTGCAGATTTGTGATCGCAAAGTCGCGACGGTCTTTTTCCAGCAAGTAAATCAACAGGATATCAATGGTCGCGGCCTTAAACAGCAGCGGACCAAAGGGCATGGTGGGGGCCATATCTTTGGCCGAGCCATAGGCCGCAATGCGCCCGTTTGGCGCAATAAGGTCGGCGTCCATGGCAATGTTGGGGCCAAATTCGACCTCAACAATGGTCTCCACGGGCTGGCCATGATTGGCGGCCAGCACCTGCGCTACAAGGTCGGGTGCGGCATAGTCAAATACCGCATCTGCGCCTGCGTTCTCGACCTGTGCGCGGTCACCTGCGCTGCATGTCGCGATGACGCGCGCGCCGCCCCATTTTGCCAGTTGCACGGCCAGCAATCCAACCGTCCCCGCGCCCCCTTGGATCAACATGGTCTGCCCCGCAATGTTGCCTCCGCCAAAGACAGCATGCGCTGCCGTTAGGCCCGGAATACCCAGGCTGGCCCCGGTTTCAAGGTCAACATCATCCGGCAGCGGCACGGCCTGTTCGTACGACAGGGTGATGTGACTGGCCGCTGTGCCAAAGGCGCGCTGCCACTGGCCGTTCCAGATCCAGACCCGTTCCCCGATACGGGAAGCATCGACGCCCTCGCCAACCGCCTCAATCTCTCCGGCACCGTCGCTGTGCGGAATGATCAGATCAAAGGCGGGTTTGAGCACGCCTGGGCGGCTGCCTGCGCGTGCCTTGACGTCTGACGGGTTCACGCCGGAAAATGCCAGGCGCACACGCACTTCGCCGGGGGCCGGGGCGGGCGTGGGCAGGTCGGCCAACGTCAGCACATCGCGGGCGGCGCCAAAGTGATTATAGGTGATGGCCTGCATGAGGGCTCCTTGAAATCAAAGCACAACGGGGGATACGCTGTTGCAAAGGAGACTAGCATGCAATTTCTTCGGACCCCAGACGCACGCTTTGATGATTTGCCGGATTACGCCTTTGCACCGCAGTACACGCAGGTTTCTGACACCCAGGGGGGGAATTTGCGGGTGCACTACGTGGATGAGGGCCCGCGCGATGCGCCGCCTGTGCTGTTGATGCATGGGGAGCCGGCGTGGAGTTATCTTTACCGCCACATGATCCCGCCGCTGATGGCTGCGGGGCACCGGGTGATTGCGCCGGATCTGGTGGGTTTTGGGCGGACTGACAAGCCTATGAAACGGGCTGATTACACCTATCAGCGCCACGTAGACTGGATGGCGCAGGTGCTGCAAAACCTGGACTTGAACGAAATCACCCTGTTCGCTCAGGATTGGGGCGGGTTGATCGGGTTGCGCTTGCTGGCGCAGCATCCGGCTCGCTTTGCCCGTCTTGTGGTGGGCAACACGGCCCTGCCAACCGGGGATCAGCCGATGGGCGCGGCCTTTACGGCCTGGCGAAGCTATTCGCAGACGGTGGACCCATTTGACGCCGGACGCATTGTCTATGGTGGATGCACCTCAAAAATCACTGAGGCAGAGGTGGCGGCCTATAACGCGCCCTATCCCGATGCCAGCTATCAGGCCGGCGCGCGTCAGTTTCCAATGCTGGTGCCTGACCCCCCGAATGATCCGGCGGCGGTCCCCAATCGCGCGGCGTGGCAGGTCTTGCGCAGGCTGAACATCCCGGTGCTGATCACTTTTGGCGCGGATGATAAAATCATGACCGGTATTGAAAAGGTGTTTCAAAAGCTGATGCCGGGGGCGGCGGGGCAAGACCATGTCGTGCTGCCGGGTGCGGGACATTTCCTGCAAGAAGATGCAAGCCCTGACCTCGCCACACGTATCAACGCCTTTATCAAAACCACGCGCAGTTGAGCCGAAGCATTTGAACTGGCAGAGCCATCCCTGTCCTCTTTTTGGCCTTAATTCTTCCCGGAGGTTTGGAGGCAGAGCCTCCAATGGCCCCTTGGGGCCTCTCATATTTGCCTGAAAAACCAATGATCAAAAATGATCAGTCGCGCACCTCGCCCGGTGCAATGCCCCAGACACGGGCTTTTGCGGCCCAGCCTTTGTACCCGCCTGAGCGCAATTCGCACCACCCCGCGCGGCATTTGCCCAAACGTGCCACAACGCCAAGCTCCAGTTGTGCATTTACTGGCGCTGCGGGATCAGGGCGGGCATGCAGGGCCAGCATATCCTGTTCAACCAACACGGTGCGCACGCCGGACAACATCGAATAATGCACCCAGCCGCCGATGCCTTCGCGGTCCTCAACCCGGCGCCAGTGGCCGTGCTCTGCGGTGACGCGCAGGGGCATGTCACGGCGTTTGAACACCCAGTCAATGCGGTGCGTCAGTGACGGCCCGCGGCGCACATTGCTTTCAGAGGCCTTGAGCGACACAAAACGCGGCATCGGCAGGTTGGTCACCGGGCCGACGCCCTCCGCGAAAGCCGGTGCCCCCAACAGCGCTGGAATCATACAAAGCGCCGCAAGGGGGCTGATCAACCTGTGACATTTCATTTTTGGGCCTGAATATCGGTTTTGTTGTGCTCTTGCCCACGCGAGTTCTTGTGCCTCGTCGCTGCTTGGGACACCATGCAACGGGCAGAGGTGGAGCGCCAAGGGCAGGAAGGCTTGAAATGACAAAGAAACGGCTGAGTGTTGTAGTCACGCGACGGTTGCCCGATGTGGTCGAAACGCGGCTGTGTGAATTGTTTGATGTGCGCCTGCGCAGCGATGATACCCCGATGACCCGCGCAGAGCTGACCGAGGCAGTCAAAACCGCAGATGTGCTGGTGCCCACCGTGACCGATGATATTGACGCGGCCCTGATTGGACAGGCCGGGGAGCAGTTGAAACTGATTGCCAATTACGGGGCCGGTGTTGACCACATTGATGTCGCAACGGCGCGCCAGCGTGGCGTGCTGGTGTCAAACACCCCCGGTGTGCTGACCGATGACACGGCGGACATGACAATGGCGCTGATCCTTGCCGTGACCCGGCGCATGTCAGAGGGCATGGCCGTGATGCAAAAGGATCAATGGCAAGGCTGGGCTCCGACGGCACTGCTGGGCGGGCGCGTTGGCGGGCGGCGACTGGGCATTCTGGGTATGGGTCGAATTGGTCAGGCGGTCGCGCGCCGTGCGCATGCCTTTGGCATGCAGGTGCATTATCACAACCGCCGTCGCCTGCATGCTGAGATTGAGGACCGTCTGGAGGCGACCTATTGGGAGAGCCTCGATCAGATGGTTGCGCGCATGGATGTGATCAGCGTGAACTGCCCGCATACACCCTCCACCTTTCATTTGATGAACGCACGACGGTTAAAGCTGATGAAGCCGGATGCGGTGATTGTGAACACCTCGCGCGGAGAGGTCATCGACGAAAATGCCCTGACCCGCATGTTGCGCGCAGGCGAAATTAAGGGGGCCGGGCTGGACGTGTATGAGCATGGCACGGAGATTAACCCCCGGCTGAGGGCGCAGGAGAACGCGGTGTTGCTGCCCCATATGGGCTCGGCCACGCTGGAGGGACGTATCGAAATGGGCGAAAAAGTGATCATCAATATCAAGACCTTTGATGATGGCCATCGCCCACCAGATCAGGTTGTGCCGTCGATGCTGTAACCCCGCGGGGCGCGCGACAGTATCTCTTGTGCCAAAGGAACGGGCCAAGGCCCGCACGCGATTTTATTTTGGGAATGAAGGACGCTGTCCTTCAAACTACCTGGGAATATTTAAGGCCAGAAAGAGGAGGCAAGAGGATGATGCGTACGACACTATCATTTGCAGGATTAATGATGGCAGGGGCAGTTTCGGCCCAGCAAGCCGCAGATCACGTGGCCCCGGAAGCCGCCGCGATTGGCGCATTTCAAGCCGTATCAGCCGAGGTTGCCGCCGCGTTGGAGGCCAAGGGGGCAGGGCAGCCCGTGGTTGCAAATGACTGGATGGTCGCCGCCGCCAACCCCCATGCGGTCAAGGCCGGGGCAGATGTCCTGGCCAAGGGTGGCACAGCCGCAGATGCGCTGGTGGCGGTGCAGATGATGCTGGGGTTGGTTGAGCCGCAATCCTCCGGTCTGGGCGGTGGTGCGTTTTTGGTGTGGTATGATGCGGAAAGTGGCGAGGTGACGACCCTGGATGGGCGTGAGACGGCGCCGCTTTCGGCCACGCCACGGCGGTTTCAGGATGCAAATGGTGAGCCGCTCACGTTTTTTGATGCGGTGGTCGGAGGGCGCTCCGTTGGGGTGCCGGGCACGCCTGCCCTGCTGGATATGGTGCATCAGCGTTGGGGCAAAGCCGATTTTGCCGATCTGACCGCGCCAGCGATAGCACTGGCAGAGGAAGGCTTTGCCGTGTCGCCCCGTCTGGCCGGTTTGATAGAGCGCGATCAGGAACGGCTGGGCAGGTTTGAGAGCACAGCCAGCTACTTTATGCCCGGGGGCGTGCCGCTGAAGGTGGGGGATACGCTGAAAAATCCAGCCTATGCCGCCACGTTGCGCATGATGAATGACGATGCCGGATCATTTTATGTCGGGGCCAACGCAGAGGCGATTGTGCAGGTGGTGAATGATGCGATGGAGGGGGCAGGGATGCTGTCCACCGTTGACTTGAGCATCTATCAGGTGCGCGAACGTGATGCTGTCTGTGCGGCGTATCGCGGGCATGACGTCTGTGGCATGGGCCCGCCGTCATCAGGGGCGGTTGCGGTTGGGCAAATTCTGGGTCTGCTGGAAGGGTTTGACCTGAGTGCCGGGCCGCAGGATGTGAATGTGCGCCGCGTGATGGGCGATGCCGCGCGGTTGGCTTTTGCAGATCGCGGGCGATACCTGGCGGACAGTGATTTTGTGCCCGTGCCGGTGGAGGGGTTGCTGGACCCGGCCTATCTGGCCGAGCGGGCAGAATTGCTGCAAGGGGAAGGCGCGCTGGAAGAGGTGATCCCGGGAAACCCGGAATTTGATCATGCACTGTTCTGGGCCGATGATGCCTCGATCGAATTTCCCTCCACCAGTCATATTTCGATCGTTGATGCGGCGGGGAATGTGGCCAGCATGACAACCACCATTGAGAATGGATTTGGCAGTCGCATCATGGTGAACGGGTATTTGCTGAACAATGAGCTGACGGATTTTTCCTTTCGTTCGCATCGAGACGGGGTGCCAATTGCCAATAGGGTAGAGCCGGGCAAGCGGCCGCGTTCCTCCATGGCACCCACCATTGTGTTGAAAGATGGAAAACCCGTGCTGGCCGTTGGCAGCCCTGGTGGCAGCCGGATCATTGGCTATGTGGCAGATGCGATTGTCGCGCATCTGGACTGGGGCCTGAACGTGCAACAGGCTGTCAGTCTGCCCCATGCCGTGAACCGATTTGGGAAATACGACCTGGAAGAAGGCACGGCGGCCGCAGATATGGAAGGTCCGCTCAGCGCATTGGGGTTTGAGGTGGGCACACGTGCGCTCACATCGGGCTTGCATATGATCGCAATTGGGGATGATCTGCGTGGCGGCGCAGATCCGCGCCGTGAAGGCATTGCATTGGGAGAGTAAAAGATGGTTGAGGTCGCAGAATTGCCCCGGAACGAGACCGGGATAGGTACGGTTCTGGGTGTTCTCAAACAGCAATTTGGGGATCGTCTGCAAACAGGGCAGGCGATCCGCGAACAACATGCGCACACCACCACCTGGATTGCCAATCAGGCCCCCGATGGCGTGGTGTTTGCCCAATCAACGCAAGAAGTGTCAGACATTGTGACGGTCTGTGCCGCACATAGAGTGCCGATCATTGCCTATGGCACCGGCACCTCGCTGGAGGGGCATGTGAATGCGCCGGCTGGTGGGATTTGTATTGATCTGATGCAGATGGACAAGGTGTTGGAGGTCAATGCATCTGACCTTGATTGTCGCGTGCAGCCGGGCGTCACGCGGGAGGCACTGAACACCTATCTGCGCGATCAGGGATTGTTTTTTCCAATTGATCCGGGGGCAAATGCCTCCCTTGGGGGGATGACGGCCACGCGGGCGTCCGGCACCAATGCGGTGCGCTACGGCACCATGAAGGACAATGTTTTGAGCCTGGAAGCCGTGATGGCAGATGGGCGGATTATACGCACGGCGAGCCGGGCGAGGAAATCTTCGGCCGGGTATGACCTGACGCGCCTTTTGGTTGGGTCAGAGGGCACGCTGGCGATGATCACAGAAATCACCCTGCGTTTGCAGGGCATTCCCGAGGCGATTTCCGCAGCGCGCTGTTCGTTTCCATCCATTGAGGCGGCGTCACGGGCCGTGATGGCGACCATTCAATACGGCCTGCCGGTTGCACGGATTGAATTGCTGGATACCATGGTAGTGCAAGCGCTGAACAATTATTCAAAGCTCGACCTGCCCGAGACACCGTTGTTGTTGCTGGAGTTTCACGGCTCAGAAGCCGGGGTTGCGGAACAATCCGAAACCTTCGGTGCCCTGGCCGAAGAAGAGGGTGGCACAGGGTTTGAGGTGACCGCGTCGCTGGAGGAACGCAACAGGCTGTGGCAGGCCCGCCATGATGCCTATTGGGCGATGTTGGCGTTGAAACCGGGGTGTGATGCGGTGGCCAGTGACGTCTGCGTGCCCATATCAAGGCTGGCAGAGGCGGTTGCAGCCTGTGAAGCCAAAGCCAAGGAAATGAAACTGATCGCCCCCGTGGTGGGACATGCGGGGGATGGGAATTTTCACGCCTCTTTGTTGATCGACAAAGAGGACAAAGAGGAGCGGGCGCGGGCGGCGGCGTTTATCTCCTGGCTGAACACGCTGGCGATTTCGATGGATGGCACCTGTACCGGGGAGCATGGGATCGGGCAGGGCAAACGCGCCTATCTGGTCAGTGAACTGGGGCAGGGCACCGTGGATGTCATGGGGGCGATCAAACGGGCGCTTGACCCGGATAATATTATGAACCCGGGTAAGATTTTGCCAGGCTGATTTGTCGTGTTGATCCAATTGTGCGGCTGCGCCGCATTTGATTTTATTGATTTGCCTCCGTCAAATCGCTGAATGGAGGCGCTGCCTCCAAACCACCGGGAATATTCTGGCCAGAACGAGTTGGGATGTGCCGGGAGGTCAGCGTTTGGATCAAGAGGTCGCATTTCTGCGCATTTGGGTCGGCTGGTGCCTCATGGATGTTGAGGGCGCGCTTTAGAACAGGTGCAACGCTTTGGGCAAAGGGATCCTGTCATGAAAACGCAAGTTAAAGCATTGGTTGTGGGGGGCGGTGCGGTTGGCACGTCGATTGCCTATCATCTGGCGCGCGCTGGGTGGGACGATGTGATGTTGTTGGAGCGGGATGAGTTGACGTCCGGTTCAACATGGCATGCCGCCGGGCTGCTGCCCTATTTTAACATGTCCTATGCGACCACGCATATTCATGACTATTCGATCAAATTCTATAAAACGCTTGAGGAAGAGACCGGGTTGAATGCCGGTTTTGCCGTGGTGGGGAACCTGCGCATGGCCCAGACCAAGGAGCGCATGGATGAGTATATGCTCTATGCCTCCACCGCGGAGACCTGCGGTGTGCCCTACACGTTTATGAGCCCCGAAGAGATCAAGGCGAAATGGCCGCTGATCCGCACCGATGACCTTGAAGGGGCGCTCTATCACGAGACCGACGGCTACATTAACCCGGCGGATGTGACCATGGCGATGGCCAAGGGTGCGCGCCAGCGTGGTGTGATGATTGAACGTAAATGGCAGGCGGATGCCTTTCACTGGAACGGCAAGGCCTGGGAGGTCACGGCCACCAAGATGGTCGAAAAGGGCGGCAATCTGGTGCCCTCGGAGGAGCAGATTGTCATCACAGCGGAGCATGTGGTCACGGCCTCTGGCAACCACGCGCAACGCACCGCTCAGATGCTGGGGATCAAGATGCCTGCGATCCCTGTCGAGCATACGTTTATCGTGATGGATCGTGATCCGGAACTGGTGAAGTGGCGCGCGGCGGGCAACCCGGAGCACCCCGTCGTACGCGATGCAGATTCGCAGTCTTATGCGCGCGAAGAACGGGGCGGCTGGATCCTCGGGATCTATGAGCACGGCGCGCCCGCGCGGTTTGAGCACGGCGTGCCCGACAGTTTCCGCGCCGATCTGTTCCCGCTCGATCTGGACCGCATAGCAGAGCAGTACATGGCCATGACGGAGCGGGTGCCGTCCTGTGCTGAGTCTGGCTTGAAGGACGATTTCAACGGGCCAATCTGTTACACGCCCGATGGCAACCCGTTGGTCGGGCCAGCACCAGGCTTGCGCAACATGTGGCTGGCCGAAGGGTTTTCCTTCGGGATCACGGCAGCGGGCGGCACCGGCTATTACCTCGCACAGATGATGGTCGATGGGGAGGCCGAGATCGACATGGCCTCGCTTGACCCCAAGCGATACGGCGATTGGATGACGACGGAGTTTGCAGCGCGCAAAAATGAAGAGTGCTATAGCCACGTCTACATTCTGCACCACCCGGATGAGGAGCGCCCTGCCGCGCGCCCCTTGCGAACCTCGCCAGCCTATGACCGTCAGGCGGCGCGCGGTGCGCAGTTTGGCTGGGTCAATGGGTGGGAACGACCGAATTATTATGCGCCCGAGGGGTTCAGCGATCTGGAAAGCCGGTCGTTTCGCCGCGGCGGTTGGTGGCAATATGCCGTTGAGGAAGCCAAAGCCATTCGCGAGGGCGTGGGATTGATTGATGCCACAGCGTTTACCAAGCATGTTGTCAAAGGCCCCGGTGCGACGGCATTTCTGGATTGGTTCACCTGCAATAAATTGCCCTCTGTGGGGCGGATAAACCTGACCTATGCGCTGACGGCGGCGGGCACCACGCGCACGGAATATACCATCGTGCGGATCGCTGCGGATGAATATTACCTCGTCTCGGCAGGGGCTTGGACGGCCTATGACAGCGATTACCTGCGCAAGGCGATTGAGGACAAGGCCCCCGAATTTGGGTATATTGAATGCCATGATGTGACCACGCAATGGGGTGTTTTTGCCATTGCCGGACCCAAATCGCGCGATGTGTTGAACGCGCTGGTCAAGGATAGTGATCCGTCAACCGTGCTGTCCAACAAGCGTTTCCCCTGGCTGAGCATGCGCAATATTGAGCTGGGCATGTGCCCGGTGCGCGCGATCCGTGTGGCCTATACCGGGGAGCTGGGTTGGGAGCTGCACCACCCGATAGAAATGCAGAATTATCTGTTTGATCAGCTCGAAAAGGCGGGTGAACCGCATGGCATGAAGCTGGTGGGTGCGCGGGCGCAAAACTGGCTGCGGCAAGAGAAATCTTACCGCGCCTTTGGCACCGAACTGGGGCGTGATGCGACACCGGTAGAGGCGGATTTGCCGCGCTTTATTGATATGTCAAAGGAGTTTCACGGCAAGGCCGCGATGCAGGCGCATGGGGTGAAAGCCAAATGTGTGACCTTGCTGATTGACGGGCCCGATGATGCGGACCCCTGGGGGCGTGAAGTGTTGTATATGGAGGGGGAACGCACGGGGCGTTTGACCTCGGGCGGCTATTCGGTGGCCTTTGAGACGTCGATCGGCATGGGCTATGTAAAGCCGGAGCATGCCGTGGTGGGGACCAAGCTGAAGGTCAAGATGTTTGATCAGCTGTGGGATGCGGAGATTGTGGAGGATTCCCCTTATGATCCGAAGAATGCGGTGATCCGGGTGGATGGGTGAGCATTTTTGAACGATGCCAAATCACCACATCCACAAAAGGTCATGTCGCGTAGAAGATCATCCAATAAAGGGGCAGAGGGACTCAATCCCGGCTATTCCTAAATTGTGGATTTCATGCGCCTGTCGTGCGCCTTTTTGCGGCGAACCGTTTTGAGAATGGCATGAACACGCTCCTGCCCGCCGTCAACCGCGCTGCGCAACATATCAGGCACCTCACCCTCTCGGCCCATACGGCTCATCATATCGTCCAGAAATCGGATGTTCCGTTGATTTGGGCGCAGGGTGATGGAGGTTAATGTGTATTTCACAGCCCTATCGCGATCTTTGCAACGGTGATAGAGCTTGGCCAAATCCAATGTGCCGCTGGCATCTTGTGTCAGGCGGTTGCAAAGCGGCTCAAGGGCTCTGATGATCCTTCTGGGGTTCTTTGGATACCGCTTGCCCAGAACCGTGGTGTAGCGATTGAGCGTGTTCTGCCCCGCGCGCCGGATGATTTGCGTGATCTTTGCAGGGTCGTGCTGACCCATGATCAGCTGGGTGACGACATCCGACAAAATACCGTTTTGCAACAGAAGTTTAAGCGGAGAATGCTTTGAATAGGGTACGTTGATGTGGTGAAAACCGCTGCTGGACGACGTGAACAGTTTGATCTGCGCGCGGTCTTCAACATGATTTCGGTCCGACAAAATGAACTTTTCCGCTGTAGGCGATATCCACCGCAAAGGATCGAAGATTTGTGGGTATGCCTGCGCTTCCCAGGCCCAGCGGGTTTCCTGCGGAACACTGTCACGCGAGATTGAAAACTGCGGTGCCGCTGCGATCACACGGGTCGCGCGCAGGGGCTGCGAAAAGGCCAGGGCCGCATGCGCGCCCATGCTGGATCCATAGGTGATGACCTCGCCAAAGTCGGCCAGATGCGGTTCGAGCAGCTTGAAACAGGTCTCCATTTCCCGCGTCTGCCACCAGTGGTTTTTGAGCGATCTGAAGGCAATGCAAGGCAGGTTGAGTCGGGCGAGATAGGAGGCGGCAAAGGGCTTTGGTGGCAGGGACTGGCTGTAAGACGTAAACGTCACCACCAAAGGACGCCCCTCAGACGCGCCAGCCGGCACAATCCGCTCGACAAGCACGTCGTCTCCGGCAAACAATCGGTTGGAGGTGGCATGGGTCATGTAACGTGTTGCGACTTTTCTGAAATGGGGAATGGCGTGGATATGCCGGCCACGCATTTCCAAAGAGGACGGTCAGTGACCATTGGCCTGAACGAAATGAGTGCGATGACCACCAGCGCGCGACCCGCCTTATGGGACGTGGCTTTCATGCGCATGCACCCCTCACAACATCTAACGTGCCCGTGCCGCAACCCAGGCGTTCCAATCCGCGCGGCTGCCTGAAAACACGTTCAGGTCAACCTCTCCCTCAATCCCTTCGATGATGCCGGTCGAGGAATATTGCCAAAACGTCCAGCGCTCCCCGGGATAGGCCTCTGCTGGCGTTTTTGCGGTGGAACGCAGCCAGAACTCATATCCCCTGAACCTGCTCAGGTTATTTTCCTTGTAGAACCTCGGCGTTGTATAGATGATCGGGCGCTGGCCGTAATGCGCCTCAACCAGCCGCAGCCAGCGGCGCATTTGGTCCTGCACCTCGCGTGCAGGTGGGCGCACGGTGGCGCAGGTAGGGGAAAACGGGTTCCATTCCATATCCAGCACCGGCGGCAGCATATTGCCCTTTGGCACGTTGCGGATGAACCACTTGGCCTGCACCTCGGGCGTGGTGCAGAAATAATAAAAATGATAGGCCCCGCGCGCCACACCGGCGCGCCCGGCGCCGCGCCAGTGGTTCTTGAACTCAACGTCCAGCAGATCACCGCCTTCAGTGGCTTTGATAAAGGCAAAGTTCACACCATTGCGCCGCGCCGTGTCCCAGTCGATGCTGGTTTGAAAGCGCGCGGCGTCAATGCCATGCACTGGGTATCGGGCCGGGGCGCGGCCCTTGAAATCAACCGGATCATTGTCGGCAAAATTGGCTGCAAACAGCGCGCCAGCTTCCACAGGTGCAATGCTGCCACGGGGTGCACCGCCACAGGCTGCAAGCGCGAGAAGGAAGAGGAGAAAGAAACGGCGTAGGGGCATCATCAGCAAAGGTTCCTTGCAACAAAGGCGAGATTGTTGGCGGGCATGTCGATTGTATGCGTGTGGGTCAGACCAGCATCGCTGAGCCAGCGCAGGATGTCGAGGTCGTCCTTGTAGCCAATCGCCGGGTCGGCACCGCTCAGCTCAGCGTGAAACCGTTTGTCGCCGTCACTGACCAGCACTCCAGCGCGCATAAAAGGGCCGTACAGGATTAACGTGCCGGAGGGGGCCAGCGCAACTGCGGCCTCTCTGATCAGGGTTTTGACCTCGGGTGCAGAGATCAGATGCAACAGGTTGGCCAGGGTGATCAGATCCTGCCCGCCATGCTGCATGCCCCACCCCGAAACGGTTGCGTTCAGCGTGATCGCGCAGGCGACATTGCGCAATCCGGCCTGCGCGACATAGGCATCAATGCTGGCATTACGGGCCGCCTCCACATCGCTTGGCTGCCAGTGCAATCGCGGGAAAGCCGCGCCAAGGGCGGCAATATGCTGGCCTGTGCCACTGGCGATTTCCAGTGCCTGCCCGGTTTCCGGTGCATGTGCGCGCATCATGTCAAGCAGGGCAGAGGTGTTGCGTTCTGCGGATGGCGCAAACAGCTTGGCACCCTCCTGTGCATGGGCCACGCTGGCGCTGGGCGGCAGCGGTCGGGCCATCAGCGCAGGCGCCCGGGTGAAAGCTGTGCTGCGTCTCTGGCCGACAGGGCAGGCACACGCCCCAATGTCATATCGGCTACAAATTGTGAGGCCGCAGGGGCAGTTTGAAACCCATAGCCCCCTTGCGCCGCGCACCAGATAAACGCGGGCTCAGCCGGGTCGGGCCCCAGCACCAGATTACGGTCCGGGGCAAAGCTGCGCAAACCCGCCCATGAGGTCAGCAACCGCTCAACCGGTGTGCTTACCATCGCCTCATACCGTGCAAGACCTTGGGCAAGCACCATGTCATCGGCCCAGGCGTCATGGGGCTCAACGGGGTCTTCGTCAGCGGGCGACACCAGCAACGCGCCCGCGTCCGGTTTGGCATACCAGGTCTCGCCGGTGCCAAAGAACATCGGCCAGTCGCTGACGTCATGCCCACCCGGTGCGGGCAGGCGCACCATTGAGCGGCGCATTGGCATCAGCCCGATCGGCGCAATCCCGGCAAGGGTGGCGATGTGATCGGCCCAGGCCCCGGCGGCGTTAACCAGACGGGTTGCGCTGTAGGTCTCTTTGGCCGTGCTAACATCCCAGCCGGTGGCGGTGCGGGTGATCTCCGTGACGCGCGCTTCGGTTATGACGTGCCCGCCGCTGGATCTGACGGTGCGGGCAAAATCCTGAATCATTCGATCCGTGTCAATGTCATAGGCGGCCTCGTGATAGCCCGCATAGGCCAGCGTTTCCCCATCAAGAATGGGCACCAGGGCCTGTGCCTCCGCTGTGCTAATCTGGGCCACACCCATCGTCTCAATATCATGATCAAAGGCGTCCTTTTCATCGGCACGTGCGCTGATCAGCAGGCCGCGCGGGCTGAGGTAGCCGCCATTCGCTTCCCAATGATAGTCTGCGCTTGCCTTGTTGAGCGCGACCACAGCGGGCGCACCGTAGTTTTCCTCAAACAACGCAGCGGAGCGGCCAGAGGCGTGATATCCCAACGCATTTTCGCCCTCCAAAACCGCGACAGACAGATCGCCGGACAGACGTGCGGCTGCTGAAATGCCTGCAATGCCGCCGCCAATGACAATGGCGTCTGTCATCCCTGTTCTTCCGTGCGGTCCGTGGCGGGCGCGGGGGTGGGCACCAGCGCGCTGATGCGCGCGTAAATCTCTGGTGGGATGGTATACTTCATTGCCGCAAGGGAAGGCACCAGCTGTTCGGCGCTGCGCGCAGAAATGATCGGGCTGGGGCCTGTCGGGTGCGCGGCAACCCAGGCCACGGCCAATGTGGCGGGGTCCACGCCCACCTCTGCGGCAAGATCGCAATGGGCGATGGCCGCCTCGTGCATGGCCGCCTGCCCGTAGCGCGCGGCGTATTCGTCATTTTGCGTCAAACGCCCCTCGCCGCCACCCTTGTACTTGCCTGTCAACAATCCACCACCCAGCGGCGAATAGGGGGCCACAAGGATGCCCAGATCATCGGCCATCGGCAAAATCTCAACCTCTGCCTGACGTTTGACAAGGTTGTACATCGGTTGCGCCACCGCGATGTCCAGATCGAATTTGGCTGCAATGAACGCGGCCTTAACCATCTGCCAGGCGGCAAAGTTGGACACGCCCACATGGCGGATCTGCCCTTTGGACTTAAGCTCCGCAATCGCCTCAAACGTTTCATGCAGGTCCGTGTTGTCATCAAAACGGTGCAGGTAAAACACATCCAGCACGTCCAGTTGCAGCCTTTTGCGCGATGTTTCGGCTGAGGCCAGAATGTTGTCGCGCCCGGAGCCATGTTCAAATTCGGCCTTGGTGGCGATGATCAACTGGTCGCGCCGCTCCTGCACGAAACTTCCCAGCAGGGTTTCTGACGCCCCGCCGGTATAGGCATATGCCGTGTCAAAATGGGTGATGCCGGCGTCAATGCTGGCCTCAAACAGGGCGCGGGATTGTGCGGCGTCCGCCTTGCCACCAAATTGCATGGTGCCAAAGGCAAAGCGGCTTGCGGGGGTGCCATCAGGGCTTGTCAGAGTGTGTTTCATAGCCAATTTTTGGCACGCAGCCCCGGGCGGTGCAACGCCAAACGCCGGATCAGACGCTGCCTTTTTCCGTGGCGCGCTGATAGGCGGGGCGGGCGTGGATCATCTCCACAAATCCGGCAAGTGCAGGATAGTCAG
>CALFWM010000087.1 GCA_937928635.1 uncultured Sulfitobacter sp. | reverse complement strand
CGAAAGCACCTTCGCCACCGTCCGACATCGCACTGGCAAAACCAAAGGCTGCCTCAGCCGAAAAACTGGCCTTGCCATGGCGTTCAAACTGATGATGTCAGCCCAAACCAAATGGCGAAAGCTCGACGGCGCAAACCGCATGCCGCAGATCATCGAAGGGATTGCATTCAAGGACGGGATCAAACAACTTAGCAAAGCCGCCTGATCACGCCGTCACCAACTTTCGGGCATAGCTCCAGCGGACCTTGCCGCTTTCCTCAATTGGACGATCTTTTTGATCGCTCACGCGCAAATAACCATACGGAAAATAGCAAACAAGCTAACCCAACTAGTGCAAAGGGAGCGACCGATTTTAAGTCAGTCCACAGGCAACATGCATTGTATTTATTAAGGAATTCTTCGTTCCATTCATCATAGCCGCCGTAGGTAAAGGTGTAGCCTTTAGCTATTTGCACTATCAACCAGCTTATCAGTAAAAGTACGATACCCAATGTGAATGAAAGCCACTTCATAATTGCAGTGTATAGCTGCGCTGCCGCATTTGTCGACATGTGCTCGGAACAGCCATTCGAAAAACACACCCCAGCCCGGAACAAGGCGTAGCCGCCGGGCCATCGCCTGCCCCCCGGATGGGCAGGCGATTTGGTGAGGCTGGGTGGTTCGATGAGAGGGCGCATCAAAGCCGGGACATAAAGTGGCAGAGAACTAAGTTCAGATCGCCTCCCCGGGGCAGTCAATCACCCGGCGCGCGGCGTGGTGTTCGCAACGCTTCACATCTCAACGTAGACCGCCGACGATATTCCTCCTATTCAAAGCACATGCTCAGCCTCCCTGTTCCATACGACCCCAACTGGCCTGCTCGCTTTGCGCTCTACCAAAGCCAGCTCAGCGCCCTCACCAACCTACCCAACAGCGCCATTGCCCACATCGGCTCCACCGCCGTGCCTGGTATCTGGGCCAAACCGATCATCGACATCCCAATCAGCGTCACTGATCTCGATCAATTCGATCTCTCCCACCTCAACGCAGACGGCTTTCAGAGTGCGCCTGAAATCACCCGGGATGATCCCTTTCCGGACAGTTCAGCAAACCCCAAAGGCTGGGAAAAGAAATATGCCCGCCTGATCCGCGACGGCCAACGCCTTGCCCACATCCACATCCGCCAGATCGGCAACCCCAACCAGCGTTTAGCGCTGCTGTTCCGGGATTACCTGCGTGCAGACGACTTTGCGCGTGATTGCTATGGCGATTTCAAACAACAGGTCGCCGCGCTGACGCAGCAGAGCTCTGACACCGGTGGGTCCGGAAGCTACCTCGACCTCAAAGACCCGTTCGTGAAGCTGATCGCCCATCAGGCTGAACGCTGGGCTGCGCAAACCTGCTGGCAACCGTGACATCCTATCACCTTGCCAAGCCCCCCAAGACCGCCTAATCAGGACCCACCTCGGGGGGCACATCCTGTGCTGAGATTGCGAAAGCTGACCCGTTGAACCTGAACCGGTTAACACCGGCGGAGGGAAGGTTAGGACATCTCATCCACCCTTTTCCCTTTCGCTGCAAAAGGAGGATGCAATGAAGTATCTTACACTTGCGACGGCAACTCTGGTAGCCACAGCAGCTCACGCTGAAACACCAGAACTCGTTATCTACACCTACGACAGCTTTGTCTCCGATTGGGGCCCGGGCCCCGGCATTGAACGGGCATTTGAAGACGAATGCGGGTGTGACCTGAAATTTGTCTCCACAGGGGACGGCGCGGCCCTGATTGCGCGGCTCAAGCTGGAAGGCGCGCGCTCGGACGCGGACATGGTGTTGGGCCTCGACACCAGCCTGATCGCCGCGGCCAAGGAAACCGGGTTATTCGTGCCTACAAAGGTCGAGGCGGAGTATACTCTGCCCATTGAATGGACCGACGACACCTTTGCACCCTACGACTGGGGCTACTTCGCCTTTGTGCACAACAAGGATGTGACACCGCCCGCCAACTTCAAGGATCTTGGCGCAAGCGACATGAAGATCGTGATTCAGGATCCGCGCTCCTCCACCCCCGGTCTGGGCCTGCTGATGTGGGTCAAGGATGCCTATGGCGATGACGCCCCCGCGATCTGGGAAAGCATGGCCGACAATGTGGTCACCGTGACCAAAGGCTGGTCCGAGGCCTACGGTCTGTTCCTTGAGGGCGAGGCCGACATGGTGCTGAGCTACACCACCTCCCCCGCCTATCACATCATCGCGGAAGAAGACGAAAGCAAGGCAGCCGCCGTGTTTGACGAAGGCCACTACATGCAGATCGAAGTGGCGGGGCGCCTTGCGGCCTCTGATCAGCCGGAGCTGGCGGAGCAATTCCTGAACTTCATGGTATCGGACACAGCGCAAAGCATTCTGCCCACCACCAACTGGATGTACCCGGCGGTGATGCCGTCTGGTGGATTGCCAAAAGGGTTTGATGAACTGGTCAAACCCGAAAACGCCCGTCTGATCGACGCAGACGCCGTGCCTGCGATCCGGGATGAGGCGCTGGCAGAGTGGCTGAACGCACTGTCGCAGTAAAACGTTTTGGGAAAAGCGTGAAACATCGTGTGTCGTCCATGTCCCGAGAGCGCGAAGCGCGTCAGGGTATGGGCGATGCCGTTCTTTCCCGAAACGCCTTAAACACAAAATCAGGGATCAGCGCCGCGGTTGTCATCGTCGCGCTGATCTTTGCCGCTCTCGCTGCGGTCTTATCCCGCGCTGAGGTAGGCAGTGGGTTGAGTGCTGCGGATTGGGCAGCCGTGCGGTTCACTGTTGTGCAGTCCGTTATATCGGCAGTGCTATCCGTGTTACTGGCCATCCCTGTTGCCCGCGCACTGGCGCGGCGGCGTTTTCCCGGACGCAATGCGCTGGTCATCTTGCTGGGCGCGCCCTTTATTCTGCCGGTCATCGTGGCCGTCCTGGGTCTGCTCACGGTCTTTGGCCGCGCGGGCTGGGTCAATCAGGCATTGGAGGCTTTGGGCCTGCCCGGCATTTCCATCTATGGGTTGCACGGCGTGGTGCTGGCACATATGTTTTTTAATCTGCCGCTGGCCACGCGCCTGTTGCTGCAAGCCTGGCAAAGCATCCCGGCAGAGCGGTTCCGTCTGGTTGCGCAACTCCGCCTGACGCCGCGCGCGACTTTCTGGACGTTGGAATGGCCCCTGCTACGCCAAGTGGTGCCGGGTGTCACTGCACTGATCTTTGTGATTTGCCTGACGAGTTTCGCCGTGGCCCTGACGCTGGGTGGCGGGCCGCGCGCCACAACAGTTGAGCTGGCGATCTATCAGGCGTTCCGCTTTGATTTTGACCTCAGCCGCGCGGCGATGCTGTCCGTGATCCAACTGGTGATGGCCGGAGGTGCGGCGGTCGTTGCCTTGTGGATCATCCCCACGGTGAGTTTGGGCGGCGGTCTGGATCGCCCCTTGCAGCGCTGGGATGCGCGCGGTGGCGTGCAGCGCCTGCTTGACGGTCTGGTGATTGCCCTGGCCGCCGGCTTTCTGTTGCTACCCTTATGTGCCGTTATCCTGCGCGGGGTGGCAGGCCTGCCCCAGATGCCCAACGCTGTCTGGCAGGCCGCCGGATCATCGCTGGTTGTCGCAGCACTTAGCGTGATCGCCCTGCTCATTCTCGCCTTGCCCATGGCCGGTTGGATTGCCACCCGCCGCGCGGGCGGGGTGGAGGCCATTGGCCTGTTGGGCCTGTCCGCGTCTCCGCTGATGATCGGCACGGGTTGGTTTATATTGGTGAACCCTGTCGTTAACCCCACTGATCTGGCCTTGTGGGTCACGGCGTTGGTCAACGCATTGATGGCCTTGCCCTTTGCCTTACGCATCATGGTGCCCCGTTTACGCGATACGGTGCGGAACTATGGGCGTTTATCGCAGACGCTGGGCCTTCGCAGTCTGTCTCTCTGGCGGCTGGTAATCCTGCCCCGCCTGCGCCCACAACTGGGTTTTGCCACGGGCTTGACCGCCGCGCTGAGCGTGGGGGATCTGGGTGTGATCACCCTGTTTGCGGACCCCGACCGTGCAACACTACCGTTGCAAATGTACCGTTTAATGGGGGCCTATCAAATGGAGGCCGCTGCGGGTGCCGCCCTGCTCTTGCTGATCTTGGCGCTGGGGTTGTTCTGGGTCTGTGACAAAGGAGGTCGCTGGCATGCTGAGACTTGAAGGCACAGAAATCAGGCAAGGCAATTTTGCGCTGCGCGCTGACATGACGCTCGAAGGCGCACAAAAATATGCGGTGATCGGGCCATCCGGCGCAGGGAAATCAACGCTCTTGAATGCGCTGTGTGGTTTTGTGCCGTTGACGCAGGGCCGCATGTTTTGGAAAGGGGACGACATCACAGATGCCGCACCCGGCGCACGGCCAATGACGATGGTGTTTCAGGACAACAACCTTTTTCCCCACCTCAGTGTTGCGCAAAATGTGGGATTGGGCCTGCGACCCGATCTGCGCCTCGACCCCGAGGATGAGAAAAAGGTCAGCGACGCATTAAAGCGCGTCGGTCTGCAGGACCACATGACCAAACGCCCCGGTGCATTGTCCGGTGGGCAACAAAGCCGCGCTGCCCTGGCGCGCGTGCTGGTTCAGGCCCGCCCACTGGTGTTGCTCGACGAACCCTTTGCCGCCCTCGGCCCCGCTCTGCGCAACGAAATGTTGGATCTGGTGCAGGAACTGATTGAGGAAACCCAAGCCGCTCTGATCATGGTCACCCATGCCCCCGAGGATGTGCGGCGTGTGGCCGATCAGGTGATTTTTGTGGCGGATGGTGTGGCGCAGCAACCTGCGCCGGCAGCAGCGCTGATGAGCAATCCACCACCAGCCCTGCGCGACTACCTGGGTTAGGGAACCCGGACTTTTTGAAAAGTCCGGGCCGTTTTCTTCAAAGAAAACGGTTACGCCGCCAGCGTCCCGTGCGCTGCAACAACCCCAAGTGCGGCCTGCGCCGCCTCGCGCCCCTTGGTCACAAAATGCTCCCGATAGATCGCCGTGTGATGTGCCGTTTCCTGATAGTGATGCGGGGTCAGTGACACGGACAACACCGGCACACCTGTCTCAAGCCCGACGCGCATCAATCCATCAACAACGGCGCTGGCCACAAAATCATGTCGGTAGATACCGCCATCCACCACAAAGGCCGCGCAAATAACCGCGCTGTAACGACCCGACAGCGCCAGCTTCTGCGCCATCAAAGGCAGTTCAAACGCACCGGGGACGTCAATAACATCGGTCTGTTCAACCGGGATGATTTCGATAAATCCAGCGTAAGCCCGGTCCACGATATCCGCGTGCCACCGGGCTTTTACAAATGCAAAACGAGTGGATGGTGTCTGTGTCATGTTGATCTCCTTGTTTCACTCACAGCTCCACCCAAGGCGATCACATGCGCAAAAAGCGGGAGGGCACCCCCCGCATCACACATGCATTCTCTTTCATCCGGACTGTAACCGTCGGCTCTGGCATCTCACCAAATCTGCTGTCACCCTTCGGTCAGAAAGGCCGCTCGCGGGCTCGTAGGGTCAGGCCCCACATACCGCCGGTGGGGAGTTTCACCCCGCCCTGAGAATAGCCGCAGGTTGCCAAGCGCACCCAGTCTCTGCAATAGCAAAAACACCATGACGAAAGGTCAAAGTGATGCACCCCAATCCCATATTCCATGACGCTGACACACGCCAGA
Organism: uncultured Sulfitobacter sp.; assembly: GCA_937928635.1. Taxonomy (GTDB): domain Bacteria; phylum Pseudomonadota; class Alphaproteobacteria; order Rhodobacterales; family Rhodobacteraceae; genus Sulfitobacter. The sequence continues at coordinate 10,338 of CALFWM010000087.1, read as the reverse complement.
ACATCAACTTTGCCCGGGAACGGGGTTTTGGTATTTTGGCGGTGAATGGCGCGGATGGGCCGCTCCTGTCTCACATCCCGTTTCTTTTGGACGCCGAGGGCGACACATTGGGGCTGCATCTGGTGCGTTCCAATGCAATCGCGCGCGCCTTGACCAACTCTTTGACTGCAAAAATCGCAGTATCGGGCGGGGACAGCTATATCTCACCCGACTGGTATGAGGTGCCGGATCAGGTGCCCACCTGGAATTATGTTGCGGTGCATCTGACCGGTATTCTCGAAAGACGCCCGCCCGAAGAACTGCGCGACCTGCTGGACCGGCAATCGGCGTTTTACGAAGACCGCCTGCTGCCAAAACCCCCATGGAAGACGGAAAAGATGACGCCCGAAGTCATGGAAAAGATGATGCGGATGATTGTGCCCTGCCGCATGAAAGTCACCAGCGTCACCGGCACCTGGAAGCTGAGCCAGAACAAGCCCGATGGTGTACGCCTGAGGGCAGGTAAACAAGCCGCCGCTTATGGTTTTGGCAGCGAAACACAGGTGTTATCAGCCCAAATGTTGGGGGCCAAAGGGTCAGGAAATTAGGGGCGGGTGATGCGGCGGTTAATTCAGTCGTACAGACGTTCCATCGGCTGCCACCCTGACTTGGGTCTGCTGTGCATATCCGCAAATTCATAAAAACAACCGCCGCCGCCCGGCCCCTGATCATACGCACGCCTGATCGCCAGCTTTGACAGATGACAAAACAACAACGTGCCAACAGCGCCATGCGCCACAAACAGGATATCATCCGTTGGATGGGCGCGTAGGCACGCCTCTGCTTCCGACACGATCCGGCGTTGGGCGTCTGCGGCGGGTTCCCAGCCGCGCGCACTGTCGTCCGGGTTGGCAAAAAACTGGTCCGCAACCGCCTCAAACTCCTCAGGGGGCAAGAACCCTGTCGCGCTGCGGTCATTTTCGTGCATCCGGTCCCGGAGGATGACCGCGCAGCCAAGCGCGGCGGCCAGCGGCGTTGCCGTCTCGACCGCTTTGGTTTCCGCACTGCTGATCACATGTTTCGTCCCCGCCAGCGCCCCCGAGGCCGCCAGCGCCGCAACGCGCGCCCGGCCTACCTCATTCAGCGACCACAACGGAATGTCCTGTTGCGGATCAATGATGACCTGAGGATGAGAAAGATAGCGAATCGTACGGGGCATGGGCGGAGGTTTTCACACCTCGTGATCCTGCGGTAGCGCAAATCCCCGATTGCACCTGACCACCGGCGCGCCGATAGTATGCACATCCCATTTCAGGAGCGCCCTTGATGAAGCTGTATTTCTCCCCCCTCTCGCCCTACGTGCGCAAGGTCAACGTGTTGTTGCACGAATTGGGCAAAGTGGATGCTGTCACCTACAACGAAATCGCAACCACTGCCTTTGAGTCTGATGCCGGTTTGATCGCCAGCAATCCGTTGGGCAAAATCCCGGCACTGGAACGCCCTGACGGGGCAACGCTCTATGACAGCCGTGTCATCTGCGGCTATTTGAACGACACCTTTAACGGCAGCGTCTATCCACAGGGCAGCCGCAAGTGGGAAACTCTGACGCTCGAAGCGACAGGCGATGGCATCATGGATTGTGCCGTTTCGATGGCCTACGAGGTACGCCTGCGCCCCCAGGACCAGCAATCCCCCGACTGGATCGAGGCGCAATGGGCCAAAATCGAACGCGCGCTTGGTGTGTTGAACGCACGCTGGATCAGCCATCTAAAAGGTCCGCTGGACATGGGCCAAATTTCTGTGGGCTGTGCCTTGGGTTATCTGGACCTGCGGCATGAGGCGCGCGGATGGCGCACCGGAAATGATGCGCTCGCCGCCTGGTTCGAAACCTTTGATTCGCGCCCCTCCATGCAGGTATCGCGGCCCACAGCGCCCTGATCCAAGACAATTTTCGCGATTCGGGACATTGTGACGCCCCCCTTTGCCGCATTGGCATCTGGACGGGCGCGCATCATCCCGCTAGATAGCCGGACAAAGTCGGACGGTCTTTCTTAAGGTCGTCGCAACATCTGATGGCCTAGAAGCGGGTCGAGAAGTGGAGAAAACACGTGTCCCAAGCAGATGATCACGCAGGAAGCCGTAGAGATTTCCTTTATTATGCCACCGCCGGAACCGGTGCTGTGGCAACTGGGGCGGCCGTTTGGCCTCTTGTTAACCAGATGAACCCTTCAGCCGATGTGCTGGCTTTGTCCTCCATTCGTGTGGATGTGAGCGAGGTGGAACCGGGCACGCAGCTGACAGTCAAATGGCTGGGGAAGCCGGTGTTTATCCGCCGTCGCACCGAAGAAGAGATCGAAGCGGCCCGCGCTGTAGAAATGAGCGAATTGCCTGATCCGGGCTCTGAAAACGGTAACCTGCCGAACGGATCGCCCGCAACGGATGAAAACCGCACCTTGGATGAAGCCGGCGAATGGCTTGTGATGATCGGCGTTTGTACGCACCTTGGTTGTGTACCCCTGGGCGATGCGGGTGACTTTGGTGGCTGGTTCTGCCCCTGCCACGGCTCGCACTATGACACTGCCGGTCGTATTCGTAAGGGCCCCGCGCCCTCAAACTTGCCGGTGCCTGTCGCCGAATTCGTGGACGAATCCACGATCAAACTGGGTTAAGGGAGCAGTAGAATGGCTGGAATTCCGCACGACCATTATGAGCCAAAGAGCAATGGGGAAAAGTGGCTGCATTCGCGCCTTCCCGTTTTTGGATTGCTTTATGATACATTGATGATCCCCACACCCAAGAACCTGAACTGGATGTGGATCTGGGGCATTGTTCTGACGTTCTGCCTGGCGCTTCAAATCATCACCGGGATTGTCCTGGCAATGCACTACACACCCCATGTAGACGAAGCATTTGCCTCGATCGAACATATCATGCGCAACGTGAACGGCGGCTATATGCTGCGCTATCTGCACATGAACGGCGCATCGCTTTTCTTTGTTGCGGTCTATGCGCATATCTTCCGCGGTCTTTACTACGGGTCTTACAAAGCCCCGCGTGAAATCACGTGGATTATCGGCATGTTGATCTATCTGCTGATGATGGCCACCGCCTTTATGGGCTATGTGCTGCCTTGGGGGCAGATGTCCTTCTGGGGTGCGACTGTGATTACCGGCCTGTTTGGCGCGATCCCCTTTGTCGGGGAAAGCTTGCAAACGCTGCTGCTGGGCGGCCCTGCGGTGGACAACGCCACGCTGAACCGGTTCTTCAGCCTTCATTATCTGTTGCCCTTTGTCATCGCCGGTCTGGTGATCGTGCACATCTGGGCCTTCCACACCACCGGCAACAACAATCCTACCGGGGTTGAAGTGCGCCGCGCGTCCAAGGAAGAAGCGGAGAAAGACACGCTGCCGTTCTGGCCTTACTTTGTGATCAAGGACTTGTTTGCGCTGGCCGTGATCCTGACCGTGTTCTTTGCCATCGTCGGCTTTATGCCGAACTATCTGGGTCACCCGGACAACTACATTGAGGCCAATCCGCTGGCGACACCGGCGCACATCGTGCCTGAATGGTATTTCCTACCCTTCTATGCGATCCTGCGTGCTTTTACGCCGGATGTCTGGATTGTGATGTTCGCTGACTTTATCTCTGGCGGGATCATCAAATCCGACTTCTTTGGTGTGCTGGCGATGTTTGGGGCGATTGCGGTGATGGCACTGGTGCCATGGCTGGACACCTCAAAAGTACGGTCGGGGCGCTATCGCCCAATGTTCAAGTGGTGGTTTGCCCTGTTGGTCATCGACTTCTTCGTGTTGATGTGGGTGGGCGCGATGCCCGCAGAAGAACCCTTCAACACAATAGCCTTGATCGCAGCAACCTACTGGTTCGTCTACTTTTTGGTGATCCTGCCGTTGCTGGGCGTCATTGAAAAACCGATTGCGGAACCTGAAACCATCGAAGCTGACTTTGACCGCAAGACCGGCGGCGCTAAATCAGCAACTCCAGCGGAGTGAGGATTATGAAAGTCATTACCAACACCATCCTTTCCGCAGCACTGGCACTGGGCCTTGGCTCAGCTGCACAGGCGGCTGGTGGTCCCTCCGGCCATGTAGACAACGTCGACTTTTCCTTTGACGGTCCCTTTGGCGGCTACGATGTAAACCAGTTGCAACGCGGTTTGCAGATCTACACTGAGGTCTGTGCTGCGTGTCATGGTCTGGAATATGTCGCCCTGCGGACACTCGCAGACGACTCTGGCCCACACCTGCCCGAAGATCAGGTGCGCGAATACGCAAAGCAGTTTGAGGTCTTTGACGCTGAACTGGACGATTTCCGTGAAGCAACACCAGTGGATCACTTTCCAGCCTCCAATCTGGAAAACGCGCCTGACCTGTCTTTGATGGCAAAAAAGCGTGCTGGGTTCCACGGGCCTTACGGTCTGGGCATCAACCAGTTCTTCAAAGGTATGGGTGGTCCTGAGTATATCACCGCGCTGCTGACGGGCTATACTGGTGAGGAAAAGACCCAGGCTGGCGTCACACTATATGAAAACACCATCATGCCCGGTGGCTGGATTTCCATGGCGCCGCCACTGGATGACGAACTGGTCGAGTTCGAAGATGGCCACGCCAACGATCTGCAGCACCTCGCGGAAGATGTCTCTGCATTCCTGATGTGGACCGCTGAGCCAAAGCTGGGCGCGCGCAAGCAAGCAGGTTTTGCCGGTGTCGTGCTTTTGACCCTCTTGTCTGTGCTACTTTACCTGACCAACAAGAAATTGTGGGCTCCCGTAAAGTACGGTCGCAAGGACTAAGCCAAAAGAAACATCCCGATCCCGTCCGGGGCCGGGATGCAGGGCGACAAAAGCCGCCGTATCATCAAATAAAAATGGCCCTCCCGACCCATCAGCAGTCAGGAGGGCCATTGTCGTTAAGGGGACCTCAGGAAGAGCAAGACCCCAGAACGTAGCCAGTCTAAAAGCGGCGGAGAATTGATCAGAGTGACCCCCCGGCAGTTGTGTCTGGCTTAGCCAAACGCCCTGCAATTCGCACCGCTAGTCTAAAATAGTGCCCGGTAGTCTTCAGAATAAACAGAACACCGTGGTTCCAGGCTGGTTTCTTTCTATGCCCCTAATTTGGCAATTAACCGCTGATGTGTCTGTGAACTGGTTCACACAAGGTTTAAAAAAATGACATTTCTGCAATTTTTTTCAGGGCATCTTTATCCAGCACTGTCACGGCACCCCGGCTGAGAGCGATTAACTCATTGCTATTCCAGCCAGAAAGCGCCTTTGAGACAGCTTCGCGACTGGCACCTGCAAAATCAGCCAATTCAAGTTGGGACAATGCCAACTTGGGCTGAGGAGCACTGTCATGGTCCGTCAGATGCAGAATTTTACGCGCCAATCGTGCAGGCAACGGCAAAAACACCTGTTCATTCAACTGCCGCCCCATCCAGCGCATGCGCAGCCCTGCAAGCCGGATCAGATCAGCACCCAACCCCGGCGAGGTTTGCAGCGCCTTTTTGATGTCAGAGTTCTTTACGCGCCAAAGATGCGATGCCTCACGCGCGGCCACGGTTGCTGTATGGGGGCCAGGATCAAACAGGGCGATTTCACCTAAGATATCGCCGGGATGCATCACATTTAAGGCCAGTCGCCGCCCATCACTCGAAAGCACGCTGACCTCAAGCGCGCCAGACAGAACAACGTACAATGACTCTCCCGTCGCCCCTTGTTCCATCAATTGATCGCCCGGGGCCAACCGGGTTTCACTCCCCAGTTTTACAAGCAACGATTTCAGGTCGTCAGACGCATCTGCCAAAAATCCCGTGGAAATCTGTGAGGTATCAATCATCTTGCGCCCGCCCTTACGAAAACCAAAAAGTGGGCGCGCGCGGACAGGCCTACAGCCACATGCTGTGCGGAAATTGTTACGATACCAAACATTCGAACTCCCTCAGTGCCCAAACCCTAGGACACCGCTGAAGATTAAAAAACCCTTTGGTTACGCCGTCAGGACATTTTCTTGCGTGCCCAATACGCGCGTTGTCACAATCTGGCCCTCGATCTGGGACTTGGTAAAATGTGTTGGCGCAAATTGCGCTGTGCGCCCCATGGTGGGACTTTCCATGAGAATCTGATGTGTTTGGCCTACTTGGGCGGCCAAATGCAACGCCACCCTCCGCTCCCCTGCGGCACGCAATTGTGCCGCACGGCTTTTGATCAGCGATCCATCAACGGCGGGCATCCGTGCTGCCGGTGTTCCGGGGCGCGCCGAATAGGGAAAGACATGCAACCACGTCAAGTCACAGGCCTGCACCAGGTCCAAGGAATGGGCGAACATCGCATCTGATTCGGTGGGAAAGCCCGCAATGATATCTGCCCCAAAAGTCATATCAGGGCGCAGTCGTTTGGCCGTTTCGCAAAAGGCAATGGCGTCATCGCGCAGATGCCGCCGCTTCATCCGTTTGAGGATCATGTCATCACCATGCTGCAATGACAGGTGCAGATGCGGCATCAGGCGCGGCTCATTGGCGATAGCCTCCAGCAGGTTCTCGTCAACCTCAATCGAATCGATCGAGCTGATGCGCAACCGCGGCAAGTCCGGCACCAGCCGCAAGATGCGCATCACCAGATCACCCAGCTTGGGCGCACCTGGTAAATCACCCCCCCAGGAGGTCAGATCGACACCGGTCAACACCACTTCGTTATAGCCCCGATCCACCAAACGCTTGATCTGATCCACCACAACACCTGCTGGCACCGAGCGCGAATTGCCGCGCCCATAGGGAATGATGCAGAAGGTACAGCGGTGATCACAACCGTTCTGCACCTGCACATAGGCGCGTGAGCGCGTGCCAAAGCCATCAATCAGATGCCCGGCTGTTTCTGTGACAGACATGATGTCATCAACCTGCACAGCCTCGCTTTCACCGATGAAATCCGCCGCCAGACTTGCCCAAGTTGCACCCTGCATTTTCTCCGTATTGCCAATGACGGCATCCACTTCTGCCATCTCAGCAAACTGCGCTGGCTCCGTCTGGGCCGCACAGCCTGTCACAATCAGCCGTGCATCCGGGTGGGCCTTGCGCAGCTTGCGAATATCCTGACGCGCCTTGCGCACGGCTTCTGCTGTGACTGCACAGGTGTTGACCACAACCGCATTTTGCAACCCGGCCTGCCCTGCAAGGTCCTTCATCGCCTCAACTTCGTAGGCATTCAGGCGACAGCCATGATTAGAAAAAACAGGCGCGCTCATCCCAGACTGTCCAGATAGGCCGGGGTCAGCACACCATTGGCCACATGCATCGTGGGCCCTGTCATCCAGACCCCGTCATCGCGCCAATCCACGTGGATTGTGCCCCCATCAAGGTCAATCTGCACCTTGCGGCCTGTCAGCCCACGCCGGGCCGCTGCAACCCCTGTCGCACAAGAAGAAGAGCCCGAGGCCAGCGTCACCCCCACGCCCCGTTCCCACACACGCATGCGAATGTGATCAGGGCCAATGATTTGCGCATACTGCACATTGGTCCGTTCAGGATAAAGCGGATGATGCTCCAGCGCAGCCCCTTGGGTCTCTAGATCAACCGCATCGATGTCATCGACGAAAAAGGTGCAGTGGGGGTTGCCCATCCCCGTGGCGCTGGGGGCCCCCTCAATCGGCAGGGTCAGCGTATCCATCTCACGCGCAAGCGGCACCTCTGACCAGATCAGCTGTGGATGCCCCATGTTGACCGACGTCAGCCCCGCGCCTGCGTCCTGCGCAACCAGATCACCCCGGTCCGTGCTCAGGTGCAACGTGGTGCTGCCGGCCTCCTCCATCAGATAGCGCGCAATACAGCGGGTCGCATTGCCGCAAGCTGCAGAAGTTGAGCCATCCGCGTTGTAAAACGTCAAATGGGCATCGGCCTGGCCCGCACTGATGACTGCAAGCTGATCAAACCCGATGCCAAAGCGGCGATGCCCAATACCCTGCGCCATCTGTGGCGTAATCTGAGCAGTGCCCGCGCGCGCATCTACAACGACAAAGTCATTGCCCAGCCCATGCATCTTCATAAAGGGCAAACCGGAGGTCTGATTTCTGCTCATGGCGGGCATATAACGCCGCGCTTGCAACTAATCCAGCAGGTGGCGGAGAATTAAGCGTTTTAAGGGCTTGACCCTATGAGGTTAGGTTCATAGAACCCGCGTCTAGTGGGCCGTTAGCTCAGTTGGTAGAGCAACTGACTTTTAATCAGTAGGTCGATGGTTCGAACCCATCACGGCTCACCACTTTTTCTTCTGACTGTGACGACTCCTCGTCTTTGACCATTTTGGTCATTTTCTTGGTCATTCTACCCAGTAACTTCGGACATTCGGTGGAACCAAGCGTTTGCTGCCCTTGCGAGTGTTTCTGGTTGTCGGTGCAGGGCGTATTTTGTTGAAAAACTCGAACTTGATCGAATGGTAAGTCGCTGATTCAATTCATCCTGTAGGGAGGGATTGGCGATGATGGGACCAAAGGAGGAAGCACAGGCGGCACTGTTCTACGAGTTCTCTTTAGAAGATCACGTTCCCCAAGATCATTTCCTACGGTCGATTGATCGGTTCGTCGATCTGAATGGCATTCGGACCTATTTGGCGGAGTTTTACAGCCACACGGGCCGGCCATCGGTTGATCCGGAGCTGCTGATCCGAATGCTGCTAATCGGGTATTGCTTCGGCATTCGGTCCGAGCGACGGCTCTGTGAAGAGGTCCATCTGAACCTGGCGTACCGATGGTTTTGCCGCCTTGATCTGAACGACCGCGTTCCCGACCACTCCACCTTTTCAAAGAACCGACACGGGCGCTTCCGTGAGAGCGAGTTGCTGCGTCATCTGTTTGAGACGACAGTGGCACGCTGTATTGAGGAAGGTCTCGTCAGCGGTGAGCGCATGGCAATCGATGCGAGCTTGATCGAGGCCGATGCCAACAAACAGAACTCGACGCCAAAGGAAGAGTGGGATGCGGCGGGCATCGACCCGGTAGATGCACCCCGCGCCGTCCGCGAGTATATCGACACGCTGGATGAGGCCGCTTTCGGCGCTGCCAGCGAGGTACAACCCAAGTTCACCTCTCATTCTGATCCGGCAAGCCAATGGACGGCGGCCCGTAAGGGTCCTGCATTCTTTAGCTATTCCGACAATTATCTGATCGACACAGACTACGGCGTGATCGTCGATGTCGAAGCGACCCGTTCTATCCGGCAGGCTGAGGTTGGATCGACCAAGACGATGTTGAAGCGGGTGAAGCAGAAGTTTGATTTGCACCCAGAGCGTTTGATTGCGGACACGGCATATGGAACCGGGCCGCTTCTGGGTTGGCTGGTAGACCGCAAGATCGCACCACACATCCCTGTCTTCGACAAGTCCGGTCGCAACGACGGAACCTGGACGCGTGCGGACTTTGAATGGGATGCCAAGAACGACCAGTACATCTGTCCTGAAGGACACGCTCTCAAGCAGTTTCGACGCAATTACTCAGACCCCAACCGGGGACCGTCAGGCAAGGGCACGGCCCGATACCGCGCCTTGAAAGAAGTCTGCCAGGTCTGCCCTTTCAAAGCGAAGTGCTGCCCAAACGCTGATGTTCGTAAAATCAGTCGTGAAGAAACCGAAGACGCTCGCCAAGTCGCACGCGACATCGCCAAAACCCGCCAGTACGTCATCTCAATGAAGCTCAGAAAGAAGGTCGAGATGCTGTTTGCCCACCTCAAACGCATTCTCGGCCTGGGAAGACTGCGACTACGCGGCCCCTGCGGCGCAAATGACGAATTCCTCCTCGCCGCCACCGCCCAAAACCTCCGCAAACTGGCTAAGATCTTTCCTGCACCGCAGCAAATGCGCAAAGCCTGATCAGAAAGGCGCTCGCGCTCTATTGATGCCTCTACTTTCTGCGCCAGCAACACGTTGTTTTTCCACAAAATGGGCGGATACCGGAAGTTCGCTGCGGTTGCGAAGCGACCGAGTTGAGACAGGCAAAGCGGACCTTTGAATGCATTGCTCTTTGTTCTCTCGAGAATGGCAAGCCTCGACAATGCAGAAAATCGTTTACTGCTGTACGAAGCATCTGTGTCTGTAGTCTGGATGCCAGTCTACTGTTCGAACAAGACCTCTAGAACATCAGTATTCCGTTTAACTAGTACGCGACGAACATGGTTACTGAGGTCAGGTACTGAATAGTCTACAGTCAGTTCAACTACTCCTGTCAACGGCGGCGTAATATCCGGCCATTGGGGCGGAGCAAAAGTCGGCCATTTGGTGTCGCGCCTTGGGGCGTGATGCCCTCAAGTAGCAAGCACGTTCCAAGGCGCGTTGGCCGTCAGGCCAACCTGATGATGTGT
>CALFWM010000086.1 GCA_937928635.1 uncultured Sulfitobacter sp. | reverse complement strand
CATCTGGATTTCGCCGCCATTCAGGACGCCCATGATATGCGGCTGAAAATCCGTGATCATAAGGGGCTGGGCGGAGCGCTGCGCTTGGACGGCCACGATATGAAACTGGGCCAGGGGGGCATTCGCGAGATCGAATTTTTCACCCAGACCCGCCAATTGATCGCAGGCGGGCGTGATCCGTCGCTGCGCGTGCGTGGCACAGTCGAAGGGCTGGCACGGCTGGCCGAGGCGGGGTGGATCACGCCCGAGATCGCTACGGGTCTGACGGATCGCTACCGGCGCCACCGCGAGGTCGAACACCGGTTGCAAATGATCAACGACGCGCAAACCCATGATTTACCGACGTCTGACGAGGGCTTTGCCCGTTTGGCGGCATTTATGGGGGCCGATGTTAGCAGTTTTCAAACAGCGCTCACCGCTGATCTGGTCCAAGTGCGCGACTGGACTGAAGATTTCTTTGCCCCCGACGAGGCCGATGCGGATGTGTCTGGCTTTGGCGCTGAGACGACTGCGCGTTGGCCCAGCTATCCTGCTTTGCGCTCTGACAGGGCGGCGGCGATCTTTGAACGCTTACGCCCTGAGATTCTGACCCGTCTGCAAGAGGCCACGCGCCCCGACGAAGCGCTTGCCAATTTTGATCGGTTTTTGGCGGGCCAACCTGCGGGTGTGCAATTGTTTTCGCTGTTCGAGGCGAACCCCCAGCTGACGCAGTTGATCGTGGACGTCTGTGCGACGGCCCCTGCTTTGGCCGACCATCTGGCGCGGAATGCGGGTGTATTGGATGCTGTCATCGGCGGAACATTCTTTGCGGATTGGCCAGGGCAGACGGGATTGCACGATGATCTGGTGTCTGATCTGGCGCGCGCCACCGATTATGAGGCAGCCTTGGATCATGCGCGCCGCTGGATGAAGGAGTGGCATTTCCGCGTGGGTGTGCACCACTTGCGGGGCCTTATCACAGCAGAGGAAGCGGGTGCGCAATATGCCGATGTGGCCGAAGCGGTCGTTGCGGCCCTCTGGCCCGTGGTCACCGAGCATTTTGCCCAAAAACATGGGGCAGCGCCGGGCCGTGGTGCTGTCGTTGTTGCAATGGGATCGCTGGGCGCGCGGCGGCTTAATGCGGCCTCTGACCTTGATTTGATTGTGATTTATGATGGGCAAGAGGTCGAGACATCGGATGGCCCGCGTCCTCTGCCCACCCGTGTCTATTATGCGCGCCTGACGCAAGCGATGATCACCGCGTTGTCGGCCCCGATGGCTGAGGGACGGCTCTATGAAGTTGATATGCGGCTGCGCCCGTCTGGGCGGCAGGGGCCAGTGGCGACGGGGCTGCATAGTTTCGAGACCTACCAACGCGACGAGGCGTGGACGTGGGAGCATCTCGCACTGACCCGTGCGCGTGTGGTGGCGGGACCGGATGATGTGACAACTGACATTGAAGCGGTACGCCAAGCGATTTTGCGCGACAAAGCGGCAGGGGCGGGCGTGCGCGCAGATGTGCAGGACATGCGCGACCGTCTTACGGCAGCGCGCCCCGGTGCGGGCGGCTTGGATGTCAAAGCGGGCTACGGGCGGTTGCAGGATGTTGATCTGGGCGTACAAACGCTGGCCTTGCTTGCGGGATCAGATGCGCGGGGCGGCACGTCGCAGGTTGCCGCCGGTGTCGCGGCTGGACTGATTTCTGACGCGCAGGGGCAGGATTTGAACGAGGCTCTGGGCTTGTATTGGCGCGTGCAAGCCGCCATGCGGCTGTTGCACGGGGATACTGGCGGAGCAGGTGATATGAGCGAAGGTGGTCGGCAAATGCTATGGCGTGAAACGGATGCAACGGGCATTGACGCATTAGAGCAGCAGTTGTCGGACACGGCACAGGCCGCTGGTGCGATTGTTGATCGCGTTTTGAGGGTCACGGCATGAAGGGCGATGCATTGGACCCAAAGGCGCTGATCCGCGAGGCCTACCGGATTGACGGCATCACCATCGCGCAATGTCGCACGATTTTTCTCGACTGGGCCTTGTCGCACCCCGATGGGGCAGACCCAAAGGAAGGCGTAGTGCAACTGCTGGCCCAATACGCAGATCAGCCTGCCGATCACCCGATGACCGTGACGCTGAACGAAGGGTTGGGCAGCGCCGATGCGCCGCGCCGCCGGGGTGGCCGCGCAGCGCGTATGCTGGATTAACGCGGCAGGGCGGCGGCTTCGGCGGCCAGAGCGATGATGCCGTCCCAATTGCCAGAATTGACCATGCTCGACGGGGCCACCCAACTGCCGCCGACGCACATCACGTTTGGCAGGCTGAGGTAATCGCGCGCATTCGCCAGATTGACGCCGCCCGTGGGGCAAAAGCTGACCTGCGGGATCGGCGCGCCGATGCCCTTGAGCGCTGCGGCCCCGCCGGAGGCTTCGGCGGGAAAGAACTTTGCGACCGTGTAGCCGCGTTCCAGCAGTTTCATCGCCTCGGATGCCGTGGCGGCCCCGGCCAACAGTGGCAAATCATGCGCTTCGCAAGCGTCGAGCAGGCGATCTGTGGCACCGGGCGAGACGCCAAATGACGCGCCCGCATCCTTGGCCGCGCGCACATCGTCTTCGGTCAGCAAGGTGCCCGCGCCCACAACGCCGCCTTCGACGCGGGCCATTTCAGCGATGACTTCCAATGCGGCTGGCGTGCGTAGGGTGACTTCGAGCGCGGGCAATCCGCCCGAGACGAGCGCCTCTGCCAGCGGTTTGGCATGGGCCGGATCATGGACCACAAGGACGGGGACAACGGGGGCCAGCTCGCACACTTGGCGGCATAGATCGGAGGCGTGTTCGGGTGTCATAGCTTTGATTTCCTTGACTTAAAGTACGGCGCAACCACCGGCCTCGGCGAGGCCCGCGTTTTTGCGAAACATTTCAAACAGCTCGCGGCCCACACCATTGCCGTTGTGCGCGAGGTCCGGTTTGGCAGGTGCACGCCCGGTGAGATCGGTGAGACAATCGAGCGTGCCTGCCGCCGCATCCAGTCGCAGCACATCGCCGTCTTGCAACAGGCCGATGGCCCCACCGTCGAGCGCCTCTGGGCTGACGTGAATCGCAGACGGCACCTTGCCCGAGGCCCCCGACATGCGACCATCTGTGACAAGCGCGACCTTCAGGCCGCGATCTTGCAGGACGGCCAGCGTCGGCGTCAGGCTGTGCAGCTCTGGCATGCCGTTGGCTTTTGGCCCTTGGAACCGGACGACGACGATGGTGTCGGTGGTGAACTCGCCTTTTTGGAACGCCGCTTTGACGTCGTGCTGCTCGTGAAAGATGCGCACGGGCGCTTCGATGACGTGGTGTTCGGGCTTGACCGCCGAGATCTTCGTGACAGCGCGGCCCAGATTGCCGGACAGCTGCACGAGGCCGCCTTGTGGAGCGAAGGGATCAGAGGCGGGGCGCAGGATTTTGTCGTTCTGAGTCTCGCCCGCGCCGGGTTCATATTGGACGCGGCCATCGACGAGTTTGGGTTCTTGAGCGTAGAGCCCCATGCCGAGGCCTGCGGATGTTTTGACATCTTCGTGCATCAGCCCAGCGTCAAGCAGCTGGCCGATCATATAGCCTAAGCCCCCCGCCGCGTGGAAGTGGTTCACATCGGCCAGACCATTTGGATAGACCTTGGCCATCAGCGGTACGACGGCGGAGATGTCGGAAAAATCCTGTAGATCGAGGATGATGCCCGCCGCGCGTGCCATCGCGGGCAGGTGCAAGACGAGGTTCGTGCTGCCGCCTGTCGCCATCAGCCCCACGAGGCCGTTGACGAAAGCGCGTTCATCTAGGATGTCGCTGACGGGCGTGAATTCGTTGCCGAGCGCTGTGATTGCGGCTGCCCGCTCGGTCGCCGCCGTGGTCAGCGCGTCGCGCAGCGGTGTGCCGGGATTGACAAAGCTAGAGCCGGGTAGGTGCAGCCCCATGAATTCCATCAGCATCTGGTTGGAGTTCGCTGTACCATAGAAAGTGCAGGTGCCGGGGCCGTGGTAGCTGGCCATTTCGGCCTTCATCAGCTCGGCGCGGTCAATGTTGCCCTTGGCAAATTCCTGACGCACGGCGGCTTTTTGATCGTTGGGCAGGCCCGAGACCATCGGTCCCGCAGGCACGAACAGCGCGGGGATATAGCCGAATGTGGCGGCGGCCATCACGAGACCGGGGACGATCTTGTCACAGACCCCGAGGTAGAGCGCGGCGTCATAGGTGTTGTGCGATAGCCCCACGGCGGCGGACAAAGCGATGACGTCTCGGCTGAACAGCGACAGCTCCATGCCTGTCTGCCCTTGGGTCACGCCGTCGCACATGGCGGGCACACCGCCTGCAACTTGGGCTGTGGCGCCTGCGGCACGGGCGGCGGCGCGGATCAGATCGGGGTAGCGCTCGAACGGTTGATGCGCCGACAGCATGTCGTTGTAGGCGGTGATGATTCCGATGTTGGGCGCACGTTCTGCGGTCAGCGTGTCCTTGTCGTCGCCCATCGCGGCATAGGCGTGCGCTTGGTTGCCGCAGGTCAGATGGGCGCGGCGCGGGCCTTCGGCAGCGGCGGCGGCCATGTGGTGCATGTATTTGGCGCGCGGCCCTTGGCTGCGCTCGCGGATGCGGTCTGTGACGTCAGCGATGGTTTGATGGAGGGACATGGGGGAAACCTCTTGGATAGCTGCGCTGTGCATAGCACGTTTGTTTCCGCCTACCATGCCCCGTTACCGCTAACAATCCCTCCGAGACGCGGGGCCTTTCCCTCACAAGGGCGAGGGGGTAGGAGGGGGCATGTCAGAACCAGTCACACCCCCCGCATCCACCATGCCCGTCGTTCGCCTGTTGGCCAAAGCGAACGCGCGCGCGATCCGCCACGGGTTCCCGTGGGTCTACGCCAATGAGATGGTGATGGACCGCCGGACCAAGGGGCTGACGGCGGGCACCATGGCGCAACTGCAAGACGTCGACCGCCAGCCGATGGGTGTCGTCACGGTCAATCCTGCGTCCAAAATCGCCTGTCGGATGATGGATCAAAACCCTGAGGCCGAGATCAACGAGGATTGGCTGCGCGCCCGCCTTACCCGTGCCATGACGCACCGCGATGTGCTCTATGATGCGCCCTATTACCGGCTTGTCCATGCGGAGGCTGACGGCTTGCCCGGCGTGGTCATCGACCGCTTTGGCGATCTGGCGGTGATCCAGCCCAATGCGGCGTGGTCCGAGATATTGATTGACGTGCTCGCCGATGCGCTGATGGCTGTGACGGGCGTGACGACAGTGATCAAGAACGCCACAGGTCGCGCGCGGCAACTCGAAGGATTGGGTGAGGAGACAGTGGTTTTGCGCGGGGCCGAGCCTACGGGTCCGGTGCCTGTGCCGATGAATGGGGCTACGTATATGGCCGATGTCATGGGCGGGCAGAAGACGGGGTTGTTCTTTGACCAGCGGCCCAATCATGCGTTTGTGGCAGGTCTGTCCAAAGGGCAGCGCGTGCTCGATATGTTTAGCCATGTCGGCGGCTTTGGTCTGGCGGCGCTGGCAGGAGGTGCTACCGACGCGCTGGCGGTCGATGGATCGCAAGCGGCCCTTGATCTGGGGACCCAAGGGGCCGAGGCGTCGGGATTTGCTGCGGCGTTCAGCACCCGCAAGGACGATGCGTTTCAGGCGTTGACCGAGCTGGATTTGGCGGGCGAGCGATTTGGCGTCGTGGTCTGCGATCCGCCCGCCTTTGCGCCGTCGAAGAACGCGTTGGAGGCAGGACTGCGTGCCTATGAGCGGATCGCACGACTGGCGGCCCCACTGGTCGCGGAAAACGGCTATTTGGTGCTGTGTTCATGCAGTCACGCCGCCGATCTGACCAAATTCCGTAACGCCTCTGCGCGCGGGATTGGGCGCGGCGGGCGTCGCGGGCATTTGGTCTACACAGGGTATGCCGGTCCGGATCACCCCGTGCTGCCGCATCTGGCCGAGAGCGGCTATTTGAAAGTGCTGGTCTTCCGCCTGTGAGGGTAATGCTGGATGCCTGCGTGATCTACCCCACGGTGATGCGCGAGGTGTTGCTGGGCTGTGCGAAGGCAGGTCTCTACGAGCCACGATGGTCCACCCGCATCCTAGAGGAATGGGTGCGCGCGACGGCCAAGCTGGGCGCGGATGCGCAAGCTATCGCGGGGGCGGAACGGGCCAAGATGTGCGCCGATTGGCCCGCAGCGCTTGTCGATGTGCCGGACGCTCAACAGGCGCGGTTTTGGTTGCCTGATCCCAATGATATCCACGTGCTGGCTTCGGCTGTGGTGGGGTCGTGCGACGTGATCGTCACCGTCAACGCGCAGGATTTCCCGCGCAACGTGCTGGCCGACGAAGGGCTGCGGCGCGAAGATCCCGACGCATTCCTGCGCGGATTGTTCGGCAAAGACCCGCAAACGGTGTCGGATGTCGTGCAAGGCGTAGTCGCAGAGGCGCAGCGTCTGTCAGGCGACAATTGGACCGCTCGCAGCCTGCTGAAAAAGGCTCGCATGGCGCGCTTGGGCAAGGCGGTAGAGGGCTACTTGAGCGCCTAACCCTGCCACTTTTCGGTATTGGCCGCGATCGCCGCTATCCGGTCGTCAGCCTTTGGGTGGCTCATGAACCACGCAGGCGCAGATTTGCCGTTGCTGCCCGTCAGGCGGCCCAGCTTTTCAAACAGACTGATCTGCGGCGCGGTGCCGATGCCTGCTTTGGTGAGCAGCGCGGATGCATAGGCGTCGGCTTCAAATTCATCGTTGCGCGACAGACGTGCCGAGACCATTGAGACGAGCGCGTTGGCTACCATGGGGGCGATGTAGGGGCCGACGAGCGGGATAAACCGCAGCACCATGATCAACCCTGCGCGCACGGCGTTTTGCCCCGAAAAGTCGATCATCCGGCGGCGCGAATGCCCCAGTGCCACATGGCCGAGCTCATGAGCGATGACACTGGCAAGCTCTTCGGCGGTTACCTCGCCCGATTTGAACCGGTTGTAGAACCCGCGCGTGATGAAGATACGACCATCGGGCGCGGCCAGACCGTTGACCGGGGCGATTTCGTAAATATTGACCTTGATGCGCGGCAGGTCCAGCGCCTTTGCCATCCGGTTGCGCATGTCCTGCAGGGCGGGATCCATCAGGTCGGATGACTTTGCGTCAAGCTCCCGCGCGGTGCGCCATGCGGAAAAGCGATACATGGCAAAGCCATAGAGTACAGCGAGGAGAATGGGGAGGACGCGGATCATGGGATTAATATGGGGGCGGCAGCGATGGGGGCAAGAGCAGGATTGAGTTTATTGGAAGGGTGAAAGGGACGGCGTCAGCGTGCCACAGGGACGGCGGTGGGACCGCGGAAGGCCCAGCCGGTGAAGGGGGCCGGTCCGTTGAGGTTTAGATCGGGCAAGGCGTCAAACAGCATTGGCAGGGCGACCTGCGTAATCAGGCAGCGCGAGGCGGCGGCACCCGCGCAGAAATGCGGGCCCGCGCCAAAGGGAATTGCCGCCGATGTATCGCGGGTGATGTCGAATTGGTCCGCATCTTCAAAGTATTGGGCGTCACGGCCAGCAGAGGAGAACATCAGGAACACGCGGTCGCCTTTGTGAAAGTCGATGCCGTTGATCCGGTCGTCCTGCGCAATGACACGCGGGGACATGCCTATGGGACTGATCCAGCGGACATATTCGGCAAAGGCATCACGGTAGCTGGCGTTGCCATTCCGGATCATGGTCAGCTGCTCAGGGTGGGTGAGCAAGGCCCAGACGGTGCCGGCAATGGCAGCGCGTGGCTCGTTCTGGCCGCCGGAAATGACCAGTTTGATGTTGGCGCGAATGCTGTCGATTGGGAGGCCGGCAGTCTGCATCACCGCAAGGGCGCTTTTGGGGGGCGGCGTGGCAGACATGCGGTCAATATGTGTGTCAATCAGGGCTGTTGCCGCGTAACAGCGTGTGGTTATCTCTGGAATGCCGACATAGTTCGCACAGCCATCAATCATATGCTGGCTGACGCGGTCCATCTCCGCGTGGGTCATGTCGCTGAGGCCGGTGATCGCTTTGAGGGCAGCCGCTGAGACCGGCATGGCAAAATCGGTTGTCACATCGAATTGTTTGCGTTCTTTCAATGTGTTGAGGATCGACGTTGTTGCATTTTCAAACATCGGTTTCCAGTGATCTGCCACCGTGCGCGGGCTGAGGGCCGGGAACAAGGCACGGCGCTCGCGCATGTGCGCCTCACCGTCCTTGCGCATCATATTTTCGCCCATCAATTGGGTCATCAACCCGTCAGGTTGCAACGATGACAGCACATGAACACGCTTTTCCTCGCGGTGGATGTCGTCGCGCCGGGTGATCAGGGTGGCCTTGAGCTCCGGCACGTAGGTGATCGGGGCATCGCGGCGCATTTCAGCAAGGATCGGGTAGGGGTCAGCGGCAAAGGCAGCGACGTCAATATGGGTGATCGGGGCGTTTGACATGGGGGCAGGGTAGCCGCCTGTCAGGGACTTTGGAAAGGGTGATTTACCGCGTCAGGGTGCGCATGCCACGGCCAAGGCCCTCAAGAGTCATCGGCACCATCGCCTCAGGCCCAAAGACCTCCTGGATCATCGCAATCGACTGGGTGTAGGGCCAGTATTTCTCCGGCACCGGATTGATCCAGAGGTTCGATGCCCATTGATCCCGCGCACGGGCCAGCCAGGTCGATCCGGCCTCTGCGTTCCAGTGCTCATTAGCGCCGCCGGGGTAGGCGACCTCGTAGGGGGACATGGACGCGTCCCCCACAAAAATACACTTGTAATCAGGGCCATAGGTGCGCAACACCTCATGGGTGGAGAGCTGTGCATCCCAGCGGCGCCGGTTGTCGCGCCACACCCCTTCATAGAGGCAATTGTGAAAATAGAAGTACTCAAGGTGCTTGAATTCGGCTTTGGCGGCGGAGAAGAGCTCCTCCACGATCTTGATGTGCGGATCCATCGAGCCACCCACGTCGAGGAACAACAGAACCTTAACCGCATTGCGCCGCTCGGGGCGGGTTTTCACATCGAGATAGCCGTTTTCCGCCGTGGCGCGGATGGTGCCGTTCAGGTCCAGCTCATCCGCCGCGCCATCGCGGGCCCAGCGGCGCAACCGTTTCAAGGCCACTTTGATGTTGCGCGTGCCAAGTTCAAATGTGTCGTCTAAGTTCTTGAATTCACGTTTATCCCAGACCTTGGTGGCCCGCTGGTGGCGCGAGTCCTTTTGGCCAATGCGCACGCCCTCGGGGTTGTAGCCATAGGCGCCAAAGGGTGAGGTGCCCGCCGTGCCAATCCATTTGCTGCCGCCCTGATGGCGCTCTTTTTGCTCCTCAAGACGCTTTTTCAGCGTTTCCATCAGTTTCTCAAAACCACCCAGGGCGTCCATCTCGGCTTTTTCTTCTGGCGACAGATGCTTTTCCGCCATCTTCTCCAGCCAGTCCTTTGGTATCTCAACAGCTTCAAGAGCGTCGTCTAAGCTAATGTTTTCCAAGCCTTTAAAGGCTGCAGAAAAGGCCCGGTCGAATTTGTCGATGTTGCGTTCGTCTTTGACCATGGACACCCGTGCGAGGTAGTAAAACGCCTCCACGTCATAGGTGGCAAGCCCGGCCGCCATGCCATCGAGAAAGGCAAGAAACTCCCGCATCGACACCGGGACCTTGTGCGCACGCAACTGATCAAAGAAGGGCAGAAACATCTGCCTAGCCTGCGGTCATTCGAGTATAAATAACCGACAGGATCAGCCCCAGCAGCGCAAACAGGATGGCAAAAACCGCGCCATATTGCGCCATATCCTTGCCGTTACCGCCGCGCTTCTTTGCCGTAACGCCGCCCACCAGTGCGCCAATAACGGCCACGATGACTACATCCATGTGAAATTCCAGCTTATCCTTTGAGCGGGTTCAGCGATGAAATCTCACGCAGCTTGGCCCGCACAGCCCAGTCAGAACCAAAGCCGTACCGTGCCCAGCCGATGCTGTCCAGTCTGACGCTTTTGGCCTCCGCATGGCGGTTCTCTTGCTCCAGCGCCTCGGAGCGGAGCAACAGCAAGGTCGACAGCAATGCAGCGTTTTCATTGGCATGTGCGGTGGTCAAATGTGGCTGGATCAAACGCAGCGCTTCCGCCCCTTCGCCCTTGCTGATGGCATAGGCCGACAGCTGGGTTGCGACATAGGCGCGGTGCAACGCGGTGCCCGGCGTCTGGGCATAATAACGATCTGCGATCAGGTATTGTTTGTGCGCGGTTGTGGGGTCGTTTGATTGCAGCACGCGGCCCATTGCGTAATGCGCAAAAGCACGGCGGTGATCGTGCCACCCCATTGCTGTGGCCACGCGAATGGCCTCACGCGCGGCGGATTCGCGGCTGTTGAAAGAAATGGACCGGCCCAGTGCGGTCTGGATGGATTTGCTCCAGGCATGGGGTGTGCGGGTGGCGTAGCGGCCCGGACGGGTGTTGCCAGCCGGGTTGATGCGCGCAAAGATGCCGGGCAAGGCGGCCACAACCTGGCCCCGTGTCATGCCGGAGCGCAGCGCCGGGTCATAGTAGGCCCGCAGAATCATCATATCAAAACCGGTTAGCACCGTGTGCACATTGTCGTCGTTAAAGACGCTGTCGGGCAGCCGATAAAGATCGTTCAGCGGGCCAAGGGCCTGTGCAAGTTCCTCGTGCAGACAATCCCGCACTTCCTGGGGGCTGGCGTCATTGGGCAGGAATATCGCGATCTTTTCGCGGCTGCGCAGGTTGGTCCAGTTGGTGTGTGCCGCACGACGGGCCTTGCGGTATTCGGACAGAGAACTGACGTTGGGCGCGACAAAACAGGCGGCCTGGGGCAGAACGCGGCGGATGTCGCTGCGCGAGACGGCTTCAATCGTGATGTTTGCATTTGGATCAGTGGTAAAGCTGATATCAATGCGCGCCTCGCTGCGCAGACGTCCGATCAGCCGTTTCAGATCAGGGCCAAGCGTGGCCGGCGGGGCACCGGTGACCCGGACGGAAACAGGCGTTTCAAATCGGGTCAGCACCGGCAGTTCGCGGCCCGATTCCAACTGGAACGACAATTCAATGAAATCGAGCGCCAGATCACGATTGGACCGGACTGGCGCGGCAGGTTGGCTGGCCCCGAAATTCTTCATCGCAGGAAGGGCGGACCCATTTGAAATGGCGCGGGTGGCGACATCAGGTTGGGATGCAGGAACGCAGGCGTTCAGCAACAACACAAGCGGCAGCACAAAGCGACCGTTCATCGGGTAAACTCGTACAGCGCGCCTGGATGCACTGGGCACACCATGCCGCGACACACGCCGGGCGCATACGCAGCCCCTGCGGTAAACTTGATTATCATTGCCTGCCTGCCCTTTTTGAGCCTTGGATTTCGGGTCTTTTCGCCCTTCATCCCGGCCTTTGTAGGGAGCAAATAAGGCAAAACTAGGGCAAATGGGGCAGAATAAGGCAGGTCTGGCAGAAAGGTGTTTTGGTGGTGTTAATGGCAAAGGTACGGATCGCGAGAAACGCGCAAAAACAGCAAAAAAATTGAATTCTTAACTGTAAATCACGAATTTGTGCAGAGAAGAGCGAGGCCCACAAAGGCGTTTCACGCCCCTGACTTTCGTCGGTCTAAGGGGAAATTCCGCTTCAATCTGAGCGGGTAATCGCCGTGAAATGTGGCAACACCACTGCCTTTCGCCGTCAAAAACCCTTAACGCTGCCCGCGCGCCATAAAGGCAAGACGCTCAAACAAGTGCACATCCTGCTCATTTTTCAACAAGGCGCCATGCAGCTTTGGCAGCGCTGATGTGCCATCCTTTTTCAGATCAGCCGCATCCATGTCTTCGGCCAACAACAGTTTGAGCCAATCCAGCACCTCTGAGGTGGAGGGTTTTTTCTTAAGGCCCTGCTGCTCGCGGATTTCATAGAATTGCGTCAGCGCGGTTGTCAGCAGCGCCTCTTTGATGCCGGGGTGATGCACCTCGACGATCTGCCTGAGCGTGTCCATGTCGGGAAACTGAATGTAGTGGAAAAAGCACCGGCGCAAAAACGCGTCTGGCAGTTCTTTTTCGTTGTTCGACGTGATGATCACGATGGGGCGGTGGACCGCCTTGATCGTTTCACCGGTTTCGTAAACGTAAAACTCCATCTTATCGAGCTCCTGCAACAGATCGTTGGGAAACTCGATGTCGGCCTTGTCGATCTCATCAATCAGGAGCACGACCTTTTGGTCCGCTTCAAAGGCCTGCCACAGCTTGCCCTTGCGGATGTAATTCCTGACGTCATGCACCCGTTCTTCGCCCAACTGACTGTCGCGCAGCCGGCTGACGGCGTCGTATTCATAAAGCCCCTGTTGGGCGCGGGTTGTGGATTTGATGTTCCATTCAATCATAGGCAGGCCAAGGGCCGATGACACCTGGCGCGCAAGCTCCGTCTTGCCCGTGCCCGGTTCGCCCTTCACCAACAGCGGGCGTTCCAATGTCACGGCGGCATTTACGGCGATGGTCAGATCGTCCGTGGCAACATAATCTGCGGTGCCCTGAAATTTCATTTTGTTTTCAACCTCTCACGTCGCGCGCCATCCGCCTTTGCCTTTAACCAAAAATCACATCAGTTGTGTAGTGACAATTCCCAATCCCTAAGATAGACGCTGCGGCAGAGAGTGATCTCGGGAGAAGTGGGGGCCTCAGGTGCCACAAGACAAAGCCATTGAGGGGACAAAGATGAAACAGGAAGTTTTCCTGCCGGATGACTATTCACCGGCCGAAGATGAGCCGTTCATGAACGACAAGCAATTGGCCTATTTTCAGCGCAAATTGCTGAACTGGAAAGCGGAACTGCTGGCCGGCAGCCGCGACACCATCGAAGGGTTGCAGGACGGAACACGAAACATTCCCGATGTGGCCGACCGCGCATCAGAAGAAACCGATCGCGCGCTTGAACTGCGCACACGCGACCGCGCGCGCAAGCTGGTGGGCAAGATTGACGCCGCCCTGCGCCGCATTGATGAGGGTGAGTTTGGCTATTGTTCCGTCACCGGCGATCAGATTTCGCTCAAGCG
Organism: uncultured Sulfitobacter sp.; assembly: GCA_937928635.1. Classification (GTDB taxonomy): domain Bacteria; phylum Pseudomonadota; class Alphaproteobacteria; order Rhodobacterales; family Rhodobacteraceae; genus Sulfitobacter. The sequence continues at coordinate 22,069 of CALFWM010000086.1, read as the reverse complement.
GCTAGATGCGCGGCCCATCGCCACGATGAGCCTAGAGGCGCAGGAGCGTCACGAGCGGCGTGAAAAAGTACATCGCGACGACTAAGCGCGCGCTGGATGTAAGTTGAAACGCCGGGGCTCACGCTTCGGCGTTTTGCTGTGGGGGGTATGATGGGACTTTCAAACGCGCTGGTGGTTGGTGGTGGCATTGGCGGGCTGGCCGTGGCTGCGGCACTCGCACAGCGCGGGGTTGCCGTCACGCTGCTGGAACAGGCTGACAGGTTTTCTGAAATTGGGGCAGGCCTGCAAATCAGCCCTAATGGCCTTGTCGTGCTGCGCAAACTGGGGCTGGAGGCCGCGCTGCGTCAAAAAGGGGCGGTGCAGGGCAAGGCCGTAGTGTTGAACAGCGAGGGGCGCGCGGTCCCGGTTGCGCGGCTTGACCTGACCCGACTTGCCGCAGACCAGCGGTATTATTTCATGCACCGGGCCGATCTTGTCGACGTGCTGGCCGGTGCGGCCAAGCGGGCAAATGTTACCTTTGAAATGGGCGCGGGCGTTGCGCAGGTGCGCCCCGGTGCCCTGCCGGAGGTGATGCTGAACGACGGCACAAAGCGGCGCGCAGAGCTGGTTGTGGCCGCAGATGGCATACATTCCGTCGCACGCCGCGCGCTGAACGGCCCGGACAATGCAGCGTTTTCCGGACAGGTGGCCTGGCGCGCGACAATCAAAAATCACGTTGAACACCCCGATGAGGTACATGTGGCCATGGGCAACGGGCGCCATTTGGTCAGCTATCCGATCCGGGGCGGGCAGTTGATCAATCTGGTTGCCGTGGAAGAACGCGACGGATGGGCGGCCGAAGGCTGGGCGCAGCCCGATGATCCGGGGGCGGTCAGAGCCGCGTTTCAGGGGTTTCAGGGGCCTGCGGCACAGATGATTGGCGCGGTTGAAGCGGTCACGCTCTGGGGCCTGCATCTGCATCCTGTTGCAGAGGTCTGGCAGCGCGATGGCGTTGTGTTGCTGGGCGATGCCGCACATCCCACGCTGCCCTTTCTGGCGCAGGGCGCGAATATGGCGTTGGAGGATGCCTATGTACTGGCCGATTGCGCCGCGCAGGGCGGTGCGGACCTTGCCGCGCGCTATCAGGCACGTCGGTTTAAGCGGGTCAAACGCGTGATCAAGGCCGCCGAGGGCAATGCAAAACGCTATCATCTGCCCCCGGGCCTTGTGCGCAGTGTTGCACATTTGGGCCTTCATCTGGGCAGCCGCTGGGCGCCGGGGCGCATGCTGGGCGCGTTCAACTGGCTTTATGGAGAAGACGTGACGCGTCGGCCCTGACAGACGTGTGGGGCGTTAGGGTTTCGCCCGTTGCAACATGCCAAACAGATCGCGCGGATCATCCGGGTCCGCCAGCAAATCAAGCGCGTGAAACAACCCTGTGCTGTCCAGTTGATCCCTGACGAACCGCAGGGCCGAAAAATCCTCGATTGCAAAACCAACGCTGTCAAACAGGGTAATCTGTTTGTCATCCCGGCGCCCCGCCGCCTGACCCGTCGCCACTTGCCAGATTTCGGTGACCGGATGGGTCGCTTCCAACTGCTGGATTTCGCCCTCGATGCGAGTCTGTTCGGGATATTCCACAAAGATTTCAGCGCGGTGCAGGATCGCAGGGGCAAGCTCCGTCTTGCCGGGGCAATCCCCGCCAATCGCGTTGATGTGCACGCCTGCGCCGACCATATTGTCCGTCAGAATGGTGGCATATTGTTTGTCAGCGGTGCAGGTGGTGATGATCTGCGCGCCCAACATCGCCTCTTGCGCGGTGTCGCAGATCACGACCTTCAGCCCATGCCTCGCAAGGTTGGCCGCGCATTTTGCCGTGGCTTTTGGGTCAATGTCATACAGGCGGACCTCATCAATGCCCGCGATGGCCTTCATCGCCAGGGATTGAAATTCTGACTGCGCGCCATTGCCGATCATCGCCATGACATGCGCGCCCTTGGGGGCCAGCAGCCGCGCCACAAAGGCAGAGGTCGCCGCCGTGCGCAGGGCGGTCAGCAGGGTCATTTCGCTGAGCAAAACGGGATAGCCCGTGGCCACATCCGCCAGCAGTCCAAAGGCCGTGACCGTCTGCAGCCCATCAGCGGTGTTGGAGGGATGCCCGTTGACGTATTTGAACCCGTAAACATCCCCATCCGAGGTCGGCATCAGCTCAATCACCCCTTTTTCGGAATGGCTGGCCACACGTGGGGTTTTATCGAACAATTCCCAACGCTTAAAATCCGCCTCGATATAGTCTGCGATGCCGCGCAGCATCTCTTCTGCGCCGATATGGTGGATCAGCTTCATCATGTGATCGACGCTGACAAAAGGCACAAGTGCCTTGGCGGAGGGTTTGAGAGGGCTCATCATAGGCTCCTTAGAATGCACGTGTGGGGCGGTCAAAAACACGGCGGCCAAAGGCGGAGGCGGCCAGATCGACCATCAGCGCGGCGGTGCGCCCGCGTTCATCCAGAAACGGATTCAACTCCACCAGATCCAGTGAAGTCATCAGACCGGAATCGTGCAGCATTTCCATAACCAGATGGCCCTCGCGCACTGTGGCACCGCCGGGCACTGTTGTGCCCACGGCAGGGGCAACCGCCGGGTCCAGAAAATCCACATCCAGTGAGACATGCAGTAACCCATTGGCCGCATTCACTTTTTCAAGGAAGGCAGAGAGTGGTTTGACGATGCCAGTTTCATCAATCTCGCGCATATCGACATAGGTGATGGTGCTGCCCTGCAGGGCCTCACGCTCGGGGCGATCAACCGAGCGCAGGCCGATGATGGCGATGTTTTGGTGGGGCAGGGCGTAGGGCAGCGCCGGAAAGTCATCGAACCCGGACCGCCCGGTCACGTAACCCAACGGCGTGCCGTGCAAATTGCCGCTGTCCGTGGTGTCCGGCGTGTGAAAGTCGGTATGCGCGTCAAGCCACAACACAAACAGCGGACGCTGCGCAGATTGGGCGTGGCGCATCGCTCCCAGCACCGTGCCCAGTGACAGCGCATGATCGCCACCCAGGAACAACGGCAGCCCGTCTTTGAGGGAGTCCTCGGCCCTATCCGCAAGGCTTTGGGTCCAGGCGATGTTCTCCTCAAGCTCAATCAGTCTGGGATGCGTTTTGGGCGTAAACGGTGCGGGCACCACATTGCCGGTGTCCGTCACGGCATGGCCAAGGTCGCGCAGCGCCTCTGCCAGACCAGCGGTGCGATAGGCATCCGGGCCCATCAGGCAGCCCTTGCGGCGCTTTCCGCAGTCCAGCGGCACGCCAACGAGAATACAGTTTTGTGGGGTCATCTGATCTCCCTCCCGTCTTTTTCACAGCGTAATTGGTGTATATGTGCATCGACAATCAGCCAAATTGGCCGTATTGGATGCAAATTGGTCATTTTGGAGCGCCTATATGGACGAAATGGACGAACAGGTGATTTCTGCCCTGCGCCATGATGCCCGCGCATCTGTGTCTGACCTTGCGGCCCGGCTGAACCTGTCGCGCACCACTGTCAGGGCGCGCATGGCCAAACTTCAGGCGCGTGGAGACATTGTGGGGTTTTCCGTTGTAACCCGTGCAGATGTGGCGCAAGACCCGGTGCGCGGGATGATGATGATCGGGATTGAAGGGCGCGGGGCGGAGCGGATCATTCGGCAGCTTGGTGCCATGGCAGAGGTGCGCGCGGTGCATTCCACCAATGGCCGCTGGGACGTGATTGTTGAAATCGGCACCACAACGCTGGAGATTTTCGACGCCGTCTTGGTGCGGATCCGCAAACTGGAAGGGGTGGTCTCGTCAGAAACCTCGCTGTTCCTGACCACGCGCAAAACCGTCTAGGGCTGTTCGGGCAACAGTGCCTCGATCGCGGCAAAACTCTTGGCCTTGCCGGTTTGCTCAAATTGGCCGGTTTCGAGCACTTCGCGCGCGGCATCAATAAAGGCACCGTAAGCGCGCCGGACAAACCCGGACCCAACACTGATCCGGCGCACGCCCACGGCGGATAAATCTGCAACGCTCAGGCCCACGCCGGGGGCCCCCATGATCACATTGACCGGTTTTGACAGGCTGTCGCAGACCGTCCTGATGTCGCCCAGATCGCGCAAACCGGGGGCATAGAGCACATCTGCCCCCGCCGCCTCATAGGCTTGCAGGCGTTTGATCGTGTCATCCAGATCCGGACGCGCCCACAGAAAATTCTCGCACCGTGCGGTGAAGACCAGATCACCGGGCAGGGCGCGCGCGGCCTCTGCGGCAGCCGCAATGCGTTCAACCGCAAGGCTAAATTCATAGATCGGGTTGTCCCGGTCCCCGGTGTGATCTTCTAAAGAGCATCCTGCCAAACCGGTTCGGGCCGCCGCAAAAATTGTCGCGGCGGCGGTTTCGGGCGTGTGGCCAAACCCGTTTTCCAGATCGGCGGAAACGGGCAGGGGTGTTGCGCGCACCATCTCACGGCAATGCTCCAGCACGAGATCACGGGGCGGTTTGCCCTCGCGGCGGCCATGGGCAAATGCCATCCCCGCGCTGGTGGTGGCAAGGGCCTTGAACCCCATCTGATGCAGCATCACGGCACTGCCCCGATCCCACGGATTGGGAATAACAAAGGCGTCCGGGCCGTCGTGCAGATCGCGAAAGGAACTCATAGGCAACAGTTTTGCACAAATACTGTACGAACGCGATGCAAATCACGCCATTACGCAAAGAAGAAATGATCCTCATCAATCACCTGAAAGACGCCGTTGAACAAAACTGTATTCCCGGCAAAGCGCATTTCGACCCCTTGCTCGGTTGAGGAAAAGCCGATCTGATCAAAGCGGTCGGTGGCGCTGTCGATCAGGATGAAGTCAACCCCGACCTGAAAGTCCTGAATGACCGCGCCCTGATCATTGGTCTGGAAAAAGAACACATCCGCATCCGCGCCGCCCCACAACAGATCATTGCCAGAACCGCCGTCAATGACATCACGGCCCGCATCGCCGCGCAGGGTATCGTTGCCCGCATCGCCCATCAGGGTGTCATCGCCGCTGGCCCCGCGCAAACTGTCGCTGCCGGACAGGCCGCTCAGCAGGTTGGCACCATTATCGCCGGTCAGATTATCAAGGCCAAAGGAACCAACCGCGTCCTCAATAGAGAGCAGCGTATCGGTGCCCATGCCCGCGCGGTCCACACCGCGCGACTGCGCGAGGTTCACATCTACCCCATTGGTCGCATCAAAATAGGCGGCAGCGTCCTGGCCTGTCCCGCCTGAAATCAGGTCGTCCCCACGGGAGCCGACCAACAGATCTGTTCCGCCGAGCCCGCTGAGAAAATCATCGCTGTAAAGGCCAAACAATTCGTCCTGCACACGGCCCCCCACAAGGGCATCACTGCCCAGGGAACCTGCGGTTTCGATGCCGATGAAGGATATGAAATCACCGCCCGGGCCGGGCAGGCTTTCCAGCACCACACGGTCCTGCAAGACATTCAGGCTCGCACCCGGAAACGGGCCAACGCTGCTGAGTTGTGAAATCAGGCTGCTGGCGTTGTATCCCAGTCCTTCGAGCAGGGTGAAAGCAAAGGAGTTGCTGTTTTGGTTGACGTCATATTCTGCCCCATTGGCGCTGACGGAGAGGGCGGACGCAAAATTGATCGCTGCTTCCCAAAGCTCTTCGGCGGTTTGCCCGTCGCGGGTGCCCAGTTCCATGCGCAGGTAGTTGCTGGGGTCAAGAATTGTCCCGTCACTGTCCACAAATTCAGTTGTGCCATGGTCACGCGTCCCATCGGTGTGAAACACCCAGTCGCCCAGCAAGAGAACGTCGCCCATCAAAAGATCGGTCGGGGCCTGCACCTCAAGCTCGGCCCACGTGTTGTTATCGCCCTGAAACACCAGTTGAAGGTGACCAAAAACGTTCAATGTGCCAGGAATGGCATTCGCGGCCAAATAGACAGTACCCAAAGTAAATCCCCCGATGAAATGTGATGCACGCGTCAACGCTGGTAACGCGGTATAATGGGGTCAGCTTACAGAAGGGCGCACACGTTACAAGCGTCTGCGGGCGAATTTTGGTGCGTAATAGGTATGACGGGCATGGCGTCTTGCTCAGGCGCGGCGCGCCGCGATCATCCAGATGCAGACCAACCCGAGCGAAATGACCGCGTTCCAGCCCGCCATGGACAGGCCAAGCAATTGCCAGACGATTTCATCACACATGACGATGCCGCTTGGGGTGTCGGTGGAGAGCAAATCACTGCCGCTCATTGCGCCAAAGTCGGCCCCACTGCCGGAACACGAGGTGGGGCCGGGCCACCAGCGCCATTCGACGCCCGCGTGATAAAAGCCAATCCCGGAGGTGATTGCCGCCGCCGCCGCGCCTGCCCAGATCATCAGACGCGGCCCGCCCAGCAACAGCAACACGCCAATGAGCACCGCCGCGCCGTGGGGCCAGCGTTGCCAGAAACACATTTTGCAGGGTGCAAATCCACCAATGTGCTGAAAGGCAAATGCGCCCAGCAGCATGGCGGCTGAGCCCAATGTGGCCAGCAGGATCAGGGCGCGCTGGTTCATAGGTATTTCAGCGCGGCAAACCCGCCAAACAGCAGAATGACAAACAGGGTGAACATCAGCGGCAGTCGCTTTTCGATGAAATCACGGATCGGCACGCCGAATTTCCATAACAGGAAGGCCACAAGAAAAAACCGCAAGCCGCGTGCGAGGATTGAGGTCAGAATGAACGTACCCAGCGGCATAGCCGTCCACCCCGACATGATGGTGATGACCTTGTAGGGGAAGGGCGTCACACCCGCCGCCAGCACCGCCCAGAAGCCCACGTCGTTGAACCGGGTCGAGAATTCCGCCATGGAATCCGACTTGCCAAGGCTTTCCAGAATGGGCTGGCCGATGGTTTCAAAGGCAAAGGCCCCGATCACATAGCCCAACATCCCGCCCAGGACCGAGGCCACCAGCGCCACACCGGCAATTACAAACGCCCGGTTGGGGCGTGCAATGATCATCGGGATCATGATGATGTCCGGCGGGATCGGGAAAAAGGAACTTTCGACAAAGGCCACAACCGCCAGCGCCCAAAGGGCACGGGGATGTTGGGCAAGGCTGAGTGTCCAGTCATATAGGCGTTTGATCACGAGGGGTGGCTCCAAACTGTGTCTGGGCTCTGGAACATCACGGGCGGACCGCTGGGTCAAGAGGTCTGTCTGATGTGGAATGGATAAATTGCACTTGTCGCCCCGGTTTGTGCGCGCTAAAGGAGCGGGGCGTGCCCGAGTGGTGGAATGGTAGACACGACGGATTCAAAATCCGTTGCCGCGAGGCGTGCCGGTTCAAGTCCGGCCTCGGGTACCACCTGTTTTCTGATTGCGACACAGATGCGCAAGGTCCGCGTTGCGGCCTCGGCCTCGGCCTCTGGATCTCGTTTCAACACCCAAAAATCTGCCGGTGTGCAGGTTGGACGAAACCGGCACAATGAACGGGGGGCAGGCATTGAAAAACTGGCTGCGTCAGAGCGAAATACAAAATACGTGACGCACCTTACATTACCTCACCCGATGAAACGGAACGTTTCTGGCAGGGTATTGGCGATTCAGATTTTCGGCAGGGCGCTTTAGGTGCCCAAAAACTTTAGAAAAATTAATTCTTGATTCTAGGAAAATGTGGCGATTTACCCGTTAATCGGGAACCAATTTTGCTGGAAATCAACGATTGGTTCCAAATGATGGACACATATACTTCAAATAAGACGGGAATATGTCCTTAACATCAGCGTTACCATTAAGTTTACTCCCAATCGTGGCAGTCAACTTGCGCCCCCCTGCGTCTGGCGGCAGGGCGTGAACAAAAAAGCCTCAAACCGCCATATTTATATAGCTTTCCGGGGCTTTTCCTGACCCTAGGTCAGCCAAAATTGGCCCAGGTTTTTCCCATTTTATTAACCATGGATCTGTTCACGAATTTACTGACCCGGACCCTTTGATGACACTTTTCCGACATTTTTCGCTTTGTTGGACCGTTTCCAAGAGCTATGTGTTGGATTGCCCAACTGGGGGGCACTGTCTGTAGGTCACGGGGGCGGCCGCACTTTTAACGCACGCATACTGTGCGGGAGACGTGTATACGCCGCATTTTTGTGTTGTATCCGCGCGCGAAGTCAGGAAGTGAAACTTCTTGGCCAGCCTGCCGTAAGGCGCTCCTGTCTGTGTTCGTCAAAAAGTGTGTGTCGTCTGGACCTGTCGTCAGAGCCTCTGGGGCGTGTGATTTGAACCGGAGCGTACCAAGTGAACTGTGTACCAAGACAAGACCTGACTGACCTGCGTGTGATGTACGTCCTCCATTTTCAGGCGGCTGCGCCCGTTGCCCTAACCGAACCAAAAGCAAATTCGGCCGCGATGCGTGCCTTGCGCACCCAGTCCTAGGAGACATTCCCAATGATCAGAACTCTTGATTTTAATGCATTCGATGCTGGCACCGTAATTGACGACGAATACGCAGGCGTGACCATTTCAGCCACCGGCGGGTCCGGTGAGGCGATGATTTTTGACACAGCCAACCCGACGGGCGGGGACACTGACCTTGCTTCCAACGCATTGGGCGGCGTGTTGATCATTTCCGAGGATGGAGACAGCTCTGACCCGGACGACAATGCGTCGGGCGGCAGTATCTTTTTTGATTTTGACGACGCGGTGACAATCAAAGGCATCACCTTTAAAGACATTGAAGAGACCAATGAGCCAGGCACGCTGATCCGTTTCTTTGATGCAGATGGCGCCGTCATCAAAGAACAGTTTGTTGACCCAACCGGCGACGGCGGCGAACGCGATGTTGTGCTCGACGTGCCGGGCACTGTGCGCTTTGAAGTCGAATTTCGCGGCTCAGGCGCAATCGACAACCTGATTTTCAATGACAACATAGATCAGGTCGCGGACCCGGATGGCATCGTGTCAAACGGTGACGATGGTGAACTGATCGACATCAACTATGACGGGGACCCGGAGGGCGACCGCATTGATAACAATGATGCGCTGCTGCCCGGCGAAGGCCCGCAGGATGATATCGTAGACGCGCAAGGCGGCAATGACACCGTGATTGCGGGTGAAGGCGACGACGACGTCTTTGCAGGGGCGGGTGATGATGTGGTCGAAGGCGGTGCCGGTGATGATGTGATCTATGGCGACCGTGAGTTTAACGGCCCCGAGATTCAGACCGTACGCGAGAGCTTTGAATGGGATCTGGCTGACGCGCCGGACGGCCAAAGCCTGAGTGGCGGATTTAGCCAGAACACCGGCAATGTCACGGTCAGCTTTAACGAAAGTGCGGCAGACGCAGGTGTTACAACCCAGTTCTCCGATGACCTTGGGCTGGTGACCGATATCCCCACAGGGGGAGAGACCGCAGATGCGCGCTCCTCTCTGGACAGCGTGACAAACGGTTCTGGCAATGCCAGCACCTATGCGCTTGATTTCTCTGAGGCGGTGAACAACGTCGATTTCCGCATCAACGATGTGGATGGCGATGGCGTTGTGCGCGTGCAGGCCTTTGATCTGGCGGGCAATCCGATTGAGGTGAACCTCAGCGGTGGCGTACTTGTGACCTTGCTCGACACAGATGGCGTGGCGGGCAATGACTCGGCCGACAGCAACGGTGGTTTCCTGCCCGATGACAGCCCGGAATATTCCGTTCTGGTCAATATTCCCGGCCCTGTGTCACGCATCGTGATCGAACACAGCCAGGATGGCAGCAACAACTCCGGCATTAACATTACGGATGTCTATTTTGATGCGACAACGGGCGGCCCGGTTGTGGGCGGCAATGACAGCCTTGTGGGCGGTGACGGCGATGACCTGATCTTTGGCGAGGATGGCGATGATACGCTCTCCGGGGGTGCGGGCGCAGATACGCTGATTGGGGGAGACGGCTCTGACCTGATCATCGGCAGCGATACAGATGACCTTGTCGATGGTGGTGCCGGCGGCACTGACAATGACACCCTTGATCTGCGTGACGCAGGCCCCTTGCGGATTATCAATGAGATCGTTGACCCGGACGGCAACTCGACGTCCGGCGCGGTGGAATTTCTGGATGTTCAGGGCAACGTTGTCAGCACATTGGCCTTTACCGAGATCGAGAACATCCTGCTGCCCGACAACATCGCCCCCACGGCGGGCGATGACACCCTGACCCTGGACGAAGACACCACCGCAGTGCTGAATGTGCTGGACAACGATGTGGATGGCAACGGCGACACTCTTACAGTCACCTCCGCCAGCAGCCCGGATGGCGAGGTCACCTTTGCGCCCGATGGCACGGTGTCTTTCACACCAAACCCGAACTTTAACGGTGAAACCACGATCACCTACACCATTGATGATGGCAATGGCGGCACCGACACGGGCACCGTGTTTGTCACTGTAAACCCGATCAACGACGCGCCGGAAGCTGTGGATGATACAGCCACAACATCTTTTGGCACGCCAGTGGTGATTGATCTGGTGGGCAATGACATCGACGTTGACGGCGATGTCCTGACCCTTGGGGCGGCCAGCGTGCCTGCCGAACAGGGCACACTTGTTGATAATGGCGATGGCACCGTCACCTTTACCCCCGCGGATGGGTTTGAGGGCGCGGCGACCATTACCTACACAGTCACAGACCCCGATGGGCTGTCGGACCAAGGCGTTGCCACCATCAGCGTGGGCGCAGACCCGCGCAACGGCATTGTCACCGGCACCGATGAGGGTGAACTGATCGACGAAAACTTTGTGGGCGACCCGGAGGGTGACGTGATCAACGACGATCCTGCCATTCTGGTTGGGTCAGAACCCAACGACGACTCCGTTCAGGCGGGCGGCGGTGATGACACCGTGATCACCGGCGTGGGCAACGACACCGTTGAGGGTGGTGATGGCGATGACGTGATTGACACCAGCAGCGGCGAACTGGCACCTGATCTGGGCTATCCTTTTGCAACAACTGACCCGCTGGGCTTTGACCCGGATGCGGACCCTGAAAACGACCGCGACAGCGTTGATGGTGGCGATGGCAATGACACCATCACCACAGGCGATGACCGCGATACGATCACGGGTGGCGCGGGTGATGACGTTATCAACGCGGGCATTGATGATGACATCGTCACAGGTGACGACGGCAATGACCGGATTGTCGGGGGTGAAGGCAATGACCTGATCGATGGCGGTGCGGGCGACGACACGATCTTTGCCGGCAATGATCCTGATCTGGGCCTGGATGTTCTGGATATCCCTGACGAAGACCTGGGCGGATTTTCCCCTGATCGCAACCCTGACAACGGTCAGGACACGGTCAACGGCGGTGCCGGCAACGATATGATCTTTGGCGCGGACGACGATGATGTGCTGAACGGCGGGTCGGGCAACGACTTTATCGACGGTCAGATCGACGATGATACGCTGAATGGCAACGCCGGCGAGGACACGCTGATTGGCGGTCAGGGCGATGACAGCCTGAGGGGGGGTGGCGACAACGACTCCCTTGACGGGGGCATCGGTGACGACACGCTGCGCGGCAACCTGGGCGACGATGATCTGCTTGGTGGCGACGGCGATGACAACCTGTTGGGCGGACAGGGCAACGACCAACTGGATGGGGGTGGCGGCAACGACACCCTGAGCGGCGGCGCGGATCGCGATACCTTTGTCAACGTCAATGCGGGTGACGCGGTGGACGGCGGCTCCGCTGGTGATGACGTTGACACGCTCGACCTGACCGGTTCTGCGCCTGAGGGCGGTTCCCTGTCGATCACCTTTACGTCTGATGACAGGGAAGACGGCATTGTCACCTATCTGGATGCAGACGGGAATGATGCGGGCACGCTGGTGTTTGAAGAGATCGAAAACATCATTCCCTGTTTCACACCGGGCACCAAAATCGCCACACCCAAGGGTGAAATCGCGGTGGAGGATCTGAAAGTGGGCGACCGTGTGATCACGCGTGACAATGGCATTCAGAAAATCCGTTGGGTTGGTGCACGTGACATGTCTGGTGCTGAACTGGAACGCGCGGTGCATCTGAAACCGGTTCTGATCCGTCAGGGCGCGCTTGGGAATGATTTGCCCGAACGCGACATGATGGTTTCACCGAACCACCGCGTGCTGGTGGCCAACGACAAAACAGCGCTTTACTTTGAAGAGCGTGAAGTGCTGGTCGCGGCGAAACACCTGATCGGGATGGAGGGCATCGACATCGTAGAGGTCTCTCATACCACCTACATCCATGTGATGTTTGATCAGCACGAGGTTATCCTGTCTGATGGCACCTGGACTGAGAGCTTCCAGCCGGGTGACATGTCACTGGCCGGGATTGGATCAGAGCAGCGCGATGAAATACTCGAACTGTTCCCGGAACTGGCAACGCAAGATGGTGTGGACGGCTATGTCTCTGCCCGTCGCTCGCTGAAAAAGCACGAGGCCAAACTCCTCCTCAAATAACCGCGATTATTCGCACTATCTAATATGCAGCTGCTGCGGGGATTTTACGCCCCTTAGCGACATGAGCGGAGCAGGAAACTGCTCCGCTTTTTGCGTTAAAAATTGCCTGAACGCTGCGTTGTTTCAGGGAGGGAAACACACTCAATCAGAAGGTGTGTTGCGCGTTCGTGCATAGTCTGTTTCCCGTGTAAGTGTACGATTTTAGGCGAAAATATGTTCAAATTATGGTAATTCATTAGTTGTCAATATTTGCACTTTAACCCTCCGTTCTGCCAGCAAAGGGGTCTAATTTTGGCTGATATTATTAAGCTGCCGACCGCCGAGATGCGGAGCGATTGCGCGCCTCTGGGCTGTCCGTGTTTTACACCGGGCACCCGCATCGCGACCGCAAAGGGCGAGCGGGCAATTGAGAATCTGAAAGTGGGTGATCGGATCATCACCCGCGACAACGGCATTCAGGAAATCCGCAAGATCGGCACCCGGACGTTACGTGCGGCAGACCTTGCACGCGCCTCTCATCTCAAACCTGTAGAGATCCGGCAGGGTGCCCTGGGCGCCGGTTTGCCAGAGCGTGACATGCTGGTCTCCCCAAACCACCGGGTGTTGGTGCGCAATGATCAGCCCACTCTTTATTTTGAGGACAGCGAAGTATTGGTGGCCGCCAAACGCCTGACCGACCTCAAAGACGTTGCCATAGCGGCAGTGCCCGAAATCACCTACATCCATCTGGTGTTTGATGATCATCAGGTGATCCTGTCTGACGGCATCTGGAGCGAGAGCTTTCAGCCAAACAAACAATCCATCGCAGGCATCGGAAATGCCCAGCGACGAGAAATAACCGAGCTCTTTCCGGAGCTCGCGGAACCTGAGAGTGTGGAGGCCCATGCGTCCGCCAAGCGTGTTGTAAACTGGCGAGATCCCAACATTACGGGGTAAGTATGTGGCGTTTGTAAGCCATAAATTCGCACTCTTTCAGGCGGGGCAACAGGAAACTGTTGCCCCATCTTTATTCAATCCTGCCATTTCAGTATCATTGTTTCCAAAACCCGCTGCTTTTCGGCGGTTTCCTGCGGGAAATTCTCACCTGAGGTAAAGGCGGCGTTATTCCCTTAGAATCCCTGCCTTATCGGTCTAATTTTAGACAAAATAGGCGTGGTACAGCCCATGCAATATGCGCGACACCAATTTGGGGAGGCTGCTGCCATGGCCGTGATCAATGGAACACCGGGAACCGATACGCTTCAGGGCACCGCAGAGGACGATCAGATTACCGCAGGGGGCGGTAATGATCTGGTGTCGGGTGAGGGCGGTGATGACCAGATTGACGGCGGCAGTGGGGATGATCTGCTGTTTGGCGATGCCGGTATCGGGACCGCACCGGGCCAGGACGCCACGCCCATCACCCTCAACATCCGCAATGCGGAGGGCAACACCCCCAATGGCGCGGCTGTGGGGGACAGCGCGATTTACCGCGATGTGGCACAACTGGAAGACGGCACCTCCATTTCTGGCCGTCTGGTGCTGGTGGCCACATCAAACACGGACCTTCCCGTTGATCTGACAGGCGGGCGCGGCTTTGAAATCCTGCTGAACCGCGGCGGCGGGCGCCAGTTTCAGGGTGAGACCGCCACCTTCAGGCTGGAGTTTTTTGACCCCGCCACAGGGGAACCCGTTGCGCTCAATTCCACCGGCACGTTCAACGATCTGGATCAGAACAGTCCCGGAGATCAGGAATCTGTCACCGTAGATGCCGGGAGTTTCACAGCCTTTGGCACCGCGCCGGGCACCTCCCTGAATGTCACAACGACGGGCGGCACCGTCACCGCGTCCGGCACGGAGCAAAACAACCCCAGTGATCCTGATGCGTTCTTCTCCGCACAGTTTGAAAACCGTGAATTCATTGAATTCACCCTTGAAACCCGCGCCTCCCAATCCGGTTTTACCCTGTCGGGGGATGTGATTGATGACGTCGATGTCACCCCGCTTGAGGCAGGGAATGACACCATCACCGGCGGTTCAGGAAACGACACAATCCTGGGTCAGGGTGGTGACGACCTGTTGGATGGCGGTGCCGGCGATGACAACATTCTGGGCGGCGAGGGGCAAGACACGCTGGTCTCTGGCGGAGGCAATGACATCGCGGAGGGCGGGCAGGCCTCTGATCTCTTTACGTTCAGTTCTGGCGGCGCGCATACCATCATCGGGGGCGAGGATGCGGACAATTCCGATTTGGATGTGCTGGACCTGAGCGGTCTGGACCGTGCGCAATATATCCTGACCGAAGGCGCACCAGAGGCAGGCTCCATCGAGTTCTTTGATGCAAACGGCGCCAGCATCGGCATCACAACCTATTCTGAAATCGAAGAAGTTATCATTTGTTTCACCCCCGGCACGCGCATCGCAACACGGCGGGGCGAGGTGCCGGTGCAGCAGCTGAAGGTGGGCGAACGCGTACTCACCCGCGACAACGGGGAGCAAGAGCTGCGTTGGGTTGGCCGGCGCAATCTGAACCGCGCGGATCTGACCCGCATGCCGGCCTATTTCCCGATTTTGATCCGCACCGGGGCTTTGGGCCCGGACGCCCCGATGCGGGATATGTGTGTCAGCCCCAATCACCGCATGCTGATCACCTCAGAACTTGCCGAGGTGATGTTTGGCGAACGCGAGGTTCTGGTGGCCGCCAAACACCTGACCGGGCTTGACGGGGTAGAGGTGCAGCCAACGCCAAAGGTCAGCTACATCCATCTGATGTTTGACCGTCATGAGGTGGTGCTGGCCGACGGGGTTTGGGCAGAGAGTTTTCACCCCGGTGATCACGCCATGGCAGGCATCCAGACGGATCAACGCCGCGAAATCCTTGATCTGTTCCCGGAGCTTGAGGGCGCGCAGGGCATCAAAAACTATCCCGCCGCCCGGCGATTGTTGCGCGCCCATGAAGCCCATGTGCTGACGCTTGATCGCTCTAAGGGGTCCGGTCTTTAGTCTTGCGCCAGGCCGCCCAAGCCTCCGGTGTGTCCAGATCAAGCCGCGCGTGCGCACCCGGCAGGGGCACATGCAGAACCTTTTTGCCCGCCGCCCGCACCACGTCGCGCCCGCCGCTGTCGCCCTTCAGCGCTTTGAGCCGCTCAAACAAATCCGCATGAAAGATGATGGGATGTCCCGGTATCCCGTCCTGCGTCGCGCCCCGCCAAATCAGTGTATTTGACGTCAAATCAACAGCTTGAACAACGGTATTCATGTCATCTTCCGTCAGGTCTGGCATATCCCCCAGCAGCACCATCACATGCGAACAGGTCACCGGCAGCCTGTGCACCGCCGCGCGCAACGAGGCACCCATGCCTTCTGGCGCTTGACGTACGGCCAGGCAGGTCACGTCCAACCCGGCCAATGCTTCGTATCTAGCATGTGGGGCGAGGGGCAGGGCGATGATAACAGGTCCGGCGGTCACGCGCCGCGCCAGCATGGCTTGACGGCGGATCAACGGGATACCGTCCACCTCCTCCAACAGCTTGTCGCGCCCGCGCATCCGGGTTGATGCGCCCGCAGCAAGGATGATGATCGGCAGGGTTGGCTGTGTCATGGGCGCACCCTACGGGCGGAGTCCAAAAAACGTAAGCGGTCGGTTACCCTCGCATCCGTGCACCATCTGCATCAAACAGCGGTGTAGTGATCAGCGTGGCCGCGCACATCTGGCCCAGAATTTCGATTTCTACCTTCAACCCGTCCACCGCGCGCTCCCGGGGGACAAACCCCTGCGCAATTGATTTGCCCGCGTGATGCGCATATCCGCCGGAGGTGCAAAACCCAACCACGGCACCCTCCAGCCAAATCGGCTCATACCCCTGCACATCAGCATCGTCCGCCGCCACGTCAAAGGCGACCAGCTTGCGCGCGGCCCCCGTCGCGCGCTCCGCCTCCGCCGCCGTTCGACCAATAAAGTCAGTGTTTTTCTTCCATGAAATAAACCGATCCAGCCCCGTTTCAGCCGCCGTGTAGTCCGGCCCAAACTCCAGCAGCCACCCGCCAAAGAACCTATCAAGCCGCAGCGACATCATCGCGCGCATGCCAAAAGGCACCATGCCATGGGGCTGTCCGGCCTGCCACAAGGTCTGCCACAACTGGCGCTGCGCCATGGGATCACAGTAAATTTCATACCCCAGATCGCCGGTGAAACTGACCCGTTGCACCAGACAATCGGTCATGCCGATCACCATAGGGCGCACATCCAAGAAATTAAAATTGCTAAGGTCTTCTTGGGTGCAGGCCGCAAGCACCTCCCGCGCTTTTGGCCCCGCAATCTGAAACCCCGTGCGGCGGTCCGAGACGTTTTCAATCTGCACGCCGTCCTCGAGGTGCTGCTGAAACCACCGCCAGTGATAGGCCTGCGCGCCATAGGAGGCAGTTAGCTGAAACTGCTCCGGCCCCAGACAGGAAATGGTGAAATCACCAATCAACTTGCCTTTGGGGGACAACATTGGCGTCAGGGACAGGCGACCCATCTGCGGCACACGCCCCGCCATGATGCGATCCAGCCAATCGCGGGCTTTTGGCCCCGATACCAGATACTTACCAAAGTTCTGCACCTCATTGATGCCCACGCCGCTGCGCACGCCGCGCACCTCGCGTGCGGTGGCGTCAAAGGCGTCAGAACGGCGGAAGGAAGGGGTCTCATAGGTCGGCTCATCCCCTTGGGCAAAATAATTCACCACCTCAAGCCCGTATTGCTGCCCCCACACTGCGCCCATGCCGGAGAAAATGTCGTACATCGGGGTCGTGCGGTTGGGCCGCGCGGCGGGCAGTTCTTCGTTCGGATAAGCGACGGAGAAACGTTTTTGGTAGTTCTCGATCACTTTGGGCAGGGTGTAACCGGGCGTAATCCACTCCCCAAAACGGGCCACATCCATGGCCATCACATCGCGCTCCGGCTCCCCCTCGACCATCCATTGGGCGAGCGTCAGGCCCACGCCGCCCCCTTGGGAAAAGCCCGCCATCACGCCGCAAGCGGACCAGTAGTTGCGCATGCCTGGCACCGGGCCGACCAGCGGATTGCCATCGGGTGCAAAGGTAAACGGCCCATGGATCACGTTTTTCACGCCCGCACGTTCCAGATCGGGAAAGCGTTTGTAGGCAAACTCAATACTGTCTTCGATCTTGTCAAAATCATCCGGCAGCAGTTCCTGACCAAAGTCGTACGATGTACCCCCAACGGCCCAGGGACGACAGGTTTGTTCGTAAAAACCGATACATAGCCCATTGCGTTCCTGCCGCAGGTAGCTTTCCCCGGCGGGGTCCATCACATGGGGATGTTCACGCCCATCGGCCATCATCTCAACAATCAACGGCACATCTTCGGTGATCAGATATTGATGCTCCATGGGGTGCAGTGGGAAATAGACGCCCGCCATCGCGCCTACTTCGCGCGCCCATAATCCGCCCGCGTTCACCACATGTTCGGCGTGCACCCGGCCCTTGTCGGTCACAACATCCCAGGTGCCATCGGCGCGCTGCACCGTCGCTGTGACCATGGTGTGCGTTTGAATTGTCGCCCCGCCCATGCGCGCAGCCTTGGCATAGGCGTGGGTGGTGCCGGACGGGTCCAGATGCCCATCAAGCGGGTCGTAAAGCGCGCCGATGATCCCCTCAAGATTGGTCACGGGGGCGATTTTCCTGATCTCTTCGGGGCCAACAATTTCGGTCTCCAGCCCCATGAACCGATGTTTGGCGCGTTCAGCCAGCAGCATGTCAAACCGGTCCTGATTGTCTGCCAGGGTCACGCCACCCACATGGTGCAGGCCACAGGACAGGCCGGTGATTTCTTCCAACTCCTTGTAAAGGCGAATGGTATAGCCCTGAAGGGCCGCCATGTTGGTGTCGCCATTCAGCGTGTGAAACCCGCCTGCCGCATGCCATGTGGACCCGGAAGTCAGCTCCGCGCGCTCCAGCAACATCACGTCCGACCAGCCAAGTTTGGTGAGGTGATAGAGCACCGAGGCGCCCACGACGCCTCCGCCAATGACGCATACGCGGGTGGTGGTTTGCATGGGGTGACCTCTTGATAAACGGTGCTGCTTTTCGGCAAAGACTGCGGGAAGCAAGACCGCGCGGCAAGAACGTTTGCGACATGAAGTGGCGAAATCAGCACATGCATTGACATCAATTGAACAGGGGAGGAGGCGGCCCGGGTGACAGAGACTCGCGCATATTTCCGTCTGCTGCGACAAGAGGTGTCGCATTTGGGCAATTGGTGATGCCTGCGCAAGGTCAGATTGCTGGGTGAGAACAATCCAACCCAGGACAAACCCCATGCGCACCCATGCCCAAGCTGTTGTCATCGGAGGCGGCGTCATCGGCTGCTCGATCCTCTATCATCTTACAAAACTGGGCTGGACTGATGTGTGCCTGTTGGAACGGGATGAGCTGACCAGTGGCTCCACCTGGCATGCGGCCGCCAACATCCACGGGTTGCATGACAACAACAACATCACGCGCATCCAGAATTATACGATGGACCTGTATAATGCGCTGGAGGCCGAGACGGGGCAAAGCTGCGGCGTGTTTCAGCCCGGTTCGCTGTACCTGGCACAGACGGAGGCGCGCGAGCATCAGCTGCGCCTTCAGGCCGCCAAGGCGAAATACTACGACATGCCCTTTCGCGAGGTCAGCCGCGCGGAGGCCGAGGACCTGCACCCGCTGGTCAACTATGATGGCATCCGCTGTATCATGTTTGAGGAAAACGGCGGTAACGTGGACCCCTCAGGCGTCACCAATGCCTATGCCAGCGGTGCGCGGCAAAACGGGGCGGAAATCATCCGCTTTTGCCCGGTCACCGGCACGGAGCAACAACCCGACGGGTCATGGATCGTGCGCACGGCCAAGGGCGACATTCATACCCAATGGGTGGTCAACGCAGCCGGGCTGTGGGGCCGCGAGGTGGCTGCACTGGCGGGGCTGACACTGCCGTTGCAGCCCACAGAGCACCAGTATTTTGTCACCGAAACCATTGCAGAAATCGACGGGCTGGACCGCCGTTTGCCGTCCGTCGCGGACCGGGACGGGGAGTATTACCTGCGCCAGGAGGGCAAGGGGCTGCTGGTAGGGGCCTACGAAAAAGACATGCGGTTCTGGGCGGAGGACGGCACGCCGCAGGGCTTTGGCCATGAGTTGTTTGCCGATGATCTGGAGCGGATCGAGGACAACATGATGCGCGCCATTGAACGCGTGCCAGCGGTTGGCAGTGCGGGCATCAAACGGGTGATCAACGGGCCGATGATCTGGTCGCCGGATTCCAATGTGTTGTTTGGTCCGGTGCCCGAATTGCAAAATTATTTCTGCTGTAACGGCATCATTCCGGGGTTCTCTCAATCCGGCGGCATGGGCCTGCTGGCGGCGGATTGGATCGTCAAAGGTGAAAGCCGCTATGACATGTTTGCCTGGGATGTGGCGCGCTTTGGCGATTGGGCGGACGCGGCCTTTACCAAGGCGCGGGTGGGGGACCAATATGCCAACCGCTTCAAAATCCATTTCCCGCATGAGGAACGCGATGCGGGCCGCCCCATGCGCAAACGCCCCGCCTATGACGCGCAGGCGCAGTTGGGCGCGGTCTTTGGGCTGAACTACGGCTGGGAGCATCCGCTTTATTTTGGCTATCCCGTGGGGGCAAAGGACACCACAGAAGGGTTCACGCGCCAGGGTTGGTGGGAACAGGTTGGCACCGAATGCAAGATGTTGCGGGCCAATGCGGGCATCATCGACATCTCCAACTTTGCCAAATACCGCGTGACAGGGGCAGGGGCCGAGGACTGGCTTAACGCGCTATTTGCCAACAATATGCCAAAAACGGTGGGGCGGTCTTGCCTGACACCGCTTATTGGGGTCAATGGCGGTATTGCCGGGGATTTCACGGTCACGCGTCTGGGAGAGGAAGAGTTCTGGATCATCGGGTCGGGCATGGCGGAGCGTTATCATCAGCGGTTCTTCAAAGAGGTGCCATTGCCCGCAGGCGTGGTGTTTGAGAGCCAGACAGAGGCAATGTGCGGATTTAATGTCGCGGGCCCCAGATCACGCGAGATGTTGCAGCGGATGACCAACACGTCACTTGCCACCGCTGATTTCCCTTTCATGCGGTCGGCCTGGATTGAGCTAGGCGGGGTGCGCTGCCTTGCGCTCAGGGTCAGCTTTACAGGTGATCTGGGCTGGGAGTTGCATTGCGACACCGCCCAACAGGAACGGTTGTTTGCAGCGCTGATTGCGGCGGGCAAAGATGTGGGTGTGGGGCCTGTCGGGTCACGGGCGCTGATGTCCCTGCGGGTTGAAAAGGGCTATGGCTCCTGGAGCCGGGAGTATTCACCGGAGTATTGGCCGCAGGAGGTTGGGCTGGACCGGCTGTGCAAGATGGACAAAGATTTCCTGAACAAAGCGGCGGTTGGCGAAACCCTCGCCAAGCCTGCGCGCGAACATCTGGTGGTGTTGCAGTTGGATGCAGCCCAGACTGACGCGTCAAACGCTGACGCGACAGGTGGTGAGCCTATTTTCAAAGATGGTAGGGGCATTGGTCGCGTGACATCCGGTGCCTATGGCTACACGGTGGGCCAATCACTGGCTCTCGGGTTTGTGAATGGTGTCCAGCCTGGGGATGAAGTGCAGGTGATGGTGCTCGGCCAGCCACACAAAGCGGTGATTTTAGCGGAGCCGCCGTTTGATCCCAAAGGGGAACGGTTGCGGGCTTAGGTGGGTGGGGGCTAGGTCTCTGGACAAAGTGTGATTTTGTCGCGGTTGCGCCAATGTCTGCGTCAAGGTTTTCCATCAAGAAAAAGCTGAATGCTTTGCCCGTTGTCGACATACTCAGATTCAATGACAGTAAGGTTCGTGCTACCACTGCCCTTTCTGACACGACCAGCCAAGTCAAAGTGGATCGCATATCGGCCTTCAAAAAAGCCCTGAAAATCGCCCATTCTCAGCAACAGATATTGATACTTGTTGGGAAACTCTGCCAATGTAAAAAACCATTCATTGTTCAACGTCAAATTTGTGTCGTCTGCAAAGGCAGGTTCGATTTGCCCCAAAACTCTTGATTTCTGATGTCGCCAATCTTCCGGTGTGTTTTGGCTCGCTGCAAGTGTCCTATCGGCCTCATTGCGCCTCCAAACAATCACCCTGCGACTATTCAACGATACAATTTCTACATCACCAGGGCTGAATTCAGCGATTTGGATAAGTGGTCGGTTCGCCGCCTGCTGTGCAATCACATCCGCTGTCGGAAAACCGGTCCTGACTATAAGGAAAACACCGAATAAGAGTGAGAACGCCATTGTTGCGGCAGTGATGATGTGGAGTGTATTTTGGCGTCGCATACTAACATAGTAGATAGTTCATATTGACTTGTGCGCAAAGCTGAATCAGGGGGCACAACCTGAATAGCCATGCAAACACAGGACCGTCAGCAAAGGCAAAGCAGTCATCCAAATAAAGCACAGCATATGTCACTCTGGACTGATATTGTTGAAAAACTCGCTGATTTCGATTTGTCGGTTTGAGGTATCGGTTTGATTTCTTTCAGATGTCTGAGGCGAAGCCACCGCTTCAACCTGCGGCCGGCTCTATCGGTTTGA
>CALFWM010000085.1 GCA_937928635.1 uncultured Sulfitobacter sp. | reverse complement strand
GCGCAGAACGCCTTCCTCAAGCGACACCCAGTTCAGCTTGACGCCGGTTTCTTCGGTATAGGCCTCGGCAACCTTCTGCATGTTGATCATGTGACCATTGTTCACAATCGCAATCGTCAGTTCCTTGGCGTGGCCGTCGGCCCAGGCAAATGTTGCGCTGGCGATGCCCAGTGTCAGGCCCAGCGCGGTGTTACGAAGAGATTTCATGTTGTTCCTCCCAGAAATCACAAAACGGATTCTTCACGAATCCTGTCCTGGTATCATGCAGACAATTTACCCGGAAAATTACTGATTTACTGTCAAACGACGATACAAAACTGACAAAAATCCGCATTTCTTATGTGAAATTACGGTAGAAAGCCGTCAGAGCTTGGACGGGTCTTCCTATTTTTGGCCCCTCAGTCGTCAAAAAATGCCAGCCAAAGAGCCGCAATGCATGGCACTGCAATGATCAGGAGCATCAGCATCCAAGGGGCGGTGCACGCCAGCAGAATATCACACATTTACGCGTGCGGGCCTCGTCGGAGTTTTCAAATAACCGGGGCAAGACCTCGTTCATGCTCAACCCTCACACGGGTTCCCATCGCAAAGACATGCGCGCCATTGCGGGACCGGCAAAAGCGCCATGGCACCTTTCTTTGCATCCCCCCAGACCCAGCTGCTCTCCTCCACCGGCAACCGGTTCCGCCGAGGCAAACGCGAAGGGGGTGGCCGCCGTGCCGCTGGGGTCGGTACGATGATACTGATTGTGGTCCGGTCCACTACACCGTATTTTTCCGCGTAAGCGCGGATGAGGCTGGCGCCGCGGGCCTGCCAGATATACTTAAATATCGCCTAAAAATTAGGCAGAACGGCAGATAATTGCCCTAAAAGCAGGACAAATGGAGCACAAGGGGCGCGAATTAGCTTTGTGCCCTGCCTCTGTGGCGCCATCCATGCTGCACATCTAAGCTGACAACAACCTTCTGGAGCGCCCTATTAACCTGTCTCGCCCGATTGATCTGCGCGCAGCACTTGCCGCTCAGCCCCGTGCCATCGGCACAGGCCGTCTTTCTGTGTGCGCTGATCACACTGGCCAGACCCGGATTGCAGATTTGCGGCAGTCCGGCGCGACAAAGCTGGTTTTTCCACAGACCTACCGCACAGACAGCGAGGTTATTCTGGTCAATACCGCCGGGGGGATCACCGGCGGCGATGCCTTTGACCTTGATCTTGCGGTGCACTCCGGTGCGACGCTCACCCTGACCACGCAAGCGGCTGAGCGCGCCTACCGCGCCCAACCCGATGAGGTGGGACAGGTTGCAGCACATGTGCATGTGTCAAATGGGGTAACGTTCAACTGGCTGCCTCAGGAACTGATCCTGTTTGAAGGATCCGCGCTAAACCGGCGTTTGCAAATAGACCTCGAAACCGGGGCCAATCTCCTGATGTCAGAGGCGCTTGTTTTTGGCCGGGCCGCAATGCACGAGACGCTGCATGACATCACCTTTCAGGACCGTCTGTTGATCACCCGCAACGGCGTACCGCTTTATCTGGACGGGCTGAACCTTGAGGGCGATGCGGCGCAAAAGCTCGCGCGCGCGGCCACGGCAAACGGTGCCAAGGCGATGGCCAGCGTCGTGCTTGTCCGCGATGATGCCGCGGCTAATCTTGACGCGGTGCGCGCCGCCCTGCCCGCCACGGGTGGTGCAAGTATGATCGCGGAGGATGTGCTGGTGATCCGGTTTTTGGCGTCTGACAGTTTTGAGTTACGCCGCACCTTGATGCCGCTGCTGGCGCGGCTCTCCCCTACCCCATTACCCACCGCATGGAGGCTTTAGCGCATGCAACTTACCCCGCGAGAAAAAGACAAACTACTGATCGCCATGGCCGCCGAGGTTGCCCGTAAACGGCTGGCGCGGGGCGTGAAGCTGAACCATCCAGAGGCGATTGCCCTGATCACCGACACGGTTGTGGAGGGCGCACGTGATGGGCGCTCCGTGGCGGATATGATGGAGGCCGGTGGCCATGTCATTACCCGTGATCAATGCATGGAGGGCATCGCGGAAATGATCCACGAGGTACAGGTGGAGGCCACGTTTCCCGATGGCACCAAGTTGGTGACTGTCCACAACCCCATTCGATGAAAGGCGCCGCTATGATCCCCGGAGAAATCCTGCCCGCAGAGGGCGACATCACCCTCAACGCGGACGCATCGGCACTCACGCTGATGGTCGCCAACACCGGCGACCGGCCTGTGCAGGTCGGCAGCCACTACCATTTTGCCGAAACCAATCCCGCGCTTGATTTTGACCGCGCTGCGGCGCGGGGCATGCGGCTGGACATCGCCTCTGGCACCGCTGTGCGGTTTGAACCGGGCCAGCGCCGCGAAGTGCAGCTGATCCCCATCGGCGGCGCGCGCAGGGTGTTTGGGTTTAACGGCCACGTGATGGGGGGCCTCTAAATGCCCACCCAAATCCCCCGCGCGCAATATGCCGCGATGTATGGCCCCACCACCGGCGACAGGCTGCGCCTTGCCGATACCGACCTGATCATCGAGGTGGAGCGTGATCTGACCACCTATGGTGAGGAGGTCAAATTCGGCGGCGGCAAGACCATCCGCGACGGGATGGGCCAGTCGCAAGTCACCCGTGCAGGCGGGGCTGTTGATACGGTCATCACCAACGCGCTGATTGTCGATCACGCGGGCATCTACAAGGCCGATGTGGCGCTGAAAGACGGGCTGATCCATGCCATTGGCAAGGCGGGCAACCCCGACACACAGCCCGGTGTGGACATCATCATCGGCCCTGGCACAGAGATCATCGCCGGTGAAGGGCGCATTCTGACGGCGGGGGGCATGGACAGCCACATCCACTTTATCTGTCCCCAGCAGATGGAAGACAGCCTGCACTCCGGTGTGACCACCTGTTTTGGCGGCGGCACCGGCCCTGCCCACGGCACGCTCGCCACCACCTGCACGCCGGGGCCCTGGCACATCGGGCGCATGTTGCAGAGCTTTGACGGGATTACGATGAACATCGGGCTGTCGGGCAAAGGAAACGCCAGCCAGCCTGAGGCGCTGGTTGAGATGGTCAAGGGCGGGGCCTGCGCGCTGAAGCTGCATGAGGATTGGGGCACCACCCCGGCGGCCATTGATTGCTGCCTGTCCGTGGCCGATGACATGGACGTGCAGGTGATGATCCACACCGATACGCTGAATGAAAGCGGCTTTGTGGAGCATACGGTGGGGGCCATGAAGGGGCGCACGATCCACGCCTTTCACACCGAGGGTGCCGGGGGTGGCCACGCCCCGGACATCATCAAAATATGTGGCGATGCCAATGTCTTGCCCTCCTCCACCAACCCCACGCGCCCCTTTACGGTGAACACGCTGGAGGAGCATCTGGACATGCTGATGGTCTGCCATCACTTAGATAAATCCATCCCCGAAGACATCGCCTTTGCCGAAAGCCGTATCCGGCGCGAAACCATCGCGGCAGAGGACATCCTGCACGACATCGGCGCGTTTTCGATCATCGCCTCGGATAGTCAGGCCATGGGCCGTGTGGGTGAGGTGCTGATCCGCACCTGGCAGACCGCTGACAAGATGAAGAAACAGCGCGGACGTCTGGCCGCAGAAACCGGCGAAAACGACAATCTGCGCGTGCGCCGATACATTGCGAAATACACGATCAACCCGGCGATTGCCCAAGGGGTCTCCCATGTGATTGGCGATATTTCCGTGGGCAAACGCGCGGATCTCGCCCTATGGAGCCCGGCGTTTTTTGGCGTCAAACCAGAGATGGTGCTGATGGGCGGGAGCATTGTGGTGGCGCAAATGGGTGATCCCAATGCCTCCATCCCGACACCGCAACCGGTCTATACCCGACCAATGTTTGGCAGCCTTGGCAGTGCTTTGGCGCACACTTCCGTCAGTTTTGTGTCCGGCGCTGCACAGGACGCGGGGCTGCGCGATCAGCTGGGCCTTACCAAAGATACAATTGCGGTGAAAGACACCCGCACCATCGGCAAGGGTGACATGATCCTGAACGACGCCCTGCCCCAGATCGACGTGCACCCCGAAACCTACGAGGTGCGCGCGGATGGTGAATTACTCACCTGCCAGCCCGCCGAGGCTCTGCCCATGGCGCAACGATACTTTCTATTTTGAGGACTTTGATATGAGCACTTTACCCCTTGCCCAAACCATCCACCGTGCTGGCACATGGTCCGGCCCCGCAGAGATTTGCACGCTGGATTACGAGGAGCGATTTTTGCGCCGCAAAAAGCTGGAAACCATCAATGGCACCGCCTTTCTGGTCGATCTGGCACAGACCACCTCGCTTGATCATGGCGACGCGCTGGAGCTGCAAGATGGGCGGTTGATCCAGATCACCGCCGCCCAAGAAGCCCTGTTTGAGGTCGTGGGCGAAGACCTCGCGCGCCTTGCCTGGCACATTGGCAACCGGCACACGCCTTGTCAGATCCAGCCGGATCACCTGCGCATTCAGGCCGATCCGGTGATTGGTCACATGCTGGAACATCTGGGCGCGCGGGTGCGCAGCGTCACCGCCACCTTTACCCCTGAGGGGGGCGCATATGGCCACGGGCGCACCCATTCACACGAACATGTTGCCACGGCCCATGCCCACTAACAGCAATATCCTGACCCTGACCCAGTGGTTTTCCCCCGCCTATCCCATCGGGGCCTTTGCCTATTCCCACGGGCTGGAGGCGGCTGTGCTAACGGGGCAAATCACCAATGGGCCCGCGCTGCAAGACTGGCTGAGTGACCTGTTGGACCACGGCAGCGGGCGCAACGATTGCACGCTGCTGCGCGCCGCCTTTAACAGCCCGGATGGCGCGGCGCTGGCCCATCTCAACGCCACCTTTCTGGCCTTTGCCGCCTCGGCGGAGCGTCAACAGGAGGTGCTGTTGCAAGGGGCCGCCTTTTGCAAAACGACTCAAAGCATCTGGGGCGGGCCGGAGGGCGCATATGCCTATCCCATAGCGGTGGGTGCGGCGGCGGCGCGGGCGGGTTTGGACGTTGAACTGACCGCCGCGATGTATTTGCAGGCGATGATGTCCAACCTCATTTCCGCCGCTTTGCGCCTGATGCCGCTGGGCCAGACGGAGGGCCAGTTGATCCTGGCAGCACTCACGCCCCTGTGCGAGCGCCTTGCCCGCGACACCGAAGGGGCGCGGGTCGATGACCTTTCCAGCATCGCCTTTTTGTCAGACATCGCCGCGATGCAACACGAAACCCTGCAACCAAGGATATTTCGATCATGACCTCTCTTAATGGCCCCCTGCGGGTGGGCATCGGCGGGCCTGTTGGGGCTGGCAAGACCACCTTGACTGCGGCCCTTGCCCGCGCATTGCACCCGCAGTTTTCGGTTGGGGTGATCACCAATGACATCTACACGCAGGAAGATGCGGAGGCCCTGATGCGCATGCAAATCCTGCCGCAGGACCGGGTGATTGGCGTTGAAACGGGGGGTTGTCCGCATACGGCGATCCGCGAGGATGCCTCGATCAATCTGGCCGCGGTGGCAGAGTTGCAATCGCGCCATGCAGGGCTGGATGTGGTGCTGATCGAAAGCGGCGGGGACAACCTGTCCGCCACCTTCAGCCCCGAATTGGCAGACCTGACGCTTTATGTGATCGACGTGGCGGCGGGTGAGGAAATTCCCCGCAAGGGTGGCCCGGCCATCACCCGGTCTGACCTGTTGGTGATCAACAAGACCGACCTGGCCCCCCATGTCGGCGCATCACTGAAGGTGATGGAGGCCGATTGCGTCAAAATGCGCGGCACACGGCCATATGCGTTTTGCGCCCTGCGCCACGGTAAGGGGGTGGAAGAGGTTGTGGCCTTTGTTACGTCCCACGGCGGGTTAAACGCCACGCCGGAGGTTCAGGAAGTCTAAGAAATATCGTGGTTTTGGAATAGCAAAGGCCGCCGTCTTTCTGACACGGCGGCCTTTGTTTATGTGCGTATCTATCCGATGATCGCATTCAGCGTGGCGGAGGGGCGCATGACGCCTGCGGTTTTGGTCGCGTCCGTGCGATAGTAACCGCCCAGATCCACGGCGGGGCCCTGAACACTTGCCAATTCCGACAGGATTTTCGCCTCATTGTCAGACAGAGCCTGCGCCACCGGCGCGAAATGCGCGGCCAGTTCCGCATCATTCGTTTGCGCTGCCAAAGCGTCTGCCCAGTAGCGGGCAAACCAATAGTGGCTGTCGCGGTTGTCCGGCTCACCCACCTTGCGCGAGGGGGAGCGGCTGTTGTCGAGGATGCCTTGCGTGGCTGCATCCACCGCCTCACCCAACACGCGGGCCTTTTCGTTGCCTTTGGCATCGGCCAGGAACGTCAGGCTTTCGCCCAATGCGCAGAATTCGCCAAGTGAGTCCCAGCGCAGATGGTTTTCCTCAACCAATTGCTGCACGTGCTTGGGCGCGGAACCGCCTGCCCCGGTTTCAAACAACCCGCCACCGTTCATCAGTTTCACAATCGACAGCATCTTGGCAGAGGTCGCCAATTCCAAAATCGGGAAAAGATCGGTCAGATAGTCGCGCAACACATTGCCCGTGATGGCGATGGTGTTTTCACCCTTGGTGATGGTCTCAAACGAGGCGCGGGTTGCCGCGCGCGGGGCCATGATCTCAAACTTGTCGGCCACGCCTTTGGCCTCCAGAATAGGTTTAACATAGGCAATCAGCCGGGCATCATGGGCGCGCGCCGCGTCCAGCCAGAAAATCGCCCGGCAGCCTTCGGCCCGTTGACGGTCAATGGCCAGGTTCACCCAGTCTTCGATCGGGGCCTTGCGCGCAGAGGCGGAGCGCCAGATGTCACCCGCCTCAACCACATGAGAGTGCAGCACTGTGCCATCCTCAAGGATCATCCGCACCGTGCCTGCCTCCGGGATTTCAAAGGTGGTGGGATGGGAGCCGTATTCCTCCGCCTTTTGCGCCATCAGGCCGATGTTTTGCACTGTTCCGGCGGTGGCCGGGTTCAGTTTTCCGTTTTCTTTGAAGAACTTGACGGTCTCATCATAAACCGGTGCATAAGAATTGTCCGGGATCACGCAGTTGCTGTCGGCCTCTTTGCCGTCCGGGCCCCAGCCCTTGCCGCCCGCACGGATCAGCGCGGGCATGGAGGCATCAATGATCACGTCCGATGATACATGCAGGTTGGTGATGCCCTTGTCAGAATCAACCATATACATCGGTGGGCGGGCGGCCATGCAGGCGTCGATATCGGCCATGATATCCGCCTCTCCCACAACCCGGGCCAGCAGATCACCAAGACCGGAGTTTGGATTGACGCAAAGTTCCGCCATTTTGGCAGCGTGCTTTTCAAAGACGGGGGCGAGGAACGCCTTGACCGCGTGGCCAAAGATGATCGGGTCAGAGACCTTCATCATGGTGGCTTTCATGTGCAGTGAAAACAACGTGCCGTCGGCCTTGGTCTTTTGAATCTGATCGGCGAGGAAGGTTTTGAGGGCTGCCGCGCTCATGAACGTTGCATCCACAACGGTGCCTGCGGGATATTCGATCCCGTCTTTCAGCACGGTTTCGCCATTGGCCGTTTGCAGCACGATCTTGGCAGTGGTGTCTTTGCCCAGGGTTGCGGAGACCTCATTGGAGAAAAAGTCACCGCCCGACATGGAGGAAACCTCTGTTTTGCTGTCCGCGGACCAATCGCCCATGCGATGTGGGTTTTTCTGGGCAAAACTTTTCACAGCTTTGGCCGCACGGCGGTCCGAATTGCCCTCGCGCAGCACCGGGTTCACAGCAGACCCCTTGAGGCCGTCGTATTTGGCACGTGCGGCTTTTTCCTCTGGCGTGCCCGGCGTTTCGGGATAATCCGGCAGCGCAAACCCCTGCGACTGAAGTTCTTTGATGGCGGCGACCAGTTGCGGCACGGATGCCGAAATGTTGGGCAGCTTGATCACATTGGCCTCTGGCGTTTTGACCAACCGGCCCAGATCGGCCAGATCATCGGACTGCTGCTGATCAGCACTCAGGTGTTCGGGGAACGCGGCAAGGATGCGTCCGGCCAGGCTGATGTCCTTGGTTCCCACAGATACCCCAGCCGCCGCCGCGAATTTCTGAATGATGGGCAGAAAAGACGCTGAGGCCAGTTCCGGTGCTTCGTCTACTTTGGTATAGATGATGTCGCTCATGGGCGGCTCCTAAACAATTCTTGA
Source organism: uncultured Sulfitobacter sp. (assembly GCA_937928635.1). Classification (GTDB taxonomy): domain Bacteria; phylum Pseudomonadota; class Alphaproteobacteria; order Rhodobacterales; family Rhodobacteraceae; genus Sulfitobacter. The sequence goes on along the minus strand of CALFWM010000085.1, from coordinate 13,154 downwards.
TGCCTCATACGCCAAGCGCAGGGAAACGCCAACCGTATACCATCGCATGCATGAGTGACGTCTCACCGCAGAGCGATCTTTTGCCGGTAGAGGGTATGGCCCCGGGGCGGGGCGACCACCCGGCACACAGGCTTATTAACCTGCGGGGTTTTGTCATCACAGATGCCTCCAACCATATAGAAACCGTGCCGGGGCGGCAATCATTCTAGGGTCGTTCCGATTTGCCCTTTACAGGTGCTCCTTTGCCCGTAAATGGCTGGGGGGAGGCCGCGACCACATGCCCGATCTCATCCCCTTCGCGGAGCTCCGGGTGGGCCACCGCCCGTTGATCAGGCTCACTGGCCTGCGAAGCAATCGCGGGACACAAAAAATGTTCTTATGTCGCGCGCAAGTTTGCCAGTTTCACTTGCCTCTCGACGTCACATGGGACAGTTAGAAAAGACGAAAAGACAACCGGATCAGGAGTGTGCGTGTCTCTCTTTATTATCGTGGCTCTGCCGTTTCTTGGCGCGTTGCTTCCCGGCTTGATGAACGCAGCCGGGCGTGCGGCAACCGCTGGCGTGACCTTTACCGTGACATTGGCCGCCTTTATCGGCCTGCTGACCAACCTGCCCTCGATTCTGGCGGGCGAGGTGGTGATGACGCGGGTCGATTGGATGCCGCTGCTTGGCCTTAACTTTTCGTTGATGCTGGACGGGCTTGGGTTTTTCTTTGCCCTGCTGATCCTGGGGATCGGGTTGCTGATCATCGCGTATGGGCGACACTACCTGAGCCGTGATGACAATATGGGGCAATTCTTCACCTATCTGCTGCTGTTTCAGGGCGCGATGGTGGGTATTGTCCTGAGCGATAACATCCTGCTTTTGTTGATTTTCTGGGAGCTGACCTCGCTGTCGTCGTTCCTGTTGATCGGCTATTGGAAGCACCTGCCAGAGGGGCGTCAGGGCGCGCGCATGGCGCTGACGGTCACCGGCATGGGCGGCCTTGCGATGATTGGCGGCATGCTGATCCTGGGTCAGATTGTAGGCAGCTATGACCTGAGTGTCATTTTGCAAAACCGCGAAATGATACAGGCGGATCCGCTTTATCTGCCGGCACTGATCCTGATCCTGCTTGGGTGTTTCACCAAATCCGCGCAGTTTCCGTTTCATTTCTGGCTGCCTCACGCGATGGCGGCCCCCACGCCGGTGTCGGCCTATCTGCACTCTGCCACCATGGTCAAAGCCGGTATTTTCCTGATGGCGCGCATGTGGCCGGTGCTGTCGGGCACACCGGAATGGGTTGTGATTGTCACCACCGCCGGGCTGATCACCATGGTGCTGGGCGCAGTGATTGCGCTGTTTAAACATGACCTCAAGGCGCTGCTGGCGTTTTCAACGGTCAGCCATCTGGGCCTGATCACCATGCTGCTGGGCACCGGCACGGCCTTTGGCGCGATGGCCGCGATGTTCCACATTCTGAACCACGCCACATTCAAGGCCGCGCTGTTTATGTCCGCCGGGATCATTGATCACGAGGCCCACACCCGCGACATCAGGCGGTTGGGCGGCTTGCGCAAACTGATGCCCGTAACCTTTGTGATTGCCACGCTTGCGGCCCTGTCCATGGCGGGCATCCCGCTGTTGAACGGGTTCCTGTCCAAGGAAATGATGCTGGAAGAGGCCAATCACACCGTTCTGTTCAACTCCCCCTGGCTTGTCCCGGCGTTTGCGACCTTTGGTTCGCTGTTTTCGGCGGCCTATTGCTTCCGCCTGATCGGGCATGTGTTCTTTGGCCCGGTGCGCGATGACTATCCGGCCAAACCACATGATCCGGGTGCCGGTCTGTGGCTGCCGCCCGCGATTTTGGTGGTGCTGGTTGTGGTGATTGGTGTGGCCCCGTTTTTGGCAGAACCTTTTGTCAAACTGGTCACCGCCTCGGTTCTGGGTGACGCTGCTGAGGTGCCAAAGGCTTATTTCAAGATCTGGCACGGCCTTGTGCCCGCGCTTTATATGTCCGTCGCGGCGGTGCTGGGCGGATTGGTGATGCTGGCGCTCTTTAACCCGGCGCTGCGCCTGTGGGACCGCGCGCCGCGCCCGGAGGCCAAGACCATTTTTGAGGCCATTGTAGAGGCCGCCGCAGCCCTGGCGCGCGCCATCATCCTGCCCCTGCACAATGGTGCCTTTTCGCGCTACGCGGCCATTGCCGTGGTGGTGATTGTTGCCGTTGGCTATCACGCGTGGCGCACCGGGACAGTGGGCGAAACGACCCGCACGATGCAGGCGATTGGCCCTGTGCCCCTTGCCGGTTGGCTGATGCTGGTGGCCGCGACGGCGGGGTTGGTTTTTGTGCATCGCAACCGCTTTATGTCATTGATCCTGATCGGGATTGTGGGGCTGATGGTCTCCATCGGGTTTGTGTTCTTCAGCGCGCCTGATCTGGCGATGACGCAGTTCACCGTCGAGGTGGTCACCATCATCCTGTTGTTGCTGGCGTTGAACTTTCTGCCCAATACAACCCCTATCGAAAGCACGCTGCTACGCCGTGTGCGGGACACGGGCGTGGCGGTGGTTGGCGGGATCGCGGCCTTTGGTCTGGCCTATCACTATTTGCTGCGCGACGCGGTCAGCACGCCCATTTCCGAATTCCACCTAGCCAATTCCTACAAAGGTGGCGGGGGCACCAATGTGGTCAACGTCATCCTGGTCGATTTCCGTGGCTTTGACACCTATGGCGAGATCATTGTTCTGGGCATCGCGGCCCTGCTGATCTACGCGCTGACCGAAACCCTGCTGGAGGGTCCGACGCGGGCGAAACTGCTGAACCGCACGCCGGATCAGGCACGGGCCGGGGACAAACATCCCATGATGATGGTGGTCATGACCCGCGTGATCATGCCGGTGGTGCTGATGGTGGGGTTCTACATCTTCCTGCGCGGGCACAACGAACCGGGCGGCGGGTTTATCGCCGGCCTGATCGTATCTATTGGTGTGGTGATGCAATACATGGCCAGCGGGTTTGGCTGGGCCTCGGCCCGGCTGCGCTATCCCTATCACGGGGTGATTGGGGCGGGTGTGTTGATTGCCGGGCTGACGGGTGTCGGAGCGTGGTTTGTGAACAAACCTTTCCTGACCTCTGATTTCACCTACGTGCGTATCCCGCCGTTTGAAGAGTTTGAGCTGGCCACGGCGGCGCTGTTTGACCTTGGTGTTTTCCTTGCCGTTGTTGGCGCGGTCATGCTGTCCCTTGAAAGTTTCTCGCGGCTTTCGCGCCTTACCACGGGGCCTGGAGACAGTGAGCCGATGGATATTGACCCCTCGCGCGACGATGACCCGGCTGACAGCGCCCCAACCCCAAAGGAGGCCGTGTGACATGGAATTGCTTGTTGCATCCGCCATTGGCGTCCTGACCGCTGGGGGCATCTATCTGATGCTGCGCCTGCGCACCTTTCCGGTGATCCTGGGGATTTCGCTGCTGACCTATGCGGTGAACGTGTTTCTGTTCGCCTCGGGGCGTTTGACCATCGGGGCCTCGCCCATCCTGCAAGACGGGGTTGAAACCTATGCCGACCCCCTGCCCCAGGCCCTGGTTCTGACCGCGATCGTGATTTCTTTCGGGATGACGGCCGTGGTTGTGATGATCAGTCTTGGTGCCTTTCTGGGGTCGGATGATGATCATGTGGACGACCAGCCGGAGCCCGACCCCGAGACGGGCCCTGAGCGCGCAGAGGGTACATCATGACCCATTGGATTGTCCTTCCGATCATTCTGCCCGCATTGGTCGCCCCCTTTATCGTGCTGGCCGCGCGCTATCACATTGGCATCCAGCGGGTGCTGTCCCTTGCGGGGGTTCTGGCGCTGGTCGCTGTGGCCTGTGGGCTGGCCCTACAGGCGGCGGACGGCACGGTGACGCTCTATCAAATGGGGGATTGGGCCGCGCCCTTTGGCATTGTGCTGGTCACGGATCGGCTGTCTACCCTGATGGTGTTGCTGACAGCTGTGCTGGCGCTGTTTGTCCTGCTTTATGCGGTTGGCTCCGGCTGGGACAATCGGGGCCGGCATTTCCATGCGCTGTTCCAGTTTCAGTTGATGGGGATCATGGGTGCCTTTCTGACCGGCGACCTTTTTAACCTCTTTGTGTTCTTTGAAGTGCTGTTGATCGCCTCCTACGGGTTGATGATCCACGCGGGCGGCAATGCGCGGCTGCGCGCAGGTGTGCAATATGTGTTGTTCAACCTTGTGGGCTCCACCCTGTTTCTGTTTGCGCTGGGGTCGATCTATGCGGAAACCGGTACGCTGAACATGGCGGATCTGGCCAACCGCGTGACCCTGATCGGGCCGGAGGCGACGGTTGGCATTCGGGTTGCTGCGGTGTTGCTGCTGCTGGTCTTTGCGATCAAGGCGGCTGTGGTCCCGCTGCATTTCTGGCTGCCCTCCAGCTACGCCGAAGCGCCCGCACCCGTTGCAGCCCTGTTTGCGATCATGACCAAGGTGGGTGCCTATGCGATCATACGCGTTTATACGATGATTTTCCCACCTGATCTAGAGGTCACATCCGGCCTGCATGATCTGTGGCTGTTGCCCGCGGCACTGGTGTCACTGGCCATTGGCATGGTGGGCGTGCTGGCCGCCAAAAAGCTGGACCGCCTTGTTGCCTTTTCGGTGATCGGGTCGATGGGCATGGTGATGGTGTCGATTTCGCTGTTCACCCCGGAGGGGATTGCGGCGGCCCTTTATTACATTGTGCACTCCACGCTTGCGGGGGCCACGCTGTTCCTGATTTCCGATCTGGTGCGCAGCGGGCGCGCCGATCTGGCGCTGACAAAACAACCGGTCATGGCAGGCAACGCGCTGACGGCGGCGTTGTTCTTTGTCGGGGCCATTGCCATGGCGGGCCTGCCGCCGCTCTCCGGGTTTTTGGGGAAATTGCTGGTGCTGGACGCGGGATTTGACAGTGACCTTGTGGTGTGGATCTGGGTAGTTGTGCTGTCCTCCAGCCTGATCAGCATTCTGGGATTTGCCCGCGCGGGCAGTATCCTGTTTTGGAAAGCCCACAGCGTGACACCCGAAGAGGGTGCTGCGCCCCTGCCGCGTCCTGCCCCGCTGTCTTATGTCGCGGTGGGTGGGTTGATCACATTGCTGGCCGCGCATACGGTTTTTGCCGGTCACGTGCATGGCTACACCAGCACCATGGCCGCGCAATTGTTTGCGCCAACCCCCTATATCGAAACGGTGGTGGACACGCCCGGCAAACTCAGCAAACCAAAAGGGGAGTACTGACATGGCACGCGCATATCACTGGCTTTTGCCGCACCCCTTTCTGACGGTTCTGTTGGCGGTGGTCTGGACCTTGCTGCAAAATGCAGTGTCCCCCGGCATGGTCGTGTTTGGGGTGATCCAGGGCGTGATCATTCCCAAGATGACGTCCATCTGGTGGCCCGACACGCCCAAAGGCATCCGGCTGGGCAAACTGGCCAGCTACAGCCTGATTGTGTTGTGGGATATTCTGGTGGCCAACGTGCAGGTGGCCTGGATTGTTCTGACCGTCCCCAACGCAAAACTGAAGCCCGCGTGGATCGCGGTCCCGCTGGACCTGCGCCAGCCGGAGGCGATCACCATGCTGGCAGGCACCATTACGCTGACCCCCGGCACGGTCTCGGCGGACCTCTCAAGCGAGGGGCACAGCCTGCTGGTCCATGTGCTCCACACCGATGACCCGGACGCGGTGCGCGATGACATCAAAACCCGTTATGAGCGACGTCTGAAGGAGATCTTTCAATGAGTGCTGCAACCGAGATATTGAATGTCGCCCTGATCATCGCCTTTGTGACGCTGGTCCTCGGGCAGATCCTGTCGATGGTACGCCTGTTGATCGGGCCAACGGCAGGTGACCGCATTCTGGCGCTGGACACCATGGTGATCAACGCGCTGGGGCTGGTCGTGCTGCTGGGCATCTATCAGGGCGTGCAGATATATTTTGAGGTGTCGCTGCTGATTGCGATGCTGGGGTTTGTCTCAACCGTCGCACTGGCGCGGTTCAAACTGCGGGGGGACATCATCGAATGAGCCTTGAAATCATCGGAACATATGCTGTTGCGATCTGTCTGCTGATCGGATCAGGGTTTGCGGCTGTGGGCGTGCTGGGCTTGCTCAAGTTCAACGATTCCATGACCCGCCTGCATGCCCCCACAAAGGTTGGCACCATCGGGATCGGGGCTTTGCTGCTGGCCTCTATTGGCCATTCGTTCCTGATTGGCGATTCCTCGATGCATGAGCTGTTGATCATGGCGTTTCTATTTGTGACCGCACCGATTTCGGCCAATTTTATTGCCAAGGTCAACATCCACGCCCGCGCCTGCGACACGCCGCCGCCACCGCCACAGGACGCAACATGGTCAACGCTGAATGTGCCGGAGGATGAACGCGAAGCCGAGGACGCCGTCACAGCCAAGTAGAGAATCTCACCTGCGACAAACCGCGCGCTGGGGTCGTTATGTCATTGATGAAACGAAACCTTCGCGCGGTGTGGTCCTTGCCGGGACAGCGATTTTTCGCGCCCATCCCCCCTTTTATTGCAATTACCGGGTGCATACAGGAAAACAAGAACATATGGTGAACGCATGACGCGTAAAACCATAGATCAAAAGCTCGCCATCCTGAGTGATGCGGCAAAATATGATGCCTCTTGTGCCTCCTCCGGCTCCACCAAACGCGACTCGCGCAGTGGCAAGGGGCTTGGCTCCAACGAAGGGTCAGGCATCTGCCATGCCTATGCGCCGGATGGGCGTTGTATCAGCCTGTTGAAAATCCTGATGACCAATTTCTGCATCTATGATTGCAGCTATTGCATCAACCGGGTGTCCTCCAACGTGGAACGCGCCCGCTTCAGCGTGGATGAGGTGGTGAAGCTGACCATCGAATTCTACCGGCGGAACTACATTGAGGGATTGTTTTTGTCCTCCGGGGTGATCCGCTCGCCCGATGACACGATGGCCGACATGGTGCGCATCGCCCGCAAACTGCGCGAGGAAGAGAACTTTCGCGGCTATATCCACCTTAAAACCATCCCCGACGCCGCACCGGAACTGATTGAACAGGCCGGGTTGTTGGCCGACCGTCTGTCGATCAATGTGGAACTGCCCACGGATGCAGCCGTGCAGCACTATGCGCCGGAAAAGAAACCGGATCAAATCCGCAAGGCGATGGCGGATGTGCGGCTGCGTAAGGACGCCGGGCGCGATAGATCCTACACCGGCAAGCGCCCTGCCCGTTTTGCCCCGGCAGGGCAATCCACACAGATGATCATCGGTGCAGATGGCTCCAACGATGCGGCGGTGTTGGGCCAATCCACGCGGCTTTACTCCAGCTACAAACTGAAACGGGTGTATTATTCGGCCTTTTCACCAATCCCGGACAGCTCTGCCAAACTGCCGCTGATCCGCCCGCCGCTGGCGCGCGAGCATCGCCTCTATCAGGCGGACTGGCTGTTGCGGTTTTACGATTTTGGCTTGGATGAAATCACCTCCGTCACCACCGATGGCAACCTTGATCTGGCGGTTGATCCAAAACTGGCCTGGGCGCTGGCGCACCGCGCGGTCTTTCCGGTGGATGTGAACCGGGCCAGCCGCGAGATGCTGCTGCGGGTGCCGGGGTTTGGCGTCAAAACGGTGCAGCGTATTCTGGCCACGCGGTGCCATCGCGCCCTGCGCTATGAGGACCTGATCCACATGGGCGCCCTGATGAAAAAAGCGCGCGCCTTTGTCACCGCCGGGGGATGGACCCCCGGGGCGCTGACAGACAGCGCCGATTTGCGCGCGCGGTTTTTGCCCCCACCCCAACAGCTGACCCTTTTCTGATGCACCACGTGGTGATCTCGCAGATTGGCGCGGCAAAGGTCTGGCGTGACGCGGCGCGTAGGTTTCTGGCCTCTGGCACCCCGCCGGATCAGATCCTGTGGGGCGACGTCAGCAGCACGCCGGACCTGTTTGCGCAAGCTGAAAATGCCCTATCACAGGGCATGATCACCGTACCGCGCAGTTTTGTAGCACTTGCCAACACAGTGGTCTGGCACAATGACCCGCAACGTTTTGCCCGGCTTTATGCGTTTTTGTGGCGCTTGCGGGACGCGCCCCATCTGATGGGGGATAGGGGCGATGCGGATTTGGCGCACCTGCGGCGGATGGAAAAGAACGTGCGGCGCTGCCAGCACAAGATGAAAGCCTTTGTCAGGTTTCGCGAGATTGGCCGGCCCGACGCGCCGCGCCGCTCTTTTGCCGCATGGTTTGAGCCGACACACAACACGGTTGAACCCACCGCTGATTTCTTTGCCCGCCGTTTTGGCGACATGGATTGGCGCATACTGACACCCCATGTCAGCGCGGTGTTTCAAGGGGGCAAAGTGACGTTTATCAAGGGGCAAAGCAAACCGGACCTGCCCGAGGACGCCAGCGAAGAGCTGTGGATCACCTATTTTCGCAACATCTTTAACCCCGCCCGTCTCAAGGTGCAGGCGATGCAATCAGAAATGCCAAAGAAGTACTGGAAGAACCTGCCTGAGGCCGCAGCAATCCCTGATCTGATCGCCACCGCCCCGGCCCGTGCGCGGCAAATGGCGCTGAACGCGCCGACCTTGCCGCCCAAACGCATGGCGCAGGCACAGGCGCAATTGGCGGCGCACACCTCCGCCTGGGACGGGCCCAAAGATGCCCTGCCCGCCGCGATATCTGCCTGCACGCGCTGCCCCTTGCACTGCACGGCCACGCAAGCGGTGCTGGGGCAAGGGCCAACCGATGCCACAGTGATGATCGTGGGGGAACAGCCCGGCGATCAGGAGGATTTGCAAGGCAAACCCTTAGTCGGGCCTGCGGGGCAGTTGTTCGATCACTTGGCCCTAAAGGCCGGGCTGGACCGCCATGCGGCTTATGTCACCAATGCCGTGAAACATTTCAAATTTCGCGCGCAGGGGCGGCGGCGCATTCACCAGCGCCCCAACACGTCTGAAATCGAACATTGCAGATGGTGGTTGAATGCGGAGCTGTCGCTGGTCAAACCCAGACTGGTACTGGCCATGGGGGCAACGGCGGCGCAGGCCCTGACCGGCAGGGGCGACACCATCACCGCGCGGCGCGGTCAGGTTGAGCGGACACCATCGGGCCAGAACGTGTTGATCACCTTTCACCCCTCCTACATTCTGCGCGCACGCGATCCAGCCAACAAACAAGCGGCAACGGAGGCGCTGATAGAGGATCTGAAAACGGCCAGCGCGACACAGTAACCCGCAAACCCGCATCTTTTGACGCGTACCCTGTTCCACCCCGCAGCACATCGCAGGGCCGGGACCATTGAACCGGCCATATAGACCACGCTAGCACGCAAGTCCTTCAGACAAACCCGAGGGCCAGCGGGCTTTATTCTTTTTCAAGAACTTTTGTGCACACTCACGACCGCAATGAGCGTTCTCCCCGGGCTGACCCTGTCCAGAGTGGTACTCTGTTTCGCTCGTGCCACGTAGCCGGAGTAGCGATTTTGACAACATATACCATCACACCAGCCAACTGGAACGACCCGGCATTTTGGTCATCTATTAATGAAACCGGCCCGGGCCACACCATTGATTTCTCGGCACTTCCTTCCAATTTCGCTGTGGACTTCTGGCCGGATGGAGACCGAATTGTCATAGATGACGGAACAATCAGTTTCACCATCGGAGACAGCGATGATAGTGGCACGACTGATGGCCAGATGGGCGGTTCAACGCAGCTTGAATATTTCACAACCATTGAGGGGTCGCAGGGCGACGATATTTCCGATGGCGGGGCAAATAATGACACGATCACGGGCAACGACGGATCGGACACGCTGACAGGCAATGACGGCGAAGACAGTATTGACGGCGGCGGCGGAGATGACTTGCTGACGGGCGGCAATGACGATGACACGTTGGATGGGGGCGCGGGCGATGACTCCCTTCGGGGGAACGACGGCGACGATTCCATTCGGGGGGGCGACGGCGATGACTCCCTTCGGGGGAACGCCGGCGACGATTCCATTCGGGGGGGCGACGGCAACGACTCCATTCGGGGGGGCGAGGGCGACGATGTCATTGAGGGCGGACAGGGCGCCGATACGATTGATGGCAGCAGCGGCGCTGACACCATCCGCGTGACGGACAGCTCTGGCGAAGATCAGATCGACGGTGGCAGTAGGGGAAATGACCAAGACGCATTGGTCTTTGTCAGCGCGCAGCCCGTGCGCCTGACATTTACGACGCTGGAGGATGGCGAATACGCATTTTCCGGCGGTGGCGGGGCCTCCGGTACGCTCAACGACATTGAACACTTTCAGGGGGGCAGCGGTCAGGACACGCTGGATTTCAGCGGACTTGGGGATGCCATCACGGTGGTCTACACTGGTGCAGGTGCCGGGTCGATCACCGACGGCAATGACACCATCTCCTTTGAAAACATCGAGAATATTATCCTGACCGATCAGGATGATGTGGTTGACGCAAGCGCCATTTCGGTCAGCCCGTTTGGTTACACCCTCGGTGAGAATATTGATGCTGGCGGTGGCAATGACACCATCACCGGGGGCCAGAGGGGAGACACGATTGACGGTGGGTCCGGGGCTGACCTGATTGACGGTAACCGCGGCGATGACAGCCTGTCAGGCGGAGATGGCAATGACACCCTGGTTGGTGGCATGGGCAATGACACGTTGCGGGGCGATGGTGGTGATGACACGCTTGATGGCGGTCTGGAGGCCGACACGCTGGACGGGGGATCGGGCAATGACAGCCTGACCGGGGGCGATGGCAACGACAGGTTTGAAATCTCTGGCGGCAATGACACGATTTCGGATTTCAACAGCGGCAATTCCGGCACGCTGAACGATGGCAACAGCGCAAACAACGACTTCATCAATCTGTCCGGCTATTACGATCACATTTCGGAGCTTTATGCCGATCAGTTGGACGACGGCGTTCTGAACCAGTCCAACGACGGGGAGAACGGCGCTGACTTTAGCGACAACACGCAGTTTGGGGCCAACTCGATCCGTTTTGAGGGCGCAAGTGCCGACAGTTCAAGTTTTACCGCCGAGAATACGGGTGTTGTGTGCTTTACTGCCGGCACCGCTATTCGCACTCCCAATGGCGAGGTTTTGATCGAAAACCTGAAGTGTGGAAACCTCGTCAACACGCTAGACAACGGGCCACAGCCCATATGCTGGATCGGCAGAACCGCCCTAAGCAAGGAGGAACTCGACAACCACCCGGCCATGCGCCCAATTCTGTTCAGGCGTGGTGTTTTTGGTGCTGCACGTGACATTCTGGTGTCCCCGCAGCACGGTATGATGTTCGGGCGGGATCAGCTGGCCCGCGCGACGCATTTGGTCCATCCAACCTGTGGCATACGTGCCGCGCGCCACACCAGCGGCGTTGTCTATTTTCACCTCATGTTTGAGGCCCATCAGATCATTTTTGCAGAAAGTGTCCCATCTGAGAGCTTTTATCCGGGGCCCATGGCCCTCCAAATGATGGATGCACGCGCACGCACTGAGGTTGTGGCCTTTTTCCCCGGCCTCAAGAGGGGCCTGAACGCAGCTGCGACCTCTCAGATCTACGCCCCGCCCGCGCGCCGGTTTGCCAAAAAACAGGACGTAACACAGCATCTTCTGACCCAAACATGAGGTCTTCTTTAAGGTGACGCAGATATTCCGTCAGAGCCTCGACGTACTGCACGCCCATACGCCCTTGGCTTGTGGGAAATTGCTATAACCTTGCTCAGAAATTCCAAATCAGAAGGGTTGCAGAACCGCCCGAATTTGCCGCCACAATCCCCGCAAAGGCCACTCAGGCGACCAGTTAGATCACTGGTCTGTTGAAAGACGAACGCGCCGCCCATCGGGTTCTTTGGGGCTTTGCAGCGCATGCAATAACACTGCGTTTCAGTCATAGGGTTGCGGTTCGCCACATGCCGCTTGTTCAGGTAATCAATCAGGTCTGCGCCGCGCAACAGATGGGGGCGCTTGTCGCGGATGATCTTTAATCCGTCTCTTGACCATTTACGGAGTGTTAGTTCTGAAACCCCTACTATCCGCGCGGCATTTTTGACGGTGTAGACCCGTGCTTTGCTGATACCCCGCTTTGAATATCGCTGTGCCATTAGCTTGCGCCTTTCGCAGGATCAACACGTTGAGCTTCTGCCCACGCGTTCAGATCAGCGCCACGATAGATGATCTTGCGGCCCAGTTTGTAGAAGGCTGGCCCCATGCCCTTGTGACGCCATTGTGCCAGTTTGTCCCGGTCGCCAATGATGTTCAGTTCTGGATCGCCCAGAACGTAATTGCGGTTTTGCTCGAATAGGTTTGCCATTTGTGGTCTCCGATTGCGTTAGAATGCAATCGCTACGACCCAATCCATTAGCGTTGGAAGTGGGGCAAAAGGGACTTAAGCGAATGTAATTTTTCCCGTTAAGTCCCGGCTTTTTCCTCTCAAGTTGATTGATTTACTTCCGCCCCAGATATTCATTTCGCCAATTTCGAAGTGACTTGTGGCTTGGTTTCTCGCCAGTGTCTCTTTCGATTCGCTGCGCAATCTGCTCCCAACTTTCCACCCCTTTCTCAAAGCCCATCGCCTTAAACGCGACCCACGCTTTTTCCATACGTGGACGCCCGCGCGTTACGACACTCTCAGCATCCAGCGATAGAGATTGCGCTTGGTCCTTAGGTAGTTGACAGGCTGGCCAGTCCATGTCGTAGGTATGTTCATCAACGCAAAGCGCCCAGCCGCCAAAGTTCTCAAGTACTGGCCTAATATTGTTTGAGTTAGCGGAGACTTCGGCCCATTGCTGAATGGTCTTGGAAATGAGGTACGCATGGCGAGTGAAATGGTTCGGCAATGTGTGGTGCTTAAGGAGTGAAAGGTGGCCGTGAACCCCTGCGCTATCCAAGTGCTCAAGGTCTCTGTACGCGATAGCCCACGCGTTTCGATCTGAATGTTCGCCCTGCCATTCCTCAAAACAGCTCAATTGAGAGTAGGGTCAGGATGCATTGATTTCAGTTCCGCTGCATGATTCACGTCCGTTCAAAACGGAGCGGTGATATGAGCGATCTCTACTGGTTGACAGACGAACAAATGGCGAAGCTTTCGCCCTTCTTTCCCAAGTCTCACGGCAA
>CALFWM010000084.1 GCA_937928635.1 uncultured Sulfitobacter sp. | reverse complement strand
CCTCCGCCTTGTCATCCCCCGGCAGGATATACTCCGCCCCCTCCCAAGGGGACATAAAATCAAACTGGCGGTATTCCTGTACCAGCTTCACCGGCTCATAAACCACCCGCTTTTCGGCCTCGTCATAGCGCACTTCGGTATAGCCCGTGGTCGGGAAATCCTTGCGCAGTGGATAGCCGCGAAAGCCATAGTCCGTCAGGATACGGCGCAAATCCGGGTGGCCGGAGAACAGGATGCCGAACATGTCAAAAATCTCACGCTCAAACCAGTTGGCCGACGGGTGCACATCGACCAACGACGGCACCATGTCTTTCTCACGCGTTGCCACGCGCAGACGGATGCGGTGGTTTTGGTACATGCTGAGGAGGTGATAGACCACATCAAAGCGTTTCTTGCGGCCCGCGTAGTCCACCGCCGTGATGTCCACCAGGGTTGAAAACCGGCAGGTCGCATCGCCTTTCAGGAACTCCACCAGACCCGCGATATTGGCCAGCGTCACGTCAACGTTCAGCTCACCATGCGTAACGTCCCAGCCCAACACACAATCCGGGCGCTTGGCCTCGATATAGGCCCCAAGTTCTTGCAAGGCTTCACTCATCGCATGTCATCCTTATCCGCGCGGATCATCGTACAATCGTCCCCGTCCGGCGCATTTTGCGTTGCAATTGCAGGATCCCATAGAGCAGCGCCTCCGCCGTGGGGGGGCAGCCAGGCACGTAGATGTCCACCGGCACAATACGGTCACAACCGCGCACAACGCTGTAGGAATAGTGGTAATAGCCGCCGCCATTCGCACAAGAGCCCATGGAGATCACATAGCGCGGTTCCGGCATCTGGTCATAAACCTTGCGCAGGGCGGGTGCCATTTTGTTGGTCAGCGTCCCGGCCACAATCATCAGGTCCGACTGGCGCGGGGAGGCGCGCGGGGCCGTGCCAAACCGCTCCAGATCATAGCGCGGCATTGAGGTGTGCATCATCTCAACCGCGCAGCAGGCAAGGCCAAAGGTCATCCAGTGCAAGGAGCCCGTACGCGCCCAATTGATGATGTCTGCGGTAGAGGTGACAAGGAAACCCTTGTCCTGCAATTCAGCGTTCAGTGCTTGGGTGGCGACCTCGCGGTCCGCCCCTGCAGCGTTGGGGGATGTGGCTATGGACATATGCGCCAATGCTCCAGCGTTTTTTCGAGAGGGTTAGACGGTTGCACGCCCAGCGCTCACATTTCTGCATCGGTGTATCCCAGCCCCGACAGAGCGTCAACGGAGCAACCCCTGTCTTCGGTCAAGAAATCAACCCTTTGACCATCCCGTGATGCGGCGATTTAGCGCAAATTTGAGTGACCTCGGCAAATCTTACGATTCTCTGCCTGCCGATCTCCGTTGGGGGCTGTTCCGCGACATGAAAAAGCCGCCCTCAACGGGGCGGCCTATTGTCGTTCTGGGGTCATGCGGGCCGCGTTATTGCCACTCAAGCGCGCCCTTTTTCCACTCATAGGCAAAGCCGGCCGTCAACACGCCAAGGAAGACCATCATCGACCAGAACCCCACCATGGAGATGTCCTTAAAGGCCACCGCCCAAGGGAACAAAAACGCAATTTCCAGATCAAAGATGATGAACAGGATCGCAACCAGATAGAAACGCACGTCAAATTTCATCCGTGCGTCGTCAAACGCGTTAAATCCGCATTCATAAGCTGACACTTTTTCAGGATCCGGATTGCGCACCGCCACAACCAGCGCCGCCACAATCAACACAACCCCAAACCCCACGGCCACAGCCAGAAATACAAGGATCGGCAGGTATTCCCGCAACATATCGTCCAACGTAAACACTCCTTTTACGTGGTCGGGTCTATGAATGCCTCAGTAGCCCGCGCTGAATTGTTTCGAGTACGGGTGTAACGAGGGACATGGATGGGGTCAACGAGATGATAGATAGAATCCGGCACAGCGCTGTGATCGACGCAAAGACCACATATAAAGATTTGATATCAAACGCGAAACAACCACCGCGCGCAGCACGCATTACGTGAGCACTTTCCGCGCAACTCCCCTTATGGTAAGATTTGGTTCATTCATTGCCGCTTGAGGACTCCATGACGTCTGCATCTTTTGCCTCTTCCCCAAAAGCTGAGCACGCACCAACGTCCATTTGGCGCCAGATCAGTTTGATTCATGTCATGATCATCGTGCTTTCACTGATGATGACAATCGGAGTATGGCAATACACAAAATATCAAATGGCCAACCGCAATCTGGTACGTTTTGAAATTGCGCGGGACTCTGTCATCGGGCTGTTGAAGAACGGCATGCAACAGTACGAAGATGCATTGTGGGCCGGCGTCTCCGCCATGGAGTCGCACAATGGTGACATGACGCTGGATCAATGGCGTGCCTTTGCCAACACCTTGCGCATCGACGAAAAACATCACGGGATCAACGGGATAGGCGTTATTCACTTTCTCTCTGACGATACAATGCCCGCCTATTTGGCGCAACGGCTGGGCGAACGGTCAGACTTTGCACTCTATCCCCCGCACGAACGTGATATCTATATGCCGATCTCGTTCATCGAGCCAGAAGCCACAAATGCGGAGGCGATTGGCCTTGATGTCGCCCATGAGGACAACCGTTTCAACGCCGCGATGGCAAGCCGCGATACCGGTGCTGCGCAGATCACCGGTGCCATCACGCTGGTTCAGGACGCCGGGCACACGCCCGGTTTCCTGTTTTACGCACCATTTTATAAAACTGATGTTCCCGCCGGTGCGGCGCATGACCCTGAAGACGTGGCCGGTGCAGTTTATGCCCCTTTTGTGGTGCCCCGTCTGATGGCTGGCTTGCTGGCAAAAGAGCTGCGCAACGTACACTTTAGCATCACCGATGCAGGTGAAACCATCTATGACGAACACGCTGCGGTGGATGACACAACTGATCCCGCCCCATTGTTTGCCCAACAGGTCACGATCAATCTATACGGCAGGGAATGGCAGCTGGACATGCGGACCGATCTTGCCTTTCGCGCATCCAATTCCTACGCCCTGCCCAACCTTGTGCTGATTGCCGGCCTGATCATAGAGGCTCTGATCATCGGAATGGTCGGGATGTTGCTGCGCGCCAATACACGCGCGGTTCAATATGCCGAACGCGTCACCAAAGACCTGCGCGCCGAGAAACACAAACTTGCCCTGACCAATGAGGAATTGGAGCAATTTGCCTATGTCGCCTCTCACGATCTCAAAACACCCATTCGGGGCATTGGCGGGCTGACAGAAATGTTGCGCGAAGACCTTGAGGACTATCTGGCTTCCGAAGACGCATTGCCAGAGGTCAGCCAAAACCTTGATCGCATAGACGCCCGCGTTGCCCGGATGAACCAACTGACCCGTGGCATCATGGAATTCTCGCGCGTTGGCCCTTTTGATGAAAGGTCAGAGCCTTTGAATCTGGCAGATGCGGTTGAGGCGATGACATCTGACTTTAACCTTGAACCGGGCCAGATCGAACTGCACACCCACGCCCCCGTGATCGAAGCGGATACATTTAACCTGCGCCGCGTGTTGGAAAACCTGGTCGGCAACTCAATCAAATATCATGATGGCGTCAAACCGCTCAAAATCGGCATCACCGTGACCCGTATCCCGCAGCGGCACCAGTTTGAAATCACCGACAATGGCCCGGGCATTGATCCGCAGTTTCATCAACGGGTGTTTGAGGTCTTTCAGACGCTGCGCACGGCAGATTCCCCCGAAAGCACGGGCATCGGACTGGCCATTGTCAAAAAACTGGTCGAGCGTCAGGGCGGCGCGATCACGCTGGCCTCTGCTCTGGGGGAGGGAACAACCTTTCGCTTTGATTGGCCTGCAAAACATGGCCGACACAAACATTCACAAATGGAAAGGGCCGCCTGATATGGCAGAGCCACTCAATATCCTTCTAGTGGAGGACAATGACGTTGATGTCGATATGCTGCGGCGCAGCCTTAAAAAGATTGACGCCACGGGCAATCTGGTGCGTGCCAAGGACGGGCGGGAAGCATTGGATATTCTGGCAGGACACGCGGGCAATGCCACCCTGCCCCATCCCTTTGTCATCTTGCTGGACATCAACATGCCGCGTATGAACGGGCATGAATTCCTGGCCTCTCTGCGCAGTGATCCTGACATTGCCGACAGCCGCGTTATTGTCTTTACCACGTCTGACAATCCCAAGGATGTCGCCCTTGCATACGGCAAAAATGCGGTCGGGTATGTGGTCAAGCCAGACACGTCTGTTGAATTGCGCGAGGCGCTTAAAACGATCTGGGATTTCTGGGACCGCTGCACCCATCCCCCCACCAAATCAATCCACTGAAGCG
>CALFWM010000083.1 GCA_937928635.1 uncultured Sulfitobacter sp. | reverse complement strand
GGCGGTGCGGAGGCCAGCCAGAACGGGTTGGGGGACGTGATCCCGATGAAGTTGGTTGTGAGGTCAGCCATGAAAGAGTCTCCAAATCGGTCTGCGTTTCGGAATGAAGGTTGTGCCCGGTCCAACCGGGCCAGAATAAGAAGCAATGTCTCGGCAAATCGCCTCAACCACGACACGGCGGTCAGCAGCATTTCCTGGCCCGATCCCCGAGGCTAACCTGTTGTAGTTGTAGGGCAAAGCCTGGCGAATAAGATCGCCCAGAGTCCTGATATGCGCCGGTAACTTGGTCGGCCAAATGGTCATGGCAGCCACAGCCAGCATCAAAAAGACAACGAAGGGCAACCAGCTTTGGACGTAGAACGCAATTGCTGATACGCTCAGTATTCCGGCCATGAACCAGTGCCAAGCCGAGAGCCCAAACAGTGCTGCGCAGTCGAGCGCCACTTTCACATCAATGCCACCAAGTTCTGAGAGTTCTTGCAATTGGTCTTTCGAACATCCTTGCGGGAAGAGCTCTGAAACCGCTGTGTTTGGCGTGCAAAGATCGGCAGGAAACGCTCCGCTGTCGCGCAGTTTTCGGAAACCCTGGGCCAGCAGGCAAGTTTCTTTCGATGCCCTTTCGGTTTTCTGTTCAACCAGAGTGACCAGATCTTGGAACTTGTAGAGCGCTCCCGCCTCAGCATCTTCAATTGTTATGCCAAAGAGTTCTTCGACCCATTCCAGAAGGTCCAAGTCATCGCCGTCACCGACCAGACCAAAAGTTGTTTCATGTTGCAAAGATTTCTCCCGTAGGATGGGGGCTTGCACCATCTCACCCCACCAAACTCTTATGAATATCCATCGCCGCATCGCGGCCCTCAGCCACACCCGTCACGGTCAGGTCTTCCCCGCCCGAGGCACAATCGCCGCCCGCCCAGACGCCTTTCAATGACGTGCGCCCGGCGGCATCTACCTTGATCTTGCCCCCCTCAAGAGCAGGCAAACCGTCGCTTTCCAGCGTCTGACCAATCGCTTTGAACACCTGATCCGCCGCCAGCCGCAACGTCTGGCCCGTGCTGTTCATGTCACCATCAACATATTCAAACTCAATCTCGCGCACGGCCCCATTGCCATGCACCGCTTTGGGCACTGCGTGGGT
This sequence comes from uncultured Sulfitobacter sp., assembly GCA_937928635.1. GTDB lineage: Bacteria > Pseudomonadota > Alphaproteobacteria > Rhodobacterales > Rhodobacteraceae > Sulfitobacter. The sequence continues at coordinate 29,961 of CALFWM010000083.1, read as the reverse complement.
GACAATCCGCACGCCTTTGGAGGCGGCAAGGTCCTGTTCAAACACGCTGGCATTCATCCGCTCACGCCCACGCCGATAGACCAGCGTCACATTCAGCGCGCCCAGCAATTTGGCCTGCACGGCCGCATCCACGGCTGTCATCCCCCCGCCAATGACCACCACGTCGCGCCCAATTGGCACGGATGCCACATCAGACGCCTGCCGCAGCTCTGCGATAAACTCCACCGCGTCACCAACGCCCTCCTTGTCCTCGCCCGCAGCGCCCAGCGCGTTCACACCGCCAAGCCCCATGCCAAGGAACACAGCGTCATGCTCTGACACAAGGCTATCAAACGTGACATCACCGCCCAAACGAACACCGTGTTTGATCTCAATCCCGCCGATCTTGAGCAGCCAATCTACCTCCTCCTGCGCAAACCCATCGGGGGTTTTATAGGCCGCAATGCCATATTCGTTGAGCCCGCCGGGTTTGGGGCGCGCGTCCATCACCACGACGTCATGGCCCAGCATCGCCAAGCGGTGCGCACAGGACAGGCCCGCAGGCCCTGCCCCCACCACGGCGACTGTTTTACCAGTCACCGCAACTCGGGAGAACGGGTGAATGCCCTGGGCCTGCAAATGATCCGTCGCGTAGCGTTGCAACTGGCCAATCAGCACCGGCTTGCCCTCTGCCACTTCGCGCACACAGACCTCTTCACACAGCGTCTCTGTCGGGCAGACCCGTGCGCACATGCCGCCCAATATGTTCTGTGTCAGGATCGTTTTGGCCGCCGCATCCGGCGTGCCCGTCGCGATCTGACGAATGAATAGCGGGATGTCGATATCTGTCGGGCAGGCCGTTATGCAAGGCGCATCATGGCAAAAATAGCACCGATCCGCCGCCACCAGGGCCTCATGTGCATCAAGGGGCGCGTGCAGATCTGCAAAATTGTCTGCATAGGTTTGCGGGTCCAACCGACCCGCGTTGATCCCCGGTGCAAAGACGTCTGATGACATATGGTTGATCCTGTCTTGGATGTGGCGAATGAGCGCTTCTTGAAAAAATCTCTCATGGAATTAATTTTTTATCAACTGGTAAAATTTCTTCTGCGAACTTTAGTGGCAGTGCCTGTGATTTCATGGGCAAACACCCGCCGGTTGCACTGACCTTAGGGAAACAGCTTGCTTTTGGTCAAATAGCTTCCAATATCGAAGGTGCTAAGCGAATGACTTTCGACCACTGCTGCCTGAGGCTCAAGGACGGATAATATTCGACAGGGCCACGCTGCCGCATGTTGCGGGCAGAGACAGCTGGAAGAAGGAGAACGGGCCATGGCAAAGGGCACCGTAAAATGGTTCAACACCACAAAGGGGTATGGATTTATCGCGCCAGAGGGTGGCGGCAAAGACATCTTTGTGCACATCTCAGCGGTTGAGCGGGCCGGGCTGACCGGGCTGGCAGACAATCAAGAGGTTACTTTTGACGTCGAAGCAGGCCGGGATGGACGCGAGTCAGCGGCCAATATCGCGCTCGCCTAAAGCGACAATCAGCATTGATAAATACGGGCACCCCAAGCGGTGCCCGTTTTCGTTTTCGATTGCGGCAAGTAGCGCATTTACGCCCCTTGCCAGTCCACATCCTTCGCCTCTTCAATCCGCAGCCGCCCTGTTGGCCAGGGCCGCATCAGCGTTGTGACATCCTCAACCGATCCATTGAGCCAAAGCGGGATGTACGCAGGGTCCAGCAACACGCCCATGCGGTGATGGATTGGGGCCACGTCCGCATTTGGCGCGCAGGTCACCGTTGCCACCTGCGGCACGTTTGTGCCCCCCGGTGCCACCCAGACATCGCTGATCGCTGCGAACCACAAAAACCCGCCATCCTTGGGCGCAATGCGCCAGGCGATTTTGCGGCGCTTTTCGCCGGTCCATTCATACCACCCGTTTACGGGCACCACAGCGCGCCCGGTGTTGGCATAGGCCGATTTATCGAACAGCGTTTCAGAGCGGGCATTGATCAGCGTTTCCATCACCGGGCGGCCCCGCGCATTCACCCGGCCCACCGGGATGATACCCCAGCGCATGTGTTCATAGCCCGTTGTTGTCAGTGTTAAAATCTGCTGGCCCGGCGCGATGTTGTGCCGAGGGGCCAAACCCTCTGGCGTGGTCAAGAACAAGCGGCCCGGCATGGCCCATCACTCCTGAAGCTGCTGAGCAAACGCCAGCACCTGCGGCCCCAGCCCTTCGACAATACGCGCAACCCCTGCCGCGTTGGGGTGCAGCCCGTCTGCCTGCAACATCGGCAAAAGATCATTTAGCGGCGGCAACACACCATCTTGCATCAGACCCGCAAAAAAGCTCTCGGCATAGGCCACCTGATAGGTCTGTGCGAGATCAGGATAGATCGCATCAAACTGCACCTTATAGGCCGCGCCAAAATTACTGCCCGCCTGCATGCCCACCAACAGCAAGTCCACCTCTGCCCCTTGTGCGGCGTCCATAATCCCCGACAGATTGGCCTTGGCCTGCCCCGGATCAAGCCCGCGCAACACGTCATTGGCCCCCAGCGCAAGGATCATCCCATCCACCTCCGGGGTTAAGGTCCAGTTGATGCGCGCCAGCCCCCCTGCGGTTGTGTCCCCCGACACGCCCGCGTTGATCAGACGCACCTCGGCCCCCTGCCCCTCCAGCCAGCGCTGCATTTGCGGCACAAACCCATCCTCTGCGGGCAGGCCAAACCCTTGGGTCAGACTGTCCCCAAAGGCGACAATCACCACCTCCTCGGCCTGCGCGCCGGTGGCGCAGATCATTACAATGCCAAACAGTGCCTTGCGCATTTGTCCGCGTACTCCATATCCAAAAGAACCCTAGCAGAAGGCCAGCCACCATGACGACCCCTCCGACTGATCCGGTGTATGACCTCAAAGATGTAACATTGTCGCTCAAGGGCAATGCCGGGGATGTGGATATTCTGCGCGGCATCTCGTTGACTGTAACAGCTGGAGAGACGCTGGCCCTGACCGGCCCGTCGGGCTCTGGCAAATCATCGCTGCTGATGGTGATGGGCGGGCTGGAACAGGCCAGCGGCGGACAGATCACTGCGCTGGGTGAAAACCTCAGCACCATGGATGAGGACGCACTGGCCCGGTTTCGCCAGGGGCGCATGGGCATTGTTTTTCAGTCCTTTCATTTGATCCCCACCATGACCGCGCTTGAAAATGTCGCCACCCCGCTGGAACTGGCGGGCTCCCCGGATGCGTTTGGTATTGCGCGCGCCGCACTGACCGACGTTGGGCTGGCCACCCGCGCAGATCATTACCCCGCGCAGCTGTCCGGCGGAGAGCAACAGCGCGTGGCCCTTGCCCGCGCCTGCGCCCCGCGCCCTGCGATCCTGCTGGCGGATGAACCCACCGGCAATCTCGACAGCGCCAATGGGGCCGCGATCATTGATCTGCTGTTTGCCATGCGCGATCACTACGGCGCGACATTGGTCTTGGTCACCCACGACCCGGATTTGGCCGCGCGCTGTGACCGCGCGCTGCACCTGACGGATGGGAAGCTCGCATGAGCCTGCGCCAGGCCGCCCGTTTTGCACGCCGCGAAATGCGCGGAGGGCTGCGCGGCTTTCGCCTGTTTCTGGCCTGTCTTGCCCTTGGTGTGGCCGCAATTGCCGCCGTGGGGTCCGTACGCACCGCCATTGATGCAGGCCTCAAACGTGAGGGCGCGGCCTTGTTGGGTGGTGACGCGGAGATTGGCCTGACCTACCGATTTGCCGACGCGGCAGAGCGCGCATGGATGGCCGAGCGCGCCCTTACGGTCAGCGAAATTGCCGAATTCCGCTCCCTCGCCGTGGTGGGCGACAACCGTGCCCTGACGCAAATCAAGGCCGTTGATGATGTCTACCCGCTGGTCGGCCAAATGGCGCTGGCCCCGGAAATAAAATTGGCAGACGCGCTGGCCACGGTGGACGGGCTGCCCGGCGCGGTGATGGAACGCGTATTGGTGGACCGTTTGGGCCTGTCGGTTGGCGATGCCTTTGTGCTGGGCACGCAGGATTTTCGCCTGAATGCGGTGATTGTGCGCGAACCGGACGCGGCCGCCAGCGGTTTTGCCCTGGGCCCGCGCACCCTGCTGCGAACAGAGGCCCTTGCCAACAGCGGCCTCTTGGCCCCCGGCACGCTGTTTTACAGCAAATACCGCCTGCGCCTTGCCCCCGACACAGATCTGCAAACTCTGCAAGAGGCCGCAGAGGAGACCTTTGAAAATGCGGGCATGCGCTGGACCGATGCGCGCAATGGTGCACCGGGCATCGCACAGTTTGTGGACCGGTTAAGCGCGTTTTTGGTGCTTGTTGGTCTTTCTGGTCTGGCGGTGGGCGGTGTGGGGGTCTCTGCGGCGGTGCGCGCGTACCTCACGCGCAAAACCGAAGTCATCGCCACCCTGCGTGCTCTTGGCGCGCCCCGCGCGACAATTTTTCAGACCTACTTTTTGCAGATTGGCATCCTCAGTCTGATTGGGGTCACCATTGGCGTGGCCTTGGGCGCGTTGGTGCCCCTGCTGCTGGCCCCGCTGATCAGCGCGCGGCTGCCGATCCCGGCGGTCTTTACGCTCTACCCTGCCCCGCTGTTGGAGGCCGCGCTTTATGGCCTGTTAACCGCGTTGATCTTCACGCTCTGGCCATTGGCGCGCAGCGAGGAAACAAAACCCGCAGCATTGTACCGTGACGCATGGGGCGGCACTCCGCGCCTGCCACGCTGGCCCTATGTGGCGCTGACGGTGCTGCTGGTTGCGGCCTTGGTGGGCCTCGCGGGATGGTTCAATGGCTCTTGGCTGCTGACGCTCTGGACCCTTGGTGGCATCGCTGCGGCCCTTGCCCTGCTCACGCTGATGGCATGGATGATCAGCGCCCTAGCCCGGCGCGGTGCACGGCGCGCGCGCGGCTACCCGCGTTTGCGATGGGCGCTGGCCGCCATTGGCGGGCGCGGCGAAGGGGCGGGTGCGGTGGTGCTGTCACTGGGCCTTGGCCTGTCGGTGCTGGCCGTGGTGGGGCAGATCGACGGCAACCTGCGCCGCGCCATCACCGGCAACCTGCCCGACATCGCGCCCAGCTATTTCTTTGTGGATATTCAAAAAGATCAGATGGAGGGATACACCAAACGGCTGGCGCAAGACGCAGGTGTCAGCCGTGTGGACAGTGCGCCCATGCTGCGCGGCGTGATCACCCAGATCAATGGCCACCCCGCACGCGAGGTTGCGGGGGATCACTGGGTCCTGCGCGGGGATCGCGGTGTGACCTATGCCGCCTCTCCCGATGCGCGCACCCGCCTGACCGCGGGCACCTGGTGGGATGCAGCCTATGTTGGCCCACCCCTGATCAGCTTTGCCGCAGAGGAAGCCGCAGAGATGAACCTGAAGCTGGGGGACAGCCTGACGGTTAACATTCTGGGGCGCGACATTACCGGGAAAATCCACAGCTTTCAGGAGGTTGATTTTTCGGGCGCGGCGCTTGGGTTTATTCTGACGATGAATCCCGGTGCGCTCTCGGGCGCGCCACACAGCTTTATCTCGACCGTCTATGCGGATGAGGCTGCGGAGGCCGCCATTCTGCGCGATCTGTCCACGGCCTACCCCAACATCACCGCGATCCGCGTGCGGGACGCGATTGACCGTGTGGCCGATGTTTTGTCGGGCCTGGCCGCCGCCACATCACACGGTGCGATTGCAACGCTGCTGACCGGGTTTCTGGTGCTGATTGGTGCGGCGGCGGCGGGTGCGGATGCGCGCACCTATGAGGCGGCAATGCTGAAAACGCTGGGGGCCTCGCGGCGCACCATCGCAGGCAGCTTTGTGCTGCGCGCGGCCCTCATGGGGTTCTTTGCCGGGTTGGTTGCCTTGCTGGCCGGGATACTGGGCGGCTGGGCGGTGTCGACCTATGTGATGGAAACCGGGTTTACTGTGATTTGGCCCTCGGCGCTGCTGATCATCGCGGGCGGTGTTGCGGCGACGGTTTTGGCGGGTCTGGGGTTTGCGCTGCGCGCGTTAAATGCGCGCCCGGCAAACGTGCTGCGTGCGCGGGGCTGACCTCTCTCGGAGGGGCTGTCAGCTGCTCCCGTGCATTGCGGAGGAGATGTCAGCAAAAGCCCTCACAAGGTGCGTCAAATTTCGCGGCTCCTTAGCAATCCTCCCCTTGAACACCGCGCCCCAAACCCGCAGATAGGCCGCACGTGTAAAGGAATCCAAACCTCATGTCTGACAACCTGCCTGCCCCCCTGCCACCTGCCCTGAGCAAAGCCCAGCAAGCCAGCGTCATCAACGTGGTCCGCCGCGCGGCCAAGTCAGAGATCATGCCCCGGTTTCGCAGGCTGAACAGTGCTGACATCCGCGCAAAAGCGCGCGTCGATGATCTGGTGACAGAGGCGGATATCGCCGCTGAGGCAATGATCACCCGCGCGTTGCAAATCGCCTTTCCGGCGGCCTTGGTGATTGGGGAGGAAGCGGTCTCCAAAGATGCGTCCGTTCTTGACGGAATAAACGAGGCGCAGCTGGCCTTTCACATCGACCCGGTCGATGGCACCTGGAATTTCGCCCATGGTCTGGGGGTGTTTGCGGTGATCATCGCCGCCACGCGCTATGGCAAACCTGTGTTTGGGCTGATCTATGACCCGCTTGCGGACGATTGGGCCATCGTGACCGAAGACGGCACGCCGCAAATGCAACGCCCCTTTGGCCCGGCGCGCGATTTGAAAGTCGCCATGGGCAAGCCGCTGGAAGAACTGTCTGGGTTTGTTGCCGTAGACACCTACACGGGGGACAGGCAGGCACAATTGGTTGCGACCTTGCCCGCTTTTGCCCGCACCAACCCGCTGCGCTGCTCGGCCCATGAATATCGGTTGATTGCGCAGGGCCATATGGATTTTCTGCTGTCTGAATCGCTCAATTCCTGGGACCACGCGGCGGGCGCATTGCTGTGCAAGCAAGCGGGCGCACATGTGGAGATGCTGGACGGCGGAGATTACACCGCCGCGCGCAACACCGGGCATTTGCTGGTCGCCCCCGACCGCGTCACCTGGAACAAGCTGCAAAAAGTGTTCAGCTTTCTGGTGAGCTAAACGAGTGTGGCGGGCCTTGGCCCGCCCCGGCTGATTTATTCAGCGGCCTCTGCGTAATCCTCCATCGGTGGACAGGTGCAGATCAGATTGCGGTCGCCAAACACATTGTCGACCCGGTTGACCGGCGGCCAGTATTTATCAACCCGAAATGCACCGGGCGGGAAACACCCCTGTTCGCGCGTGTAGGGCCGATCCCCCCAGTTGGTGACCAAATCCTCCACCGTGTGCGGCGCGTTCTTGAGCGGGTTATTCTCACGGTCCATCTCTCCAGCCTCGATTTTCGCAATCTCATCGCGGATCGCCAGCATCGCATCGCAAAACCGGTCCAGCTCTGCTTTGGTCTCGGATTCTGTCGGTTCCACCATCAAGGTGCCAGCCACCGGAAAGCTCATGGTGGGCGCGTGAAAACCACAGTCAATCAAACGTTTGGCCACATCGTCAACCGTCACGCCCGCGCTTTCCTCAAAGGGGCGCACATCAAAAATGCACTCGTGCGCAACGCGCGCCGTGGGCCCTTTGTAAAGCACCGGGAAGGCGCCCTCCAAGCGTTTGGCAATGTAGTTCGCGTTGAGGATCGCCACGCGGGTGGCCTGCGTGAGCCCCTCGCCGCCCATCATCAGGCAGTAAGACCACGAAATCGGCAACAAAGAGGGCGAGCCATAAGGTGCCGCCGAAACCGCCGCCCCCTCGCCATTGGGATCGCCGGGCAAATGCGGGATCAAATGCGCCTTGACACCAATCGGCCCCATGCCGGGGCCACCCCCGCCGTGGGGAATGCAAAACGTTTTGTGCAGGTTCAGGTGGCTCACATCCCCGCCCACATCACCGGGGCGCGCGAGGCCGACCATCGCGTTCATATTCGCCCCGTCGATGTAGACCTGCCCGCCGTGATCATGCACGATTTGGGTGACTTCTGTCACGGTTTCTTCAAACACGCCGTGGGTGGAAGGGTAGGTGATCATCACAGCCGCGAGATTTTCGCCTGCGGCCTCGGCTTTGGCGCGGAAATCCCCCACGTCAATGTCGCCATTGTCCGCCGATTTCACCACAACCACTCTCCAACCCACCATCTGCGCAGAAGCCGGATTGGTGCCATGGGCCGACATCGGGATCAGGCAGATGTTGCGGTGATCCTCCCCATTGGCGCGGTGATAGCCCGCGATGCTCAAGAGGCCTGCGTATTCGCCCTGCGCGCCCGAATTGGGTTGCATGGAGATCGCATCATACCCCGTAATATCGCACAGCTTTGCGCTCAGATCCTCGATCATATGGGCATAGCCCTGCGCCTGATCGGCGGGCGCATAGGGGTGGATCAGCGAAAATTCCCGCCAACTCACCGGCATCATCTCAGCGGCGGAATTGAGCTTCATCGTGCAAGAGCCAAGCGGGATCATCGCCCGGTCCAGCGCCAGATCTCGGTCCGCCAGACGGCGCATGTAGCGCATCATCTCGGTCTCGGCCCGGTTCATGTGAAAGATCGGGTGCGTCAGATAAGGCGTTGTTCGGATGAGTTTTTCCGGCATCTGGTAGTGCGGGGTATAATCCTTGTCCGCGCGCTCAATGCCAAAGGCGCGCCAGACGGCCTCAATCGTGGCGGGTTTGGAGCGCTCATCAAGCGTGATGCCCACCTGCGTGGTGCCGACGGCGCGCAAGTTGATCCCCTCATCAACCGCTGATTTCATCACAGCCGCCTGCAGTGGGCCGACCTCCACGGTGATCGTGTCAAAGAAGGCCGCCGGGCGAACCTCAAACCCCGCCATCCTGAGGCCCTCGGCCAGCCGCACGGTCTTGCGATGGATGCGCTGCGCAATGGCTTTCAAACCCTCCGGCCCGTGGAAAACTGCGTACATGGAGGCCATCATCGCCAGCAGCGCCTGCGCCGTACAGACATTGGAGGTGGCCTTTTCACGGCGGATATGTTGTTCGCGGGTTTGCAGTGACAGCCGGTAGGCGCGGTTGCCGTGGGCATCAATCGACACCCCGACAATGCGCCCCGGCATGGCGCGCTTCATCTCATCGCGGCAGGCCATATAGGCAGCATGCGGCCCGCCATAGCCTTCGGGCACGCCAAAGCGCTGGGTGGAGCCAACAGCGATGTCGGCGCCTATCTGGCCGGGTTCCTTGAGCAAGGTCAGCGACAGCGGATCAGCCGACACGATACCCACCCCTTTATGCTCATGCAGTGCAGCCATGTGATCGGTGAAATCGCGCACATGGCCAAAAGTGCCGGGGTATTGAAAGATCGCGCCAAAGACGCCTGCGGCGTCCATGTTTGCGGGGTCATCCACAATCACCTCAATGCCCAAGGGTGCCGCACGGGTCTGCATCACGGCGATGTTTTGCGGATGGCAGTGGTGATCGACAAAAAACGCGGTCGCTTTGGATTTGGACACCCTTTGCGCCATGGTCATTGCCTCGGCGCAGGCCGTGGCCTCATCCAGCAGCGACGCATTGGCCACCGGCAGCCCGGTCAGATCACAGACCATCGTCTGAAAGTTCAGCAGGGCCTCCAAACGGCCCTGAGAAATCTCCGGCTGATAGGGCGTGTAGGCTGTATACCACGCGGGGTTCTCAAGAATATTGCGCTGGATCGCAGGGGGCGTGACCGTGCCGTGATAGCCCTGCCCGATCAGCGAGGTCAGCACCTTGTTCTTGGCGGCTACTTTGCGTATGTGCTCCAGCACTTCGCGTTCTGACATGGCCTTGCCAAAATCCAATGCCTCTTTGGCGCGGATCGCTTTTGGCAGCGTATCCTCCATCAGCGCGTTGAGCGATTTGGCCCCCACGACCTTGAGCATATCTGACATTTCTGCCGGAGAGGGGCCAATATGACGCCGATTGGCAAAATCGTATGGCAGATATTCCGTTGGCTTGAAGGTCATAACGACACCCCTTTTCACCCTTCCAATAAACTCAAATTCCCCGACTGCCCAAACGCGCTAGCGGATGAACTTCTGGTATCCGGCCTCATCCATGAACTCGTCCATCTGGCTGGGGTCCGAAACCGTCATCTTGAAAAACCACGCTTCCCCCTGTGGGTCATCGTTGACCATGGCCGGGTTGTCAGTAAGGGCGGCGTTCACTTCCGTAATCTCCCCATCCACAGGGGCCAGAATGTCAGACGCGGCTTTCACGGATTCGATCACCACAACCTCGTCATCCTTGCTGACGGTGGTGCCTTCATCGGGCAATTCTACAAACACCACATCGCCCAGCTGTTCTGCCGCGTGGATCGTAATGCCCACCACCATTTCGCCGTCTTCCTCGCGCAGCCATTCGTGTTCTTCTGTGAATTTCATCGTCTATTCCCTGTGTTATCACATTGATTTCGTTATCGTTTGAAGTTTGCCGCCACGAAGGGCAGTTTGGCAACCCTGAGGGCTAAGCGTTTGCCGCGCACTTCGCCCCAGAGAGAGGTGCCGGTTTGGCTGTGTTCTATTGCGACATAGCCCATCGCAACCGGCCCCCCCGTTGTGGGGCCAAAACCGCCGGAGGTGACTTTTCCGATGACATTACCGCCCTCGGGTGCGTCAAAAATTTCCACCCCTTCGCGCATGGGCGCGCGGCCCTCGGGCCGAAGACCAACGCGCTTGCGGCTGGCACCGCTTTCGAGTGCGGGTAAGATGACATCCGCACCGGGAAAGCCGCCTGCGCGGTCACCGCCCGTGCGCCGGACCTTTTGGATGGCCCATGTCAGCGCGCCCTCAACCGGGTTGGTGGCCGCATCAATGTCATGACCGTAAAGGCAGAGCCCAGCCTCAAGGCGCAGCGAATCCCGCGCGCCGAGCCCTATGGGGGCGACATCCTCATGGGCGAGCAACGCACGTGTCAACTGCTCGGCGTCTTCTTCCGAGACAGAAATCTCAAACCCGTCCTCGCCGGTGTAGCCTGACCGCGACGCCCAGACCTCCACGCCATCCAACGTCAGGTCCGCAACGTCCATGAAAGACATCGCATCCGCACGCACGTCCATGGCTGCGATCACGGCGCCCGCGCGTGGACCCTGCAGGGCGATGAGGGCTCGGTCCGTGATCTCGCTCACCTGAATGTCGGGCGCAAGGGCGGTGCGCATCCGCACCACATCCGCGTCTTTGCAGGCTGCATTCACCACCACAAACAGCGTCTCACACCGGCGGGCAAACATCAGATCATCCGCAATCCCGCCCGACTCATTGGTGAAGAACCCATACCGTTGCCGTCCATCCGCCAGCCCCAGCACATCCTGCGGCACGAGGCTTTCAAAGGAACGCGCCACATGATCCCAGCTTTCCCCCGACAGGATCACCTGACCCATGTGGCTGACGTCAAACACTCCGGCAGCGGCGCGCGTGTGCAGGTGTTCTTTCATCACGCCCGGCGCGTATTGCACGGGCATCGAATAGCCTGCAAAGGGCACCATCTTGGCCCCAAGCTCCACATGAAGCTCATACAACGGCGTTTGTTTCAGATCGCTGGTGTCGCTCATCTCGCCCGGTCCTCTGCTGGTCCGAGGTCGCGTATGACACCCGGCATCTGCGCGCCGCACATTGCGGTCACACGATGCCCCCTCTGTCCTTTCGCCTGAGATCGTTATCCCTTCGGCGGCCCTTTGTCAGAGCACTCTCCAGAGTTCTGTCACATCCAACGCGGTCCCTGGGCCTGAGAGTTTCCGGGGCGGTTGCTCCTTCGGCATCAGCTATGGGGCTGATTCTCCCGTGGTGAACACCCCTTTGGTATGCGCTCGTATGCCGCGCCGTCAAGCGCTTGTCTGCTCTTGCCTGAAATGTTCTTAATTGTGAATGACACCTTACTTCTTTGGCTATGGCAGCCTTGTAAACCGCGCCACCCACAGCTACCCGGATGCGCAGACAGCACAGCTCAAGGGCTGGCGGCGTGCCTGGGTGAAAACACCGGCCCGTGATGTGGTTTTTCTCAGTGTGGTCAAAGACCTATCCAGCACAATTGATGGATTGATCGCTGCAGTGCCAGACGCAGATTGGGCCGCATTGGATGCCCGCGAAGGCGGGTACGACCGGATAAAATCACATAATGCTGTGACCCACACCATGACCCCGGCCCCGGAAATTGCGCATTACGCTGTTCCAGCGGCACGCATCTGTGACGCGGGTGAACACGTCATTTTGATGAGCTACCTCGATGTCGTGGTGCAAGGGTTTTACCAGGAATTTGGCACCAAGGGTGTCGCCCGGTTTTTTGACAGCACCGATGGCTGGGACACGCCTGTGTTGAATGACCGCGCCGCACCGCGCTATCCCCGTGCTCAAATCCTCAGCCCGGATGAAACCGATCTGGTTGATGACCACCTTGCTGCCCTCTCGGTGCGCGTCAAATAATGCAAAATGCCGCCCGGCAATAACCGCTCACCGCGTGTCTTTAGCGTTTTCGATGTAACGTGAGATACGATACATCACGCGCCCCGTTGAAGCGGAAAGGTGCAGGCTGGATTGGGTTATCCGGGGTTTATCGGAACCGGCTTTAGCCCTTGGCTTTGACCACTTGCAACAGCGGCATCAAACCCGCCATTTCCGGCCCGTGTTCCTGCCCGGTCAAGGCCAGACGCAAAGGCCGGAACAGGCCACGCCCCTTGCGCCCGGTCGCCTCTTTCACAGCCTTTGTCCAGGTGCCCCAGGTATCTGGCGTAAAAGGCATATCCGGCAGCAGTGCCATCGCCTGCGGGATGAACTCTGCATCATCCGCCTCCACAATCGGCTCGGCCCCGTCGCGGCACATCGCCCACCACCCCTCAAGGTCTTTGAGCGTCTGAATGTTCTCGCGGATGACCTCCCAAAACGGGGCGGCCAACGCATCGGGCACACCCACGGCCGCCACATCCTGCGCCACAGCCGAGAGGGGCAGCGCAGCAAGGTAACGGCCCGTCATCGGAAACAGGTCCGACACATCAAACTTGGTCGGGGCCGCGCCAAACTGGTTGATGTCAAACCCGTCAATCAGGCTCTCCATGTCAGCACGCAACTCCACCGGTTCTGAGGAGCCAAGCCGCGCCATCAGGCTGAGCAGGGCAAAGGGCTGCACTCCTTGCGCACGCAGATCGCGCAGGGCCAGCGTGCCCAGGCGTTTTGACAATGCCTCGCCCTGCGGACCGGTCAACAGCGAATGGTGTGCAAAATTGGGTGCCGTCTTGCCCAGCGCCTGCATGATCTGAATTTGGGTGGCGGTGTTGGTCACGTGATCAGAGCCGCGCACCACATGGCTTACGCCCATATCCGTGTCATCCACAACGCTTGCCAGCGTGTACAATATCTGACCATCGCCCCGGATCAGCACCGGATCAGAGACCGAAGCTGCATCAATGGAGATCTCGTCCAAAATCCCGTCGTTCCATTCGATGCGCGCGTGATCCAGTTTGAACCGCCATACCCCATCGCCCCGCTCTGCGCGCAGCGCGGTTTTTTCATCCTCTGACAGGCCCAGCGCCGCCCGGTCATAAACCGGCGGTTTGCCCATGTTCAGTTGTTTCTTGCGCTTAAGATCCAGTTCCACAGGCGTTTCAAACGCCTCATAGAACCGCCCCTTTTCCCGCAGTTCGTCAGCGGCGGCGTGGTAACGCTCCAGCCGTCCTGACTGCCGCTCCACCCGGTCCCAATGCAGGCCCAGCCACTCCAGATCCTGTTTGATCCCGTCAACGTATTCTTCTTTGGAGCGTTCCGGGTCCGTGTCATCAATCCGCAGGATAAACGTGCCGCCAGCCTTGCGCGCAATAAGGTAGTTCATCAGCGCAGTGCGCAGGTTGCCCACGTGGATATATCCAGTGGGGGATGGGGCAAAACGGGTGACGACATCAGCGCTCATGTGCACTCTCCTGACAGGGGTGCGGGGGGTGTGTCACAGGGGCGCGGCCTTGTCCAGCGAGGCGGGGAAACTAAGACAGCGGGATCGCGCAGGGCTCTGCGCGTAAGTCACTGAGATGCAAATGTGGGCTGCCTTCCGAGGCTATTCGGACAGCGGAAAAACCCTGATCAGGGACACGTACCGCAAACGCCTGTCGTGTGGTGCCACCGGCCGGATATCTCATCTGCTGCCCCAAAACCTGCCCCGCGCGGGTGAAAAAGGTGAAGGTCACTTTTACACTATGCTTTATCGCACCCGGATCAATGCCGATGCGGCCGCCAAAGGCGCAGGTTTCTTCTTTGAGAACAAGCGCCAATGCAAAGACTTGCGCCCCAGAGGACGTGCCTGTGCCATTGCCAAAGGTCGGGCCAAGTGTGCCACCTTCAAAGCGCTGTGTGAGCGGTTTCGCGTTTTTGTGCAGGGTCATTTTTGCGGCCGGCAGAGCGTGTTCTGCATCAATGTGATTGTAGTTCATTTCCTCAATCACCTGCGCCTGCGCGACAGAACCGAACAACAAGAGGGCCGCAAGAAAGCCACCCCAAGTGTCGCGCAACGTGCTCCGCATTCCCAACCCCCTGACATTTGCAACCTTTTTCTCAACGCACTCCGACGGGCAGGTCAAACAACCCAACAAACACGACCATGAAGCTCCATCAGCCGTCTTCTTTAAGTGCGCCGTTTTCCCACTCACCATCGGCCTGCTCGCCGGTGGCATAGCGCATGATGCCGGTGCCCTGACGCTTGCCTGCAACAAAGCTGCCTTCGTAGACATCGCCATTGTCATAGGTCGCAACCCCTTGGCCCTCAATCTCGCCGCCCACCCAATCGCCATCATAGCTAAAGCCGCTGGCCATGGTGATCTTGCCACGGCCATTGCGCTGACCGGCCTCAAACCCGCCCACATAAGTGGTGCCATCGGGATAGGTGGCACTGCCCTCGCCGTGGCGCTGGCCATCTTTCCAGCCGCCCTCGTAGCGATAGCCATCGGCATAGGTCATCACGCCCTGTCCTTCATTGCGCGCGTTCTTGAACGTACCCTCATAAACCACGCCATTGGCATAGGTCGCGATGCCAATGCCATCAATCACACCTGAGGCCCATTGCCCTTCATAGGTGGAGCCATCGGGATAAGTGATCTTGCCCTCCCCATCGGCCAGATCGTCGCGGAAGGTGCCCACGTAAACCGAACCATCGGGGTAGGTCACCTGCCCCTGCCCCTCAATCTGACCCGCAACCCAGGAGCCGGTGTAAACATAACCATCTGTCCCGGTGAAGGTGCCCTGGCCATCCCGGCGGTCATCGGCAAAACTACCCGCGTAGGTATCACCGTTTTGATAGATCACCTTACCCTCGCCCTGGCGGCGCCCGCCCACCAGCATGCCCTCATAGACATCACCGTTGGGTTGGGTCAGCTTGCCTTCGCCGTCAATCTGGCCGTCTTTCCACAGGCCAACATAGACCAACCCGTCCGGCATGGTCAGCGTGCCCTGACCGGCGCGTTTGCCTTGTGCAATGGCCCCGTCATAAACCGCGCCATCGGGGTAGGTGATCACACCCTGCCCCTGTTTCACGCCATCAACCCAGTCGCCTTTGTACTCATAGCCGCCCGGGCTTTGCATCACACCCTTGCCGTGGTGCTTGGCATTGCGAAAATCGCCCTCATAGCGCACCCCATTGGCATAAAGCGCAACACCCTGCCCCATGATGGCCCCGCCAACCCAGTCGCCTTCAAAGGTGCCGCCATCGGCAAAGGTGATCTTGCCAAAGCCCTCTGGCTTGCCCTTGGCAAAGGCCCCTTCATAGACCGATCCATTGGGAAACCGCGCCGTGCCTGATCCTTTGATTTCGCCGTCCACCCAGTCGCCGGTGTATTCATAGCCGTTGGGCAGCTTGTAGGTGCCCTGACCGTGCTGCAAGCCACCACGAAAGCTGCCCTCATAGACCCCGCCATCGTCATATTGCTTGGTCAGGACTTGCGTGTCCTGCGCCATTGCGGCGACGGGCAAAAGAGCGGCGGCAAAGATCAAGGGACGAAGCAACATGAAGAGACCTATCTTGGCAGTGCCTGTTGGCACATCGGTGAAAAGCGGTGCCGCACCCCCTGCGGCGATTGTGCGGTAGCCTATGCAAAGGGAGGATGCGGGGCAACGTTCTTTTCGCGCTGCCCACAATCCCTGCGTCACATCCGTAAGGCGGGCCTTGGCCCGCCCTTTGGTAAAAACACCCCTTTCCCCCCCGTGATGATCTGCTAAATCCAATTCTGACCCCATTTATGCAAAGGCCAATCCCTATGGCGGACCGATTTCGCATCACCCTTGCCCAGCTGAACCCAACCGTGGGCGATCTGCACCACAATGCGGATCTCGCACGCGAGGCCTGGGCGGCGGGCAAAGCCGCAGGCGCTGATCTGGTCGCATTGCCCGAGATGTTCATCGCCGGTTACAACGCACAGGATCTGGTGATGAAACCGGCCTTTCAGCATGATTGCATGACCCATATCATGGCGCTGGCCGCGGATTGCGCCGACGGGCCTGCGCTCGCCATCGGCACCCCGCTGGCAGAGGACGATCAGCTCTTTAACGCCTATCTCATCCTCAAGAATGGCAAGATCGCCAGCAAGGTGCTGAAACACGAACTGCCCAATGAGACCGTCTTTGACGAGGTGCGCATTTTTGATCCCGGCCCCTTGGGCGGGCCCTATTCTGTGGGCAACACGCGCATCGGCTCGCCCATTTGCGAGGACGCCTGGCACCCGGACGTGGCTGAAACCCTTGCCGAAACCGGCGCGGAATTCCTGCTGGTGCCCAATGGATCGCCCTATTATCGCGACAAGATGGAGACCCGGATGAACCTGATGGTCGCGCGGGTCGTAGAGACCGGATTACCGCTGATCTACCTCAACATGGTGGGCGGTCAGGACGATCAGGTCTTTGACGGGGCCTCGTTCGGGCTGAACCCCGGCGGGCAATTGGCGCTGCAAATGCCGGCCTTTGACAGCCAGATCACTCAGGTGGATCTGGAGCGCGGACCCGAGGGCTGGCGCATTCTGCCGCAAGAGCTGGCCAGCCTGCCCGACACATGGGAATCAGATTACCGCGTCATGGTGCAGGGCCTGCGCGACTACATGCGCAAGACCGGGTTCAAAAAGGTGCTGCTGGGCCTGTCGGGGGGCATCGACTCTGCCATTGTCGCCACCATAGCCGCTGACGCGCTGGGGCCCGAGAATGTGCGCTGCGTGATGCTGCCCTCTGAATATACCTCGCAAGCCTCGCTGGATGATGCGGAGGCCGTGGCCAGGGCATTGGGCTGCCGCTACGATTATGTGCCTATCAAAGAAGGGCGCGCGGCGATCACCAACACGCTCGCCCCGTTGTTTGAGGGTACTGAGCCAGGTCTGACAGAGGAAAACATCCAATCCCGTCTGCGCGGATTGCTGTTGATGGCGCTTTCTAACAAATTTGGTGAAATGCTGCTGACCACGGGCAACAAATCAGAGGTCGCGGTGGGCTATGCCACGATCTATGGCGATATGTCGGGCGGCTATAACCCGATCAAGGACATGTACAAAACACGTGTGTTTGAAACCTGTCGCTGGCGCAATGCCAATCACCGCGACTGGATGATGGGCCCAAAGGGTGAGATGATCCCCGAAAGCATCATCACCAAACCGCCCACCGCTGAATTGCGCGAGGACCAAAAAGACAGCGACAGCTTGCCCGACTATCCCGAGTTGGACCGGCTGCTGGAAATTCTGGTGGACAAAAACGGGTCGATCGCGGCGTGCGTGGCCTCTGGTTCTGACCGGGAAACTGCCAAAAAGGTCGAACACCTGATCTACATTTCTGAATACAAACGTTTTCAATCCGCACCGGGGCCGCGCCTGACCAAGGGCGCGTTCTGGCTGGACCGGCGCTATCCGATTGTGAACCGCTGGCGTGATCCCAGTGGGTAAATGACAGAGCCTGTTCTGATCAGGATTGGCCGAGCACGGCTCGGCTGGTTGTCCGCAGGGCTGGCACTGCTGACGCTCTGGTGTCTTGGGTTCAGCGCCCTGGTACTTTCGCTTGATAGCATAGACGGAACGCTCTTGTTCATAGGGCTGCTTTGTGCAGTGGGATTTGGCTGGCTGGCTCTGTTTTGCGGCGGTGTGGCACTTTCTTCGCCAGTCGCCCTGCGCATGGATCAACATGGTATTTCCGGCTTCTATACCGAACCTGTAAGCTGGCATGAGATCAGCGGTATCGGCATCGCCGTAACTGAAGTGAACGTGCACAGAAACTTCCGAAACCAGCGCCACCTTGGCTTTGCGCTGCATGATCCGGTCGGTTTTCGCGACAGGCAATCTGCCTGGCGGCGACTGACTTCTTGGTTAAGCGGGCGCACCAGCGGCTATCACATCACCGTCCCGGAACTGGTCATAAAAGGCATCGCGCTCGAAGAACTATTAGAACAGGCGAGGGCAATGCATGCGCAAGCCACCGCTTCGGATCAGAACGACCCCACAATCATGTGACTTGAGCCTGCCCGCACCCTGCCGCATCGTTCGCCCATGCGATATTTAATCCCCCTTTTGCTCATGCTTGCCAGCCCTGCGCTGGCCTGCGGCCCAGACACCAATTGCACCGTCGGAGAGCGCAGCTACCGCATTGCCATGCCCCAAGGCCACGATGGCACAACCCCCGTGGGCGCGGTTGTCTGGAGCCATGGGTACAAAGGCTCCGCACGCGGCGTGATGCGCAACAACTCCCTGCGTCGTATGGTGTCGGAGGCAGGCCTTGCCCTGATCGGCGCACAGGGCATCAATGGCAGTTGGGATTTGCCCTATGGCCCCAGCACCTTTGACAGCACCGGCGCGTCTGAATACGCCTATTTTGACGCCGTGATCGCGGATGCCACAGCAAAATTTGCCATTGATAAAACCCGCATCATCGCCAGCGGGTTTTCCGCCGGGGGCATGATGGTCTGGAACCTGGCCTGCAATCACCCCGAAAATTTCGCCGGGTTTGTGCCGATGGCAGGCACCTTTTGGCTCAAACCTCCCGAAACCTGCAAAGGGCCCATTTCATCCATTGTGCACATCCACGGCGATGCGGACCGAACCGTGCCTCTGACGGGCCGCAAAATCCGCGAAACCAAACAGGGCGAAGTGCAGCACGCGCTTGATCTCTATACCCGTTTTGGCAATTTCGGCCCGACCAAAGCCTCAAGCACGGGCACCCTGACCTGTCAGGACCGCCGCAACAGCGCGGGAAAAATTCTGGAGTTTTGTCTGTTCCCCGGTGGGCATTCCTTTCGCACGGAATACCTGCGCTACGGCATTGAGCGTCTGCGCGCGGCGGGGCAGATTTAACCCAATTGTTGCATGCGGTGTGGCCCGGGGTGGTTGAGCCAGTGCAACACTGTGGCGCGATCACCGACCGGCAGTTGGCAGATCACCCCAGGGTCTGCGCAAACGCCGTTGCACCCGCCGGGGTAAACGTCACCACGCGGCTGCCCTCCTGACGCGTGCACCACCCCAGTGCCTGCATCCGCGTCAGCAAGGCGCGCCCAACGCTACCGGCCAGATGGGTCTGGCGCGCGCTCCAGTCCAGACAGGACCGGCACAGCGGCGCCTTGGCACGGCCAAGGGCGTCCAGATCAATGCCAAAATCGCACAAAAACGCAGAACCGGCTGGCGTGACGCGGATCACCTCACCCTCCGCCTGCAACACGCCACGGCGCAGTAACCCTTGATAAAGTGCTATGCCGCGTGCGCCAGCCAGATGGCTGTAACACACCCGCGCCTCGCGCAGGGCGGCATCTTTGGGGCCCGTGCGCGTGCGCAGATGCCCGGCCCCGGCGGCAAGGCCCATCAATGCCTCCAACACATGCCCCACATCATCCCCGCCCAGCGTAAAATATTTGTGCCGCCCGGATTTGCGCGCGGCAATCATTTCAGTCGCCTGCAATTTTGCCAAATGCGCGCTGGCGGTTTGCAGGGTCACGCCCGCCTCCCCCGCCAGTTCTGTGGCCGTGAGCGCCTTGCCGCTCATCAACGCGGTCAGGATGTTGGCGCGCGCAGGATCACCGATCAGCGCGGCAATACGAGAGATGTCCGGTCCTTCCTTCATACTTCGACGTTAGCCGAAGCATTTACACCGCGCAATGGGATACCACAGGCCAGCAACAAAAAGGAAAAACCATGCTGACCTGTATCATCAAATATCACATCGACCCAACCAAACACGCCGCCTTTGACAGATATGCGCGCAACTGGGGGCAGGCGATCCCGCGGTGCGGTGCCGATCTGATCGGCTATTTCGCCCCGCACGAGGGGTCCTCAACCCTTGCCTATGGCATCTACAACATCCCCAGTCTGGCGGCCTATGAACGCTACCGCGAAAAGCTGCGCAATGACCCGTTGGGGCGCGAAAACTATGCTTTTGCCCAATCAGAAAAGTTCTTGCTGCGCGAGGATCGCACGTTTTTGCGCCTCGCCTCTGCCCCGCAGGGCGACGCACAATGATCGCCGTGATCTTTGAGGTCTATCCGCACCCGGCACACAAGGATGCCTATCTGAGCCTTGCCGCCAACCTGAAAGACACGCTGGAGCAGGTCGAAGGGTTTATCTCTGTGGAACGGTTTCAAAGCCTGAACACGCCGGGCAAACTGCTGTCCCTGTCGTTCTTTGAGGACGAAGCCGCCGTGCGACGGTGGCGCGATCTCAGCGCGCACCGCAACGCGCAAACACAGGGGCGCGCGGGTATTTTCACGGATTACCATCTGCGCATCGCAGAGGTGGTGCGCGACTATGGCATGTTTGATCGCGACGAGGCCCCACCGGACAGCCGTGCACAACATGACTGACGCGATCCGCTTTGGGGGTGCCAAACCTGCAAGATCGCGCTATGGCAGGGGCCACAACCCGCACACAGGAGCCCGCATATGTCCAAAACATTTATCACCGACCGAGAGTTGCGTTTTGGCGATTGCGATATCTCGGGCACGGCGTATTTCCCCTCCTATCTCGACCTGCTGAACGGCGTGAATGAGGAGTTTTGGGCGCACATCGGCTACCCCTGGCATGAGATCATCTGGAAAGAGCGCTGGGGCACGCCAACGGTGCATCTGACCTGCGATTTTTCAATTCCCTCGCTGTTTGGCCAGACCCTGACGTTTGAATTGCGTGTGGTGAAAGTCGGGCGGTCCTCCGTCACATTTGAGCACGAGATTTCATGTGGTGAGGAGAAACGCTGGAACTCGCGCCAAGTGCTGGCGGCTTCTGATCTGGACAAACACACCTCAGTGCCCTGGCCGGATGATGTGCGCGCCAAGTTGGAGAGTTATTTGCCCTGAACGTGGATCGAAACGCTGCACGATTGGGCTGGCGTAAACGCATGATGTGAGCCGGGCCGGGGTGGTGGTGTTGCGGCGGCTGCGCTCGGACGCTCAAAGCCGCTCAACCAACGTGAAACAGCGTGTTGAACAGTTTGGGATCAATGCTTTGGCTCTCAAACGTGGGGCCTTCGGTCAGGATGCTGATCGCATCATGGCTGTGCAGGCTTTCCTGATGACTGGCGATGATGCGAAAATCACCAACACGCGTGTCTTGCTCCAGCACCTGTGCAAACAGGCGCGCGGCGTCTTCCACAAAGATCGGATTGGCAGCGTTTAGCTCGGCAAAGGCTTGCTCATCCTCCCGCTTGACCATGACTTGGGTCTCGGTGGGCACGGCGCGGCGGCAGGCCTCAATCAGGTCCTCAAACCACAGGCATTGCTTGTCACAATCCATCACCACCGACACCCGCGCCACAGAGCGTTGCGAATGCGGGGTGGCCAATTGGCCCCGGGTCTGACGCGCATGTTCGGATAGTTCCAGCGAACACGGGCAGGTGCTGGAATAGACATAATCAAGGTGGATGATTTTCTGACGCACGCCATCGTTTTCGACCAGTTCCAGCGCGATGTCATAATATTGATACCCCGACAGCCCCGAACGCAGGCTTTCGATTTTCATCGGAAAGGAAAAACGCATCTGAATGCGCGCATCCAGGCTTTCCAGGTCCGCCTTGTAATCATCCAGCGCGGCCTCAATCACCTCAAAACTGAACGTCGCCTCCGCGTGTTTGTAAAAACTGCGCATGATGCGGGACATGTTGATGCCCTTTTTCTCCGCATCAAGGCTGACCGATCCGGTGATAGAGGTCTCCAGCGTGAGGTCGTCGCCTGTGCGGGTGTGAAACCGGATGGGCAGGCGAAAGTTTGAAATGCCCACATGCTGGATCTGCCGCTTTGCACCACGGATCAGGCTGGCGGGACCGTTTTGCAGATCGGGCAGCGTGGCCTTGTAATTTGGCCCCACAACAAAATCATCGGGGTAGCTGCGGTTAAAGGTCGGGTAGTCGGCCCGCGCCACAATCTGTGCGTCCCCCTCTTCAAGGTTGGCCAGATCACTCTCTTTTGCGCTGGCAATCCAGGCGCGCAACGTCGCCAGTGCGGCTTCTGCCTCAGACTGGCTAGGTTCTTTGTTCAGCGGTGCAATGGCATTCATCCGGAAGGCCCCCCTTGATGGTTAATCCCAATTTAGGACGTGGACGAACAAATTTCCATTTCTCGTTTGGATTTCTTTGACCTATGGCCGAATTTACGCGGCAATCGGCGCAAGCCTCCGCTTAGACACATGCCGCCGCCTCCCGGTACAATGGCTTTTGCAATACTGAACGGCCAGTTGGCCAGCATCCGCGCCCTTTATCCCAGCGCTTGCAGCAGGTCAGTTTTGAGGTCTTCGACATCCTCAAGACCGACAGAGATGCGCACAAGTCCCTCAGTAATGCCAAGGGCCGCGCGCTGATCCGGTGACAACCGTTGATGGGTTGTTGTGGCGGGATGGGTCAGGATGGTTTTGGCATCCCCCAGATTGTTGGAAATCAACCCGATTTTCAGCGCGTTCAGAAAGGCAAAGGCTGCCGGTTTGCCCCCCTTGAGGTCAAGTGACAAGACCGTGCCCCCCGCCCCCATCTGCGCCTTGCTCAAAGCATGCTGCGCATGCGACGGCAGACCAGGATAGATTGTGCGGGCAAGGTTTGCATGCCCCTCAACCGCCTGCGCAAGGGCCAGCGCCGAGGCGGCCTGTGCCTTGACCCGCAAGTCCATCGTCTCAATCCCCTTGAGCATGATCCACGCATTGAACGGCGACATCGAACCGCCCGTGTGTTTCATGTAGGGTTCAACCGTCTTGTGAATGTAGTCACGCGTGCCAATGATCACACCGCCCAAAGCACGCCCCTGCCCGTCGATATGTTTGGTCGCGGAGTAAATCACCACATCCGCACCCTGCTGCATCGCGCGCGAATAGACCGGAGTGGCAAATACATTGTCGATCAGCACTTTTGCCCCATGGGCATGGGCTAGCGCGGATACTTTTTCAATATCAATAACTTCCAATGTGGGATTGGCGATGGATTCAAAGAACACCACTTTTGTATCAGGGCGAATGGCCGCCTCCCACTGGGCCAGATCCGTGCCATCAACAAAGGTGACTTCCACCCCGAACCGGCTCAACAAATCCTCCAGCACATAAAGGCAGGATCCAAAAAGCGCGCGGGCAGAGACCACGTGGTCGCCTGCCTCCAGCATAGAGGTCAGCGCACCGGAGACTGCTGCCATCCCGCTGGCAGTGGCAAAGGCATCCTCACCGCCCTCAAGGGCTGCGATGCGTTGTTCAAACATCGACACGGTCGGATTGCCATAGCGGGCGTAGATAAACTCATCCGGGCCGCTTTCCAAAAACCGGGCCTCGGCATGTTCTGCGGTTTCGTACACAAACCCCTGGGTGAGAAAGATTGCCTCACTGACCTCACCGTATTGGCTGCGCCGCGTGCCGGCATGTACCGCCTTGGTGCGGGTATTCCATGTATCACTCATGATCTGTTCCTTTGGTGCCCGGCCCCCCGACCACAGCCGTGGCAGGCATAAAAAAACCCCGTTCGCGGTCAAGCGAAAGGGGGCTTTCATCCTGACCTTTTAGCAGATTGTTTAACGTGGCCCGCAATCCGGTAACAAATCACCACAGGGGTGATCTATGCCTGCACAGGGCACAGGTCAATGGCCCGCTTGGCATTTGCCCCCAAAACGCGCAACAAAGGGGGTGGAAAAAGGAGCGCCCATGACCACCCCGATTGACCTCTATTATTGGCCCACGCCCAATGGCTGGAAAATCTCCATCGCCCTTGAAGAGATGGGGTTGCCCTATGAAACCCATCTGATCAACATCGGGGCGGGCGATCAGTTTGCGCCGGACTTCCTGAAAATCGCACCCAACAACCGGATGCCAGCGATTGTGGATCACGACGGGCCAGAGGGCAAACCGGTGTCGGTTTTTGAATCCGGGGCGATATTGCAATATCTGGCGCGCAAGACCGGCCAGTTTGGTGGCAGGTCTGAGCGCGAGCGTATCGCGGTTGAGGAATGGCTGATGTGGCAAATGGGCGGCCTTGGCCCCATAGCCGGGCAAGCACATCACTTTTTGAAATACGCACCGCACATGGACCCGCCCAATGACATTCCCTACGCCAAAGACCGCTATCGCAGCGAAACAGAGCGACTGTATGGTGTGCTGGACCGGCAACTGGCGAAGAACCAATATGTTGCAGGGGATTTCCTGTCGATTGCAGATTTCTCGGTCTGGGGCTGGGCATCCCTGTGGGAAGGCCAACAGCAAACACTGGAGGACAAACCCCACATGGCGCGCTGGCTGGAGGCAATGAGCACGCGGCCCGGTGTGCAGGCAGGACGCGCGCTTTATGCTGAAAAGCGCGCGGATTTTGCCAAGGATAAAGACGCGCAAGGCAAGCTCTTTAAGAAATAGCGAAACGATCCGGTGACCGGGCGGGGGCAACGCGCGCGCGCCTGCACGCGCCCATCTGCATGCGAAAAGACTTTACCGATCTTGCCCTTCGCCGTTAGGGTCGCGCAATTGATATGATGTGCGTTTCAGGACCCTCATGAGCAACGATATTTTTACCCCGGAACTCTTTGCCTACATTGCGGGCGGTTTCTATGTACTTGGCCTGTTGATTATCAATCAGGTCACGCTGCGCCTGATGGTTTTGGCGGGGACGGGGTTTTACATCCTCTATTATTTCACCATCGCCACCGTCCCGCTGTGGGAGGCCATTTATATCAGTGTTTTGATCGGCGGCGCGAACATTCTCGGCCTTTTCAGTCTGTTGGCCCGCAATTCCCAATGGGCCATCCCACGGGCACACAAAGACCTTTACGGTCATTTTCCGGGCCTTCCCCCCGGAGATTTCCGCACGCTGGTGCGCATGGCCAAGCGCCGCACCGCCGAAGAAGACATTCACTTAACCACCGAAAACGCGCCCCTGACCAAGCTCTTTTACGTCATCGAAGGCGAAACCGCAGTGACCAAACATGGCGACAAATTTCGCGTCCCCGGTGGCACCTTTGTGGGTGAAGTGGCCTATCTGATGGGGCAGCGCGCCTCTGCCAGCACACGGTTGCTGAAAGGTGCAGAATATATGGAATGGTCCGTTCTGGATCTGCGTAACACATCAGCGCGCTCTGCGCGGTTCAAACTGGCACTGGATTCCGTTTTGTCACTGGATCTCGCGCAAAAAGTGTCTCGCTCTGTGGCACCCTTTGAGGCCGCATGGCGCCCCGAACTGGCCCCCTATCGCGCTACTCCGCGTCCTCCTCAGGACCGTACTGCTGAAACAACCTTGCCTGAAACATAAAAAACCCGAACATCGCCGCGGTCAGCCCAAAGGTTTTGAAATAGACCCAGGTTTCGGTGTCAAAAAACCGCCAGATCACCTCATTGGCCACGGCCAATGCAAAAAAGAACAGCATCAAACGCTTTGTCAGGATCATCCAGCCCGCGTCCT
This sequence comes from uncultured Sulfitobacter sp., assembly GCA_937928635.1. Classification (GTDB taxonomy): domain Bacteria; phylum Pseudomonadota; class Alphaproteobacteria; order Rhodobacterales; family Rhodobacteraceae; genus Sulfitobacter. The sequence continues at coordinate 4,139 of CALFWM010000083.1, read as the reverse complement.
CCAGCGGCATCAGTTCTTCCATGACAAATTTGAGGTAGGAACGCCCGCGCAGCAGCCCAACCCCCAAAATCCCGCCAAACATCAGGTAGATGATTGTCGGTTTGATCTTGAAAAACCGGTCATCGTTCAGCCAGACAGACAGCCCGCCAAACACCACCACCAGCACCACGGTTGTCACCTGCATGCGCCCCAGTTTCCCGGTCAGCGCCCACATCGCACCGGTGGCCGCAATCAGGATCGGGATAAAGGCGGCGGTGACCACGATAAACCCCTCATACTCAGTGCCGCCAATGGTAAAGATGCGGTCCTTAAGGCGCAGATATGCCACGAAAAACAGCAACAGCGGCCCAAATTCCAGCCCCATCTTTACGATGGGATTCACTTTTCTTGGCTCAGACATTCCGGTGCTCCTTCATCCGCCTACCTCAACTATCACAGCGCCCAGCGCAATCAATGCCATCAGCGCCACACGGCGGGGGCCAACGGTTTCTTTCAGGAAAACCCAACCGATCACAGCCGCGAACACGGTTGAGGTTTCCCGCAACACCGCCGCCTCCCCCACTTTATCAAGCCGCGTGGCCATCATGATGGACCCAAAACTCACAAGGGCAATCACCGCGCCCATAAAGCCGCGCGTCATCAGGGGGCCAAGGTCGGGGCGATCCGCCATGCGCCGCCAGCGCACAGCGGACACAAAAGGCATCACAAGCCCGTCGATCATGAAAAACCATGCCAAAAAGGTAAACGGATTGGCCGTCGCGCGGATGCCATAGGCGTCAAAGGTGGTGTAAAGCGCAACAAACAGCCCCGTCAGCACCGCAAGCCCCAAGGCAGCGTTTAACGTGTCACGCTGGCTTTCCAATTTGCGCAGATTATAGGCCGCCAGCCCAAAAATGCCTGACAGCAGCACCGCCACGCCCGCCCATTGCACCAGCGAAAAGCGTTCGGAAAAGATCAGGTAGGCCCCAATCACAGCAAACAGCGGGCCCGTGCCGCGCACCACCGGATAGACAACCGTATAGGCCCCCTTGGTATAGGCCCAGGCCTGCAGACATTTATAGATGATGTGGATCAGCCAGGCGACGGCAAAGATCACCCACATATGCGGCTCGGGCCAGGGCACCACAAACAACGCAAAAGGCGCGGCCATCGCGCAATAACAGGCATCCACCGCGCCCCGTGTCAGCCAGGGGTCATGGCGCCCCTTTTGCAACGCGCCAAACACCGCGTGCAGCAAGGCCGCCAGAAGCGCAAGCCAGAGGGCGAGCGTCTTGCCAGTGTCTGTGCCCTCGATCGAGAGCAACCAGTCGGTCATATCAGCGCGTTACGTCGGGCGGCCCGCTGCAATGTCACCGCTCAATGCCCACCAAAGCGTCTGCAAATTCCTGCGGGTCAAAGGTATCCAGATCATCAATCTGTTCGCCCACGCCAATCGCATGGATCGGCAGGCCAAATTTATCGGCCAGCGCCACCAGAACACCGCCCTTTGCGGTGCCGTCCAGTTTGGTCATGACCAGCCCGGAAACGTCTGATATCTCCTGAAAAACCTTAACCTGGTTCACCGCATTCTGGCCCGTTGTGGCATCCAGCACCAACAGGGTATTATGCGGCGCGCTTTCATCTTTCTTGCGGATCACCCGCACGATTTTTGCAAGCTCTTCCATCAGATCACCACGGTTTTGCAAACGCCCCGCCGTGTCGATCATCAGCAAATCTGCGCCATCCGCCTGCGCCTGTGTCAGCGCGTCAAAGGCAAGGCTGGCAGGGTCCGTGCCTTGCGGGGCGGTCAGCACGGGCACGCCCGCGCGCTCGCCCCAGACCTGCAATTGTTCCACCGCAGCGGCGCGAAACGTATCGCCCGCCGCGATCACAACCTTTTTGCCCGCCGCACGAAACTGGCTGGCCAGTTTGCCAATGGTCGTTGTCTTGCCCGACCCATTTACGCCCACCACCAACACCACCTGCGGCGTCTGTGCATAAAGCGGCAATGGCTTGGCCACCGGTTCCATGATACGCGCAATTTCACCCGCCATCAGGTCTTTGATTTCCGCCACAGAGAGCTTTTTGCCAAAGCGCCCTTCGGCCATGTTTGCGGTCACGCGCAGGGCGGTATCAACCCCCATGTCGGCGGTGATCAGCAATTCCTCCAACTGCTCCAGCATGTCATCGTCAAGCGTGCGGCGCACAACCGTTTGCGGGGCCGCGCGGCCCATCAAACGGCCCAGAATACCTGGTTTTTTGGCAGGGGCTGCGGGGGTGTCTTCGATCAGATCGGGGGCGACAGGGGTCAGTGTGGTGCGCAAAGAGGCAGGCGCCGGGGCCTCCTCAGCCGCTTGTTCGGCCTCTTGCGTGGCGCGCTGTTCCTCGGCCAGACGGGCGGCCTCTTGTTCTGCTGCGGCCCTTTGCGCCTCTTGTTGCGCCACGCGCTGTTCCTCGACCAGACGGGCGGCCTCCTGCGCGGCACGGGCGGCTGCTTCTTGCGCGGCACGCTCTGCCGCTTCTTTTGCTGCTGCTTCCTCTGCTGCGCGCGCTTCCGCCTCTTGCGCGGCGCGGGCGGCATCCGCGGCTTCCTGCGCTGCGGCTGCATCCGCTGCTTCGGCCTGTGCGGCAGCCTCTTGGGCGGCGGCGCGTTCAGCAGCCTCTGCCGCCTCTTGTGCGGCGCGGGCGGCGTCCGCGCGTTCCTGCGCGGCACGGGCCTCTTCCTCTGCTACCGTTTGTGCAGCCGCCGCCTCGGCCTCCTCTGCGGCCTTGACCCGCTCCGCTTCCTCGGAGGCCTCCCGTGCCACCTCAGCCGCGCGCGCTTCGGTTTCCTCAGCGGCAAGCGCAGCCGTCTCCAGCGTTTCTTCTTCACCGCCATCACTGACGATCGCCTCAAGTCCCTCGTCAATCTTTGAGGAAGACTTGAACAGCCGCTCTTTGAGCTTCTTGAAAAATGCCAAGGGGTTGGTCTCCGGGTCCGTTTTCCCTGATCTATAGCCTGTGGCACTTGGATGGAAGGGCACGCTCGCAATTGACACGCCGCGACCCAACCCGCACCAAAGAGAGATGCGGTGGGTGATGGTCTTGTGGATGTGTCTGAGCGTGACGGCGGCCTTTGCTGACCCGGGCCAAGGGCAATGTTCGACACAAAAATGGGGGCATCAGCACTGCATCCGCCCCGCGCATTTTGTCTATGACACCTGCAATGCGATTGACGTCTTTGCGCGGCGTCACAACCTGAACCGCAACTTTTTTGCCCGGCTGATCTGGCAGGAAAGTCGCTTTAATCCCAACGCCTTGTCCCCTGCCAACGCGCGCGGAATTGCGCAGTTTATCCCCTCCACCGCGAAACTGCGGGGGCTGCGTGACCCGTTTAACCGGGCGGACGCCTTGGAGCATTCCGCGCAGTACCTGGCAGAAATGGTGGGGCGGTACGGCAATCCTGGCATGGCCGCGATTGGTTACAACGGGGGCGAAAGACGTGCGGCGGGATTTCTGGAGGGCAAGGGGCTGGCGCGTAAAACCGTGAATTATGTGCCCATCATCACCGGGTTGAGCGCCGAGACATAGCGCGACACACCGCCAAAATCACATGACATGCGGCTGTCCAAAACACTGCCGTTTCTGCCCGCCTGTTACCAGATGGCCAGGAACAGACGCCTGACACCGCTGGCCCGTCCAACATCGGGGCTGAAACCCTGGGGTGTGCAACTGGCCTTTGGCAAAACGCGCAGGGAGGCCACGCAGGCGTTTGAACGACAGACTAGACAATGCCGCTTGGAGGTGAGGCGCGAAAGGACCGATTATGTGAAGGTCAAACACCGCGCGAGCCGACAAATGGGGTTTGTCATGGCACGCATCGGGCGCAACACGCGGCGCGGCGCAGAGAAGTTTTGCGCCCGGTTGCGCCGTCGTGGATGTGTCTGCGCGGTGTATCAAAACCCTTGACAGGAATCTTCAGATCAAGAGCTTTATATATTTTTCAACAACCTACAGGTTACACTTCATCCGGGAAGTGATTCATGACCATGCGGATCGGGTTTGGTGCCGCCTGCCCCAACCCACAGATTGACGCGTCCACCATGGCACTTGAAAGTTCCTCCAGCAGCCCCTGATCCCAGCTGTCTTTCTGCATCAGTTTGACCGCCTTTTCACAGCCC
>CALFWM010000082.1 GCA_937928635.1 uncultured Sulfitobacter sp. | reverse complement strand
CCGCCTCGCTCAGATAAGGTTATGGCAGGTCGCGCAGACACCCGTTTAACGAAACCATTTTCGGCCTGTTCAGATCAGTTGCGCTTGACGTCCCGCAGCAGGATAATCTCCATCCGGTTGTTGCGGACGGCCATCCTGTTTGTGGTCACAGGGTCGCGGTCTGCGTGTCCGGTGACGCGCCTGATCCGCTCGGGTTTGATACCGTTGCCTTGCAACATTTCCCGTAGGGTTGTGGCGCGGGCTGCGGACAATTCCCAAACCCGGTTTTGCGCCAAAACAATGGGCTGAGCCTGAACATGACCGCCCACGGCGATTTTGTTGGTCACTGTTTCTGCAAGCCCGGAGATCATCGTCGCAAGATCTTTCAGCAGCTGCGTTGGCTGAGCGCTACCATCTTCAAACAACGGGATATCCTCAAGCTCGAAAAGTTCAATCACCAGGCCTTCGTCGGTGATCCTTGTGACAACATGGCGCAGCGCATTTTCCATGACCGCCGATTCGCCACCCAGGCCCCGCAGGGTATCATCCAGTGTTTTGAGTGCTTTTTCCTGATCCCCGGCCCCTTCGGCGGTATCGGTTCCACCTGTGCCATTTTGCGGCAATGCTTCTTCTGAAAAAATGCTCTCGCCAGCAAACGCGCCGGTGCCGCCACCAGAGACACGATTAATCGGAATGGCCGGTGAAAAATAGTCAGCGATGCCCTTGCGCTGTTGTTCCGTTGTCGCATTCAACAGCCACATCAGCATAAAAAAGGCCATCATCGCGGTCACAAAGTCCGCGTAGGCAACTTTCCAGGCACCCCCATGGTGCCCGCCACCTTTGACGACCTTTTTCTTCTTGATAATGATTGGCGCTACGTTTGCCTGCGCACACATCTAAACCACCTCTGCTCACCCAAGGCGGGTTTAATGAGCAGGGCTTACTACGGGCTTAACATCTCAAATAATAGCGGTTTCGATTTAATCTGAAACATCGTGCCACACGTAACGCGTCCAAAATCTCTGATTTCGGGCAGCATCAGGTGATTCAGATTTTTTGCATGATGCTTTAGGTGGATTTTGCGCCGGGTGCCGCGCTCCAGGCCCGGTTTTTTGCCGCGCGCGCCTCACTCAACTTGATTTGCTTTTGGCGTTCGCGAAAACGGTCTTTGTCCCGGTCTGACGTGCGTTCAAAGCAATGGTGGCAACTCACGCCCTGTTCAAATTCGGGGCGCTGCATATCCTGAGGCAGGATGGGTTGCCGGCACCCATGACACAGCAGATGCGGCCCCTCGGCCAATCCGTGACCCACGGACACCCGCGCGTCAAAAACAAAGCAATCGCCCTGCCAGGTGCTCTCTTGCTCAGGAACTTCTTCGAGGTATTTTAGAATGCCCCCCTTTAGGTGGTACACATCCTCAACCCCTTCGCACAACAGGTAATTAGTGGACTTTTCACAGCGAATGCCGCCGGTGCAGAACATCGCAATTTTCTTGTTGTGAAACCGATGTTTGTTTGCCTCCCACCAGGCAGGAAACTCTCCGAAACTCTGGGTTTCGGGGTCAATCGCACCGTCAAAGGTGCCAATCGCGACCTCGTAGCCATTGCGGGTGTCGATTACGGCCACATCCTCGCGGCTGATCAGATCATTCCAATCCTGCGGCATGACGTAATGCCCGGTGCCCGCTGCCGGGTCGACATGGGGCTGCCCCATTGTGACAATCTCGCGTTTCAGACGGACCTTCATACGGGGGAAAGGCGCCGTGTCCGAGGTTGCCTCTTTCCACTCCAGCCCCTCACATCCGGGCAGGGCGCGCAGATGGGCAATAACGGCGTCAATTCCAGCGCGGGGGCCTGCGATGGTCCCGTTGACGCCTTCACCTGCCAACAACAAGGTGCCTTTGACATCGCATTTGACGCACAACGCCAGCAGCGCAGGTTTCAACGCGGCAGGGTTGTCAAAGCGGGTAAAGTGATACAAGGCAGCAATGGTGTACATGGCCGCTGAGATAGGGCGACTTGGGACTGTTCCGCAAGGGGGTGGTGGGGTAAAACCCGGCCCAAGAAACCGAAAAAGGGAAGCCCCCATGCAAGCGCTGATCGTTATTGATGTCCAAAATGACTTTTGCCCGGGTGGCGCGCTGGCGGTGCCGCAGGGAGACACGATCGTACAGGGCATTAACGCCCTGATGCCTGATTTTGACGCGGTCATCCTGACGCAGGATTGGCATCCGGCGGGGCATTCTTCCTTTGCGTCCTCGCATGAGGGGGCTGAGGCGTATTCCGTGACCAAGATGCCTTATGGAGATCAGGTGTTGTGGCCTGATCACTGCATTCAGGGCAGCATGGGGGCCAAATTTCATACTGAACTGCACCGTGACCGCGCGGATCTGATCATGCGGAAAGGTTATAACCCCGCCATCGACAGCTATTCAGCCTTCTTTGAAAACGACCACGAAACGCCAACGGGGCTGGAGGGGTATTTGCGCACGCGCGGCATTGACCATCTGGTGATGGTTGGACTGGCGTTGGACTTTTGCGTAAATTTCTCAGCAGTGGATGCGGCCAATCTGGGATTTGAGGTTGAAGTGCGTCAGGCCCTGACACGTGCGATTGATCTGGACGGATCGCTTGCCGCTGCTGTTTTGGGTATGCGCGCGGCTGGCGTCACGCTGGTCTGACGGCAAGGAGCGTGTTTCCCAAACGTCAGACGGGTCCCCTGGTTGTGTTTATTCATGTGCCCAAAACAGCCGGGACCACTGTGAATACACATCTGGCCGCCTGGGCGGGTGGTCAGGATCATATCGAGAAATTTCGCGACAAGCCTGTTCGGCTCAAATCCAAAGCGGATAGGCTGCATTGGATCAGCGGCCATCTGGCGCTGAACCAGATGCAGGCGCTGCTGGGCAGTGCCACCAAACGCCCACTGACCATTTATGGACTGATGCGTGATCCGGTCGCTCAGATCGCCTCGCAGTACAATTGGCTCTTGGAGATCCGGCACCGCGGCGGACGGTTTTTTCGTGGCCATCCGCAGCCCATCCGGGATCTTTCTGATCATCTATGGGCATCCGACAATGCGGACCCGGGCGTGGTGATCCAGAATATCTGTGCCAGACCGGGGCTGTTCCTGAACCTTCAGGCGCGATTTCTGTTGGGGGATGACCTGAAATTCAGCGAAGACACGGGCGTGGCGCGGTTGCGTTCATACAGCTGCCTGTCCACCAACCCCGATCAGGTGGTGAGCGCAATCACAGGGGCACAGCCCCAACAGGCCCGGCAGGAAAACGCGAGCCCCTATCACATTGACCGATCCGTCTTTGAAGCCGATGAGATGCAGGCGTTTTTGCAAAAACGGCATCGCTTTGATCTAAGGCTTTTTGCGCGTGTTCAGCGGGAGCGAGCAGCGGTTAAAGGTTCTTGAGGACCAGCCGTTCGCCTTGAAAGTGGCCTTTGACCAGCTTGATATTGCGCGCCTGATGTGCGCGGTCCCGAAACCGGTCGTTGGACACAATCGACAGTTTATACTGTCCCGCAAATTCAAGGATAAGTTCATCCGCCTCCGTTCCGGCGGGCACAACCATCAGGCGGTTTCTGGCAAGGCCGAGAACCTGCGCGAACTTGCTTTCGTTGAGTGATTTATCCCCCACATGATGCCGCGAGGAGGCATCGAGAAATACAACAGGATCATATCCTTCGCGGCGCAACCGCTTCAGCACGTTTTTGAGGGTCGCAATCTGCGCCACTTCATCGCGCCAAAACATCACATTCGTCCCATCAACCGCAATTTGGCGTTGTGGTGTGACCGGGGCGGGTCTCGGTGCCGGGGCGGGACGCCGGTGTATCCAGACAAAGACCACCAGCAACAGCACGCCTAAAATGGCAATCGCACCCCAGTCTATGCCTTGCATGAATTTGATTTCCCTTGCTTTTCGATAATTAAACTTGGCACAACAGAAGTCTAAAGTAAGGATCCAATCATGGTCGATATCGCCAGCCGCGTCTATAACCACAAGTGGAAAATTGACCCTATTGTGCGATCGCTGATCGACACGGATTTTTACAAGCTGCTGATGTGTCAGTCGATTTTCCGCAACAAGCCTGAAACGCAGGTCACGTTTTCATTGATCAACCGGTCCCGGCATATCCCCTTGGCCGATCTGATTGACGAAGGGGAGCTGCGTGAGCAGTTGGACCACATCCGCTCGCTGTCGCTGAGCCGGGGCGAAAGCACATGGCTGCGCGGCAACACGTTTTATGGCAAACGCCAGATGTTCCGCCCGGATTTCATGGAGTGGTTCGAAAATCTGAGCTTGCCCCCCTATCATCTGGAACGCAAAGGCGACCAGTACGAACTGACCTTTGAAGGGGCCTGGCCCGAAGTGATGCTATGGGAAATTCCGGCCTTGGCGGTGCTGATGGAGCTGCGGGGACGTGCCGTGCTGAACCGCATGGGGCGGTTTGAGCTGCAAGTGCTCTATGCCCGCGCCATGACCCGTGTCTGGGAAAAGATCGAAACCCTGCGCGACATCCCTGATCTGTCGATTGCTGATTTTGGCACCCGTCGGCGGCATTCTTACCTTTGGCAGGACTGGTGCGTACAAGCCATGAGCGAAGGGCTGGGCGACGCCTTTACCGGCACGTCAAACTGCAAAATCGCAATGGCCCGCGAGGTCGAAGCGATTGGCACAAACGCCCACGAACTTCCCATGGTCTATGCCGCACTGGCGCAGGACGATGCCGCGTTGGCCCAGGCGCCGTACGATGTTTTGCAGGACTGGCATGAAGAACATGACGGCAATCTGCGGATCATCCTGCCCGATACCTATGGCACCATTGGGTTTCTTGAAAACGCGCCGGATTGGCTGGCGGGCTGGACGGGCATTCGCATCGACAGCGGTGATCCGGCCACAGGCGCACAAATCGCCATCGACTGGTGGAAATCGCGCGGTGAGGATCCGGCGCAAAAGCGTGTCATCTTTAGCGACGGGTTGGACGTGGACAAGATCAAGACATTGCACAAACAGTTCGCTGGCAAGGTCAACGTTTCCTTTGGCTGGGGCACGTTGCTGACCAACGATTTTCGCGGGTTGGTGCCGCAGGATGAATTGGCGCCGTTTTCACTGGTCTGCAAAGCGGTGGAGGCCAATGGCCAGCCAACGGTCAAACTCTCTGACAATCCCAAAAAAGCGATGGGCCCCGCCGCACAGATCGACCGTTACAAACGTGTGTTTGGCGTTGGGGATCAACAGTCGTTTGACGTAGAAGTCTAACCCTTCATCAGCCCCATCATTGCCGCTGCACTCGCCTCAAAATCATACGACGGGGACCAGCCCCAGTCCGCACGGGCAGAAGCGTCTTCAACCACATCAGGCCATTCGCGGATCAACGGATCAAGTTTTGCATCCGGCGCAAAACTCAGCTGCGCGTCTGGCCATTCCTGTTTGATTTTGTCTGCCCATTGCTGAGCGGTGAAATGAAAGCTGTGCAGATTGTAAGCGGGGCGCGTCAATCGGTTGGCATCCGCCAGTGTCATCTCAAACAGGCTCCGCGTGACATCCTCCAGATAAAGCGTGGACATGCCGGTGTCAGCCGAGACGGGAAAGGCAAACGCCTCACCCTTGGCGGCGGCATTAATGGCATGACCGGGGTAGGCGGTCACCGCACCGGGCGGGGCAAAGGGCGACAGCACCATCGGGAACCGCAAACAACGAAAATCAAATCCAGCAGATTTTTTGAGCCAGACGCCCATACGCTCCACCGCTACCTTGGTGGCGCCATAGACATTTGCAGGCCACTGCGCGGCGTCCTCCGGCAGGTGGCGCGCGAACCCTGTGTCATAGCTGGCAATTGTACTGGCAAAAACAAACGGCCCGATCCCATGTGCCTGTGCCATGTGCATCAGGTCAATGGACGCGGTGGCGTTGATGGCCCAGGCCGCTTGCGGATCAGCCTCTGAACTGCCGGACAGGCGCGAGGCAAGATGCACAATCGCCTGCGGTTTATGGCGGTCCAGCAGGTCGCGCAACAGATCTGTGTCCCGAATATCGCCGGTCACACAGGCCAGCGCGCCCTCGGGTGCTGCGGTGTCGGGCAAATCAAAGCTGATCACCTGCGTGCCCGCAGCAATAAACCGCGCGGCTAGCAATCGGCCCAGATTTCCATTGCCGCCTGTGATCAAAACCCGTTCAAGTGTCATGAGCTTCCCTCCCGATTTGGCGCAACCGCCGTTCCCGCCAGACAATCAACAACCCGCCCACCACGATCAACACCGCATCGGGACATAAAGCTGCCCACGGGGTTTCTCCAAAGAACATCCAGCCCAGGACAAAGGCAATGGGGATGCCGAAATAGCTGAACGGGGCAAGGTTGCTTTGCTCTGTCATGCGAAAGGATGTGATCATCAGCAGGACAGCGCAACCGCCAAATCCACCCATCGCAAAATCCACCACAGATCACTTGGTGCGGCCAGCGGGCTAAACCCTGTGGTTGACATGGCCGGAACAAAGGTGCCACTCCGCAGAAAGCCACAAAACCATGGCAGAGGGGACAAGTCCAAACAAATTGCTAGATGCAGACAGCTCTGCGGCACGCCAATCCGGGCCAAGCCGTTTGATGATCAGTCCCAAGATGTCAAAAAACACAATTGCTAGGAGTGACAACAGAATGGCCCATGTGGTGCGATTCATAAGGGAAGGGATTCGCAGCCTTTTTGAGGTGGCCATGGGCGATTTATGCGTCAGATGCCGCCAACAGACCAGAAAGAAGCGGTTACAGCCCCCAACGCGTCGCTATTCCACCTTGCGTGCTGTGCGTTGAAGTGCGAGTTTGATTGCGCTTGGTGTTCCGCTAATCGCCCCGATCTTGGGGTGTGGGACCGAAAAGGGAATTTGGTGACGGGCCAGACATAAGAACAGCCCCAATGCCAAAGCCGCCCCCGCGACTGTAAGCGGAGAGCTGATGCCTGATGTGCCACTTGACCTTGTCGGTCAGGGAAGGCGGGCAAAAGCCTCGACCCGCGAGCCAGGAGACCTGCCAGGCAAGAGCGAAACGCAAAATGCCGTCGGGTGTGACGGTGAGGAGTAGATAGATGAACGCAACGACCAAAACGCTGAAGCAGAGCGCGACCCGCTTTATCCCAGCTGTATTTGCAGCCGTGTTGGGTGTGACCCTGATTTCGATCACGGGCCACGTGCAGGCCGCCGCCCTTCATGACGCCGCCCACGATGTGCGTCACGCCACAGGGTTCCCCTGCCACTAGACTTTTCCGACGGGCTGTAGCGGCGGGTTTCGCCGCGACCGCCTTGATAGGGCAGGGACCGCGCAGCGCGCAGGTCATTTTCAATCAGAACCAATGGTGTCGTGCCGCTGCAATGCAGGGGCGCGTGTTTGGTTTTGGGGGATTTGATCTGGGCAATGGGCGCTACCTCTGAGGCAGATGTGCGGGGAGCACAGATCACCATGATCACCAGATTCATCATCAGCGCACTCTTCGCAGGCGCGCTTGCGGGCCTCATCGCGGGGCTCTTGCAGCTTTTCTTTGTTCAGCCTGTGTTGCTGCATGCGGAACTCTATGAAGGCGGCGATTTGGTCCACTTCGGTGCCGATCCCGTCTCGGCCCACCCCGAGCTGCCAGGCTTTGACCCGATGCGCGACCTCCTGAGCCTGATCTTCACCATGCTTACCTACACCGGCTACGCCTTGCTGCTGATCGCGGGGATGAGCATTGCCGAAGAGCGCGGCACCTACATCGACGCCCGCCGTGGCATCCTGTGGGGCATCGCGGGCTTTGTCGCCTTTCACTTTGCACCCGGCTTCAGCCTTGCGCCCGAAGTGCCCGGCGTCGCCGCCGCAGACGTGCTCGCGCGCCAATACTGGTGGTTCGCCACCGCCGGGGCCGCTGCCGTCGCCCTCTGGCTGATCGCCTTTGGCACGTCGTGGCTCGCCTGGGGTGTGGCGGTGATCCTGCTGCTGGTCCCCCATGTGATCGGCGCGCCGGAGCCTGACACCTTCAACGGCCCCGTGCCCACCGAAATCGGCGCGCTCTTTGCGGCCCGTGCCTTTGGCATCGGTCTGGCGGCTTGGGTTCTGCTGGGCTGCTTTGCGGGCTACTTCTGGCAGGCAGAAGGCGCGCGCGAGCGCGGCGTCGCATGAGAACCCTCGCGCTCTTTCTGATCGGTCTGGTCTTTGGCGGCGGCATTGGGTTCACCGTCGCTGCGGGCATGGGCGTGACCTTTGATGGGCATGACCACGGCGACCCGGCGCATCACGGCGCTGAGGCGGGTCACGCGATAGATCACGACACACCGTTTGAGGTGGACGCAACCACCGCCCCAACCCTCGATATTGCCCTCAGCAAAGACCCCATGTCTGGCTACAACCTGCACGTCATGGTCACAAATTTTGAGTTCTCTCCCCAACAAGCCAGCCGCGCCCATGCGCCGGGGCAGGGCCACGCCCATGTCTATGTGAATGGTGCCAAACAGGGCCGTCTCTACGGCCCATGGGTCCATCTGGCCGCCCTGCCCAAAGGAAAGGTTACCGTTGAAGTCACACTGAACTCCAACAACCACCAGCCGCTCTCCGTCAATGGCATCCCGATCAAAGCCACCACCACCGTGGAGGTCGAATAAATGACCGCAACCCTCTACGTCTGCATGACCTGCAAGGCTGGTGACGCCCCGGTCGAGGGCGAACCTTTGCCCGGCGCGCAACTTCACGCGGCGCTTACCGCAGCACCCGCCCCCGAAGACGTCAAAATCGTCGGCGTCAAATGCCTCTCCGCCTGTTCACAAGGTGCCTCCGTCGCCCTGATGGAGCCCGGCAAATGGGGATACATCTATGGCCGCATGAGTGCTGCGGACGCGCCCGATATCCTCGTCGGGGCCGCCGCCTATGCCGCCACCGACGATGGCCTCGTCACATGGCGCGAACGCCCTGTGGTCTTCCGCAAACAAAGCCTCGGGCGCATCCCGCCTTTCAACTTCCCCGAATATGAACCCCCAGAGGACGCCTCATGAACGATCTGTCGAAAATCCCCGTCACCGTGATCACCGGCTTTCTCGGCTCTGGTAAAACCACCCTGATCCGCCACCTGATGACCCATAATGAGGGCAAGCGGTTGGCCGTTTTGGTCAACGAATTCGGCACTGTGGGGGTTGATGGCGAAATCCTGAAATCCTGCGCGGATGAGGATTGCCCGGCGGAAAACATCGTGGAACTGGCAAACGGCTGCATCTGCTGCACTGTGGCCGATGATTTTATCCCAACTATCGAGGCGCTGATGGCCATGCCAACCCGCCCCGATCACATCCTGATCGAAACCTCGGGCCTCGCACTGCCAAAACCATTGCTGAAAGCCTTCGACTGGCCCGCCATCCGCTCCAAAATTACTGTGGATGGCGTTATTGCGCTGGCCGACGCGGAGGCCGTCGCCGCAGGCACCTTCGCCGCCGACGTCGACGCCGTCGATGCCCAACGCAAAGCCGACGAGTCGCTGGACCACGAAACCCCTCTTTCTGAGGTATTCGAGGATCAGATCTCCTGCGCCGACATTGTCTTGATGTCCAAGGCAGATCTTGCCGGGGAAACCGGCCTCGCCAGCGCCCGCAAAGTCATCGAAGACGAAAGCCCCCGCCAAATCCCCATCCTCCCGATGAGCGAGGGTGTGATCGATCCCAAGGTGATTCTTGGGCTAGGTGCCGCGGCAGAAGACGACCTTGACGCACGCCCCTCCCACCATGACGGCGCGGATGATCACGAACATGACGACTTTGAAACCGTCGTGGTCCCCATGCCCGAAGTGGAGGATGCAGCAACATTGGTCGCCGCCATCGAAAAACTCGCCAACGAACAGCACATCCTGCGCGTCAAAGGCTACGTCGCCGTCACGGGCAAACCCATGCGTCTGCTGGTTCAGGCCGTTGGTGCACGCGTGCGCCATCAATTCGACCGCCCCTGGGGCGACACCCCGCGCCAAGGCCATTTGGTCGTGATTGCAGAACACGATCACATCAACACTGCCGCCATCCGCGACGTGCTGGGGGCCTGACCCATGCACGTCGTCTTCCGCGACAGCCACGGGCTGGAGGATCAGGACACGCCATTCGATCCGGGGCAAACGCCCGCCGATCTGGTGGTGCTGTCCTTTTCTGACAGTGACCTCGGCGCTTTCGCGGCAGGCTGGCATCGCGGTGGCGGGCCGGAGGGTAAGCTGCCCACCTTGCGTTTGTGCAACCTTGTGGCCCTGCGCCACCCGGCCTCCACCGACAACTACATCGAACAGACCCTGACCGGGGCAAAAGGCATCCTGATCCGCCTGATTGGCGGCGAAAACTACTGGCCCTACGGCATCATGCAGGTGCAGGATTTCGCCCGTCGACATGACATCGCATTGGCGGTGCTGCCTGCCGACGGACGCGAAGACCCCGCCCTCGACGCGCACTCAACGCTCCCGGTCTCCACACTGCGCCGCCTCTCGCACCTCTGCGATGCTGGTGGCGCAGTCGCCGCGCAAGCCGCCCTTGCCCAACTCGCCCTTGCAGCGGGTTTCTACGCAGGCCCTGTGTCCGGAACCAAAACCATCCCCGATAGCGGGTTTTATGCGCCTGACAAAGGCGTCGTCCCCTTCGCTGACGCCCATGGTGATGTGATCGCCGTGACCTTCTATCGCAGCTACCTCATGGCCGCAGACCTCGCGCCGATAGATGCGCTCATCGCCTCTCTGCGCGACCGGGGCTTCACTCCAATCGCGCTTTTTGCACCTTCGCTGAAATCCCTCGCCGCCCGCGACTTTCTCACCAAGACGCTTCAGCAAATCAACCCCGTCGCCATCGTCAACGCCACTGCCTTTTCAGGGCGCGGCGAAGACGGCACCTCGCCGCTAGATGCCCCCGGCTGCCCTGTCTTTCAGGTGGCCCTCTCCACAGCACGCCGCAAAGACTGGGCAGAAAGCGAACGCGGGCTTTCCCCAGCTGATCTCGCCATGCATGTGGTCCTGCCCGAAGTCGATGGCCGCCTCTTCACCGGCGTCGTCAGCTTCAAAGCGCCCGAGAAAAAAGACCCGCACCTGCAATTCTCCCGCTTTTCCCACCGCACACAGGCGGACCGGATCGAGGCCGTCTCAGACCGCATCGCAGGCTGGCACTGCCTCTCCAAAACGCCCGCCAAGGATCGCAAAATCGCCCTTGTCCTCTCCACCTATCCCGGCCGCGAAGATCAGATTGCCCATGCCGTCGGCCTCGACGCGCTGGCCTCAGGCGAAAACATGCTGAGGACGCTTGCCACCGAAGGCTATACCGTCACGCCCAAAACCGGCTTTGGCAAAACCCTGCCTCAGACAACCATCCCATGGCCCATCGCCGCCTACCAAAAGGCGTTGCAGTCCCTACCGGAACCCTTGCGTGCAGACCTGCACACCGCTTGGGGCGATCCATCTAACGATCCACTCTTTTCAGACGACGCCTTCCACTTCCCTGCCCAATCCTGCGGCAACGCGCTGGTCGCGCTGCAACCCGAACGCGGTGCCATCGCGGCCCGCGAAACCGATTACCACGACCTCGCCCGTGTCCCGCGCCATTCATATGTGGCCTTTTACCTCTGGCTGCGTGCGCAAGGCATGCACGCCCTTGTCCACATCGGTGCCCACGGCACTCTCGAATGGCTCCCCGGCAAGGCCGTCGCTCTCTCCGATGACTGCTGGCCCGAAGCCCTCACCGCCGATTTGCCTGTCATCTACCCCTTCATTGTGAACGATCCCGGCGAAGCCGCCCAAGCCAAACGCCGCATCGGTGCTTTAACCCTCGGCCACCTGCCGCCCCCGATGAAAGACAGCGAAACGCCCGCAGCGCTGTTGCAACTCGAACACCTGCTCGATGAATATTCCACCGCCGACGGCCTCGACCCCGCCCGCCGAGATCGCTTGGTTGCAACCATCCGGTCCGAAGCGCAGGCCGCTGGCGTCGAAGACGACTTAGGCCTCAATGAGGACGCGTCAGAAGCCGAAGCCATCACCCGCATCGACCGTTTCGTCTGCGACATCAAGGAAAGCCAATACGGCGACGGCCTCCACATCTATGGCGCGGGCACGGGCGAAAACGCAGGCCTCCTGACCGCTCTCAACGGCCAACGCGTCCCCGCTGGCCCCTCCGGTTCTCCCTATCGGGGCCGTTCCGACGTGCTGCCCACAGGGCGCAACCTCTATGCCGTTGACCCCCGCGCGGTGCCTTCCAAAGCGGCCCATGCCCAAGGCGTGGAACTCGCCGAAGAACTCATCCGCCGCCACCTGCAAGACAACGGCGACTACCCCAAGGGCCTCGTCGTCGATCTCTGGGGCAGCGCCACCATGCGCACAGCGGGCGAGGAAGTCGCCATGGCCCTGCACCTCGCTGGCCTTTCCCCCAAATGGGACGAAGGCAGTGAGCGCATTTCCGGCTTCGAAATTCTGCCCCTGACCCTGCTGAACCGCCCCCGCATCGACGTGACCTTACGCGTTTCCGGCCTGTTCCGTGATGTCTTCCCCGGCCTCTCCCAAATCTTCGAAGCGGGTGCAGCCGCCCTCGCGGAGCGTGAAGAAGCCCCCGACATGAACCCCTATCTCACCCGCACGCCTCGCGTGTTTGGCCCCAAACCGGGCCTCTATGGGATGAACATGGAAAGCCACCTGCACGACTTTTCCGATGAGGCCCGCGCGGCGGCGGGGGAGGCATGGCTCAAAGGCTCCGAATGGGCGATCAACGCCAAGGGTGAGAGCCACCAAAACCGTGCCGCGCTTGAGGCCCGCCTGCACAAAGCCGACGGCTTTGCCCACATCCAGGACCTTGCTGAAAGCGACGTCCTCCTCGCCTCGGATTACGCCAGTCACGAGGGCGGGTTTGCCGCTGCCATGGCCCACCTTGGTGCCGCCAAACCCGCAATGTACCACGTCGACTCAACGCGCCTCGACGCACCCAAAGCGCGATCCATGCCCGAAGAAATCGCCCGCGTTGTCCGCGCCCGTGCCGCCAACCCGGACTGGGCCAACGGCATGATGCGCCACGCGTTCCGGGGCGCGGCAGAAATCGCGGCCACCCTCGATAATCTTGCAGCGTTCGCCCACCTCACGCGCGACGTACCGGGCCACCTCATCGATCTTTACTATGATGCGACCTTGGGCCGCGAAGACCTCGTCGCCTTCATGGAACAGGAAAACCCAAAAGCCTTGCAAGAAATGCGCGACCGCTTTGCTGCCCTGCGCGATGCGGGTCTCTGGGTCACACGCCGCAACTCGATCACAGCCCAAATGGATGCCGCTGAATGACGGCCCCAACCATCAAAGGCTGGTGCCCCGGTGCCCTAACCCTGATGCAATCCGGCGACGGGCTGGTGTTACGTATCCGCCCTTTCAATGGCCGCCTCACCGCGCCGCAGGCCCAAGGGCTGGCCCATCTCTCAGGCACCCACGGCAACGGCCTCATGGACATCTCCAGCCGCGCCAATCTCCAACTGCGCGGCGTGACCAAGGCCAGCTACCCAGCCTTGATCGCAGAACTCGCAGAGCTACACCTGCTCGACGCCACGCCCGATATCGAAGCCCGCCGCAACATCCTCGTCACGCCCTTCTGGCAGCAGGGCGATAACGCCGACACCCTCTGCACCGCGCTCACAAAGGCACTCGCGCGCGAGTGCACCCCAACCCTGCCTACCAAGTTCGGCTTTGCCATCGACACTGGCCCAACGCCGGTCCTGCAAAACGCCTCTGCCGACATCCGTCTGGAACGCGACACTGGCGGCGGCCTGCTGATGGCCGTGGATGGCGCGCCGGTGGCCAAGCCCATCTCGGAAGACGCGGCAATACACGAGGTGCTGGACCTGATCGACTGGTTCCTCAAAGAGCGCTGTGATGAGACCCGCTTGGCCAAGCTCTTCAAACGCACAGGCGAGCTGCCACCGGACCACTTTGTCGCGCGACCTGTGCAGGACTACAGCCCTCAAACCGGCACCACCTCACAAGGAACACTCGTCGCGGCCCCCTTCGGTCAACTCACCGCCGAAACTCTCGCGACACTCGCGAAATACGGCGCGCTGCGCCTGACCCCGTGGCGCATGGTGCTGGTCGAATCCCACAGCGAACTGACCCAAATTGATGGGCTGATCACTGATCTCAATGATCCGCTGCTCAACATCACCGCCTGCATTGGGGCCCCGCGCTGCACCCAGGGCCATATCGAAACCCGCCCCCTCGCACGGCAATTGGCTGAACACGCCCCAAAGGGTCTGCACATCTCCGGCTGTACCAAAGGCTGCGCACATCCCAAACCTGCCGACATAACCATCACCGGCACACCCAATGGCCTCGACCTCATTCACCAGGGCCGCGCCAGCGACACCCCCACCCAAACCGGCCTCACCGCCGACCAACTGATCAAGGCGCTCTGATGCCCCACAGCTATATCACCGATGGCGCGGACATTTACCGCCAGTCCTTTGCCACCATCCGGGCCGAGGCCGACCTTGCGCGTTTTACCCCCGAGGAAGAGATCGTCGCTGTGCGCATGATTCACGCCGCAGGCATGGTTGGCCTCGAACAGCACATCCGGTTCTCCGAAAACATGGCCATCTATGCCCGCGCCGCCCTTGAAGATGGTGCGCCGATCCTTTGTGACGCCTATATGGTCTCTGAAGGCATCACCCGCAAACGCCTGCCGCGCAAGAACGAGGTGATCTGCACCCTGCGCGACCCCCGCGTGCCGGATATGGCCAAAGACATGGCCAACACCCGTTCCGCCGCCGCGCTCGAACTCTGGCGGCCCCGCCTGAGCGGTGCGCTTGTCGCCATCGGCAACGCCCCCACCGCGCTTTTTCATCTGCTCAACATGCTTGAAGACCCCGACTGCCCGCGCCCCGCCGCGATCATCGGCTGCCCCGTGGGCTTTATCGGTGCCGCAGAAAGCAAGGAGGCGCTGATGCAGGATTTGCCCGTGCCCTCCATGATCGTGCAAGGGCGATTGGGCGGGTCTGCCATAACAGTGGCCGCCGTGAACGCACTTGCCAGTAGGGTGGAATGAACGATGGGTAAGGTGATCTGCGCTGGGCTTGGGCCGGGTGATCCGGAGTTGATGAGCGTCAAGTCCGACCGCGCCATTCGCGGGGCCAAGCACCTTGCGTTCTTCCGCAAAAAGGGTCGCGCCGGGCAGGCGCGTAGCATCGTGAAAGACATGCTGCGCGAGGACGTGGTTGAGTACCCGATGGAATATCCCGTCACCACCGAACTGCGCTTTGACAGTGAGGAATACCGCCATTTGATGGTGGATTTCTACACCGAATGGGCGGACAAACTGGCCGACCTCGCAACAGAACACGATGTGGTCGTGCTCTGCGAAGGCGACCCCTTTCTCTATGGCTCTTTCATGCACCTGCAAACCCGTCTCCAAGGTCGCACCGAGGTTGAGGTGCTGCCTGCCATCCCCGGCATGGTCGGCTGTTGGAACGCCATTGGCGATCCTTTCACATGGGGCGATGATGTGCTGACCGTGCTGATGGGCACACTGCCCGATGCCGAATTGGAAGACCACATGCGCCGCGCTGATGCGCTGGTCGTGATGAAAACGGGCCGCAACCTGCCACGTGTGCGCCGTGCACTGGCCGCCACAGGGCGCTTGCAGGATGCATGGCTTGTGGAAAAAGGCACCATGCCGGGGCAGCGCGTTGCCAAGCTGTCAGATGTGGATGACGCCGATTGCCCGTACTTTGCGATTGTACTGGTGCATGGACAGGGGCGCCGCCCCGAGGCCGCCGAATGACAGGCTGGGTTGCCATTGCGGGCCTTGGACCGGGGCGCGAGGATCTGGTCACGCCAGAAGCTTCCGCCGCCTTGGCCGAAGCCACCGACGTAATCGGCTACATTCCCTACGTTGCTCGTGTGGCACCCCGTGACGGGCTGACCCTGCATCCCACCGACAACCGCGTGGAACTTGACCGGGCGGCACATGCCCTGGAGCTGGCTGCGACAGGCGCGCGCGTGGTCATTGTATCCTCCGGTGATCCGGGGGTATTTGCTATGGCCTCAGCGGTGTTCGAGGCGCTTGAGGCGCATCCCAAATACGCTGCGTCCGACATCCGTGTCCTGCCTGGTATCACCGCCATGCTTGCCGCAGCAGCAGCAGCGGGCGCGCCTTTGGGTCATGACTTCTGTGCTATTAACCTGAGCGATAATCTCAAGCCCTGGGCGCTGATCGAACACCGCCTGCGCATGGCCGCGCGGGGGGATTTTGCCATGGCTTTCTACAACCCCCGCTCCAAATCCCGCCCCGAAGGGTTTGAGAAAACACTGAACATCCTGCGCGAGGAATGCAGCCCCGAACATCTGATCATCTTCGCCCGCGCCGTCAGCACACCCGATCAGGCCATCAATACGGTCACTCTGGGCGAAGCGACCCCCGACATGGCCGACATGCGCACCGTTGTGCTGGTGGGCAACGCCGCGACCCGCCGCGTGGGGCGGTATGTCTACACGCCCCGGTCTGCGACATGAGACAGCCAATCCATAGCCTCGGCCCCGCTGGAGACCGTTTGCGCTTTTGGCAAGTCAGGGCGCTGGGCCATGAACACTGGCAACTTCAGGTGGCGTGCTGCAATCAGCTTGGCATTCGCCCCGGTGCCTCCGCCGTTCTTACAGACCAGATGTGTGATACAATGTCGCTGCATAAGAGCGGCCTCTGCTTCTACCGTGAAGGGCGGACGGGCCACCAGAACCTCCACAATTGGCAAAGGCAGCACGCCCTGCATTGCATCCACCACCCGCACCAGATAGTGATGCTGTGGCTTGGCGGCAAACAGCCCGATGTGCTTCTTGCCAATCGCCAGAAACACGCGCGCCGGGGTGTCGGGCAGGGCGTTCGGAACATCCTCCAACCGGGGCAAAAACGTCCAGTCATCCCCCGCCTGAGGCACCCACGCGGAGCGTTCCAGCCGCAACAGCGCCACACCCATCTGCGCGCAGGCAGTCACCGCATTGCGGCTCATCCCGGCGGCAAAGGGATGCGTGGCATCAATGACATGGCTGATGCGCTGCTCGCGCAGATACTCGGCCAACCCCTCAAAACCGCCAAATCCGCCAACCCGCATCGGCAGGGGCTGCACAACGGGTGCATTGGTGCGACCGGCATAGGAAAACACCGCGTCAATCCGCGCCTCTGCCATGGCCCTCGCCAATTGGCTGGCCTCTGTGGTGCCTCCCAGCAAAAGGACGCGCATCATGGGTGATCCTTGGCTTAGCATCATCGGAATGGCGGACGATACCGCAGAGGCGCTGGCGCCCGCAAGCCTGGCCGCCCTTGCCGAGGCAGAGCTGATCTTTGGCGGTCCGCGCCATTTGGAGCGGGTTGAGGCTGGTGCGCGCGGGCAGGCATGGCCGGTTCCGTTTTCCATTGATCCGGTGTTGGCTGAGCGCGGCAAACCCGTGGTGGTGCTGGCCTCGGGTGATCCGTTTTGGTTTGGTGCCGGCGGCAGCCTGTCTGCACATCTCACTCCCGGAGAGTGGCGGGTGATCCCGGCCCCCTCTACCTTTTCGCTGATCGCGGGCCATCTGGGCTGGCGGATGGAAGAAGTGACCTGTCACGGTCTTCATGCCTCCCCCTTGGCGACCTTGCGTGGCGCGCTGTCTCCTAACGGGCATCTGATCTGTTTACTTCGCGATGCGGCAGCCCCGGCGGAATTGGCCAAATGGTTGCGTGCGCAAGATGCGGGGCAAGCACAGCTTTGGGTCTTTGAGCGTATGGGTGGCCCGGATCAGCGTGTCCGCCTCACTACAGCCGCCGGGTTTGATCTGACGGATATACATGCCCCCGTTGCGGTTGCTGTGGCCTTGCCGCCGGATGTAGGTCTTTCGCGTGCTTCTGGTCTGCCGGATGCGGTATTTGCCCAGGACGGCCAGATCACAAAACGTCCGGTACGGGCGCTCACCCTGTCAGCCCTTGCACCGCGCCCAGGCGAGTTGTTGTGGGACATCGGCGCAGGCTCGGGTTCGATCGCTGTAGAATGGTGCCTTGCTGGTGGCCATGCGATTGCGTTTGAACAGCATGATACACGTGTCGCGAACATTGCCCAAAACATCGCTGATTTTGGCCTGTCTCATCACATGCAGGTGGTGCAGGGCGACGCGCTGGAAAACCTGTTGGATAGACCGATCCCTGATGCGGTGTTTGTCGGCGGGGGCGGCACAGCGGCGTTGTTTGAACGGTTGTTTGGCCGGCTGCAGTCGGGCACCCGGTTGGTGGCAAATGGCGTGACGTTGGAAACGGAAGCCCTGTTGACGCAACTCCATGCGGCCAAAGGGGGTGACCTGTTACGCGTTGAAATCGCGCAAGCGGCGCCCTTGGGCAATATGCGCGGCTGGACGCCTGCAAGGGCCATCGTGCAGTGGAGTGTGCAGATATGAAATGCGTTGGTATCGGGTTCCGGGCAGAAGCAGATGTGACCAGCCTGCAAGACGCTTTGGCACAGGCACTGGCGCAGGATACTGGTGCAGGGTTTGACGCTGTGGTGACAGAGGCCGCCAAGGCGCGGGCATCTGCCTTTCGCGACTTTGCTCAGGCGCTGGGCGTGCCGGGTCTGGGCATCAGCCAAACCGATCTGGCGCAGATGATCACACCCACCCAATCGCTGCGCATTCAGGACAAGTTTGGCACAGGGTCGTTGGCCGAGGCCGCGGCCCTAGCGGCGGCTGGACCAAACGCGCGGCTGGTCGTAGAGAGAGTTGTTTCCACCGATGGCATGGCCACGGCGGCAGTGGCGGAAGGATAACAAATGACGGTGCATTTCATTGGGGCGGGGCCGGGGGCGGCAGACCTGATCACCCTGCGGGGGCGCGACCTGATCGCGGCCTGCCCGGTGTGTCTTTATGCGGGGTCTCTGGTTCCCGAAGCACTCTTGTCGCACTGCCCCGCAGGCGCAAAAATTATCAACACGGCCCGCATGTCGCTGGATGAGATCATGGAAGAAATCTCCACTGCCCACGCCGCAGGCCATGACGTCGCACGCCTGCATTCCGGTGATCTCTCGGTCTGGTCCGCTATGGGCGAACAGTTGCGCCGCCTGCGCGCACTGGACATTCCCTATGACGTGACACCCGGCGTGCCCTCCTTTGCTGCCGCCGCTGCAACACTCGCGGCGGAACTGACCCTGCCGGGTGTGGTGCAATCGGTTGTCCTTACCCGTACCTCTGGCCGCGCCACGGCCATGCCCGAAGGCGAAACACTGGAGAACTTTGCCCGCACCGGCGCGACGCTGGCCATTCATCTGAGCGTGCATGTACTGGACAAAGTGGTTGCGGACCTCACCCCCCACTATGGTCCCGATTGCCCCGTGGCTGTGGTGTGGCGCGCAAGCTGGCCGGATGAGCGGATTGTGAAAGCAACGCTTGCAACCCTGAAAACGGCCATCGGTGCAGAAATGGAGCGCACCGCCCTGATCCTTGTGGGCCATGCCATTGGCGCGGAGGATTTTGGCGAAAGCAGGCTTTATGCGGGCGATTATGACCGCCGTTTCCGCCCCGTGGGCACAACCCCCCGTTTCCCGGAGAGCGGCGTATGATCCCCCCCGGTCTGATGATCTCGGCCCCGGCCTCCGGTACGGGCAAAACCACGTTGATGTTGGGCCTGTTGGCTGCCCTGCGCCGGGATGGTGTGGCCGTTCAACCGTTCAAGAGCGGGCCGGATTATATTGATCCCGCGTTCCACACCGCCGCTTCTGGTCGTGCCTCTTTCAATGTGGACAGCTGGTCAATGCCGCGCGCCACCATCGACGGTTTGGTGGGCAACGCGCTGGGGGCTGACCTGATCCTGGGCGAAGGGTCCATGGGCCTGTTTGACGGTGTCGCGATCCCGGGGGCCTGCGGCAACGGGGCCTCTGCTGACATTGCCGCGCACATGGGCTGGCCTGTGGTCTTGGTCCTGGATGTCTCCGGTGCCGCACAATCGGTTGCGGCCACGGCACTTGGGTTCAAATCCATGCGCCCGGATGTGAACCTTGCGGGCGTCGTCCTGAACCGGGTCGCGTCCCCCCGGCATGAGGCCTTGGTTCGTGTCGGCATGGCGCAGGCGGGGGTGAAGGTTCTGGGCTCCCTTCCGCGCCGCAAAGAAATTGAAATGCCAGAGCGTCATCTGGGGTTGGTGCAGGCGGGGGAGCAGGAAAATCTTCCTGAGATTCTGGCAGAGGCTGCGGCATTTGTGTCTGAACATGTGGATATTCCGGCCTTGCGTGCGGCGGCAAAGACCACATTGAAAACCGTTCCTGAACCGGCAGCTGTCACGCCACCGGGTCAACGCATTGCACTGGCGCAGGATCAGGCTTTTGCCTTTGTCTATCCGCATCTGCTTGCGGGATGGCGTGCGGCAGGCGCAGAGGTGCTGCCATTTTCGCCGCTTGCTGATGAAGCACCGGCGGTGGATGCCGATGTGTGCTGGCTGCCGGGGGGCTATCCGGAATTGCACGCCGGTCATCTGGCGGCGGCGGATACATTTCGCAAAGGGCTACAAGATTTTGCCCAAACGCGCGCCGTACACGGTGAATGCGGGGGTTATATGGCCATGGGCACCGGTCTGATCGACAAAGACGGTGTGCGCCATGAAATGACCGGTTTGCTGGGGCTGGAAACCTCTTTTGCAAAGCGCAAGTTTCACCTTGGCTATCGCAAGGCAGACCTTAATGCACCAATCCCTGGCCACGGGGCGGGTGCAGCGCTGCGGGGCCATGAATTTCACTATGCGACTATTCTGGAAGAACCTGACGCACCACTTGCGGTGATCTCTGACAGCAATGATCTGAACGTACCCGAAACCGGCTCAATCCGCAGATATGAAGGCGGCGGACGGGCTACAGGCACGTTCTTTCACCTGATTGGAGAGGCATTGTGAGTGGTTTTGTCTCTTTTGTCTCGTCAGGGCCGGGAGACCCTGAACTGCTGACCGTCAAGGCAGTGGATCGTTTGCAAAACGCTGAAGTGGTGCTGTTTGATGATCTGTCGTCAGGGCCAATCCTGGAGCATGCCCGCGCGGATGCGGATTTGATCGGGGTTGGCAAACGCGCCGGTCGGTCCTCCCCAAAACAAGATCACGTCAGCCGTGTTTTGGTGGATCATGCCAAAGCGGGATTGCGCGTTGTGCGACTGAAATCTGGCGACAGTGGCATGTTTGGACGTCTGGAAGAAGAACTGACAGCCCTGCGTGCCGAGGGCATTCCGTTTGAGATCATTCCCGGCGTCACCTCTGCCTCTGCGGCGGCGGCCACGGCTGGCTTGCCGCTCACCCGCCGGCTGACGGCGCGGCGTGTGCAGTTTATCACCGGGGCAGACGTGACGGGGGATTTGCCACCCGACGTCAACATGGCTGCACTGGCGGACCCGCTGGCAACCACAGTGGTCTATATGGGCAAACGCACCTTTCCCGGATTGGCGGGGCGATTGATGGAGCAGGGGCTGGCGGGCGACACGCCCGCCTTACTGGCCGAGGCGGTTTCAACACCTGCGCAAAAGCTCAGCCGGTTTACCATCGCAACCCTGGCCGAGCATCTGTCCAATACCACCAGCAGCACGCCGGCGCTGATCTTTTACGGGGCTTTGGCGGAGCCCGATCTGTGAACATCTATGTGTGCAAAACCTGTTCTGACGACGCTGGATTTGGTCAGGTTCTTCAGGACCATCTGCCCGAGCTTTCGGTAACAATGGTAGATTGCATGTCTGGCTGCACGCGCCCGCAAACGGTCGCCTTTCGCGTGCCGGGCAAAGTGGCCTATCTGTTTGGCGACATCACAGCGGCGGACATCAGAGCCTTGGCAAATTTTGCGAAACTCTATGCGCAGTCCGAAGATGGCACTTTTGCAGATGCCCGTGTGCTCGGAACGCTGCGCACCAAAGCCATTGCGCGGGTCCCCGCGTGATGCAGCTTACATTGATCGGTATCGGCACGGGCAATCCTGAGCATCTGACGCTGCAGGCGATCCGGGCCATCAACGCGCAGGATTTGATCCTGATCCCGCAAAAAGGGGAAGGGAAGGCCGACCTGGCTGAGCTCCGCTGGACCATTTGCGAAGAGGTGCTGAGCAACACAGCGACGACGATTGTGGGGTTTGATTTGCCGGTTCGGGATCAAAATATTCCGGACTACCGGGTGCGTGTAGACGCTTGGCATGATGCCATTGCAGTGGCATGGCAAACCGCGATTTCTGCATATCCCGCAGCGGTAAAAGTGGCGCTGCTGGTTTGGGGGGATCCGTCGCTTTATGACAGTACGCTGCGTATTGCATCGCGGCTTGAGCCTGTGCCGGAGTTGGAGGTCATCCCCGGTATCACGTCCCTGCAAGCGCTGACAGCGGCGCATGCCATTCCCATCAATGAGATTGGTGCGCCATACCTGATGACCACCGGGCGCAGATTGCGCAGCGAAGGCTGGCCCAAGGGGGTTGATACACTTGCAGTGATGCTTGATGGCGAGTGCGCTTTTCAAACACTAGACCCCGATGGGCTGCACATCTGGTGGGGGGCCTATGTCGGTATGCCCGAGCAGATCATTTGCGAGGGAGCCTTGGCCGAAGTGTCAGCGCATGTGATCAAAACCCGCGCAGAGGCCCGCTGGGCGCATGGCTGGATCATGGATATCTACATTTTGCGCCGTACCTCGTAACCGGCAATGGCGGGCCAAGGCCCGCCTTACGGGGGCCACCGCATCACCAGTGAACTTTGTGATGTGTGGCAGTTGTTGTGCAGGAGTTTAGGGGAAGGGTGAAAGGGGGAAGGGTGCGCCTTGTCTTTGACGTTCGCCCTAGACCCAATCGACATTCAGGCTTCACAAGGGATGTGTTTGTGTGATTCATAGAGAA
>CALFWM010000081.1 GCA_937928635.1 uncultured Sulfitobacter sp. | reverse complement strand
CCGCCAAACTGAACACTATCGACCCGCAGGCATGGCTGGCCGACACGCTTGCCCGCATCCCAGACTACAAAATCAACCGCGTCGATGACCTGCTGCCTTGGAAAACTCCTTCATAGGGGCGGCGGGGCCGGACGCTTACCTATAGACGATGGAATTGATGAGTTTAAGGGAAGGGTGACACGGAGTGCGGCCTGCCTTTGGTTTTATGAGCGGGTCACTGCGTTTGACTATCGGTTAGAAGAAGAGTGCCAGGTGCGCGCTGCTATGATGTGCGACTCCTGTTAGAAAACAATGCGTTATCTAATAGTGGGAACATCGCATGGGAACGGTTTACACGCAACTTTCGTATTAGGAACGGCGTAGAATAGAAGATTGGTGGCTTGCAAAGGTCCCTGTCGCTGAGATGGCTCGGGCTCTGAAACGGCAAAAGTCGACGATATTCTGAGAGATCAAACGCAACTTCTGGGCCGATGATGCCTTTCCTAAGAAGTATGCCGGTTACTTTGGGATGGCGGCGTACCAGCGCACGCAGCAGCGTCGATCCACAAGACGCAAACTGATCCGGCGCCCCGATCTGTACAGGCGCGTCATCGAGCGCATCAAGCAAGGCTGGACGCCCAAGCAGGTCGGGCCCCGGATGATCCATGAAGGCGCGAAGCTGCGCGTCTGCCAGGAGACCATCTATCGCTACATTTCCTCCAAGGAAGGCATGGCGCAGGAGCTCTGGTGGTATCTGCCAGAACACCGCAAAGCGCGTCGTCCACGCCGCGCCAGAAAGCACTTGCAACCCAAATTTGACCGCGATGTCAGCATCCTGTTCCGTCCGGATGATGTCGCACACCGTCGCCAGTTTGGTCATTGGGAGTGCGACCTGATACTGTTCAAACAGAAGCTAGGCCAAAGCAATGTGACATCACTTGTCAAGCGTGTCAGTCGCTTCACAGTGATCCTAAAGCGCCCCGCCTAAAACTTGAATCGCCGATACCCTGCCGCGCTCCGCGCTCTCGGGACATCGACGATACGTGATGCTTCAAGCTAAAGGCGAGACGCTATAAAGAACCCAAACAAGAGGACAAAACCCGTCATGGACAAGATCATGGACGCCATCCGTGACCTACCCCACATCGCGCGTAACTCCCTCATCTTCGACCGCAGCACCGAGTTCGTAAGCGGGCCGCACCCGCGGGCTGAGATAGGCACCCAGACGTGGTTCTGTGACCCTTCCTCGCCTTGGCAGAAAGGCATGGTCGAGAACACCAATCGCCGCGCCCAAAGATGGTTACCGCGCAAGCGCGATATTACGGCGGTCACAGATCATGAATTGAAAATGATCTGCGACCGCCTCAACGCGACACCCAGAAAATGCCTCGGTTGGAAAACGCCAGCGGAGCTCATCGGAGAAAAGATGATGGAGGAAATGGGCCAAGCGCCCGACCCTCCGCAGGCATAGGAGGCGCAGTTCACCTATCGCCCACACACCATACAGTGGTTGACCAGGACGCCTGCCGGCCCCACTCTGACCTCAGCACCAAAAGGAGAGACCCGATGGCCCGTCTGAGCGCGTTCAACTTTCAGAAGTGGATTGAGGAACACCGTCACCTGCTGAAACCACCTGTGGGCAACAAGAAGGTGTTTGAGGACGCGGATTTGATGGTCACGGTGGTGGGCGGGCCCAACAAGCGCACGGATTATCACGATGACCCTGTAGAGGAGTTCTTTTATCAACTTGAGGGGGACATGCTGCTCAAACTCTACGATGGCACGGAATTTTATGATGTCCCGATCCGTGAGGGCGAGGTCTTTTTGCTGCCCCCCCATGTGCGCCATTCGCCGCAACGCCCGCAGGCGGGGTCCATTGGGCTGGTGATTGAACCCAAACGCCAGACCGGTGAATTGGACGCGATTGAATGGTATTGCTTTGACTGTGCGGCGCTGGTGCACCGCGCCGAAATGCAGCTCAAATCCATCGTCGATGATCTGCCCCCCGTCTATGATGCGTTTTATGCCTCAGATGCGCAGCGTACCTGCCCCAACTGCGGCACCCTGCACCCGGGCAAAGAGCCGCCAGAGGGATGGGTGCAATTGTAGCGCTTCGCCAGTATCAAGGGGCCTGCCACTGTGGGTATATCAGGTTTGAGGTTCAGGCCGAGATTGACCATGTACGGGTGTGTGATTGTTCCATCTGTCACAAACGCGGGGCGCTGATGTTTCGCGTGGCGCGCGATGCGCTGCGCCTGCTGCACCCAGCGTGGGAAGGCCTGAACCGTTATAAATGGGGGTCCGGCACGGCCACCGACTTCTTTTGCCCAACCTGTGGTATTCTGCCGTTTCGTCACCCCAGCGCGCCCAGTTTGGCGGAACGTGCCGCGGGGCTGATGCCATTTGACGGCTTTGCCGTGAATGTGCGTTGCCTGACAGGGGTAGACCCCACTGGCCTGCCTCACCGCCACATCAACGGGCGAGCAATTGTGATGGATCAAGGTGAGATCCCGGAATAACACCTTTGGTGTGACAGTTTTGGCGGCGATGGACGCGCGCCAGGATTGATCAAGTTTCAGTGCCCCGGCGCTTGGTCTGCTTGACTTGCGCAGCTGTGGCCAACATGGTCGCGCCAGCCCCGGAGCCATCCAAAGGAACGCGCCTTGTCAGACCTCTTTACACCCGCGTGTGCCGGGGCGTTGGCTACCCCCTATGACATGCGGCGCAATACGTGGTGCGCGCATCTGGGTGATGCCGTTTTATGCCCGCTTTCTGTGGCCTCTGATGCGATCGGCGCTCAAAGGCCGTTTGTGAAAAGCCCCACCCCCGCCTTGCCGTAATTTTCGCTTTCGTTTTCTTCTCTTCAAGCTGCGCTGCCTTGCGACCGGGATGCGCGTCAGGATCTCATGACACAGCGCCCTTGCCCCCGCCACGCCGCCCCTGTGGCGATTGATGCCGCCCCCGTGCGTCTGCTGAAACGGACCGTTCTGTTTGTCATGGGGGCGTTTTATTTTCTGTTCATCGCTTTTGTGCCCTTGCTGTGCCACAAGCGGCGCGGTTTTCGCGGATGGTACTGGCGCAAGATCAAACGCGCCTGTTCGCGCCTGCTGTGGTTGCTGAGCATCCGCACCGACATGCCGGAGGAAGAGCGCGCCGCGCTTGTGGCGGATCAAAACAGCATCATCGTGATCAATCACCGCAGCCATCTGGATGGATTTGCCCTGATGGATGCAATTCCGGTTGAAAAATGGATCACCTTTGCCGCCAAGAAAGAGCTGTGCGACGCCGCGCTGCTGCGCACCGGTTTTACCTGTGCTGGGTTGGTTGAAATTGACCGCTCATCAGGCCGGGTGGCACTGGAAACCCTCAGTGCTGCCGTGCGTGACATGCCCGCGCGCCGCTCCGTAGTGTTGTTTCCCGAAGGCACGCGGACCAAGGGCGAAACACTGGGTGCGTTCAAGGCAGGCGCGGTGCTGGTGGCGCGCGAAACCGGGCGCAGCATTCGCCCCATTGTGATCCACGATTCAGATCAATTGCTGCCCCGGGGCAAAACCCTGCCCCGCAGCGGCAACATCCGCGTGCAGGTTTTGGCGCCGTTTATCTGTGATCCCGACGCTAGCCCGGATGACGATGTTACGCGGCTCAGGGCCGTGATGATGGCCGCGTTTGACCAACCCTAGGGCCGCGTTCACCCCGCCTTGCGTCATCCCTCAAGCCAGCCGCGTCGCGCGGGGGCTTTCGTCCATCTGACAGGTCAGATGTTCGATCAACCGCAGGGACAACGCCGCTTTGACCTCGGCCAGATCAGGGTCAGACCAGCGGTTGTGGGTCTCGCGCGGGTCCGCGTTCAGATCATAGAGCTCGCCCCAATCCTCGCCCGCATAGGTCGAAAACCGCCAGTCTTTGGTGCGCAAGGTGCGAACGCGGGCGGCCTGTTCAAACCCCATGCGCGCACCGCCATCGTTGTGTTCAATCATCACCTCATCGCGGTGGGGCGTGGTGCCATCGAGTGACGCCAGAAAGCTCTGCCCCTGCATACCGTTGTAGGGGGCCATGCCCGCGCGTTCCAGAATGGAGGCGGAAATGTCGATGGTGGAGGCCAGCGTATCAGTGCGCGCGCCCTGCCGCGTGGCCGGATCAGACCAGATCATCGGCACGCGCGTGATGGCAGGCATCGGCAGCGACCCTTTCAGCAACAGATTGAAATCGCCCAGATAATCCCCGTGATCCGAGGTAAAGATGATGACCGTGTTGTCATACTGCCCGGTGTCTTTCAGCACCTCGACCAAGCGGCCAATCTGATCATCAATCATGGTGATCATACCTGCCGTCAGCGCCATCGCCTCGCGCAGGTGCTGGTCATCGGCGCGAAACGGCATTTGCGGGATCGGTGGCAGCTCGCCCTGTTCCCACTTTTCGGTCAGGTGCTGCATCGGCGGGGTCGGGTTTTTGTGGGCTGCGTAAGGCAGATCAATGCTGAACTGATCAGGGGAATACATATCCCAGTATTTGCCCGGCGGGTTGAACGGGTGATGCGGATCAGGGAAGGAGACAAAGGCAAAAAACGGCTGCTCTGCCCTGGCCTGCGCGCTCAAATAGACCTCTGCCCGGTCGCCCACCCAGGTCGTGGGATAGGCCTCCTCCGGGATGGGGGTGCGATAGGCCTGCGGGCAGGTGTAATTATGGGGCAGTTCATTGGCCGGATCATGAAGCGCCTGCCAGTCAGGCATGGTTTCGCGGAACCACTGACCATATTGCCCGCCACATCGGTCGCCATGACTGGTCGCCATATCCACATGTTGAAAGCCGTAATAGGGCACCTCAAAAGGTTGTTCCTTGTCGCCCTCAAAACGGGTCGGTTCCTCAAGGGTGTAGCTCATGCCATCGGGTTTCCACGCCTCGGGTATCGCGCGTTCTGTCTTGTCCGGGGCCCGCCACGGCAAGGCCCCTGTGAAAGGCTGCAAATGGCTTTTACCAATGCTTGCGGTGGCATAGCCCCCCGCCGCCAGCACATCGACAAAAGTGTTTGCACGGCGCGGCAACAGGCAGCCATTGTGGCGCAGACCATGGACTGAGGGCATACGCCCCGTCATCAGGGAGGCCCGGTTTGGCATGCAGACCGGCAGGGCGACATGAAAGTCCTCAAACAACGTGCCATCCGCCGCAATGGCATCAATATTGGGGGTTTTCACCACAGGATGGCCGGTGCACCCCAGCCAATCAGCGCGCTGTTGATCCGTGATGAACAACAGAAAATTTGGTTTTTTTGTCATAGTCCCCCCGGGCTTTGTTGGTCTAGCTGACCGCTGCGCGAGTCGGGCCAAAGCGGTGCGCCAGCAACACCCCAACCCCCAGCCCAATGGCCGTCAGATGAATCATCTCGGGCCGGGCCAGAATGCCCACAGCCAAAGCCAGGCGCACCACAACCCAGACCATATTCAACGGCCCCGCGTCATAGCGTGACAGCGCACTGGCCAGAAAATAGAGCGCAAAGATCAGGCGGGCCAGCAGCCAGATCAGGGGCATTGTCTGCACGCCATCCTCATACCCCGGCAAGAAGGATTTATCGGGGCTGGCCGGATCAATCAGCGCCTGATCAATCAGCAGCAGTTCGGGGTAGAAAGCAAAGACAAAGGGGATCGCAAACATCACCACACCCGACCGCACAGCGCTAAATCCTGTCGCCATCGGCTCTGCCTTGGTGATGGTGGCGGCGGCAAATGCCGCAAGCGCGACGGGCGGTGTAATGGCCGAGGCCACGGCAAAATAAAAGATGAACATATGCGCGGTGAAGGTCGCAATCCCCAGACCAATCAGCAGCGGCCCCATCAGCAACGCCACGTTGATATAGGCCGGCACCGCAGGCATCCCCATGCCCAAAAGCACTGCAAGGAACATGGTGATCGCCAGAGCAACAAATTGGAACGTCACAGACCCTTCGCCCCCCAGATCAAGGGACAGCAGAAAGCTCAGCACATCGACCGCGACAAATTTCGACAGGCCGGTAAAGTTCAGGCAAACGTCGATCACGGTCACGGCCAGGAACATCAGATACAGCGTTGAAACCGTGATGCCCGCATCGGCCAGCGCATCCAGCGCCTTGCGCGGGGTCCGGCGGAAATCCTTGTCAAGGAACAGCAGCAGCACCACCAATGCGGCCCCCCACCAGCCTGTCGCGCCCGCATCCCCCGCCGCGTTCTGATAAAGCTGGAAGAACCACGGCAGGTCGCCCGCCTGACAGGAGCCATCCGCATTTAACGTTGTCTGCACCCCCAAGGCCCAGGCCAGCGGACCACAGCCCACTGCGTCTTTGGGAGTCAGCAGCAGGATCAGGATCAAGAGGATCGGCAGAAAGATCTGCATCAGGTGGATCACGTCATCCTTGGTCAGCAACATGTCAGGGGTCAGTTCGCCAAAGGCTTCAATCCCCTGTTTGCGCGACTGGAACATCGCCGTCAGGAACAGGCAAAAGAAATAAGCGATGGCGGGGATTGTCGCGGCGACAATCACATCGCCGTAAGGCACGGCCGTCAGCGCCGCGAGGATAAACGCCGCCACGCCCATGACAGGTGGCATGATCGACCCGCCGGAGGAGGCCGCCGCCTCCATCCCGCCCGCAAAAATCCGCGAAAAGCCGCGTTTGACCATCATCGGGATCGTCAGCACACCGGTGGACAGCACATTGGTCACGGGCCCGCCGGTGATCGTGCCGAACATGGCGGAGGAGACAATGGCCGCATGGGCCGGGCCACCGCGCAAATTGCGTGTCCAGCGGAACGCCAGTTTGATCATAGACTGCCCGCCCGCCGATTTACCAAACATCGCGCCCAGAATGATGTAAGGAAAGACGATGTTCATGATCACATGCATGAACCGCCCCAGCATACCGCTGGCATTGTTGACCAGTGCGTCATGCACATTAGGGCGCCCATCCAGAAAGCTGCGCGGCTCCCCGCCCAGTTTGGTCATCAGGTATTTGTTGATGTCATCAGGCCCGTGGAAGTACCAGACCAGCACCGTGCCAATGGTATAAAGCGCGATGGCCAGCGCCACCAGAACCAGCGGCAGACCCCAGACTTTGATATTGTAACCCAGAAAGACCATCATCGAGACGCCCATGATCAGCACCAGCCAGATGCCTGTGGTGGCTGAACATTTGGGGTCGTCTACGGTGTCCGGTATCGGCAGGCCGTATTCTTCGGCAAAGGTGATTTCGGCCTCAAGCGTCTCGGCAATAAGGCGCGCGCGCTCGCCGCTGAGCAGGTCAATCACACAGACAGAGTCAATCTCGATCAGGTAGGTGATGGCAATCGCCAGGGCCGATACCACAAGGGCCACGTCCATAAACAGGCCAAAGGATTGTTTGGCGGTGCCCTGCCACGCGCGCCACATCGAGTGCTTCAGCGCAACGATGAACATCATCACCAAAAAGACAATCGGGTAAAACCACTCGGTCGCAAAGGCGCGCACCTTGAGCGTTTCAATCCCCGTCACGCCGCGCCACATCTCGGTCCAGCCGGGGATCGCGGGGGTGCTGTTGATGATGCCCGCAAAGACAAAAATCAGCGCACAGATATAGAGTGTTTTGTTGGGAAAGGTTTCTTTGAACGTTGGTTGCTTGATTTCGTCAGACATGAAACCCCGGTCCCTTGTTCGCATCACGCCGCCGCCCGGTCAGGGGCGGCGTCAGATCATGATGTAGGATCAGGCCCTACCGGTCTTTGGCGCAGTCAGGAATGGTGTATCCCGCATCTTCCCAGGCGCGCGCGGCCCCTTTGTGGTACTTCATCGGGTTCGCACCACACATGCCCAGCGCCGGGTTGTCAAAATTCACTGTGTTGCCAAAAGGTGCTTTGGCCTTCAGCTCTTCAACGGAGGCGACATAGGCGGAGACCAGTTTGTAGACCAGTTCTTCGTCCATGTTCTTGTTCACCACATCCCCACCAATGGTGGCAAACGCGCGGAAGGTGTCATCCTCGGAAACAAAGGTCCAACCGTCACCCATTGCCTCTTGCAACTGTGACACGGGCGCTGTGAAAGGCGCGCTGCCGGGGGCTTTGATGTACTTCTGCATCCCTTCAGATTCATAGACCGCCTTTGGCATTGACCAGCCGGTGACCTTGCCTGCGGCACCCATGGCCGTCAGACGGCCACTTGGGAACAGCTCTGGCAACACAACCGCGTCCGGCTCACCGCCGGTGATCACGGCGGAGGCCTGACCCCAATTTGCCTGCATGCCTTCATAGCCTTCGCCGTCTTTCAGGCCAGTCACGATCTGAATCATGGCGCGCGCATTGGTCAGTGCACCACCACGGGGTGGACCGTTGTAGATTTTCTTGCCTTCAAGGTCTTCCCAGCCGCCGATGTTCTTGGAATCATAGGCGAAAAGAAAGAAAATACCCAATGTATAGGGCGTGATCGCCCGCAAGTTTGAGGCCAGCTCCGCCCCCTTCTCAGGGCCAAGTTCGCCGTAAGGGCCCACACCGCGATTCATCAGGAATGGCAAAATATGGGGCGTGCCGGCGATGTCGGTTTTGCCCTCAGCCACGTTTTGCAATGAGTTGGTCAGGGTCTGACCATCTGCAAGCTGGATGTTGGCGATCCCCTCACGGCCCGCGATCTCAACCATATGGGCAGCTGACAGATACACCGCGCCCCCGGGGCTGGCCGTTTCGGCGGTGAGATTTACTTGGGCGGCAACAGGTGCCCCAAGCAACATACCGCTGAGCACAGCGGCCAATGCTGAAAATTTCATGAGTCCTCCCAGACAATCGTGTTTTTCGTATTTTGTACCACCACTATCCCCGAAGATATTTGTCAAAGCAATTAATCATTTGGCCTGCGGGTGGGTGCAGCGATCAAATTGCGAAAATATCAATTGGGTCGGAAAACCCTTTGAACGCGACCTGTTTGATGATGTCCG
>CALFWM010000080.1 GCA_937928635.1 uncultured Sulfitobacter sp. | reverse complement strand
GCTGATGCAGCATTATGCACTGAGGCAGCTGTTCCGACTGCTCAAACGGACAGGAACTAGAATTTACTTTCTCTGCAAGTTGCAGGAAGGCGTAAAAATGCGTTTCATCAAGGTATGAAATGCGCGCGACAGGGTCTTGGGCAAAACCGGGGCGATCCAGTTTTGGGCACCGCGCGTTCCCAAAATGGCTCGAGCCTCAGCCGACTATTGCATCAAAACTTGCTGTGCGAGGCTGTGATCCACACAAAGGTGGGTCACCAAACCACCCCGGATCGCGGCCAATGTTGCCTCGGCGCGGTCTGATCCACAAACGATCAGCAGCTTCTTTTTTGGCCTTTGTAGATTTTCGAGCGTTGCGGCGACCAAACGGTCGTCTGGCGGCACGGCAACCGCTGTGCCATCCGCGTCAATAAAGCGACAGCAAATGATGCCAACGGCACCTTTGCTGCGGGCTGTGGTGAGTTCTGGCTCTGTGGCCATCCCGGCAGCCTTAAGGTGGGTGTCTATGCCCACATTGCCAATAGAGGCGATTGTCATATCCAGACTATACAGGCGCGCCAGCTGGCTCTTGATCGTCGGTTCGTTGCGAAAGACATCGGCCATCTCAGATGATGCGACGATGCCCGGAGCATGCAGGGTAAAGCATTTGGCCCCCAGCTTTCCTGCGATCTGAATGGCGCAGTTTTCCGAGGCCGGCACACGGTCAGAATTCATCGATCCGATCAGCTGGCACACCTCAACATCCTCGGTGAAGGATTTTGACATGACATTGGAAACCGCCAGAATCGTTTCACCCCAGGCCACACCAACCCGGTCGCCGGGTGCGATGATATCAAGGATCGCAGCGGCCCCGACGCGGCCCACTTGTGACAACAGCGCGGCCCGGTCTTTGGCGGTGCTACGGGTGTCGGAGTTGGCGATATAGACATCCTGAAGGCCAAATTTATCGCGCACGTCCCGCGCGAGACTTGAAGATGACAGGTGTTTCCCATCAACCCGAATTTCGACAATCCCGCGGTCGCGGCTTTCGCGCAGCATGTTGACGATGGTGGTACGCGACACCTGCATCCGCTTTGCAATGTCGCTTTGGGTCAGGCCCTCGCCATAATAAAGAAGTGCCACATTCGCGAGCAGTGCTTCTTTGTCAGATGTCGGGCGAGAATTTTGGGTCATGGTTACTCTTTGACCTGTTTTTGCCCTGACTGACCATAGTTTTTGTTAAACCAATTGTAGCACCGGTCGATTTCCTGTGGCGGCAGTTCATCGACTTTGCCGTGCAACATGGCCAGATGGGTCGTCATCGCAGCTTCTTCCAGATACATCGCAAAGGATGTGGCCTGCGTGGCCGATGTACCCATCGTGAAGACGCCATGCGCCTTGACCAGCACGGCCCAGCCACCGTCTGCGGCCTCAATTATGGCCTCGCCGGTGTCGACCTCGCCCGGTGTGGCATAGCGCGAACAGGGTACATCGCGGCCCAGCATATGGGTGATCGGGGTCATGACCGCCGGGATACGCGCGCCGCGTGCGGCGAAACTACTGGCATAGGGGGAGTGGGTGTGGGTGATGCCAAAGACATCCGGCCTGTGTTTGTAGATATAAAGATGGATGCCGGTATCGACGGAGGGTTTCATCTCGCCCTCGATCACGGTGCCGTCCAGATCCACAACCACCATCGTGTCGGGGGTCAGTTTTGCGAATTTGACGCCCGAAGGTTTGATCACGATCAGCCCCGTCTCGGGATCGCGGCCTGACACATTCCCACCTGACCCCACGACCAGCCCGTTGGCTGGCAACTCGTGGTTTTGTTCGCAAACTTCAGCCTTCAGCGCCTCCAGCATTACAGACCCTCCGGCTTGCCGTGCGGGTAGACCACGATTTTCAGCGATTTTTCCGCCTCGACCAGCATTCTGAAGGCCTCTACGCTGTCGGCGATGTCGAAATGGTTGGTGATGGCGCGGGCGGCATCAATCCGGCCAGCCTCGAGCAGGCGGAAATAGCTGTATGTGTCCGTGTGGTCAGATGAGTATTTGGACGTGATCGTGATCTCGTCAAAATAGGCCTTGTTGCCGTCTCGGGTCCATTCTTCGCCCGGTGCCAGCGGCGCGCCGAGGTGGAGGGTGCCGCCCACCTCAACCAAGGCCTCGGCCTGTGCCCATGCAGAGGCAAAGGGGGCAATGACGATCACCGTATCGGCCAGACGGCCGTTGTTGACCGCACGCATGGCGTCAACGGCATCTACGGTTTTCGGGTTGATGGTATGGGTCGCGCCGAATTCGCGTGCTTTTTTTAAACGCCAATCGGAAAAGTCGAGGGCGACGACTTTGCCCGCTCCGAACAGCGGGGACATATGGACGAACCCTTGTCCCATAAAGCCCGCGCCAACCACGGCGACGGTGTCGCCCGGCTGGATATTGCAGTGCTTCAGGCCACCGACGACGCAGGACCAAGGTTCGATCGTGATTGCTTCTGCGTTGGTCATGCTGTCGGGGATGCGGTGCACGTCCATGCGCAGGTGTTGGGCCGTGACGCGATAATATTCGCACACGCCACCGGGATCGAGCTTCATCGACGCATAAAACGGATCGCGGGTGAAACGGCCACGCAAAGACAGATGCGACTGCACGCGGCCCACGTGGTGGTTCACGAACAACCGTTCCCCGATCTTGAAGTCGGTGACGTTCGCACCCACCGCAACCACCTCACCAACAGGTTCATGGCCAAGGACTTTGGGTTCTGCTTTTTTATACCACGCCATCGTTTCCCCGCCGCACAGCCCGCAGGCAAGCGTTTTGAGAAGGATATCGTCGGGTCCAATATCCGGGATCGGGCGCTGCTCGATACGGATGTCATCCAGCGCATGGTAGACGGCGCCGGTCATCGTGTTTTTCATTTGGGGGTCCTCATTGCGGCCCAGATCGTACGACTGGCGTCAATTGCATGCAGGTAAGTGTCAAAGTGCTTTGAATAGGCTCTGTGTGCGTCACGATTTGGCGTGTAGGTGTCAAAATTTTCATCGCGGGCGGTATCGAGGGGGTCGCAGAGATCTGCGGCGGCCCCCCCTAGCAGGGCAGCCCCCCATAGGCCGTGATCCTCAGACGCGTTGGCCAAAATCTGAACGCCCAGAATATCGGCAACGATCTGGCACCACAGCGGATTGCGCGCGCCGCCACCGGTCAAAACCACGCGTTCAGGGGCGGGCGCGCCGCTTGCCGACAGACAATGGCGCAGGCTGTATCCGGTGCCCTCCATTACAGCGCGGGCCAGATCCGCTTTGGTCGTGCTGACCCGCAAGCCATGGAAAGACCCGGCCGCGTCGGGTGCCACAAATGGCGCGCGCTCTCCGGTCAGGAAAGGGAGGAAGAAGACTCCATTGGCCCCCGGTGGCACGTCTTTCGCGGCTTCGTTGATCTTGGCGGCAATCTCGCCTGCATCCGCTCCGCCAAAGCTGTTGGGGTGAAGGGCTGCAAACCAGTCAAAGGCTGACGCGCCTGTTTGCGGCGCCAAGACGCGGATCCAGTCACGCGTAATGGGGTGATGCACTGTCGCGGCCAAGGGGGGTGCATCAAACGATTCAGGCGGGGCGACGTAGCTCAAAACCGCGGTCGTGCCGAGGATCAGGCACATGTCCCCCGGTGCGTGCAGCCCGACACCTGTCATCATGGCGGCAAGATCAAGCGTCCCGCGTGCAACCGGAACATCTGGCAAGCCAAGGTCAGCAACCAGCGAACCGGCGGCCGTTTGCGCGCCATGGCATGGGGGCAGCAGATCGATCATGTCTGGCAGGCCCAATTCGGCAAAGACCTCAGGTGCGTATTCACAGGTCTCAAGGTCAAGAAACGGGATGGTTGCGTCGCTGAAGTCAGTGCCGATCTGACCGGTTAATTTCCAAACGATCCAATCCTTCGCAAACATGATGTGTTTGATGCGCGCGAAATTTTCCGGCTCGTTGTCCTGGACCCACCTCAGGGCGGCCCCGGCCGTGCCCGGCCAGTTCGCCGTGCGACAATAGCGGCTGATGCGGTCGCTGGTGCCGTCTTGCGCCCATTGGGTGACAGCGGCACTGGCCCGTGCATCGTTCCACAAGATTGCGGGGCGCACGGGTTGGAAAACTTCATCGAGCGCCCACAGCCCGTCACCTTGACCGCAGACACCGATGCCTGCGACAGAGCTTGCGTCGATGTCATGCGCAATCGCTCGCAGACAAACAACTACGGCCTCCCACATTTGATCCATGTCGATCTCGGAGGCACCGTCCGTTTCCCGCAGGACCGTTACGGGTTGACGTGCGACGGCCATTTGCGTGCCATCCACCGTGAAGGCCGCTGCCTTCACGGTCGTCGTGCCCGCATCGATGCCAATCAAGACCTGTTCTGACACCCGGTTTCCTCCTCACATTGAATTTGACACAT
This sequence comes from uncultured Sulfitobacter sp., assembly GCA_937928635.1. Taxonomy (GTDB): domain Bacteria; phylum Pseudomonadota; class Alphaproteobacteria; order Rhodobacterales; family Rhodobacteraceae; genus Sulfitobacter. The sequence goes on along the minus strand of CALFWM010000080.1, from coordinate 13,465 downwards.
GACACACAAATTGTCATATGTTAAGCACGATCTAACGCAGCCCATCGTATGAGCGGCGAAAAATGTGGTCACTTTCGGACTCTGTTCAGGGTCCATCCTAGGGAGGAAAAAATGAAATACACAAAGAAACTGGCGGCCGCGCTTGCGATGTCCGTCTCCTTTGCAAGCATGGCAGCAGCGGATGGTCACGCGACGCTTGAAGGTAAAACTGTTGGCGTTGCTGTTGTGGGCACACAGCACTTTTGGGACCGCGAAGCGTTTAACGGTGCGGTCAGCACTGTTGAGGAGCTGGGCGGTACGGTCGTTCCTGTCGATGGTGGCCGTGACAATCAGGTCCATGCAGACAACCACGATATCCTGCTGAACCAAGGCGTTGATGCTGTGATCTCGATCCTTGGGGACGGCGCGGTTGAGCCTAAGTTCGAGGCGTTGAAAGCAGCCGGTATTCCGGTGTTCACTGTGGACCATCAGTCGCCGCATGCGGTCAATAACACGACGTCCGACAACTACTACATGGGCACCACCATTGGTCGCTACATGGCCGACGCCATTGGTGGCGAGGGCAAGGTTGCCGTGTTCAACGCCTTTGAAGGCGCTTTGCGTATCTGCGGGATCCGCGCAGGGCTTTGGAAGTATGTTCTTGAGGACTACCCTGGAATCGAAATCATCCAGCCAGAACTGGCCGAAGAATTCGCAAACGCCCCCGAGGATGCACGCCAGAAGGCCCTTGATCTGCTGACACAATATCCCGAAGGCACATTGGACGCGATCCATGTCGGGTGTTGGGACCAACCAGCCATCGGCATCGTGCAGGCACTTGAGGAGGCTGGCCGGACTGACGTGCTGGTCACGGCCCTTGATGGTGGCCCGGATACGCTTGAGATCATGGCCGAAGACGGCTCGCCTTTCGTGGCCAACGTGGCGCAGCAGCCCAATCTGATCGGCTCGACGGCTGCGCAGAATGTAGCGGCGCACTTTGCGGGTGAAACGCTTTTGCCGCAGACATTTGTCGATGTATTCCCGGTGAACGGTCAAGCAGAAGCCAAAGCCGCCTATGAGGCGCTTGGCTACGGCACACTGGACTAACAGTTCTCCCTTGAAAGGGCCTGCCTTGACTTTGCGGGCCCTTTCACACGACCTTGCCCAAACATCATACCGAAGGACCTGCCGTGGCTGTTGCCCTTTTACAGATGCACGACATCATCAAGTCCTTTCCCGGTGTTCTGGCGCTGAATAAGGCCGCGTTGAGCGTTCAGCCCGGCGAAATTCATGGCCTCGTTGGTGAAAATGGCGCGGGAAAGTCGACGATCATCAAGGTGCTAGCCGGTGTCTACAAGGCTGACGGTGGCACGGTCACTATTGATGGCGAGGCGCTGCAGGACGTCACCCCGCGCAGTGTGCATGAGGCGGGTATCCGGTTCATCCATCAGGAACTGCATTTGGTTCAGCATTTCACAGTGACCGAGTCTGTTTTTATGGGGCAAGAATTGTCCGGCATTGGCGGTCTGTCACGGCGAGACATGAAAGCTAAGGCTGAGAGCTTCTTTAAGGACGCGCTTGGCACCGAGCTGTCGGGCGATCTGTTGATCCGCGATCTTGGCATTGCCGAACGCAAGCTTGTGCAGATTGCGCGCGCGCTGATTGATGGAGCGGCAAAGCTGGTGGTGTTTGACGAACCAACAGCCCCATTGTCCAGCGGCGAGACGGAAAAACTGTTCGCCGCGATCACGAACCTTAAGGCCCGGGGCATCGCGATGATCTATGTCTCGCACTATCTGGCGGAAATCACCGACATCTGCGACCGCGTCACCGTGTTGCGCAACGGGAAAACCGTGTCCGTGTTCGAAGAGGTCCTGCCCGACAGCACGGATGCCATGATCACGGCGATGGTTGGTCGGGAGATTGAGGCCTTGTTCCCGGACGTTTCTCACTGCGCCTCGGCTGATTTGTTACAGGTCCAGAACCTCCACCATCAGGCGTTTTCGAATGTGTCTTTTGACGTGCAGGCCGGTGAAATTGTCGGCATTGCCGGTCTGATCGGGTCAGGCCGTGAAGAGGTGGTTGATGTTCTTTACGGACTAAAGAAGGCCAGCGAAGGCGCGGTCAAATTCAACGGTAAATCACAGGCGTTCAATGCCCCAAAGGACGCCGTCGCCGCAGGCATGGTGCTGGTGCCACGTGATCGCCGCCACGACGGTCTGGTGCTGGATATGTCGGTCAGTGACAATGTGAACCTCGCCTCGCTGGATGATATTTCCACAGGCTTGATTGAGCGTCGCAAGATGGGGCTGGCCAAGGCGGGCGCGGTTGCCGAACAACTCGACATCCGCCCCCGTGATCCTTCGGCGAAAGCGCGCAACCTGAGCGGTGGAAACCAGCAAAAGGTCGTTCTGGGCCGATGGCTGACCCGTGGTGCCAAGCTGTTCATTCTGGATGAGCCAACCGTCGGCGTTGATGTGGGCGCAAAGGTTGAGATCTACGCGCTGGTGGAAAAGCTGGCAGCGGATGGGGCCGGTGTGCTTGTGTCGTCGTCCGACCCCGGAGAGCTGGTTGGCCTGTGCGACCGTATTCTTGTGATGCTGCGCGGTGAGATCATCACCGAGATCAGCACCGACGGGCTGGGTGTGGATCATCTTGTTGCCCTGACCACGGGCGGGCAAGCGGCATGACACAAAGCCTGACCATCCGGCGCATTCTGGACGCCCTGCCGATCACCGTTTTTGTCCTGTTGTTTTTGTATCTCAGCCTGAATTCAGCCAATTTCCTTAGCTTCCCGACATTGGAGCTGATCCTCAAACAAGCCGTTCCCACCGTCTTGGTCAGCCTTGGTCTGGCCACTGTCATTGTCGCGGGGGGTGATGATGTGGTCTCGGGTGGGATTGATCTGTCTATCCCTGCGACGGCCATCATCTGTGCCGCCATCGTGGCGGATCAGGTGACAAACCATCAGTCCCCGTTGATCTGGGGCCTTGTACTGGCCTTTGGGGCCGCAGGCATCATCGGCGCAGTGAACGCGGGCCTCGTGGTTTGGGTGCGCATGACGCCCCTGCTGGCGACCCTTGCCACATCCGTTGCCATCGTGGGGGTGACCAAGGTCATCACAGAAAGCCGCCGGATTGGGGTGACGGACCCGACAATCGTGTTTATCCGTGACGGCAGTATCGCAGGCATCGCGGCCGGGGTGGTGTTGACCACAATTGTGGCCCTTGCCTATTGGCATCTGGTGCACCGCACGAAATGGGGCATGAACCTGCAAGCCACGGGCGGCAGCCGCGACGCGGCAGAAATCAGCGGCATCCCAACAAATCGCTTTGTCGTACAGTCCTTTCTGCTGGCCGCATTTGCGGGCTGGATCGCCTGCTCTTTCGTGCTCGCACGGGGGTCAGGATCGTCACCGGGGTCTGAGGAAAATTTGCTGCTTGAAATGGTTCTAGCCACATTCCTTGGGGCTGCATTCTCACCGCGTCGGGTGGTCACCGTTTGGGGGGCTGTCTTGGGGGCCGTGTTGGTCTCTGCCCTGTCCGTTGGTTTTATCTCAATCGGGGTGAATGTCTTTTGGACCGGATGCATCAAGGGCGTGCTGATCTTGCTGGTCGTGGCCTCAGCGGCAGCGGGGCGCGAGCAATGATGAACATCCTCGCACGCTACGGATTCCTGCTGATCATCGCGGCCTTCTTCATCTTTTTCTCGCTCTACAATCCTGCCTTCCTGACCATTGGCAACCAGTTGAACATGGTCGAAGGCTCTGCTGTGCTGTTGGTTCTGGCGCTTAGCATGACGCTTGTCGTGGCCATGGGCGGGATCGACCTGTCGGTTGGCATCGCCTTTGATATGGGCGCGGCCTTTGCGGTTGTGGCACTCAAAGAGTATGACTCGAGCTGGCAGATGGCCTGCCTTGTGGGCGTTCTTGGCGGTGCGGGCGTTGGCGTTTTGAATGCTGTCCTGATTGTTGGTCTCAAGGTCAGCCCGTTCATGGCGACGCTTGGAACCTTCTTTATCGGGTCGTCCGTCCAGCGGGTGTTCACCAATGGCGGCGGGCCGATTTCGCATCGCCGCATGCCGCAGGAATACCGCGACCTCGCCGTTGGAGACGTCTTTGGCATCCCGACCGAGATTATCATCGCCGCAGTGGTCCTGATTGCGTATTTCATCTTTCTTGAGCGTTCGATCCTTGGAAAACGTATCCATGCCATTGGGCTGCAACGCTCTGCCGCAAATGTGGCGGGTATTCCGGTGCGCAAATACATGTTCGTGGCTTTTGTAATCGCCTCGGCCACCTGCGCGATTGGGGGGCTGATCGGGTCTGCGAACATTCGCATGTTTACCCCGCTGGCAGGGTTTTCCTATCTGCTGGACGCGATTGCGGCGGTGTTCATTGGTGCGTCGATCCATCCCAAAGGGCGACCAAATGTGATCGGCACACTGATTGGCGTGCTGTTTCTTGGCATGATTGGCAATGGGCTGAACCTCATGGGGCTGAACTTCAACCTCAAGGACGCATTGTCAGGGCTTATTCTGGTCGGCGCGCTGGCGCTTGCTGTGGGCCAGAAACGGCTGCGCTAGCGGGGCAGAATAACGGGCGGCTGATGCACGGTGATGTCGGGCAAGGGGCCGTCCCATTTGGTGATGCTGACCAGCGCGGTATGAGCCACATTGCCTTGGCTGAGACCGGTGCTGCCCTTGTCCAGCGTCAGCATGTTTGGATTGCCGTGAACGCAGGTGGGCGTGCCGTTAAGCACCCGCAAATCCAGCCAAGCGCCAGTGGGCAGAGCAATCGTGTCTGGCCTCAACGCATCCGAGATATGGACCCCGGCCAAACACGCGCCGCGGTCATTGTGGATCAAGATGACGTCACCTGGGGACAAGCCGTGCTGTGCGGCAAGTTTGGGATGCACTGTGCAGGTTTCGCGCCCTCGGGTCTTGGTTGCCATGGACGTCGGCCCATTGTCGTTTTGGGCATGCAGCCGCGTGTCCGGTTGACCTGATATCAAATGGACCTGTCCCGCCGTCGCCGCGCCCAGCCATTCAGCGGGCGCCTGCCAGATCGGCAAAGGTGGGCAGTCGGGCAAGGTCATCTGGGCGATGGCTGCACTGTGAATTTCGATCCGTCCGCTGGCGGTGTTTAACGGAAACCTGTCCGGGTCAGCGACAAAATCCTGAAGCTGGATGCGTTCCTCAGGCGTGTCAGGAATGTCGAAGATTCCCATTTCTCGGAACGCATCAAAGGTCGGCAGTTTGAACCCGTTCTGTACGGCAACTTCGGCACATTCGTCCCAAAGCATTGCAAGCCAGTCCTGCGAACTGCGGCCTTTCATGAAAGCGGCATGGGTGCCCATGCGTGTCGCGAGGCCTGCAAAGATATCATAGTCATTGCGCGCCTCTCCCACAGGATCAATCGCGGCAGACATATAGACCAACGCAGGGTCGCGACGGTTGATCATCACATCATCACGCTCAAGCGCAGATGTCGTGGGCAGCACGATGTCCGCACGGCGCGCTGTTGCCGTCCATGAATGATCCATCACGACGATCGTGTCGGGCCGCTGCCACAATCGGTCCAACTGCGCCAGATCCTGATGGTGATGAAACGGGTTGCCGCCGGACCACCAGATCATTTTGATATCGGGGTAGACCTTGCGCTGACCATCATAGGGATAGCTCCCCCCCGGATGGGCGAGCATTTCTGCCAAACGCGCCACGGGTATGAAGTCATCAATTGGGTTCTTTCCCTGGGGCACAGAAGGCCAGTTGATCAATCGATGCGGGCGGCCCACAGGCTCGGTCGAGCCATAGCCAAACGCAAATCCCGTCCCCGGTTGTCCAATTTGACCCAAGACACAGGCAAGCGCCATGCCCGCCCAAAGTGTCACCTCGCCATGGTCGGCGCGTTGCAAGGACCAAGACAGGTTGATCATGGTTTTGGACCGCGCCATACGCGCGGCGAGGTCACGGATTGTCGCGGCCGGGATATCGCAAATCTCTGCCGCCCAGTCAGCAGACTTTGCGGTGCCGTCCGCCCCCATCACGTAGTCTTCGAACAGTTTCGCGCCATTGGTGCAGCGTGCGAGGAAGCCCTGATCCGCATGGCCATGAGTGAAAAGCTCATGGGCAAGCGCCAGTATCAAGGCACAATCGGTGCCAGGGCGTGGGGCGATCCAATCGGCCTTCACGTGGTCTGCAACATCTGAACGCAGCGGTGAGATGTTGACGACCTCACACCCATTCGCGTGGGCTTTGTCTAGCCAGTCCTGCGTCTCGTGCATGGTGGTGCCGGAGGAAGTGACCTGAGCGGCGCGCTTTGAGACGCCGCCAAATGCCACCAGCAACTCGCAGTGTTCCGCCACCAGCGACCAACTTGTCATGCTATCCTGAAACGCACGGTTACTCTGCCCGACAAGGTAGGGCAGGATCACTTCGGCGCCGGCATGGGAATAGGTGTTGGCCGACCCGACATAGCCGCCGACCGTGTTCAGGAACCGGCGCAGTTGCGATTGCGCGTGGTGAAACCGGCCCGCCGCCGCCCAGCCATAAGAGCCCGCAAAAAGCGACCCGTTGCCATGCGTGTCGATCACGCGGGACAGCTCTTGCGCGGTGATGTCCAGCGCTTCGTCCCATGGCACTTCGACAAAGCTGGCATCGCCTGCGCGCGCGCGGTCCCGACCCTTAAGCCACCCCTCCCGGATCGCCGGGCGCGCGATGCGTGTCGACGGGTCCCGCACCGCATCCAGCCAGCCTGCCCCGATGCGGGCCGGATATGGATCACGGGGCAGCGGAGCGAGGTTGGTCGCCTCCCCCGTGCCGTGGATTTCGTAGGTCCCCCAATGCGCTGCTGTGAATTTCTGTGTCATCAAAGGGCCCTCTAGGCAGTGCTGGAATATGTTTGCATATGACATACTTTTTGACATATGTAACTATTAAGCTCTAACCACCTTGCCTGGAGTATGGCGCAAATGTTGAAGAACGAGAAGACGACCGAAGAGATTGCGCTCGGGATCCGGCGTCGGGTGTTTGAGCACGCGATGCGCAACAACGGCGGGTATCTGTCGCAAGCCTGTTCGGCCGCCGAACAGCTTGCGTGGCTCTACAACGAAGAGCTGACCTTGGGTGCGCCGACCCTGCCGATGATCCCCAAACCGTTTGAGGGTGTGCCGCATGTGGACAACCCCGAGTATCACACGGGTGCGGGCTACAACGGCCCGTTTGAGCCGGATTTTGACCGTTTGTTCATCGCCCCCGCCCACTATGCCCTGGTGGCCTATGCAACCTTGATCGAGGTTGGGCGCATGGACCCCGAAGGGCTTGAAATGTTTAACAAGGACGGATCCAGCGTCGAGATGATCGGCGCGGAACATTCCCCTGGCATGGAGGTGCACAACGGCACGCTTGGCATCGGCCTGTCCACGGCGGCAGGTCTGGCCTGGGGCCGCAAAAGGCGTGGCGAGAAAGGCAAAGTCTGGGTCTATATGTCGGACGGTGAAGTGCAGGAAGGCCAGACATGGGAGGCCATCCAGTGCTGCGCACACCACAAGATCGACAACGTCAAAGCGATCATGGACGTGAACCGCCAGCAATGTGACGGCGCAATGGACAGCGTGATGGAAGTGGGCGACATCCGCGCCAAGATGGAACACTTCGGCGCGGTCGTGGCGGAGTGTGATGCCCACGATCTGAACGCGATGCGTACGGCGGCCCAGACGCCGCATGAAGGCAAGCCGCTGATCATTCTGGCCCATTCAAATCCGTTTCACGCCATGCCGATCCTCGAAGAACGGTTCCCGCGTCTGCATTATGTCCGTTTTAAATCCGAAGATGAACGGGCCCGCATGAACAGCTCTATCGCTGATGCTTTGGACATTGATCCGATTGATTACGAAGGAGCCCACTGATGGCCGAAATGGTAAGCCGCCCCTACGAGCGGGCGTTTGAAAAACACGCGCTGGCCAATCCTGACGTGCTGTGCCTGTCCGCTGATCTGACCTCGTCCTGCGAGATCGACAAGTTCCGCGACGACCACCCAGACCAGTTCCTGAGCCTTGGCATGGCCGAACAAAACATGATGAGCTTTGCTGGCGGGCTGGGTCTGGCCGGGTATCGCCCGTTCATTCACACCTTTGGCGTGTTCACCTATCGCCGCCCCTACGATCAGCTGATGGCGTCGATTGCCTATCCGCGCCGTAAGGTGCGCATCATGGGGTTTCTGCCGGGGATCACGACGCCGGGCGGCATGACGCACCAAGCGATTGAAGACATCAGCGTGATGCGCTCCATGCCAAATATGACCATTCTGGAAACCGGCGATGCGACCGAGGTCGAAAGCATTTGCGAAGCCGCCGACAGCATCGATGGCCCCGTCTATTGCCGTGTGCTGCGTGGGTCGATGCCCCGCCTGTTTGATACCCCAATCGTTGTGGGGCAGATGCGCGAACTCAGCCTTGGCAGCGACATCTTGATTGTCACCGCAGGCATCAGCACCGAAGAAGCGATGCGCGCCACCAAGGCGCTTGAAGGCGTAGGCGTGTCTGTGCGTCACTTGCATCTCAACACCATCAAACCCTTCGATGCGGCAGCGATGCTGGATCATATCAACAGCGTCAAAGGTGGCGTGATCACGCTGGAGAACCACGTGACAGAAGGTGGCATCGGGTCGCTGATGGCCGAGATTATGGCGGACAATGGCGTCGGCAAGAAACTCAAACGGTTGGGCCTGAACGACACCTACGCCCATGGCGGCAGCCGCGCCTATCTGATGCGATACTACGGATTGGACGCGCTGGCCCTGACCCAAGGGATCGAAGATCTGATGGGCGAAAGGCTGGGCATCACCGAAAAAGACTTGGCCGAAGCCCGCGTCGATGCCGTACACTCGCTCGCAAAAGCAGAGGGGCTGTAGCTATGCAAAAGGTCATGCGCGGAATTCGGTGTCATGGCTTTGGCAGGCAGCACCGGTTCCACACGGATCTTCCCGTGCCCCAGCCCGGACCGGGCGAGGCCTTGGTGAAGGTCGACGCCTCTGGCATTTGCGCGGCTGACCGGGCCATGTGGAAGGGCAACGCGCCTTGGGGGTTGAGCTTTCCATTTATTCCCGGCCATGAATTTACCGGCACCGTCGCGGCCTTGGGGGACGGGGCCGCAGAGCGTCATGGTGTGGCACTCGGCGATCGCACCGTTGCAGAACTGAACGTCACCCACGGAAATGATTTCTTCCGCCAGCGTGGGCTGTATCATCTGACCGACACGATGGATGTGATGGGCGCGACGCTAGATGGGGGCTGGGCGGAATATATGATCTATCCTGCGAATGCCGTGGTTTACAAAGTGCCCGCGTCGCTGTCGCATGCCGCCGCCTGCTATGTCGAACCGCTGGCCAATGCGATCCATGGCGTGCAGCGAGCTAACATCCAGTTTGACGACGTGGTTGTGGTCGCAGGGGCTGGCCCGATCGGGATGGGCATGATCCAGGCCGCGCAGTTGAAGACGCCCCGCAAATTGATCCTTGTGAACCCCGGAAGAGCCAAACGGGACGCAGCCCTGAAACTGGGCGCAGACATGGCCTTTGCGCCTGATGATCCGGCCCTTGAAGAAGCAATCATGGACCTTACAGATGGCCGGGGCTGCGATGTCTACCTCGAAGCCTCTGGCCAAACAGCGGCCTTCCAACGCGGGCTGGACCTGATCCGCAAAGCCGGCAAAATTGTCGTGTTCGGCGTCTACAAAGACAGGGCATCCATCGACCTTAATATCTTTGGCGAATTCAAAGAGCTTAACATCCGCGGCGGTCATCTGGCCCCCTTTACCTACCCCATAGCGCTCGACCTCATGGCGCGCGGGTTGATCGACGGGGACGCCTGCGTCACCCACAAATACACGCTGGAAGATTTCGAAGACGCGCTGGACCGAAAGCCCGCCCAAGACGAGCTGCAAATTAAAGTCATCTTCGAGCCGTGAAGGTTTGCACGCTCTGCACCGCGCATTGGTTCACGTCTTGAAGCCGTCATTCGACGAATAGCCCAACATCAGGTCAAAAGGGACGCCGCTGGACGGATGGAATGACGCTGGACAAGCGTCCGAGCAAAACGGACTTTCAGTGATAGATCGGTCACGAGATGTTTGCCTGCGTCTTGTCAATTGTCACTTCAAATTGCGCAGCGTGTAGCGCTAATGACTGGTTTTCCTGCGGCCACGCAGCGCCATGAACGGCGCAGACGCAACGAATATCTTGCTGCGAGCGCGCGCAGCGGGAAGAACTAATTTACAGGTTGGGCTCTTCTCTGCCGTTGGGGCTAGCGCAGCATCTGAGCGGTAGCTGCCAAATACCCCGGAGAGGACGGCCCTTACCGGACTCTCAGCGCCTTGCTCGGATGCTGCGGTTGCATCCCGCATTCCGGACTTTCGTTGCGGAAGCAAAATCGATATTTAAGCGAGCTTACGGCGATTTTGATTGGCCATAGTCAAACTTCCAACGCCCCCAAAACCGAAAAAGAACCAGTTTAGCTAAGGCCTGAGCTGCCTTCTAAAAAGTATGGAATTGACTTTTGCGTTTCACGAAACTAATATCTGAAACAGAAAGATCACATCATGAGCGTTATCGCATTTCCAAAGCAAGCCTCCGTCTTTCAACCTGTGGCCCACTACATACGCCTGGGGGAAACGAGTTACCGAAAAGTCGCTGAACTGGCCGCTGCGGGCGTGATCAAAAGCAAGCGCTTTGTTGTTGATGGGTCGAAAATCGGCTTTCAGAAAGACATCATCCAGGTTCTGCAGGGCCTTGGTGCAGAGATCGTCCTTGATCCGCGCACTATCGAGTTCTCCGCGCGACGCAAATGTGCCGGACTAGCCGCGAGCGCCCCATGGGCACCTGAGACACGGGGCGTACCGCTTGCGCCAGATGTGTTTAGGGGCCGTCACCCGACCGATATCTATGGGGCCATTGCGCGGTGTGCCGTCAAACATGGCGTCAGTGCTGTGTTGTCGCCGTCGCATTACCTTGCTGATCCCGGTTTTGAAGGCTGGCAGGCGATCGACCATGACGCCTGTTTGCTGTTGCGCCGCGCGCTTGATTCAGAAGGCGGAAAGTCAATTGCAATAGACTATCTCGTGGCCGCGCGGCTGACGGGCTTCATGGATGAGAGCTTCCAATCGAAGATGATGCCAAACCTGTCGGATCTGCCTTACGACAATCTCTGGGTGCGGGCGTCGATGTCCAAAGCTCTTGGACCGGTGAATGCGCAGCGTCTCGTGCGCACGCTGTCCCGGTGGCACAATATCGGGAAACCGATTGTGATGGATTATATGGGTGGATTGTCGGCCGAGTCCTTGGCAGCCATGAATGTCGTGTCAGGCATTGCACATGGCTTTGGGGAACAAACGTCCTTCACAACCACAAAATGGGCGGAACCTCCGGAAGAACGCGACAAGGACAAACCTGGTGGACGGGCAACCCGCATTGGTATGTCGTCACTTGGATGCACATTTACAAGTGCGGAGCTGGATGTGCTGATGTCGGCGCATGGCGCGAAATCAGCCTTGCTGCCCAACGACCGGACGGTGCTACCAAACGGTGTGGAAGACATCCGCCGCGATCCACGCAAGTTCAACGTCTACGATGCACAACGCCGCATGGATGAGATCAACGCCATTCCGACAGTCAATCGTCCGAATCACTTTGCCGATAAGCGCATGCGCGAGGTTGTTGCGACGGCGAACAAGGCTGCGAAGCTCAATCCGAAAGCGGAGATAGCCGAGGCCAAAAATGTAGATTTGGCGAAGCTGCGCGCGCGGCTCGTCAAATTCAGTACGTCATCAGAAAAATTCAGAGGGACATATGAAAATCTTGCACAAGAACGTACGGAACAGGGGGCGACGGTGAGGGCGATCGGCGATTTGCGTCGGAGCACTCCACTCAACCAGACTGGAACGGAGAGATGACAACTACAGCAATTGCAAGGAGCATATCAGATCTTGAATCTATCGGTGGTTTGAACGGAACAGACATTGCGAATGTCACAGATGTTTCCAAAGCCACGGTCTCTCGCTGGCGCAATGGGACGAAGCGCCCGCAGCCAACCAGCGAGCGGGTTCTGTCTGACCTCATCTATGTTGTGAGGCGGTTGGAAGACTACTACTCCAATGACGAAATTCGTCTTTGGCTATACGCGCGCCATCCGCAGCTCGAAGGGCAGCGGGCCATCGACTTGATCCATGATGGCGAGGTGGTGGAGATCTTCCGCGTGCTCGATCGTCTGGACACTGACGGATATCTGTAACACATGATCGAAGGTCCCAGAGATCACACGCTCATCGATGCTCTGGAAGGACTAACGACCCAGGCATATGAAGGCCGCCTGTGGCGCGTCACGCGCGACGGGCGCGATCCGACGCTGTTCTTTGCAGGCGGCAACCGGTGGGATGACGGCACATTTGAAGTGCTCTACACCTCCTTGAGCCGGGAAGGGGCGCTTGCGGAGATGCACTATCATGTCGCGCGGGGCCAGCCGATTGCGCCTTCAAAGATCAAGTACAGGCTGCATGAGCTACAGGTGAAGATCGATGGCGTTCTCGACCTAACCGACATGTCATTCCTGGCCGGTCTCGGGATTTATCCGGCGACATATGGAAAGCTGCCTTATCTTAAGCGGGAAGGTGAGTATGAAGCCTGCCAAAAGATCGGCGAGGCCGCGCATTTCCTAGGCTCAGAGGATGAAGCAGATCCCTCGGCGCTTTTGGTGCCAAATGCGCGGCATGACGGCAGCAACATGGTGATCTTCGGGGACTATGTCAGCTTTGAAGCTGTTGAGCATGTCAAAGACCATGGCGTGATCGACTGGACAAAGATCTAGCTGATACCGCGACCAAACAATCATTCTTTCGCTTTGGGGTTGAAGGGCAGCCGAAGGGTTCCTATTCTTGGGTTATTACTGACGCCCCAGCCTCCCCCCCTCCGATGGGAAAGCATTCATCATGCAGGGTATGTAATAGAGCTTTTTCTGTTCGAGCGCTCACATAAGGAGGGATTGTGAATTTTTGCTCGCAATAGGAGAAACTCAAATGAACCTATCTGCACCGATCAATGAACTGAAACGCAAAGCAAAACTGTTGCGTCGGTCCGAAGGCATCGCTCTCAATCAAGCGGTAAGCGTCCGGCCTTGCTGCTCTGACGTGCTATAGAGTGTGTTGATAGTGTCCACCAATGATAGTGGACATCTTGAGGGCGGATATGGCGGGCAAGAAGGGTCAGAAGAAGCGGTTCTGGTCGGATGAGGAGAAGGTTTCGATCTGTGCGCAAACATGTGCGCCGGGGGTTTCGGTTGCGCAGGTCGCGCGGCGTTACGCGATGAACACCAATTTGATCCACAAGTGGTTGCGTGATCCCAAGTTTGCGCCTGATGTGGAGACGGTCGCAGAACCGGTTGGCGCGGAACCGTGCTTTCTTCCTGTTGAGATTGTTGACCAGGCCAAGACCGAAGAG
>CALFWM010000079.1 GCA_937928635.1 uncultured Sulfitobacter sp. | reverse complement strand
GTTCGACCCAAGCACGCCACCAGAAGACGAACTACGCTTCGATGTGCTCAAGCTCGCAAAACGGTGGAAGTCGAAAAAAGCGATCCACTGATCAACGTGGGATCAGGGCACCGCTTACCGTAATGCCGGGCTGATGATCATTGGGCTGATGCTGGCGGGCATGGCGGGGCTGGTCTGGCAAACGCGCAAAACCATCTCTGTTGAAACGGGCATCCAGAACGCCACGCTTGGTATCACCTTGTCTGACCTGATTACGGGTCAGACAGATGGGTTCTCGACCATGGCCCTGCCCTCGGCCATCTACGGCGTGACGATGTATCTTGTCGCCCTGCCCTTTGTGATCTGGTTCAGACAAAGCTGACAGCGCAAGGGCGGGCAAAGGCCCGCCTTACGGGCACACCGCTCACAAGGTAAGGCGGGCCTTGGCCCGCCCCTCTTACCAAATCAACGGAATAACCGCGCTGGCCAGTATGGACATGGACAGGTTCAGAGGCGCGCCAACCTTCAGAAAATCTGCAAACGTATAGCCCCCCGGGCCATAAACCAACGTGTTGGTCTGATATCCGATGGGCGTGGCAAAGGCGCAGGATGCGGCAATCATCACCGCCACCACCAAGGGGCGTGCATCAATCCCAAGGGCGGCGGCAAGCGATATAGCGATTGGCGTCATAATGACGGCCACAGCGTTATTGGACACGATCTCGGTCAACACCGTGGTCAACAGGAACACTGCAAAAATCACCACGGTCAGGGGCATGCCCCCCAACACCGGCGCGATATTGTCAACCAACAGGGCAATTGCGCCTGAATTTTGCAACCCTGCCCCCACGGCCAACATCGAAAAGATCAGCGCCAGCAGGCGTCCGTCCACGAAGGAAAACGCCTCTTCCGCATCAATACACCCGGTGACCAACACCAGCGCCACGGCAATCACCGCCAACATCAAAATCGGCGCGACATTGAGCGCGGCCAAGGTGACAATCCCGATCAGCGCCGCAATGGCGATTGGGGCATGGCTGCGTCGATAGGCCCGCGCCGAGGGGTGACTGACATCAATGATGTCCATGTCTTGGGCAAGACGCTGAATGTCTTCCGGGTTCCCTTCCAACAGCAGGGTATCGCCCACCTTAACCACCAATTCGTCCAGCTGGTGCCCGATGTTCTGGTTCCGCCGGTGGGCCGCAATCGTGTACACCCCGTAGCGCCGCCGCAACCGCAACACGCCCAGGGGTTTGCCAACCATCCGACACCCCGGCGTGATCAACACCTCGACGGTTGTGGTTTCGACCGAGGACACCTCATCAATCGGGCGCAGCTCCTTGCTGTTTTGCAACCCCAAAAGCTCCGCCATATCCGTGCGCAGGATCACCCGGTCGCCCTTTCCCAGCGTCACCTCTTTCAGGGAGCGGCGCAGCGAACTGTCCCCGCGCACCACGTCAATCAGCCGCACACCCTGACGGTTAAACAACGGCACGGCGGTGACTTGCTCCCCGATAAAGGAGGAATCCGCCGGGATCACCGTTTCGGTAAAAAACTTCTTTTTTGAACGGTCCCCGCCCAGCATCGCCGCCATGCTTTCACGTTCCGGCAACAGCTTGCGCCCAAACAACGCCATATAGGTCAACCCCCAGGCGCAGATCACCAAACCAATCGGCAAAATCTCAAAGATACCAAAGGGTTCCAACCCTTGTGTGCGCGCCACACCGTCCACCAGCAGGTTGGTCGAGGTGCCCAGCAAGGTGAGCGAGCCGCCCATAATCGCCGCATAAGACAGCGGAATCAGCAACTTGGAGGCCTTGGTGCCCAAGGTTTTGCTCAGCTGCACCACCACCGGGATCATCACCACCACCACGGGCGTATTGTTCATGATCGCAGAGGCCCCCATGACCGACAGGATCACCCCAATCACCGCCATGCGCGGGTTGGTGCGCGCGTAGCGCTCGGCCTGCCGCGTGAGCACATCCAGCGCGCCGGTGCGCACCAGCGCCCCCATCACGATGAACATCGCCGCAATTGTCCAGGGGGCCGCATTCGACAGCACTGCCTGCGCCTGCGCGTAAGGCAA
Organism: uncultured Sulfitobacter sp.; assembly: GCA_937928635.1. Classification (GTDB taxonomy): domain Bacteria; phylum Pseudomonadota; class Alphaproteobacteria; order Rhodobacterales; family Rhodobacteraceae; genus Sulfitobacter. The sequence goes on along the minus strand of CALFWM010000079.1, from coordinate 10,845 downwards.
TACACCCATGACCAGCATCAGGGCCGCCCCGCCCAGCGCCACAACCTCCGTCGGGAAAACCTCCCGCACGAACAGCAGAAACATCACCACCACAACGGACAATGTGGCCAGGGCGACGCCTGTGTCTGACAGATTTAGAAAATCGAGCATAATGGTGTGATGCCTTTCGCACGCATAATCCAAATGTTACGCAAGCCCGGGCGGCTCACAAGGGTTTTGCTTGGGCGGCGACCTGTGCGGCCTTGGCGCGGGGCTGCACCAGATACATGCCAAAGAACATCACGACCAGCGCCAGCCAGAGGGTGGCGGCATAGGTCTCTGACAAAATCAGATAGGCCCAGAACAGGCCAAAGCCGGTCACCAGATAGCTGACCTGCGCGGTAAACACCGGCCCGGCCCGTGTCACCAGCCAGACGTAGCAGGCATAGACCAGCACATGGGCAACGCTGGCCACCACCAGCGCCTGCTGGGACACCGGCATGGGCCAGATCGGTTGCACATAATGGCCCGACACCACCATGAGCGGCACAATAATCACCAGCCCCACCAGAGATGATCCAAGCATGACCTGAAACGGGTCAAGGCCCTCAGTGCCAAACCTGGCAACGTAATTCCCCTCAAAGGCATAAAACAGCGCTGGGATCAGATAGGCCGCCGCCCAAAAAATCGACACCGGCTGGCCCAGATCCACGCTGGGGGTGATGATAATCAACACACCCACCAACCCGATGATCAGCCCCAAAAGACGCTGTGACGAAAACCGGTCGTTGCCCATGATCAACGCAATGCCAAAGGCAAACATCGGGATCACGCTCAGCAACAATGACATAATACCAGCGGGCAAATGCGCCGCCGCCTGATAGGAAATTGTGTTGGGAAAGACCGTGCCAACCAGCGCAATCACCCCATAAAGCAGCAGGTGCGCCGGGGTCCAAGGCACGCCGCGCCGCCGCAGGATACAGATCGTCAGCATCAAGGCCATGCCAATCACAAGCTGCCAAAACACCAGCCCAATATGACCGTATCCTGTGGACACAGCGATCTTGCTCATCGGTTGGCCAAGGCCCCAGCCCGCGCCCATCAAGACCAGACAACATGTGTAAAATGCGATCTGGCGGGCGCTCAAGGCGTGCTTTCCTGCAAGCTGCCTCCGGTGCGGATCGGTTGAACACGCGTGGCGCGCCCCGTGCGGTCATCGGTTTCGATATAGACGCCTGACAGGGTTGCCTCACCATTGGCGGGGGTAAATCGTTCTTTGGGCATGCCAGTGATGAAACGGCGCAACGGTTCAGTTTTTTCCATGCCAATCACCGAATGATAATCACCACACATGCCCGCATCGGTGAGATAAGCCGTGCCACCGGGCAGTATCATCGCGTCGCCCGTTGGCACATGGGTATGCGTGCCCACCACCAGCGAGGCGCGCCCGTCACACCAATGGCCCATCGCCATTTTTTCCGATGTCGCCTCGCAATGCATATCGACAATGATCGCCTGCGCCAGCCCCCCCAGGGGATGCGCCTTGAACACCGGCTCAAGCGCGGAAAACGGATCATCAAAGGGGCGTTTCATAAAAACCTGCCCCAGCGCCTGCGTCACCAGCACCTTTTTGCCATTCTGCGCGGTAAAAAGACGCGCGCCTTTGCCCGGTGCGGTTTTCGAGAAATTCAACGGGCGAATGATGCGTGGCTCATGGGTGATAAAGCTCAGCATGTCCTTTTGATCAAAGGCATGATCGCCAAGAGTCAGACAATCGGCCCCCGCCTCCAGCAACACCTTGGCATGTGCCCCGGACAAGCCTATGCCCCCGGTCGCATTTTCGCCGTTTACAATGATGAAATCGAGTTTCCAGTCCGCCCGCAACCGGGGCAGGTTTTCACTGATCGCGCGGCACCCGGCGCGGCCCATCACATCGCCAAGAAAGAGAATTTTCATGTGGCCAGCGTTAGGGTTTTGATCGGCAAGGGGCAAGGGTGGAATTGGGACAAGGCCGCATCTGACTTAACGGAACATCGCCGCAAACTCCGTGTTCAGGATCAGATAGCCAAAGGCGGCGATCGTTGTCGCATCCTTAATCTCACCATCCGATATCATCTGGCGCAACTCTGCCACGCTAAACCCGCGCGTGATCATATCACTTTCGGTCGCCTCACGCTCCGTGGCACCGCTGGCCAGATTGGTCGCCACATAAAGATGACAGCCCTGACTGGAATACCCCGGTGCCTGAAAAATATGCCCCACATGGGTGATTGACCCGGGGCGAAACCCGGTTTCTTCTTTCAACTCACCAAGCGCGACGGTTTCGGGGTCCGCATCCGGTTGATCCTGCCAGGCCCCCATCGGGATCTCCCACGAGCGTTGCCCCACGGGATAACGGTATTGTTGCACCAGATGGATGCGGTTTTGTGCGTCAATCGGCACGATGGCGACAAAATCAGGCTTTTCAACCACGCCAAAAATACCCTCATCTCCGTTTGGAAAAACCACCGCATCCTCGCGGACTTTCATCCAGCGGTTGGCATAGACCACTTTGGAACCATGGGAGGTGATCATGATGATTTTTCCTTTTGGTACGGTTGATCGTCAGACAGCTAGCACGAGAGCGTGAAGAATTTGGTCTATTTTGCGCCTGTGGGTCGTATTTCGTCTATCCTCTTACCTCAATTACACCGCGCTCTGTGACAATCAGGTCCAGCGGTTGATCGGTGGATTCCAGCGGCACCTCCCCCTCCTGCCCGGCAAAAGCAAAGCCAATCGCCAGCGTCGGACGCTTGGCACGCAGCTGCTCCAGCGTACGATCATAAAACCCGCCGCCATAGCCCAGACGCCCGCCTGTGCGGTCAAACACCAGCAAAGGAACGATGACAATTTCAGGTGTAAAATACCGGGGATCAACAGGGATCGCGGCACCAAAGGCACCAGGCACCATGTCAGTGTCCGGGGTCCATGCCGCGAACCTGAGCGGTTGCCCCTCCCCCTCAATCACCGGCACCCCGACGGGGCCATAGGCGCTTGCCTCTGCCATGGCGGGGGCTGGGTCAATCTCCGTTCGGATGGGCATGAAACCGGAGAGCGGCACACCGCGATGGCCCGCCAAAACTTCGCTCAGATACCCGGCCTGCGCGGCAGTGGCGGCCTCAAACAGGGGTTTGCGCCGGGCAAACGCCGCCTTGCGCGCCGCGGCCTTGATCTGCGCAAGGGTCATAGCAGGACCACCGCCGCGAGACCCAAAAAGGCAAGGAAACCAAGCACATCCGTGACGGTTGTGACAAAGGCACCAGAAGCCAGTGCAGGGTCAACACCGATGTGTTCCAGCACAATCGGGATGCCGGTGCCCGCCAGCCCGGCCACCACCATATTGACCACCATGGCCACCGCAATGACATAACCCAGCGCGGGTGAGCCAAACCAGATCACCCCGACAATGCCCATCACCACGGCAAAGATCACCCCATTGATCAGCCCCACCATACATTCACGCCGGATCACCCGCCACACGTTTGAGCCGGTCAAATCCTTGGTCGCAATCGCGCGCACGGCCACGGTCAGGCTTTGGGTGCCCGCATTGCCGCCCATGGAGGCAACGATGGGCATCAAAACCGCCAAAGCAACAATTTGCGAAATGGCCATTTCAAACTGCGCAATGACTAGACTGGCCGCAATCGCCGTGACCAGATTAACCGCCAACCAGGGCAAGCGCCGTTTGGTGGTGGCAGAAATTGAATCCGCGAGGGTTGATTCACCGTCAACCCCGGCAAGGCGCAAAATGTCTTCCTCATGCTCTTCATCCAGCACGGCCATCGCATCATCAATGGTGATCACCCCAATCAGCCGCCCCTCTTCATCCACCACAGGCGTTGAGATCAGGTGATATTGGTTAAAGGCATAGGCCACGTCCGCCTCATCCAGCGTGGCGGGCATGATCTGAAATGTCTCCTCCAGTAGGTCGCGCAGCGGGGTGTCGCGCGGCGAGCGCATCAGCCGCCCCAAGGTGATGTTGCCAACCGGATGCAGGCGCGGATCGACCATGACGATGTGGTAAAACTGATCGGGCAAATCATCGGGCGGCGTGGTCCGCAGATGGTCAATCGCCTGCCCGACATTCCAGTGTTCTGGGGCCATCACGACCTCGCGTTGCATCAGGCGCCCGGCGGAATACTCCGGATAAGACAGCGCATTTTCAACCGCCACACGGTCCGCATCCTCAAGCGCCTCAAGGATTGCCTCCTGCTGGTCGTCTTCAAGATCCTCAACCAGATCGACCACATCGTCGCTGTCCATATCGCGCACGGCCTGCGTCAGCACCTGCGGCGTCAGAATCGCAATGACCTCCTCACGCAGGCCTTCATCCAGTTCTGACAGGATTTCCCCGTCAAATTCGCGATCATAAAGACGGATCAACCGGGCACGATCAAAGGGGGTGATCTGCTCCAGCACATCCGCAATGTCCGCCGCGTGCAGCGGCTCCATCAATTCGATCAGTCTTTCACGCTCGTCAATCTCAACCGCATACAGGATGTTATCAACTTTGCGCCGGTCCAGCTCAAAAACCTCGCCCTCCCCGGTGGCGTCAGAGGTCACATCGGGGGTCTGTTCCGGCTCTTTGATCTGCTCACTCATCACGGGCCCCTTTTATGGTTTTCCTGACCATAGGCGGCGCTGCTTGGGGGGGCAATCGGCTTGTCCCTTCACAATCTGTATTGTTCCTGAGCGCGCGCTTTCATAGTGTCGCGCACATGAAGACGCCCTCCCTGCTTATTGGCCCGACCCTGCGCTATCGCGAAAATCCGATGCTGCACCCGGTCACGGATGCCGTCTGGATCGACACCGCCGGCGGGGTGCTGATGGCCGAGGGCACCATCGCGGCGGTGGGCACCGCAGACACGTTGCGCGCGGCGCATCCTGACGCGAGGGTCACGCAGTATGGGGCGGATCATCTGATTGCACCCGGTTTTGTCGATGCCCATGTGCATTATCCACAAACGGCGATCATTGCCTCCTGGGGCAAGCGTCTGATTGACTGGTTGAATGACTACACATTTCCCGAAGAGACACGTCTGGAGGACCCGGCCTATGCCGCCAAAATTGCCGCGCGCTACCTTGATCTGACACTGGCCCATGGCACCACGACAGTGGCCTCTTATTGCACCATTCATCCCCACAGCGCGGACGCCCTGTTTGACGCGGCTGCCAAGCGCGGGCAGCGCATTGTCGCGGGCAAAACCTGCATGGACCGCAATGCGCCCGACGGGCTGGCCGACACGGTGCAATCGGCCTATGATGACAGCAAGGCGCTGATCGACCGCTGGCATGGCAAGGGGCGGGCCTCCTATGCCATCACGCCGCGGTTTTCGCCCACCTCCACGCGCGAACAACTCAGCGCATTGGGTGCCCTGTGGAGCGCACATCCTACCTGCCTGATGCAAACCCATCTGAGCGAGCAGACGGATGAAATTGCCTGGGTCGCATCGCTCTACCCGGAGGCGCGGGACTATCTGGACACCTATGAGACGCATGGCCTGCTGGGTGCGCGGGGGGTTTTTGGCCATGCGATCCATCTGGAGCCGCGCGAAGTGGACCGGATTGCAGAAAGCGGGGCCGCACTTGTGCATTGCCCGACCTCCAACACGTTTATCGGGTCAGGCCTTTTTGATATGGCGGGCCTTGTGGCGCGCAACATTTCTGTTGGGCTGGCCACGGACACGGGCGGTGGGTCGTCCTTTTCAATGCTGCGCACCATGGCGGCGGCTTATGAAATTGGGCAATTGCGCGGCACGCCCCTGCACGCGGCGCAGCTGATGTGGCTGGCGACCGCCGGATCAGCCCGAAGTCTGCATCTGGACGACAAAATCGGCAGCCTTGCAGAGGATCTGGAGGCGGATGTGAGCGTGCTCAACCTGTCCTCAACCCCGGCAATCGCCCAGCGGTTTGAAAACGCCAATGACATTTGGGAGGCGCTGTTTGCCACCCTCATGATGGGCGATGACCGCGCGATTGCGGATGTCTGGGTGGCGGGCGCGCGTCGGGTTTAGCAGCGTTTGGCGAAGACCATCACCCAAATGCCATCCACCCCGGCGACACCGTATTCACGCGGTTTGCGGCGCAGCATGTTTTCTTTGTGGCCACCGGAGGCCGACCAGGCGGCAATCGCCTTTGACAAGGAACTGCGCCCCCAGGTGATGTTTTCGGACACGTGACACCATTTGTACCCCGCACGTTTGACCCGTTTGCCCACATCGGAGCCATCACTGCCCGTATGCGATTTAAAGCCATTTGCCGCCATGTCCTGCGCATGTTTCAACGCGGCGCGTTCCAGCTTTTTGGAATAGGCCAGCGGCTTGGCCCCGTTGGCCTTGCGATAGGCGTTCAATTCGTCCGCGAATGCCGCGCCCTGCCCCGCACCAAACATCAACACGGCAGCGATCAATGTAACAAACAGGTGTTTCATAGGGTCCCAAGCTCCTTTGCCATCTGGTTTTGCCGCGCAATCAACGCGCCCATGTCCAGGGTTGTGAGCTGACCATCGCGCACCACGCCGCGCCCTTCAACAAATAAATCGCGCACCACCGTGGGGCCCGCAAGAAGCAGTGCCGCAGGGTCCCAACTGCCGGCTGAGGCCAGCCCGGAGGTATCCCAAATCGCCAAATCCGCCCGTTTGCCAACCGCCAGACGGCCACAATCCGGTCGCCCCAAAATATCTGCGCCGCCGCGCGTGGCGATTTCCAGCGCTTCGCGCGCACTCATCGCATCCGCGCCTTGGGCGACCCGTTGCAACAGCATCGCCTGACGCGCCTCTGCCACCAGGTTGCCCGCATCATTGCTGGCCGACCCATCTACGCCAAGCCCCACTGGCACCCCCGCATCGCGCATCGCCCGCACCGGTGCGATGCCTGAGCCAAGACGGCAGTTGGAGCAGGGACAATGGGCCACGCCGGTTTTGGTGGCGGCGAACAATGCAATTTCGGCAGGATCGAGCTTCACACAATGGGCATGCCACACATCTGCGCCAACCCAGCCTAAATCCTGGGCATATTGCCCCGGGCGACAGCCGAATTTTTCCAGAGAATAGGCAATGTCTTCTTCATTTTCGGCCAGATGGGTGTGCAGCATCACGCCCTTGTCCCGCGCCAAAAGGGCCGCCTCCCGCATCAGATCGCGGCTGACGGAAAACGGCGAACAGGGCGCAATGCCGACCCGGCACATCGACCCCTCGGCAGGGTCATGAAAGGCGTCTATCACGCGCGCACAATCCTGAAGGATCGCAGATTCATTTTCGACCAGATCGTCGGGCGGCAGGCCCCCTGTACTCACACCAATGCTCATTGCGCCTCGCGTCGGGTGAAACCGCAGCCCGATTTCACGCGCGGCATGGATCGTATCCTCCAGCCGCGCGCCGTTGGGATAAAGGTAAAGATGATCAGAGCTGAGCGTGCAGCCCGACAGCGCCAGTTCCGCCAGCCCCACCTGGGCCGAGGTGAACATATGATCCGGCGTAAAATGCGCCCAGATCGGATAGAGCCTTTGCAACCAGCCAAACAGCAGCGCGTCCTGCCCGCCCGGCACCGCGCGGGTCAGCGTCTGATAAAGGTGATGATGCGTATTCACCAGACCCGGCGTCACAACGCAGCCTTGCGCATCTACCACCTGACCTGTACAGATCAGGTCCGGTCCGATTTGCGCAATCGCACCGTTCTGGATCAAGATGTCGCTGCGCGTTAATTCACGGCGCGCGTCATCCATGGTCAGGATAACATCAGCATTTTTAACAAGGGTATCAGTCATTTGAGAGGGTTTCCTGACATACCTGCCTCAGGAAACCAAAGGGCGTTGGTGGAAAGCAGGCCAAAGAACCAACACGCACCACAAGCTAGGCCCAGAGTGCTAACGGGTCAATACGCCTGTAGGATAGCAAGCGCCTGTGCGTGAATATCTGCGTTTGCTGCCGCCACCGCGCGCCCGCCCTGATGGGCCGGCCCGCCTGTCCAATCTGTCACAACCCCACCAGCGGCCTGCACCACAGCGATTGGTGCCTGAATGTCATAGGGGGCCAGCCCCGCCTCAATCACCAGATCGACCTGCCCGGTGGCCAACAAGGCATAGCCGTAACAATCCATGCCATAGCGGGTCAGGCGGGCTTTGCAGGCCACAGCGTGAAACCCTGCACGGTCTGCATCTGAGCCAACCTCGGGGAAGGTGGTTAGCACCGTTGCCGCTGACACTGCACGCGGTGCCCGGGTGTGCAGCGCCTGCGTGCCCAATGGCCCGGTCAGTGTTGCCCCGGCTGGCCTGCCTTCAAACCGCTCACCAATATAGGGCTGATCAATGATCCCGTAGATCGGCCCGGTGTCGTCTGACACGGCAATCAAAACGCCCCAGGTTGGGGTGCCGCTGATAAACCCTCGTGTGCCATCAATCGGGTCCAGGACCCAGGTCAGGCCAGAACTTCCGGGCTGAGTGCCATATTCCTCCCCCAAGATCGCGTCATCCGGCCGATGGGTTTGCAAAAGCGCACGCATGGCGCGTTCTGCGGCGCGGTCCGCCTCTGTCACGGGGTCAAACCCATCTTCCTCCTTGTTGTCAGCAGTCAGGGAGGATGTGCGAAAATAGGGCAAAATGACCTGACGCGCGGCATCTGCAAGCAGATGTGCCACGCGTGCGATGTCTGGATCAAATGGTGAGGAAGACGCAGGTGTTTTCATGCAAATCGGCCTGCCAGTTTCGGCAGGCCGATGCAAGTGTCAAGAAATGCTGATAAAACGGCACCCATCGGGCACCCCGTCAGCAAAGTATCTTACGCCACGTCGCTGAGAACGCGCGCCAGTTCAAACAAACGCCGACGCTGGTTTTCGGGGATCGCGTAGTACGAGCGCACCAAATCCATCGCCTCTTTGTCACCCATCAAATCGACGGGCACGGCATCCATTGTTTCGCTATCTTCCGGTGCATCAACCTCAAGCCCTTCAAAAAAGAACGAGACCTGAACGTCCAGTGCATCAGCGATATCCCAAAGACGCGACGCGCTGACGCGGTTCGCCCCTGTTTCGTACTTTTGAATTTGTTGGAACTTGATCCCAACCAATTCTGCCAGTCTTTGCTGTGTCATGCCGGTAAGCCATCGCCGTTGGCGGATGCGTTTTCCCACATGAACGTCTACTTTATGAGCCATCTAATTTTTCCCTTACTCAATAACACAGCAACCTTGTCAAACATTACCATGTCCCCCTCCCGAGGCACCTCAGTTTTGCGTTACACCCACAGCAGCCACCATACGAAAAAACGGCTTTCGGGCAATTATAAACTGCACATATGACAGCTGGTAACACGATCTTTGATACAACCACAGGTGTTACCCTGTGGTTAAACAGAAACGTATGCACAGGAATGTCCTTAATTTGAAAGTCCTGTAACGTAAGGGGGAAAAATGTCGAGCCTGCTGCATTTATTGAATTTTTTACACTCTATGGTGGTATCGCCGCAGATGATTCAGCACCATCCCCCTGGTGGCCGGGGTGCCACGCGACACAGCCATGCCGCATCGGCTGAATCGTGCCGATGGGCAGCACCGGAGCACGTGGAAAATACGGTTTTGGTCAGACCGCGCGCAACCGGCCAGACTTTGTGGGCGCAAATGCCTCGCGCAGCAGACCCGCCAAATGGTCATGTACGTCGCCCTTTGACGTGGCACCGCCATAGAGATTGATCAGTTGTCGCGGCAGTTCCGGCAGGGATCCGCCATGGTCAATCTGCTCCAGATACGGGGGCTGGGTGCCATCAATCATGGCATGTACGGCCAGATCAGCGGCCACAGCGGCTTCGATGGTCCGGTCACTGTCCGTTTCAACGCCGATCTCCCAGGAAATGCCCGCGCGGTCCAATGCGCCAGTCACCACCGCGCGAAAAACGCAGATGCGCCCAAAGGCCAGCCGCAGCGGGTTGCTTTGCCGCCAGACAGACCCGCCAGGCGCGCCAACCCAGCAGAGGTCCTTTTGCACAAGTGTTTCCGCCCCCACATCCGGACCTGTTTCTGTGGTCAGGATCATGTCACAGGCCCCTTTGCTGTATTTGTCCTTCAGAACGGTGGTGTGGGACGCTTCAAGCTGCACCCGCACCCTCGGAAAGGCCGCGTTGAACTGTTTGAGCACCAATGGAATCGCCGGGTACACAATATCGTGAGGCACCCCCAATGAAATCTCCCCCTCAAACGCCTGATCGGTCAACCGCGAGATGACCTCGTCATTTAACGCAATCATTCGGCGTGCATAGGTCAGCAATTGCTCCCCCGATGCGGTGAGCGCGATGGTGCGCCCGCTGCGGTCCAGCAGATCCAGACCCAGCACCTCTTCCAGCCGTTTAAGCTGCATTGAAACTGCAGATTGGGTCAGGTGCAAAAATCCGGCTGCGCGTGTGACGCCCCCTGCATCCGCCACGGCAACAAAAGAGCGGAGGGTGGTGATGTCCAGATTGCGCATATATCAAACCTTCTGATGCTTTCCATAACAAACATTCGTTTTCATTATGCTTTTGGCTGCCTCATACATCAAGAAACAAAATACAAACCACCGCAAACATCACAATATGGAAAGTGCTACACCATGTTCACCCAGACCAAAACCCGCACCGCTCAGCTTGCCACCCCCGCGTATTCGCCCCGTAGCCTGCTTTCTTTTCTTCGGGATGCGATGGCCCTGCGCCGCTCGCGGGTTGCCTTGGGAAAGCTCTCAGCGGCGCAATTGGATGACATCGGCGTCAGCCCGGATCAGGCTACCCAGGAGGCCAATCGCCCGATCTGGGACGCACCGCATCACTGGCGGGCCTAAACTGCGTCAATTCGGCCACAAATCTGCT
>CALFWM010000078.1 GCA_937928635.1 uncultured Sulfitobacter sp. | reverse complement strand
GCTGACCTTGCGCGCGCCGATCAGGGTGTGGCACGCTCCCCCTAGATGACTTGCATGTCCCATCGCGCCACCGCGCGGCAAATGTGATTGGAATAAAGCAGCACCATGCCCCCCCACGACCCCAGATATGACATCCTGTTTGAGCCTGTGAAAATCGGGCCGGTCACGGCCCCCAATCGGTTTTACGCCGCACCCCATGCCACCGGGCATGGCTGGGCCCAGCCTAAGGGCGCGATTGCCCTGCGTGCGATGAAGGCTGAGGGCGGATGGGGCACCGTCGCCATGCAGATGAGCGAAATCAGCCCCGACAGCGATATGGCCAATCACCCGATGGAACGGATTTGGGACGACAGCGATATCCCTCGGCACGCCGCACAGGTCGCCGCAATAAAGGCCCATGGCAGTCTGGCCGCCATCGAACTGGCGCATGGCGGCATGCGCGCGCGCAACATCACCACCGGGGTGCCGGTGCTGGGGCCAAGTGCCCTGCCCGTGCTGCGCCCCGAAGTGCCCGTACAGGCCCGCGCGATGGACAAAAGCGACATCCGCGCCTTTCGCACCGCGCATAAGGCGGCGGCGAAACGGGCGGCGCAGGCGGGATATGATGTTCTCTATGTCTATGCGGCACATGATTTGTCCCTGCTGGCCCATTTCCTGTCGCCTGTGCTGAACCAACGCAGTGATGAATACGGTGGCGGGTTTGAAAACCGCCTGCGCCTGTTGCGCGAGGTGCTTGAGGATACGCTGGAGGTCGCGGCAGGTAAACAGGCCGTCGCCCTGCGCTTTAGCGTGGCGGAGCCGGGCAAACCCGATGGGCTGCGTCATGACGGCGAAGGGCGCGACGTGGTCGCCGCCCTGGCCGAACTGCCGGACCTGTGGGATGTCAACATCTCTGGCTGGCCCAACGACAGCCAGACCGCGCGTTTTGCCCAGGAAGGGTATCAACTGCCCTTTACCGATTTTGTCAAATCCCTGACCAGCAAACCGGTTGTGGGCGTCGGACGCTTTACCTCGCCAGACATGATGGTGTCGCTGATCAAAAAGGGGCGGCTGGATCTGGTGGGGGCCGCACGCCCCTCGATCGCTGATCCGTTCCTGCCCGCCAAAATCCGCGAGGGCCGGGTGGAGGACATTCGCGAATGCATCGGCTGCAATATCTGCGTCAGTATGGATGCCTATGGCCTGCCTCTGCGCTGCACGCAGAACCCGACAATATCAGAGGAATGGCGGCGCGGATGGCACCCGGAGACCCCGGCCCTCTCCCAAAAGCGGCGCGCCCATCTGATTGTCGGCGCAGGCCCGGCGGGGCTGGAATGTGCGGTCACGCTGTTGCGGGCCGGGCAAAAGGTCACGGTGGCAGAGGCGCGCGATGAACCCGGCGGGCGCGTCACAAGGGAGGCCCGCCTGCCCGGTCTGTCAAGCTGGGCGCGTGTGCGGGATTACCGCACCCAACAACTGAGCCAAAGCCGCGATGCTGATCTGTTTCTGGCCAGTCGCCTGAGTGCGGCGGAGATCGCCGAATTTGGCGCGGACACGATAACGCTTGCCACCGGGGCACGCTGGCGCGCAGACGGGCTTGGTGCCTCCCATCTGAAAACGCGTTTTGAGGGGGAGACACAGGCCCTGACACCAGATGATATCATGAAGGGCGCGCTGGCCGGGGCGACACCCGGCACATATGTCGTTTATGATGATGATCATTTTTACATGGCCAGCGCCCTTGCCGAAGAAATTTGCAAACTGGGGCACCGGGCGATCTATGTCACGCCGCAGGCAACGGTGGCCACCTGGACTGATCTGACGCTGGAACAGGACCGTATCATCGCGCGGCTGCGTGATCTTGACGTTGCCCTGCACGTCAACACAACCCTGCGGCCTGATGGGCAGTTTGAGAACCTTTTGAGCGGTGAGGTACAGGCCTTTGACGGCGCAAAACTGGTGATGGTTGGTGCCCGCCTGCCCTGTGATGATCTGTTGGCCGAGCTTCAGGCACGCTCAGAGATGCAGGTCGTTCAGACCGGGGATTGCCTGGTCCCCGGCACAATACAGGCGGCTGTCCTGTCTGGTCACACGGTTGCGCGCGGTTTGCTGACGCCAACAGACCCATCGGTGCTGTTTAAGCGTGAACAGGTTCTTAACCCTACCCGCCAATAAGACGTGGCAAGGTCAGCGACACCGCAGGCACAAAGGTGATCAACATCAGCGCCACAAAGATCGCCAGATAAAACGGCCAGATCGTGCGCACGGCCTGTTCCATCGGCAGTTTGCCCACCGCGCAGCCCACAAACAGGCAAGAGCCCACGGGCGGTGTGCACAGTCCAAGGCCCAGATTGACCAGCAGGATCATGCCAAACTGCAACGGATCAATGCCCAGCGCATTGGCCACCGGCAAAAAGATCGGCGTACAGATCAGGATCAGCGCTGCCATGTCCATGATCATGCCGAGAAGCAACAGCGCAAGGTTGATCATCAGCAGGATCAGGATGGGGTTATCGGTCAGCCCCGTCAGCAGATCGACGGTTTTGTTGGGCACCCGGTAAAATGTCAGCATGTAGGCAAAGGCCCCTGCGCAGGCGATCAGGATCATCACCATTGCCGTGGTCCGCACGGATGAAGTGACCGCGACCAGAAACTTTTCCCATGTGATGGAGCGGTAAACGATCAGCGTCACAATAAAGGCATAGATCGCGCCAAAGGCCCCGGATTCCGTCACCGTGAACACGCCAGACAGCACACCGCCCACAATGATTACCGCCGTCAGCAAGCCGGGGATGGCCCCAAAGAACGCGATGGCAAGGGCGGTCCAGCCGGGAAAAGTCTCGCCCTGATAGCCGCGTTTGACCGCCACTAGATAGGCGGCCGCGGCAAGGCAGAGGCACATCAGGATGCCCGGCACAACGCCCGCCAGGAACAGTTTGGAGATCGAGATACCGCCCCCCGCCGCAATGGCAAAGATGATCATGTTGTGGCTGGGTGGGATGATAATGCCCGCGATGGAGGAGGTCACCGTGACGTTGACGGCATAATCGGCGTCATAGCCCTTTTCCTTCATCACCGGGACCAGGATGGAGCCAAGCGCCGAGATATCCGCAATCGCAGACCCCGAAATGCCGCCAAAGAGCATTGAGGAAAAGACATTCACAATACCAAGCCCGCCGCGCACCGCGCCGACGGCTGCCGAGGCAAAACGCACCAGCCGCATCGCGATACCGCCATGAAACATCAGATCTCCGGCAAAGATAAAAAACGGGATCGCCATCAGGGCAAAGACGTTGATGCCAGAGACAATGCGCTGAAAGCCGATCAACAGCGGCAGGCCCTCATACCAAAACGCAGCAATGGCCGAAATGCCCAGCGCAAAGGCGACAGGCGTGCCAATGATCACGCAAAAGGCAAAGATGCCCAACAGAACAAGAATACCCATGATCCGCCCCTATTCCAGCGTGTCGCTGCGGTGATCGACGCCAAGGCACAGGCGGATCAGATGGCCCAGAGAAAAAAGCAAGATCAACCCGCCCCCAATCGTGAGGGGGAGTGATCGCAGCCCTTCTGGCAATTGAATAAGCGGGATCAAAGACCCCCATTTGAAAATCGTCAGCTTGGCCCCAAACCACAGCATCATCCCGCCAAACCCCGCCATGATCACATCACTCAGCACGATCAATGCGGTGCGCATGCGCCGCGCCACGCTGTTGCGCAGGATCAGCACGGACAGATGGGTGTTTTCATGCACCCCCACAGCGGCCCCCAGAAACGCGATGACCATGACCAGCAACAGCGCCACCTGTTCGACCCAGGTTGGCGTAGCGTTCAACACATAGCGGCCAAAGACCAGCCAGCCAAAGATCACCGTCAGCACCACAAGGGCGATCCCCGTCAGCACGCGGCAGGCAAAAGCGACCCTATCGAGCGTGACACTCATCCGCTTTACGGCAAGGGGCATGGGGGGCGTGTCGGGCATCAGGCTTCTCCGGTCAAGAAAGCGCCCAACACCCGTTTGTGGCGTTGGACGCTTTCAGCTTACATCAGATCAGGATTTATTCAGTGGCCTGAATCATTTCGACCAAGGGGCGCAAGGAAGGGTTGCTTTCAAAATAGGCCTCATAGACCGGGCCCATTGCCGCCTGAAACGGAGCCTTGTCCGACACTTCATTGACGATCACGCCTGCATCCTCAACCGCCTTGCGGCTGACCGCCTCGCGCGCGGCCCAAAGATCACGTTGCATCAGCGCGGATTCCTGTGCTGCTGCGGTCACCGCTGCCTGCATGTCAGCGGACAAGCCGTTAAAGGTGTCGGTGTTGATGCAGATACATTCCGGGATGATCAGGTGCTGCGACAGGGAATAGTAGCCCGCCACCTCAAAGTGACCGGTGGATTCATAGGAGGGCCAGTTGTTTTCCGCGCCGTCCACAACGCCGGTTTTCAACGCCTGATAAACTTCCGCAAAGGCCATCGGTGACGGGTTACCGCCCAGTTCCGCAATCATGCCGGTGAACAGGTCGTTGTTCATCACGCGCACCTTCATGCCCACCACGTCCGCGGGTGTGTTGATCGCCTTGTCACCGTTGTAGAATGACCGCGCGCCGGCGTCATACCATGCCAGCGGCAGCAACCCTTTGGCCGCCATGCCAGCCGCAATGGCTTTGCCGCCTTCACTGTCGAGCACGCGGAACATGTGGGGCACGTCCTTGAACACGAATGGCAAGGACACAACATTGGCCTCGGCGGCGATGGGGCCGATGGGGCCAAGGTTAAAGTTGCCGATTTCCAGACCACCCAGGCGCACCTGTTCTACCGCGTCAGGCTGGCTGCCCAAGGTGCCGCCATGAAACATCTGCAAGGTGATTTCGCCGCCGGTTTTTTCTTCCAGCAGCTCTGCGAATTTGTCCATCGCGACGGTGTTTGGATACCCGTCTACGTGGATGTTCCAGCCGCGCCAGTCCGCAGCATGTGCCGCGCATCCCAGAACAGCCAGAGCCGCCGCACCGGCCAATGATTTGCTAAATGTGTGAAACATCTTGTCCTCCCATGAGTTTCTATCCCTGTTTTCGACCCATCCCGCGCGTGTGCTGCGACCTGTCGAATTAGCATTAAAGAAGACTAGTATACTAGAATTGTCAACTGCCAAGTGGCCCTATGCCCCGCCCTGCGGAGATTCCGGGGATTTTGAGAGTTTGGGAGGCGTTCGCAGGTTTCGCGGTGGCCTGAGCGGTCGCGAAACCTGCACTTGCAATTCTATGTGTCCTGGCCTGCGCGCCAGCAGATAGATCGTCTATGGCGTTTTCGATTCAATCTGAAACGTCACGCATCAATTAACCCATTGAAATCAATAATTTGGGCAGCGTTGAGTGGTTCAGACTGATCGAAAACTGTTTTAGGCCGTGCCCCGCACGGGGCGGTCGTTGGTGATGTTGAACGTCATGCCGTCCAGCAGCTCTTCCAGATCCGGGCGTGCCGCAGGGCCGTTGGAAATATCCACCAGCATCAAAGACCCATCCGGGCGCATGCCAAAGGCCCCCGGTTCCGCAAAACGGCGGTCGGTTTCGGCCTCTGTCAGAGGGTCAGACACATAAAGCCCCAGACGGCGCATCTGCGCCTCGCTCATCCCGTAGGCCAGATCAAAACTCCAGCCAAATTCGGCCTTGTCCGCCTGCGCCTTTTCCAGCGTGTCGGCCGAGACCACAGCCACGTCCATCACCTCAGTCCAATCCGCCAATACGGCGTTCAGTTTGTTGAGAAACTTTTTGCAGCGCGGGCAGTGGCGGCCACGGTAGACAAACAGCATGCTCCAACGCTCCTTTGGCGCGCCAACGGTGATGGTGCCGCCGTCAACGGTGGCAAAGCTCATCTGCTCCACGGGAGCACCAACACGGGGTTTGGAATCGGTCATTTTATGTCCTTTGGTTGGGGAGTGGATTGCTGAGAATGCTTGCGGTGTCAGCGCAGTTACATGTCCATCGGTTCAAAATAATTCGCATTGGTCACGGTGATGCTGTCGATGGTATCGTCCAATCGGCCCAGATGCTGCATGCCGACCTCTATCGCGCGCTCGGGGTCATGTTCGATCACTGCGCTGGCAATGGCGCGGTGGTCCAGCACCAGCTCTGGCATCCGGTTTTCCTTGGACAGGCTCAGCAGACACAGACGATCCACCTTTGATTTCTCCTCCATGATCACATCAAAGGCAAAATCGACCTGCGCAATCTGGCACAGGGTCTTGTGGAAGTCATAGTCAAGCGCGCCAAAACGTTCCACATCGCGCGCCTTGATCGCTTCTTCCTGTGCCACCAGCGACTGTTCCAGGGCCGCCGCGCCGGACGCATCGCACAACTGGGCAGCACGGCGTAACACTTCGGTTTCGATGGCCGCACGCACAAAACGCGATTTGACAATTTCACGCAGGGAAAACCGTCTGACCTCCGTGGCACGCTGGGGACGGATCAACAGCAGATCAAGATTGGCCAACCGGCTAAAGGCATCCCGCACGGGCTGGCGCGAGACCCCAAACCGGGCGGCGATATCGGCCTCCGAAATCTTGTCACCCGGTCTGAGCCGCAACGACAATATCTCATCGCGCAGATGGTCAAAGATGTCATCCACGCTTGTGCGCCGCGCGCCAAGTTGCGTTGCTTGCGCCATTGCGCTTTCTCCAGTTCAGGCCATCCTCTGCGCGTTCTAGCGAATAATCGGCCATAACAAAACCACAAGGATAAAGCTGATTTTCTGCGCAACACGCACAGCGCGCAAGCGCCCTGGCGGTCAGCGTTTACACTGGTATACCAGATAAATAACTAGTATACCAGTCTCTGGACACCTGGGAATCAAGCCCTCCAACGACATCCCCGCTCTTGCCAGACTACAGCAAAGGACAGCACATGAAACTAGCAGGTCAAACCGCCATCATCACAGGGGCGGGCCGTGACATCGGCCTGGCTGCCGCGTGCAGGCTTGCAGCCGAAGGGGCTCGTGTTGCGCTGAATTACTATTCCAGCGGTGCTGGCGCGGATGCGGCCGTGGCAGAGATCAACGCGGCGGGTGGGCAAGCCTTTGCGCTGCAAGGGGATTTGACGAAAGAAGCGGATGTGGACGCACTGGTGGCCAAAACAATGGCCGAATTTGGCAGCATTGATGTGTTGGTCAACAATGCCGGTGGTCTGATCGCGCGGGTCAAGATTGCCGAGATGTCCAATAAGCATTGGAACGCAGTGATGGATCTAAATCTGACCAGCACCTTCATGCTGACCCGCGCCTGCCTTGCGCATATGAAAACCGGCACAATTGTGAACCTCGCCAGCCAGGCCGGGCGCGATGGCGGCGGCGGAGGTGCAGTGGCCTATGCGACCTCCAAGGGGGCGGTGATGACGCTGACGCGAGGTTTGGCCAAAGAACTGGGGCCAGACATCCGCGTCAATGCCCTGTGTCCGGGCATGATCGACACCGACTTTCACAACATCCACACGCCGGATGCCGCCCGGCGCGGGTTGGAGGCCACGGCCCCCGCGCGCCGTCAGGGCACGCCAGAGGACACGGCCAATCTGATCCTCTACCTAGCAAGCGCAGAGTCCGGTTTTGTGACGGGCACCAACATCGACATCAACGGTGGCATGCTGTTTTCCTGACCTCGGCGCATCCGGCTTTGGCGATGTCCACTACCCGAGGCGTTTTTGCCCGCCACACATCTGTAGGATTCTCTGGGGCCGTCCCCGCCTTTCCCTTGCACCTGGGTTTTTAGAACGGTACGGACATGCGCTATGGGTCGGGCGGACACCTGAATGAACGCTGCGCGTTGCCGCCCTATGCGGCCAGATGCGCTTAGATAAACCGACGGATCGCACCTCTCCCGATAAGACTAATTTTCATGTCGTCCTTTGCCGTTCTGTGTAGCAATTGCCAGATAACGGCAATTTGCACGCGCGGTGTGCTTGATCGCGGCACGTATTTGGATCAACAAGACAGGGAAACGCCCCGCAGGCATATCGCGCCGTGCGGCGCATCTGGAGATTTTGCCCTGACCATGTTGCAGCCAATTATTCTATTTGCTTTTGTCCTTGGGGCGGCCCTGTCGCTGGCCAGCACCTGCACAATCGCGGCAACGAAACGTATGGTGCTGCACCGCAAAGCGGACTGGATGCTGGGCATCATCTTTGCGGTCTGCTGGTCTGGGATGACCGTCTTGGTGCTGCGTGCGTTTGTGCCGGGGCAGCTGATGCCCCCGACGTCCATAGCGCTCAGCTGGACATTGGTAGGGGCCTCCGTTGCGATGGGTGTGGGGGCGTTTGTGAACCGCGCGTGTTTCATTGGCAGTGTCGGGCATATCGGAACCGGCAATGTGTCTTATCTGATGACCTTTGCAGGCTTGGCGGTGGCCCGGCTGATCCCGGACATTCCCAGCTACAGTATGCCGAAATTATCAGAGGCACCTGCCCTTGATCCGCTGTTGTTTTGGACAATCACAGCGGTCTTTCTTGCAGGCTTCCTTTACAGTGGTTTTCGCGCGTTGTGGCGGCGGCAACGGGCAATCATTGCCTTGTGTGTGATGGGGGTTTTCTCCGTGTTGACCTTTGCCAGCAACCCCAACTGGACATATGAAAACTGGGTGGGTCAGGTTGTGAATGGCCATGGTTTTTCCCCTACGTACGAGGTCGAAATCACGGTGTTGGCCCTGTTCAGCGGGGCGGTCGTTGCGGCGATGATCTTTGGCAAGTTTGCACTGCGCGGGCCAAAGACAAAGGTCATGCTGCGTTGTTTTCTGGGCGGCGCACTGATGGGGTTTGGCGCGCGTTTTGTGCCAGGCGGGAATGACACGCTGCTGCTGTGGGTCATTCCAAATTACGCGCTTTACGGGATGGTGGCCTATGCAATCATGGTGCTGACCGCCGCATTATTGGTGTGGAGCACACATAGGTTCAGGCGCGCAACCCAAGGAGGCTGATGCCGCACAACGTGTTTCTGACTAAGGCCCCTCGCGCATTGCAGGCGATCTGACGTGGCACGGCTGGCGCAGTATAATCCTTGCTGGACTGGATAAAAACAATTGGTACCGGAACGACATCCCACGAACCAGGGCCATCTGAGGAGAACGGATACTGCTACAGGTTCGGTGCCCGGTTCCGAGATGAAGTCCTAACCCGCGAAATCCTTTATGACCTGCAAAAAGTACAAATCCGGATCGAAGACTGAAGTGTTCCCACCTTTTCGGACAGTTTCGCAGTGTTTCTAGGAGCTATTGACGTTCAGGGTTCCCATTTGTTTTGAGTTCTGATTCAAAGTTGCAAACGAAGGAGAGCAGCTTTGAGCCGACCTGTTTTGACTGATGATCAATGGGCCGCCATCGAGCCCTATTGCCTGGGAAAGAAGAG
>CALFWM010000077.1 GCA_937928635.1 uncultured Sulfitobacter sp. | reverse complement strand
TTGGAGCGGGCGAGGCGATTCGAACGCCCGACCCTAACCTTGGCAAGGTTATGCTCTACCCCTGAGCTACGCCCGCTTCCTTGGGTGAGGCGGAGATACCTATCCATCTGCTTTTCTGCAAGAGGGAAAACCCCCTGAGACGAAAAAAGTTATGGAAATCGTTCCGCCTTGCCGGTTGCGCCTGTCTTGGGGTCTGACACACTGACCGGGTTTGCACCAAAGAGGCCGCGCAATGCTTCGTACATCGTTTCAACGATTTGTCCTTGCCAGCGGGGTGACCAACCTTGCCGATGGCATTGCGACGGTGGCCTGGGCCTGGCTTGCGTCATTGATCACGCGTGATCCGCTGCTCATCGCAATTGTCCCCGTCGCCCTGCGCCTGCCGTGGTTTATTTGCGCTATTCCCGCCGGCATCATCACCGACCGTGTGGACCGCCGCCTGTTGATCCTGTGGATGGATGTGCTACGGGGGATGGTGTTTGTTGGTGTCGCACTGGCGATCTGGCTGGCGCTGCCCTTGCCGGATGCCCCGGCAACAGGGGTGGGAAACGACTTGCTTTATGGCGCTCTGCTGGCATCGGCCCTGTTTGTGGGCGGCGCAGAGGTGTTTCGCGACAATGCGGCTCAAACCATGCTGCCGGCCATTGTGCCCCATGACGCGCTGGAAAAGGCGAACGGGCGGCTGTGGTCGGTGGAGTTGGTGGGCAATGCCTTGCTGGGTCCTGCGGTGGGCGCGCTGTTGATCGCTTGGGCCTTGTCTGCGCCGTTCTTGCTGAACGGGGGGGCCTATGTGCTGGCCGTGCTGCTGGTGCTTGGGGTGGCGGGGCAGTTTAAGCCGCCGACGCGCGCTGCCTCTGATTGGCGCGCTGAACTGCGGGAGGGGTTTGCCTTTCTGGCGGGTGCGCCTTTGCTGCGGGCGCTGGCCTGGATCACCGGGTTTTGGAATTTGCTTTTTCAGATGGTGTTGATTGGTCTGGTCCTGCATGTGCAGGAAAACCTGAACCTGGGCGCGCAGGCCTATGGATTGATCCTTGCGGGCGGCGCCTTGGGCGGCATTCTGGGCGGCTGGTGCGGGCATGCGATCATTCGCGTGCTGGGGACATTGCGCGCGGCACAATGGATGCTGGCGGCCTCGGCACCGGCGTTTTTGACCATTGCCTATGCGCCCACGGCCGTATCGTTGGGACTCGTGCTGGCGCTGTTTGAATTCACCGGATTGGTCTGGAACACGGTTTCCGTGTCCTACCGCCAACGCACGATCCCGGACGCGTTGCTGGGGCGCGTGAACAGCCTCTATCGTCTGATGGCATGGGGGATGATGCCAGTGGGCCTGTTGCTGTCGGGCCTGTGTGTGCGGCTTGCGGAACCTTTAACAGGGCGTGGCGTGGCGCTGATTACCCCGTTTCTGGCGGCCTTTGTGGGGGCGTTGATCTTGGCGTGGTTTGGTTGGCGCGCGCTGGCGCGGGGATTTGCGCAGCCTTAAATCAACGCGTGGCCTAGCAGACCAATGGCGCAGAGCAAGATCATCAGCAATGTCAGCACCATGCCGATCTGGCGCAGGATGATCTTTGGCGGGGTCGAGGCGAAACCAACCGCATGCAACACCCGCCCCACCAGCAAGGACAAGCCCAGCAGGTGTAGGGCAAAGCCCGGTGCGCCCTGAGCCTCGGTCAGCATCAAGAGCACGAGCCCAATCGGGGTGTATTCGACAAAATTCGCCTGTGCACGCATGCGTTTGCGCAGGGCTTTGTCGTCATTATCGCCCAGTGAAATCATGTTCGCGCGTCGGTACATGATCACGTACCAGCTGAGCGCGAGGAACAAGAACGCAAGTAGCGCCGCGTAGAGAGATGTTACAGGCAATATCATGGTGCAATGGTTGCATGGATTTGGCGTGGCGTCATGCTGCGGATATCAGAACGTTGCGTCACCGTCCTTTTGTGCGGCCAAAATCAGTTCTCGGCTGGCACGCAACCCAGTAACGAATGCCGGGTCATCCCCCGGCTCGGCATCGATCAAGGCTGCCACGCTTTTGGGGTCGGGCAGGGCGTTTGACAGGGGCGTGCGCCCGGTTTCAAACGACATACGTACGCCCTGTGGCAAGTGCAGGTTGGGATCAGCGCCGGCTTGCAATAGCGCTTTGACCTGCCGCGCGCGGCCCTCAAAAATGGCGCGGTCCAGCGGTGTCCAGCCATAGGTATTGCGTGCAGTCAGGTCCGCGCCCTGCGCGACCAGCCAATCTGCAATCTCAGCAGCAGTGCTAAGCGGTTCGTGCGCGCCAAAGTCATAGTCGGCCAGGGAATGCAGTGCGGTGTAACCCTCAGGCGTGGCAAAGGTCACATCGGCCACACCGGCAACAAGTGTCTCTAGCATTGCGACATTCCGCCCCTCAGCCCGCATCGCCCAGATCAAGGGAAACGCCCGGTCGTGACCAAAGTTCTGATTCAGATCAGGGGACGTTGCCAGCATGGCGGTAACAGTTGCGATGTCATTGTCTTCAATCGCCTCTGCTAAGGCATCAAAAGGGGCGGGCAGGGGATCATCTGTCAGATCCAAACCACCCAATGCGGCGACGGATTGGGAAAACGCCATCATTGCGTCCATATCGCCAACGGCCTGCGCGGCCTGTGTTTGCCCTACCAGAACCTGCATTTCCTGCAAGGCCTGGAGATTTTCGTGCAGGTTTTGCGCGGCGTCGGGATTGGTCTCAGCCAACTCGCTGATGATGTTTGAGGTTTTGAGCGTCGTGCTGAGGCTGCTCAAAAGGTCTTGGGCAGAGGATAGATTGGTGGGGTCGAACCCCATCAGGTCATCGGTGATTTGTGTGCGAACTGCTTTGGCTTTTTGAGGGGGGTCCATCTGGCTGCTCCTGTTGTTTTTAACATATCACAACCTGTGGTGGCATAATTTTGACCGGTATTGGGCCTAAAAAGGACTAAGGTCCGAGCCGCCGCTCAGGCCTTAGTCGAATGTGTCATACGAGAGTGGCGCTATTTGCCGTCGTATTGAGCATCACCTTGTCGTCGTGATCCCCAACGGAAATACCCTGCCCGCGCCGATAGCTGATGGCGCGCCAGCTGAGCGCCAGAAACAAGAAGCTGAGCAGCGCGGCGTAGAGGGGCGTGACGGTGAGGGTCATGTTGAGCTTTCTTTTCCACGTGAGAACGCCACTGATTTATGACGCTAACGATTGATATACTTGCGGTGCAATGCCAAGAGGGTAATGCCAAACAGGATCATAACTGAAACTGCCAAAACTATATCAATGAGAACGGTGCCAAGAACTGCGGCTGCGCCAAAACTGTCTAGTTCTAAGCGACTGTTCCAGGGGCGACCCAGTGCCCAAGTCAACCAGATCGGGCGTGTCAATTTTTCCAAGAGCGCTAGGTTTACCAAACTGGCCCAATATCGCGCAGCCGGAGGCTCGGGTTGTGAAAAGGCCAGTGCTGCGACGATCCATATAAAGCCGCCAACAAATATTGGCCCCGTGAGGTCTGCTCCGGTGACGCCATTGATGAAAACACTGTAACTGTTGTACGCACCTAGCCCGGGGATATTGATGTCGCGTTCAAAGAACATCGCTGTCGCGAAGACAATCAGGATGCCAAGGGTTGCGAGAACCATCCTGACAAGTGCGCTTTTGTCTGTAAGGAATGCGTAAAGTTGCGGCAGAAAGAATATGAGAAAAACGGCTAGAAGTTCGATCATATAACTGCAGACCAATCACTGAATTTTCTGTCGCGTAGTGTCTCTATCAGAAACGGCCCCAACTGATGTTGGGGCCGTTTCTTATTTCAATCCGAACGCGCTTACTTTTCGAATTGTGCGTCCCTTGGATGGTCCGTCCCGGCCCATTCTTCGACACTGTCAGGATAGCGGTGTGACTTGTCCCAGTCAGACTGCTTTGGCAGGATCTCAAATGTGTGCTCCGGTGGCGGAGAGGGCAGTGTCCACTCAAGCGTGTCTGCAAACTCATTCCAGGGGTTGTTCGCAGTCGACTTGGCACCGCGTTTGATCGCGTAGGCCATGATGCCGAAGAACAGGATGAACGAGGCAAAGCTGAGGAAGGCACCAATAGAGGACCACCAGTTCCAATAGGCGAATGCCTCAGGATAGTCGATGTAGCGACGTGGCATGCCCTGGCGGCCCAGGAAGTGCTGTGGGAAGAAGGTCAGGTTGGCCCCGATGAACATCATCCAAAAGTGCAGCTTGCCCCAGAACTCCGGGTACATGCGGCCTGTCATCTTGGGGAAGTAAAAGTAGATCCCCGCAAAGATCGCGAATACCGCACCCAGGCTCATCACATAGTGGAAGTGCGCCACAACATAGTAGGTGTCGTGATAGTAGCGGTCCACAGCGGCCTGTGACAGCACGATGCCGGTTACACCACCCACGGTGAACAGGAACAGGAAACCAAGCGCCCACAGCATCGGCGTGCGCAGGTCCAGTGAACCGCCCCACATGGTGGCAATCCAGCTGAACACCTTCACGCCCGTGGGCACCGCAATCACCATCGTGGCCAGCATGAAATAGGCCTGTTGGTTCAGGGTCATGCCCACCGTGTACATGTGGTGCGCCCAGACGACAAAACCCAGTGCGCCAATGGCGATGATGGCCCAGACCATGGGCAGATAGCCAAACACCGGCTTGCGCGAGAACGTCGCCAGCACGTGGCTGATGATGCCAAAACCGGGCAGGATGATGATGTAGACCTCAGGGTGACCAAAGAACCACAGGATGTGCTGATAAAGAACCGGATCGCCGCCGCCCGCAGGGTCAAAGAAGGCAAAGCCAAAGTTACGGTCCATCAGCAGCATGGTGATCGCGCCTGCCAGAACCGGCAGGGACAACAGGATCAACCAGGCAGTGACAAAGATCGACCAGCTGAACAGCGGCACTTTAAACAGAGTCATCCCCGGCGCGCGCATGTTCAGGAAGGTGGTGATCATGTTGATCGCACCCAGGATCGAGGAGGCACCAGAGACGTGCACCGCAAAGATCGCAAAGTCCATCGACATGCCAGCCTCCCGCACGGAGAGCGGCGGGTAAAGCACCCAGCCCACACCCGAGCCAAGCTGCCCGTTGCCGCCCGGCATAATCACAGAACAGATCGCCAGTGTGGTGCCCGCAACATACAACCAGAACGACAGGTTGTTCATCCTTGGGAACGCCATATCCGGCGCGCCGATCTGCAAAGGCATGAAATAGTTGCCAAATCCGCCGAACAGGGCCGGAATAACAACAAAGAACATCATCAGAATACCGTGGCCAGTGATCAACACGTTCCAGAGGTGTCCGTTGGGTGTACAGGGGTCAGCCGCAAAACCCTCCCTGCACATATATTGCACGCCGGGCTCCATCAGTTCGAGCCGCATGTAGATAGTGAAAGCAACCGAGACGAAACCAACAAGCGCCGAGACAATCAGATACAGAATACCGATGTCTTTGTGGTTGGTGGACATGAACCAACGGGTAAAGAACCCCCGCTCGTCGTGGTGATCGGTGCCGTGGATGGCTGCGTCTGCCATGCGGTGCCTCCTGATTAGAGTTTAGGCACACGGTAACTGCGCTCACAGTCACGTGTGGAGTCGGAGCCGTTCTAATGTGCCGTGCAGCCGGGGGCAATGGGCGCGTTTGACGCAGGCTGCATTTTTAGCACCTCGTGCGCCGGATAAGAGCATCAAAGTGTCAACGCTTTCTTTATCGCGTCAAGATCGTGGGCCATTAAAGAGTTTCGAGTTTAACTTGAAACATGCTTTATCACTTTTCGCGTTCGACCAAAGGGAGAGGCCGCGCATAAGTGATACATGTTTAACTCGAAACGCTATAGATTGCTTTGGAATGCAATTTAATGCAAAATTTGACGAAAACTGTTGGGACGCAGCGCCCCTGTTAATGTTTTGTTAACCAATTATGCACGATAGATATACGTTCATTGGTAATTTGGGAGCGCACCTATGGGATCGGCAGCGGCTCTTTCAAAGTTGCGCGTGGCAGAGTCATTGCTGGGGGATGGCTTTGAGGCATTCCATTTTTACGAACAGGTCGTCAAACTTGTTCCGGGCATCCTCTATGTCTACAACCACGAGTTGCAAAGCAACGAATATTCCAATACCTCCATCGGGGCCTTGCTGGGCTATTCTCCGGAAGAGGTGCTGGAGATGGGTGCGAATGTTCTGCCACAGCTGATCCACCCGGATGACCTGCCGCGTTTAGGTGTTTACTTTCAACAGCTTGCGGGCTTGTTTGATGGTGAAACGTCAAGCATTGATTACAGAGCCATTGCGCGCGACGGTTCAATCGTCTGGCTGCGCAGCAATGATGCGGTATTTGAACGGGATGAAAACGGGCGGTTGCGGCGTCATGTCGGGGTGACCAACGATGTCACGGAGGAGGTCAACAAGGCTGCACGGTTAAAAGACGCTTATCACGATCTGCAACGCCGGACTGCCCAGCTTGAGTATACCAATGCCGAGCTTGAGCAGCTGACCTATATTGCCACCCATGATTTGAAAGGGCCGCTGTCCAACCTGCGGCACCTTATCGAAATGCTGAGGGAAGAACTGGACCCTGCTGATCAAGGTATTGCAGAGATTTTGGGCTGGATTGAAGCCTCCAGCCGGCAGGCCCATGACAAGTTGCAGGCGCTGGTGGGCGTCGCAAAGGTGCGTTCCGCCGAGCTGAGCCCGCGCGTGCGCATTGATCTTCAAAGCACGGCCAGATCAGCCTGTAACGTGCTGGCCCGCGAAATCGACGCGGCGCAGGCCACTGTCCTTATCGACTTTGAAGCCGCAACAGAGGTCTTTTTTCCACAGTTTGAAGTTTCCAGCATGCTGGAAAACCTTATTTCCAATGCCTTGAAATACGCCCATCCTGATCGAACGCCCGAAATTCACCTGCTAAGCCGCAAGGTCGCCGGGGGCGTCGCGCTCAGCATTCAGGACAACGGCACAGGCATTGACCTTCCGCGGGATGAGGAAAAGGTATTTGGCCTGTTCAAGCGCGCGCATGTTGAACCGGCCGGGTCAGGCATTGCAATGTATACAATCCGTAAACTTCTGGAGCGGTATGAAGGTCATATCACTGTCGACAGTGTGGAAGGGGAATGGGCCAAGTTCACCTTGTTTTTCCCCAACCCGGAAAAGGAGAGCTGATGGCGGGCATCAACAAAGTGCTTTTGGTGGATGATGACGAGATCACAAACATCCTGCACACACGGGTCATACGCAAATCCGGGCTGGTGTCAGAGGTTTTGGTTGCACGTGACGGGCGGCAGGCGCTGGATATTCTGTCAGATCATCTGCGGCGCGACCACCCTCTGCCGGAGCTGATCCTGCTCGACATCAACATGCCGGGTATGGGTGGATTTGAATTTCTGGAGACATACAAGCACCGCAAGCTCAGTTTTGCGGGGCAAATGATCATCGTGATGCTCTCTACCTCGCTGCTCAAGGTGGATCACGCCCGGGCAGAAGCAGACCCGAATGTGCATTCCTTTTCCGAAAAGCCGATCACCCTCGCTGCATTTGCGGCCCTGGTCGAAACCTACGTGGCCCGCAGGGCCCAGATCACAGGCGCGTAGCCTCCAGCAGGCAGAACTTTTTTGATGCTGCCTGAAACCAAGAGTTTCGAAAAACGGCCTTAGCTCTGTGCGCCAAACACCGTGTCAAAGCTGATCTTGAGCGCGCTATCAAGATCGTCCATCGTGACAGGCAGGCCCAGATCCACCAGCGACGTGACGCCATGCTCGCGGATGCCGCAGGGCACAATGCCATCAAAATGGCTCAGGTCCGGCTCTACATTGATGCTGATCCCGTGAAAGCTGATCCATTTGCGCAGGCGAATGCCAATGGCGGCAATCTTCTCTTCGGCCACGGCACCATCGGGGGCGCGCGGTTTTTCGGGCCGCTCGACCCAGACGCCCACGCGCCCGTCGCGGATGACACCGCGCAGATTGAACTGATCCAGCGTCGCAATCACCCAGTCTTCGAGTTGGCGCACAAAGCAGCGCACGTCACGCCCGCGCGCGCCCACGTCCAGCAACACATAAGCCACCCGCTGCCCCGGCCCGTGATAGGTATATTGCCCGCCGCGTTTGGTGGGATAGACCGGAAAACGGTCAGGGTCGGTCAGGTCCGCGGCTTTGGCAGAGGTGCCGGCTGTGTAAAGGGCGGGGTGCTCCACCAGCCAGATACACTCCGCAGCCGTCCCGGCCGCAATCTGCGCAACCCGCTGCTCCATCCACGCCTCTGCGCGGCGATAATCGGTCAGCCCGTCTGTTGTGATCCAGTCCACCATGGAGCGTACCTAGCCATTTCATGGCTCAGGGGGAAGGGGCAGACCGGGGCAAGGGGGCCGCGTTGATACCCGGCAACATGTCGCGCTTTTGTCTACAATACCCCGGCAGGGCCAGCCCATAGCGCACCCAACGCCGCGCGATGACGGTCTGTTTTGAAACGCAGGCCATGTGCCCGACCTCCAGAACCAGCAACGGATCAGAGGTGCGGATCAGTCGCATCCGCTCGGGCGTTTCCACCAGCACCGCGCGTGACCAACTGCTTTGCCCGGCAAGGGGTTGTATGTGCTGCACTTTCATCCAGCGGTATTCCACGTTCAGCACCACACCAATATAGGCAACTGCAATGCCGGTAAATATCAGCGCCAGTATGCCCCGCGTGCGCCAGGGCGATTGCCCGAACAGGTTGATGTCAATATTGATCGCCATCTGACGTCCTTTCCCGTGGCCAAATGCACAGACAAAGACGTTGTAATGATGGCAGGATCCCGGCGAAGTGCAGACAAATCAAACAGCCGTGCCGCGCCCACTGGTCAATTCAAACGCACAGGCCCATAACCTTTCCACGTATCTTTACAATCCACACAGGACCCCGCGATGACCCTTCGCACGCCATGGCTGGCAATCACCGCGATGTTTATTCTGAATGGCGCGCTTTTTGGCGTCTGGGCCTCACGGGTGCCAGCGGTCGCGGACATCTACGGTCTTAACCATACGGCGCTTGGCCTGACGCTGCTGGCTCTGGCGGGGGGCGCGGTCTGTTCCTTCCCTTTTGCAGGGCGCGCGGTGGACCGGGTCGGGGCTGCAACCGTGACACGATCACTGGCGCTGATCTATCCTGTGACGCTGATCTTGCTGCCGCTCGCCCCGGGCGCGTGGACCCTGACGGTTTTCCTGTTTCTGTTCGGGGCGGCACATGGCGCGATGGATGTGGCGATGAACTCCTGGGCGGCGGAGGTCGAACGCCGCGCTGGGCGCCCGTTTATGTCCGGGTTTCACGCGATGTTCAGCCTTGGGGCCGGGCTTGGCGCGCTCAGCGGATATCTGGCCGTCCAGGCTGGTCTTGGATTGCTGCCCCACTTTATGATCTGCGCCGTCGCGGTCACGGCGATGACATGGACAGGGGCGCAGATCCCTTGGCATTCCGACACCGCCACGCCCGAAAAGACCAGCGTCTTTGCCCTGCCCAAGGGCGCGCTGATGTTGGTGGGCCTGGTTGCGTTCTGCGCCTCCATGGGGGAGGGGGCGATGACCGACTGGAGCGCGCTTTACCTGCGCGACGTGGTGGAGGTAACAGAGGCCAAAGCCGCGCTGGGCTATGTGGTGTTTTCTGTGGCCATGGTGATTGTGCGCCTGCTGGGGGATGCGATTGTGGCGCGTCTTGGCCCGGTTCGCTCTGCGCAACTGGGCGGGTGCATCGCGGCCTGCGGCATGGTGATGGTGATCGCGGCACCCGTGCTCAATGCCGTGTTGGTGGGATTTGCCATGTTGGGCATTGGCTATGCGGTCGTGATGCCTCTGGCCTTTAGCCGTGCGGCGAATGATCCGCACGTTCCGCCGGGGCGCGCAATTTCAGGCGTGGCAACGCTGGGCTACGGGGGCTTGTTGCTTGGGCCGCCAACCATCGGCTTTGTAGCGGGTGCCTTTGGGTTGCAAGTTGCCTTTGCGCTCTTGGGTGTGCTTGCGGGCCTGTCGGTGGCGCTGGCGAAATCCCTGCGCTAAAATAGCGCGTCAGGCCGCGTCTTTTTCCGCAATCACCTTGTGCAGCATCTGCGCATAGGTCTCTGCCCCCTGTGCCCCGGTCAACAGGTAGCGCCCGTCAAACACCATGGAGGGCACGCCGGACACCCCGCGTGAGGTCCAGAATTGCTGGCGTACGCGTGTTTCTTCGGCCTGACTGCCGGAGGACAAGACCTCTGCCGCCGCATCCGCGTCCAGACCAACGGTTTTGGCTAGGTTGATCAGAACGTCATGGTGCGAGACATCCAGTTGTGCGGTGAAATACGCGTCAAACAACGCCATCTTGAGCGGATGTTGCAGCCCATGTGCTTGCGCCCAATCCAGCAGCTGATGCGCGGCAAAGGTGTTCACAATCCGGCTGTCAGTATCAAAGTTGAATTCAAATCCAAGGGTTTTGCCCAGCCCCACCAAACGGCTGCGGTTTTGTGCCGATTGCACGGGGGTTGCCCCGTATTTTTCGGCAATATGTTCGCTCAGGTTTTGCCCCTCTGGTGGCATCAAGGGGTTCAGCTCAAACGGATGCCAGCGCAGATAGGCGCCCGCCCCAACCCTCCCAAGCGCCTGTTCAAGCTGTTTATAGCCGACAATACACCAGGGGCACATGACGTCTGACACGATGTCGATCTGAACGACGGGGGCACCTGAGATGGGGGCATTTGAATCGGCATGTGTCGGGATCATCTGAAGCGCTCCAAACTATGGCCGCGTTTTTGGGCCAGCCTGATTAAATCAGTTCGCGAGGTATGGAATTCAAGACTTTTGCCCCAAAAATCAACCAACCCTGTTGGGCTATCGCTAAATGTTGTGCTATCGTGAGGACAATACCCAGACTCATTTTCTATCGGAGCAAGATATGTATTTCAAATTAATCACAGGCACCGTTTTCGCCGCCTCGCTGGCGATTATCCCTGCTGAGCGGGTTGAAGCGGACGCTGGCGACTTTATCGCGGGTGCGATCATTGGCGGTATCGTGGGCGCGAATGCGAAAAAACAACGCCGCACCACCCGCAGCCGCCGTGCCACAACCAAGCGCAGCACACGCGCGCGCCTGCCCTCCACGCAGGAAGGCAAGAACATTCAGGCCTCGCTGAACTATTTCGGGTTTGACGCGGGCACTGTGGACGGCCAGCTGGGCCGCAAGACCAAGAATGCCGTGTCCCAGTATCAGACCTATCTGGGCTACCCGGTCACCGGGCAATTGTCAGAGTTTGAAAAGAACCTGCTGACCTCCAGCTACAACCGTGCGCAGGCCGGTGGCTACGCAGTGCAGCAACAGGTTGCCGCAAATGTCGATGGCACACGTGGGCTTTTGAAAACCTACCGTGCCGAAATGGCGGGCAACGTGCCGGGCCAAAGCCCGACCACCATCGTGGTTGCACCACAACCTGTTCCGCAGCCACAGGCGACATTTGCGGCCACGGCACCCGCGGTGCCGGCACCTGTCCCGGCGGCACCTGCCTTGGGTGGCGTTGCGGCGCTGGCCTCTGCTGTTGCACCGGCTGCCCCGGCACCAACTGCACTGCCAAATTTCCTGGGCGCAGGCACACAGGCCTCACTGGCCTCGCACTGCAACACGGTCTCCCTGATCACCAACACCAATGGCGGCTTTGTCACCCTGGCCAGCATGAGCGACCCGAACGTGGCGCTGAACGAACAGTTCTGCCTTGCGCGGACCTATGCGATTGCCAAGTCTGAGGAAATGGTCAGTGGCATTCAGGGCTTCACACCTGATCAGATCGCAGCGCAATGCGCGGGCTTTGGCCCCGCGATGAAAGACAAGGTTGCGGCGCTGTCCTCCAAGCCACGTGATGTGCTGGCCACTGAGGTGTCTTCCTTTGCGCTGAACACCGGCATGTCCTCCGCTCAATTGCAGGGCACGGCGAAAATCTGTCTTGGTGTGGGCTATCGCACCGACAACATGGACGTGGCTGTGGGGTCTGCGATGATCCTCTATGCACTGGGCGAGGGCGTCTACGGTGAGCTGATGGGCCACCACCTGAGCCAGGGATTTGGCCCTGCCAAACGCGCGGACATGGCACAAAGCTGGTATGAAGCGGGCCTTGCGGCAGCTGACTCCGGTGCGGCGGCGGTGTTTGTCCCCGGCCAGCCGGAGCGGACGGAACTGATCCGTCAGGCCTCTGTACGTGCAAATGGCGGTGGAACCACGTTGGGTGTTCAGCCGCTTGTCCAGCCTGCTGCAAGCACAGGTTTGCCGACCTTCACGATCAGCGAATAGGCCGACGCAATACCGACACAATACCGACGTTTAACCGACGTCCCTGAAAGCCCCCGATGCGAAATCCGCACCGGGGGCTTTTTTCTCGCGCGATTGGCCCTTGAGGTGGAGGGCACATTTGTCTAAACGGCTCTCACCATCCATGACGTGCGGTCGTGGCGGAATGGTAGACGCGCAGCGTTGAGGTCGCTGTGGGGTAACACCCGTGAGAGTTCGAGTCTCTCCGACCGCACCA
>CALFWM010000076.1 GCA_937928635.1 uncultured Sulfitobacter sp. | reverse complement strand
GCCGTGAGACTTGGGAAAGAAGGGCGAAAGCTTCGCCATTTGTTCGTCTGTCAACCAGTAGAGATCGCTCATATCACCGCTCCGTTTTGAACGGACGTGAATCATGCAGCGGAACTGAAATCAATGCATCCTGACCCTAGGGAATCCGGCGCACCGCATCACGATCTTCTTGCGGCAGGGCTTCCAGCATTTGCATAATGCTCAGATCAAGGACTGGATGCGCCCAGTTGGGCGCAATTTCGGCAAGGGGCACGATCACAAATGCGCGATCTTGCAAACGCGGGTGCGGCAAGATCAATTGATCCGGCGTTTTCTTTAGCTGATCCTCTGGTGGCAAGGTACGCCAAAACCGGTGTGTTTCAAAATCCGGCAACACCATGTCTGCGCTGGCAATCAGATCCAGATCGAGCGTGCGCTGACCCCAGCGTTTTTCGCGGATGCGGCCCATATCTGCCTCAATCTGATGCAATTTTGCCAACATCTGAAACGCATCCCACTTGGCCGTAACAAAAACTGCGGCGTTCACAAAGTCGGGCCCGGATTCAGCAGGGAATGCAGGAGTGTGATAGAATGAGCTCGTCGCGCGAATCACTGCGCCCATTTTAGGTATATAATTTAAGGCTTCCCGAAGGATTTTCGCGGGCGTTCGACCACCTGACGTTAGGTTACCCCCCAGCGCGATTAAGTAAGAGTGATGCATTTTGAGCGAGTACTGGCCTTTTTCCCCATGACCCGGCCCTTGCGGCGTGGTCAAAAATCCGTACGTATGTCTTCAACTAGAAGGCGTGCGATTTTGTACCGAATTTATTTGTTCAAGACCACACGTTGTTAACATCAGAAATAGATAGCGCCGAGCGCCGCCGGAAGGATTACAACATGTTCTACAAAGATGAGCGCCTCGCGCTCTTCATCGACGGCTCAAACCTCTACGCCGCTGCAAAGACGCTTGGCTTTGACATTGACTACAAGCTGTTGCGACAGGAATTCATGCGCCGTGGCAAATTGCTGCGCGCCTTTTACTACACTGCCCTTTTGGAAAACGATGAATACTCACCGATCCGTCCCTTGGTGGACTGGCTCAACTACAATGGCTTTTCCATGGTGACCAAACCGGCCAAGGAATACACAGATTCCATGGGCCGCCGTAAGGTAAAAGGCAACATGGACATCGAACTGGCCGTAGACGCAATGGAACTGGCCCCGCATGTAGACCATATTGTCATCTTCTCCGGTGATGGCGATTTCCGGCCTCTGGCCGAGAGCCTTCAACGTCAGGGTGTGCGCGTGTCGGTCGTAAGCACGATTCGCAGCCAGCCCCCGATGATCTCGGACGATCTGCGCCGTCAGGCTGACAACTTTATTGAACTTGATGATCTGCGCGATGTCATTGGCCGCCCACCTCGTGAACCTGTCGCCCATACAGAAGAATAAAGCGGAATGCACGTTCCTGCGTAGGTTACAGCAGTACGAAATAAACGCGCCCAAAGCGGTTAAACCCTGAGCGCGCCTGCGTTCTGAAAATGATTCGGGTCGAAATGCCGACGTGACAGGTCGTAACGCCGCCCTATTGTAGTAATGGCACAAAACCACCCGCTGAAACGATCCCCCGAAACAGGGGGGTCCCGTGACGAGGACAAATGTTAGTTAAGCACGCCGTAAAACTTGAATTGATTGAGGACATCGACGCCCTGTGGCAGCGCATTGTCGAAACACTGGCAACGGTGGGCATTGACCACGCGATTTACCTGACCGTGGATGCCGATTTTCAAAACCCGTTTCTGCGTTGCACCCATAATGGCATCTATGGTCAGACCCCGCCCGAGGAAGACCCCTTTTTACGTTACGCCTGCCAGTCTTACGACATCCTCTCGATTGGCGCCGAATTCGTACATGGGCATCCCTATATCACGGACAAAGAACGCAATTTTGTAGAACGCGCCGGGCGTGCCGGGATCACAGCCGCCTTGGGAATCCCGATGCGATTGCAAGGCACAGACCGCTTTGGCGGGTTCATTGTTGGCACCGGGCTTGATCAGCTGTCATTTAACAAAAAGATCCTGCCCCGCGCCGAAGAAATCCGGCTTTTCTGTCTGCTCATGCACCGCCGCTTGGAAGAACTCACCAGTTCTGCCCCTGCCCCAGTAACAACAGAGTTTCGCAAGCCCCTGCTTGCACCCTCCCTGCCCGACCGTTTTGACGTGCTCAGCCCCCGCGAAAGGGAGGTCGTTTATCTGCTGGCCCGTGGCCGCAGCCGACAAGAGGCGGCCGAGATTTGCAATATCTCTGTGCACACGGTGTCCGATTACGCAAAATCCGGCTATCGCAAGCTGGGCGTTAACAACCGCGCGCAGGCCGCAGCGATCCTGCTGGGCCAAACCTGATGCGCTGCGGCGGCCCTGTTCAAACGCGCGCTGCAATTCCATACTGACAAAACCATGCCCTGGCACACCACCCGTGACACCCCCTAAAGCGCCCAGTGAAGACCCTTTCGGGACCTATTGAAGAAAGGACAAAGATCGCCCCGCACACTGGACCTCAGCCAGTCAAAGCCTTACCTCAGAAAGCAACCTGCGGAGGCCCGTGATGTCCAAACAACCACTGACACTTTATCTTGCCGCCCCACGCGGATTTTGCGCGGGCGTGGACCGTGCCATCAAGATTGTTGAAATGGCTTTGGAAAAATGGGGCGCGCCAGTCTACGTGCGCCATGAAATTGTGCACAATAAATTTGTTGTGGATGGCCTGCGCGACAAGGGTGCGGTGTTTGTCGAGGAACTCTCCGAATGCCCTGATGACCGCCCGGTTATCTTTTCTGCCCACGGCGTGCCCAAATCAGTGCCATCCGCCGCACAGGCGCGCAACATGGTCTATGTGGATGCCACCTGCCCGCTGGTCTCCAAGGTCCATATCGAAGCCCAGCGCCACGCCGACGCAGGCCTGCAAATGATCATGATCGGCCATGCGGGCCACCCCGAAACCGTTGGCACCATGGGCCAATTACCTGACGGCGAGGTGCTGTTGGTCGAAACCCCTGATGATGTGGCCCATGTCACCGTGCGTGACCCCGCAAAACTGGCTTATGTCACCCAGACCACGCTCAGCGTCGATGACACCGCCGACATCGTGGCGGCCTTGCAAACCCGTTTCCCTGCCATCGTCGGCCCTCACAAAGAAGACATCTGCTATGCCACCACCAACCGGCAGGAAGCAGTCAAGGCGATGGCCCCCAAATGCGACGCGATCCTTGTGGTGGGTGCGCCCAATTCATCCAATTCCAAACGTCTGGTGGAGGTTGGCGCCCGCGCTGGCTGTTCCTACGCGCAACTGGTGCAACGCGCGGATGACATCGACTGGCGCGCGCTGGAGGGCATCAAGAGCATCGGCATCACCGCAGGGGCCTCCGCCCCCGAAGTGTTGATCAAAGAGGTCATCGACGCTTTTAAATCCCGTTTCGACGTCACCGAAGAACTGGTTGAAACCGCGCAGGAAAACGTGGAGTTCAAAGTTCCCCGCGTGCTGCGCGAACCGGCCTAGCCACCGCAATGGAGGTCATTTTCCTTCATGGTCCCCCCGCTGTTGGCAAACTGACCGTGGCGCGCGCCCTAAAAGGCATGATCCCTGCCCGCCTGTCGGACAATCACGCCGCGATTGATCTGGCCAAAACGGTGATCAATTTCGGTGCGCCGGGGTTTTGGGATTTGATCCATGTTCTGAGGTTGGATCTGCTGGAGGCCGCAGCCACCGCTGACCTGCCCTATTTCTTGACCACCGCCTGTTATCACGTCGGCGACGAAAGCGTGCTCGCTGATTGGCAGGCGGTGATGGACAGGCACGCCGCGACATTCTTGCCCGTTCATCTAACATGCACCGCTGACGTTCAGGCCGAGCGGGTTGTCCAGCCAGACCGTACCGCAAAGGGCAAACTGGACGATGTCAGCGGCTTGGAACGCTACATGGCCAAAAACGCCTATGTGCCGCTGCCCCATGAAAACTGTTTGCAAATCGACACAACGCACAAAGCGCCACAGGACGTCGCGCAACATATAATCGATCACTTTGGCCTGATCCGCCGCCCAATTTAGCCGTTTTGGACGTTCCAATAACGGCAATTCTAGAATGATGCTGGACAGTTGAGCCACAGAAATCAATGCTCCGAGCAAACACTGTGACAGGAGGTACTGCCAATGATTTCCGCCCAATTTCTGATAACCGCCCTCGTGGTCGTCCTCGCCCCTGGCACCGGCGTGATCTTCACGCTTGCCTTAGGGCTGGGTCAGGGCCGGCGTGCCGCACTTTGGGCGGCATTGGGCTGCACCTTCGGCATTGTGCCACATCTTGCCGCTGCCACACTGGGGCTGGCCGCGATTTTGCACACCTCTGCACTGCTGTTTTCTGTGATCAAATGGGCGGGCGTCGCGTATCTGCTCTACCTCGCGTGGCAGATGCTGAAACAGGGCGGCAGCCTAAAGGTCGATGGCACCCGCAGCGCCGAGCCGGGCTGGCGCATTGCCCGGCGCGGGGCCTTGATCAATATCCTGAACCCAAAACTGTCGATCTTCTTCCTCGCCTTGCTGCCTCCCTTCTTGTCTGGCAACGCCGCCACTGCCACCGTTGAAATGACGGTGCTGGGCGCGATTTTCATGGCGATGACCTTTGCTGTCTTTGTGCTTTACGGCATCTTTGCCGCCGCAGCACGCACATGGCTGCTGGGATCTGAGACCGTCATGCGCTGGTTGAACCGTTCCTTTGCCGCCATCTTCGCAGCCCTTGCAGGGCGTCTGGCGCTGGAGCGCGCATGACACGTATTCCCCCCGCCGCTCTGCTGTTAACAATCGCTGGGCTAGCCCCCTTTCTGGCCGGCGCGCTGATCTCTTCTGAATTTGTGACCGCCACCATGGGCAACCCCGATTTTGGCGGCTACCCGCTGATCATAGGCCAGGATGGCAGGCTGATCATGGTACGCTACGGTGTGATCATCCTGTGTTTCATGTCCGGCGTGCTTTGGGGTTTTGCGACAAAGGCCACGGGCGCACAGGCCACCGCCTGTTACACCCTCTCTGTTCTGCCCGCGCTCTGGGCCTTTCTGAACCCCGGCACAACGGCAGATGAGGCCCTGATCAACCTGATCATCGGTTTCATTGCCGTCCTGATGCTGGATTTTGCATTTTACCGCTGGCAGCTTGCGCCCATTTGGTGGATGTCTCTGCGCATCCCGGTGACCGTGGTGGTGGTCATCTGTTTGGGACTGGGAGTATGGACATGAGCGACGATGGCACCTTGGGTGTTTACGCTGACAAGGCGCAGGAATACGCGGATCTTGTGGGCAACACCCTGTCAAAAGACCCCCTGCTGGCGGATTTCATCGCAGCATTACCACCGGGCGGCAGCGTCCTTGATCTAGGCTGCGGCCCGGGCAATGCGGCCCATGTGATGGCTGACGCGGGGTTGGTGGTGACCGCCACAGATGCGGTGCCCGAAATGGTCGCATTGGCGAAGACGCACCCGGGCGTTTCTGCCCATGTCGCCAGCTTTGACGATATAACCGGTGAAGACCTCTATGATGGCATCTGGGCCAACTTCTGCCTGCTGCACGCAGCGCGCGCCGATATGCCCCGCCATCTGGCTGCCCTGAAAACGGCCCTGAAACCAAAGGGGATCTTTCACATAGGCCTCAAAACCGGCACAGGCGAAAAACGCGACCGGATCGGGCGGTTTTACACCTATTACACCGATGCCGAACTCAGCGGGTTGTTGCAGGACGCGGGCTTTCACATCACGCACCGCACCACCGGGTGTGACACGGGGCTGGACGGTGCCCTTGCCGACTGGATCGTGATCCGCGCCCATGGCTAAGCTCTATGCATATACTGACGGCGCCTGCTCGGGCAATCCCGGCCCCGGCGGCTGGGGCGCGCTGATGCAGGCGCGCGACGGCGACGCGGTTGTCAAGGAACGCGAGCTAAAGGGTGGCGAGGCGCAGACCACCAACAACCGCATGGAACTACTCGCTGCGATCCACGCGCTGGAAGCACTGGAACGGGAAACCGAAATTACCGTGGTGACCGACAGCAACTACGTCAAGAACGGCATCACCGGCTGGATTTTCGGGTGGAAAAAAAACGGCTGGAAAAACGCGGCAAAAAAGCCGGTCAGGAATGCCGAACTGTGGCAACGGCTTGATACGGCCAATGCCCGCCA
This sequence comes from uncultured Sulfitobacter sp., assembly GCA_937928635.1. Lineage (GTDB taxonomy): Bacteria > Pseudomonadota > Alphaproteobacteria > Rhodobacterales > Rhodobacteraceae > Sulfitobacter. The sequence continues at coordinate 29,677 of CALFWM010000076.1, read as the reverse complement.
CCGCGTCACATGGGAATGGGTGAAAGGCCATGCAGGTCACCCCGAAAATGAACGCGCGGATGCGCTGGCGCGGGCTGGTATGGCACCGTTCAAGGCAAAGTGAAGCAGCTCGCCTGCCCCATCGCCCTGCACCCGGATGGCGCGCCACAACGGATTGCGGTTTTTGAACACCCCCGGGCAGGTTGGCAGCTAGTCAAAGGCGGCCTGCACGCGGGCGAAACACCCGCTGCCGCAGCGGCCCGCGCATTATACAAGGAAAGTGGTCTGGAAACCCGCGCGGCCCTGTCCATCGGACAATCAGACACCATTCAAGATGGTGTACTCTGGCACTTTGTTCTTTGCCGCCTTGCCCCACCTGTACGCGACCGCTGGCAACATCTCTGTGCAGATGACGGCGCTCACCTGTTTCGGTTTAATGGGTGCCCCTTGAGGCCGCACACACCCACCCATTCGACCCTCCCTACGCCCGTGCGCTCGACTGGATCAGGGCGGCATTATGACCCTGCTTTCGCTACTTGATTACGCCTCCGTTTTGATCTTTGCCATCACAGGTGCCCTGGTGGCCAGCCGCGCACAGCTTGATCTGGTGGGTTTTGCCTTTATCGCCTGCCTGACGGCGGTGGGCGGCGGCACCATCCGCGACCTCTTGCTGGACAGAAACCCGATTTTCTGGATCGCAGACCCCACCTATCTGGCTGTGGGCGTGGGTGCCGCCCTTGTTGTCTTTTTCACCGCACACCGTCTGGAAAGCCGCCTGCGCACATTGATCTGGCTGGACAGTTTTGCCCTTGCGGTGGCCGTGGCGGCGGGCGCTGGTGTGGCGCTGTCGCTGGATCAATCGGGTGTTGTCGTGATCCTGATGGGCATGATCACGGGCTGCATGGGCGGGCTGATGCGCGATGTGGTGGTAGGTGAGGTGCCCCTTGTGCTGAAACAAGGCGAACTTTACGTGACCGCCGCCTTTGCCGGGGCGGGTGCAACCATGCTGTGCGTGACCTATCTGGGCGATACCATTGTTGCCCTGCTGATCGGTGCCGTGGTGACCTGGGTTTTGCGTGCGGGCTCCCTGCATTTTGGCTGGCATCTGCCAGTCTACAAAAGCACCCCACCAAAGAAATAGCGCGCGCTGCCCTCTTTCTGGCCAAAATATTCCCCGCCGGAGGCATGGCCCTTTAGGGCCATTTGCCGTCATTTGCGCCAATGGAACGGCACAATGATCAGTGCTCCGACCGAGGCCGCAATCGCGTTCAATCCAGGTGATGAAAAACCGACCCGAAACATCAGCGCGACAAAATAAAACAATAGCGCCCCACCGACACAGATGATGATGCTCTGCAAATTGCCGTTGCGGGTAAAATTTGACCGCTCAGAGGCATACCCAATGATCCCGGCAATCACGATGGTGCCAATCATGGTGGGGAACATGGGCTGTCTCCTTATGACAATTGGGTGCCGGCGGCGATCTGCGCGCCGCTTTGAAACACCTCTGCATCCTGCGCCGCCTTGCCTGCCCGTTGCAAGCGGGTCAGCTGAACCGCGCCCGCACCACAGGCGATGGTCAAATCCTGATCCAACACCGTGCCGGGTGCCCCTGTCCCCTCCGCCAGCCGCGACCCTAGCGCCTTGACACGGGTGCCCTGATGCTCAAACCAGGCACCGGGAAACGGCGACACCCCCCTGATCAGCCGATCCACCTCTATCGCAGGCAATGACCAGTCAATCCGGGCCTCTGATTTGTCGATCTTGCTGGCATAGGTCACGCCGGTGCCGGGCTGAACATGCGGTTTCAGCGCAGCCAAACCATCAAGCGCAGCCACAATCGCCTCTGCCCCTATCGTGCTCAGACGGTCGTGCAGCTGCGCGGTTGTTTCTTCCGGCGCAATCGCTGTTTCACGCCGCAACAACACCGGCCCGGTATCCAGACCGGCCTCCATCTGCATGATACAAACGCCGGTTTTTTCATCCCCCGCCATAATCGCCCGGTGAATGGGGGCCGCGCCGCGCCAACGGGGTAACAGGCTCGCGTGGATGTTCAGACACCCATGCTGCGGCGCATCCAGAATACTCTGCGGCAGGATCAGCCCATAGGCCACAACAACCGCGATATCGGCATCAAGCGCGGCAAATTCCGCCTGCGCCTCGACCGACCTGAGCGACACAGGATGGCGCACGGGCAGCCCCAACGCCTCTGCGCGCTGCTGCACGGGGGAGGATCGGTCTTTTTTGCCGCGCCCCGCCGGACGGGGGGGTTGAGAGTATACACAAACCACCTCGTGCCCCGCCTCAACCAATGCATTCAGCGCCGCCACGGAAAAATCCGGCGTTCCCATGAAAATCACACGCATTTGCTCTCTCCCCTGCGCTGCACGCCCGTAAGGCGGGCTTCAGCCCGCCCTACCCGTTTAATTTCTTGGCACGGCGCAGCAACATATCGCGCTTGGTTTTGCTGATGTTGTCAAAATACATCCGCCCCGCCAAATGGTCGATCTGGTGCTGTACGGAGGTTGCCTCCAACCCCACAAACTCACCGCGCGCAATCACGCCGTTTTCATCCAGATAGCGCACGGATACCGCCCGGGGGCGGCTCACCTTGGCAAAGACTCCAGGCAAATTGGGGCTCGCCTCCTCATGCAGGTTCATTTTGGCGGAGCGTTCTATGATCTGCGGGTTCGCGAGGCGAATACGTTTGTTGCGCGCCTCGGAGGCATCCACCACGGCCAGCTGCAACATCACGCCAATCTGGGGCGCGGCAAGGCCAACACCGGGCATGGCATCCATCATTTCGATCATATCGTCCCAAATACCGTACACCTCATCGGTGATTTCAGGCACCTCTTGCGCGGGGGTGCGCAAACGTTTGTCGGGCCATGGGATAAACGCGCGTTTGCTCATATGGCCTCAAACTCCGCAATCTTGCGCGCACGGGTCTCTGCGTCCAGATGATCAAAGGTCACTACCCCATCGAGATGGTCCAGCTCGTGCTGCGCGCAGGCGGCGGCGAACCCGATGAAACTTTGCACAATGCGCCCGCCCTTCAGCCCGGTCCAGACCATCTGCACCTGTGCGGGGCGCGACACTTTGGCCAACACACCGGGGATCGACAGACACCCCTCTTCAGCCTCAACACGCTCTTCACTGATCTCTTGCAGCATCGGATTGATACAGACCAGCGGGTCGGGTTTGCCCTCTTTCCAGCCGGTGTCCATCACAAACATCCGCACCATTGCCCCAACCTGCGGCGCGGCCAGCCCGCGCCCGGGCGCGTCATACATTGTCTCCAGCATGTCGCGCGCCAGTGTCTTTATCTCTGGCGTGATCTCCCCAACCGGCGCGCAGGTCTCGGCCAATCGCGGATCCGGCCAGCGCAGGATCTCTCGCAGGCTCATCCCCGCGCCAGCTCGCGCTTCACCTTGACCATCTTGCGGGTCATCATCTGACGGCGCAGCGGCTTAAGGTAGTCGATAAACAACTTGCCCTCCAGATGGTCAATTTCGTGCTGCACACAGGTCGCCCATAGCCCGTCAAACGTCTCGGTCTGCTCGGCTCCGTTTTCATCCATCCAACGCACATCCACCACAGCGGGCCGCGTGACATCCGCAAAAAGTTCCGGCAGCGACAGGCAGCCTTCCTCATAGGTGTTCAGCTCTTCTGAGGCGGCCAGGATCTCAGGGTTGAACATCACCACCGGGCGTGGTTTTTCACCTTCTTCCTTAACGCAATCCAGCACAATCAGACGGTCCAGCACGCCCACCTGCGGGGCGGCCAGCCCAATGCCGGGGGCTCCATACATGGACGATAGCATTTCATCGGCAAGCCGGCGCAAATCATCGGTAACGTCCGCCACTGGGGTCGCCACTTTTTTCAGCCGGGGGTCGGGGTGCAATAGGATCGAGCGTTTCATGGGCACCGATGTAGGCCAAGCCCGGTTCAACCGCAACCGGCGCCTTGCAGCCCCACCATATATGGCTAGGTTGCCAGCAACCATAGTGAGGAGACCACCCCCATGAGCTTTGATGAAATCATCGACCGCCGCAACACCCACTGCGCCAAATGGGACAAGATGGAGGCGCTCTATGGTGTGTCGCGCGACACGGGCATTGCGATGTGGGTGGCAGACATGGATTTCAAACCACCCCAAGTGGTGCGGGACGCCGTGCAGGCGATGCAGGACCACGGGGTTTACGGCTATTTTGGCGATGACAGTAAATATCTGGCCGCGATCCAGTGGTGGATGCAAAACCGCCATGGCTGGTCGGTTGAGGCGGATCACATTTTCACCACCCACGGACTGGTGAACGGCACCGCCCTGTGCGTTGATGCCTTTACCGCACCGGGCGATGGCGTGGTGCTGTTCACGCCCGTCTATCACGCCTTTGCCAAGGTCATTCACGCGGCGGGTCGCAAGGTTGTCGAATGTGAGATGACCAACACCGATGGCCGGTACGAAATGGATTTCGCCACCTGTGACGCGCAAATGACCGGCGCGGAAAAAATGCTGATCCTCTGCTCGCCTCACAATCCGGGGGGCCGCGTCTGGACCCGCACGGAACTGCAAGGCGTGGCGGATTTTGCGCGCCGTCACGATCTGGTGCTGGTTTCAGACGAAATTCACCACGATCTGGTGATGCCGGGCAAAACGCATATCCCGATGGCGCATATTGACGGGATCGCGGATCGGCTGGTGATGATGACAGCCACCACCAAGACCTTTAACATCGCCGGATCCCATTCGGGCAATGTGATCATTGCGGACCCAACCCTGCGGGCCAAATTCGCGGGGCGCATGGCGGCACTGGGCCTGTCGCCCAACTCCTTTGGTCTGTTCATGGCGACGGCGGCGTATTCGCCTGAGGGCGCGGCCTGGGTGGAAGATCTGACGGCCTATCTTGACGGTAACAGACAGCTATTTGATGCCGCCGTGAACGCGATACCGGGGCTGAAGTCCATGCCGCTGGAGGCCACCTATCTGGCCTGGGTCGATTTTGCAGACACCGGCATGGCGCGCGATGAATTCACCCGGCGCGTTGAACAAGGTGCCCGCATCGCGGTGAACCACGGGCCAACCTTTGGCACAGGCGGAGACAGCTTTTTGCGGTTCAACATCGCCACGCCGCGTGCGCAGGTGCAGGAGGCCTGCGATCGTCTGGCAGAGGCGTTCAAAGATCTGCAATAGCATCTGCGACGCACAATTGCCTTAGGCTCGGGCCGCACTGCTTTGCGGTTTAGAACCGCGACTTGCCGATAATCCCGACAGGGACACTGACCGCGCCTTCAAAATCCAAACCAGCATGATCGGTGACAGGCGCGCCGCGTTTAAAAGTGTAGTGAACTTCGCCGTGCTGTTCCTCGCGACCCACGATCAGGCACTGAAACAGGTGATGCGCGCCATCATAGAGGTCAACCAATCCGCGCAGATCTGGCGCATCTTCATGCGCAACGGCAAAGCCGTTTTCCCACATCAGCAGCACCTTGATCAGGCGGCCATTCAGGTCAATCCGCAAACGCGAGGCCTTGCGTAAATTGGCCCGACGCGCAGCGTCCAGACCGGCCTGAATCTCTTTTGAAATAAATACTTCCATCACAAAAATCCTTTGGCAACGCGCACCATGCTGCCTGATAACATATTCATTTCAAGTTAAATTTTTATGTCAAACAGGCGGCTTGTGCATCCACGCACCCATTCTGCGCGGTGATCTTGGGTGTACCGCGCGGCATAACCGCCTAAATATCCATCATAGCAACGACAGGAGAGCGAAATGGGCCTTTTGGTGGACGGCAAGTGGCAGGACAAATGGTACGATACAAAATCCACAGGCGGCGCATTTGAACGAGCTGCGGCGCAGTTTCGCAACTGGATTACCCGCGATGGTAGTGCCGGACCGGCGGGCAAAGCGGGATTCAAAGCCGAATCGGGTCGCTACCATCTCTATGTCAGCCATGCCTGCCCTTGGGCACACAGAACCCTGATTTTTCGCCGGATCAAGGATTTGACGCCGCACATCGGCGTCTCTGTGGTTCACCCTGACATGTTGCAGGACGGCTGGACCTTTGAAACGGATGATGCGGGTGCAACGGGCGACCAGCAGTTTGGCCTGCCCTTTGCGCGCAACATCTATACCCGCGCCGATCCAGAATTCACCGGGCGCGTTACCGTACCCATCCTCTGGGACACGGCCCAAAACACCATCGTCTCCAACGAAAGCTCAGAAATCATTCGCATGTTCAATTCGGCCTTTGATGAGGTCACTGGCAACACGGATGACTACTGGCCCGAAGCCCTGCGAACTGAAATTGAACCGGTAAATGCGCGCATCTACGACACCCTGAACAACGGTGTATACCGATGCGGGTTTGCCACCACTCAAACCGCCTATGACGCGGCGGTGGGCCCACTTTTTGACACGCTGGAATGGCTGGAGGAGCGCCTCTCGCAAGGCCGCTACCTGATAGGTGATCACATCACAGAGGCCGACTGGCGGTTGTTCACCACCCTTGTGCGGTTTGATCCGGTCTATCACCTGCACTTCAAATGCAACCGCAGGCGGATCGTGGATTACCCCAACCTCTGGGCCTACACCCGCGCGCTATATCAATGGCCGGGCGTGGCAGAGACGGTGAACTTTGATCATATCGTGCGCCACTATCACTATAGCCACGAATCCATTAACCCGCACCGTATCATCCCGACCAATCCGGTTTTGGATTTTGACGCCCCGCACGGCAGGGGCTAGCCCCCCGCCAGCGCACCACTCGCATGATTTTGACTGCCACCATAATGTTCAACCATGGCGGCCAGATCATCGGGCGGAATGTCCGCTGACAAAAACGCCCGCGCATTTGTGGAATGGGCAAAAATAGACCCGTCCGAGAAAAAGCTGGTCGAGGTAACAAAGATAATCTGCGCATTCGGCTGGCGGTAATGCGCAAAGCTGGACACCGCCAGGGCCGGTTCATCTTCCATCACAAGGTCAAGGATGATGATATCAACAGGTGTTTTGGCCAGAAAAGCAAGTGCTTCTTCTTGCGTGCCCGCACGGTCCGCCTCCATCCCCAGACGCTGCAGATGACGCTGCCACAGCTTTCCAAGTTCGGATCGACTTTCGACGATCAATACACGCACACGGCCACTCCCTTAACCACCAGGCACAGGCATGAAGCCAGGCCGCCTCACCTCACCGTCTGATTTGGTTAAAAATTGTTTAACAAATCCATGGACGAGTTGATTCAACTTGTGACACCTTGATCAATACAGGGTTTTCCGCTTTGACAATCACCAAGGTACAGGGGGCATGGCCCATGTCATAAGGGCGGGGATGCTCACGTGAATGTGAACACGCAAAAACGCGACCACGGCGGTGGACTGGATCATGCGGCGGCCCGGTTTGGGGGCACCCGTGAGGATTGGCTTGATCTGTCCACGGGCATTAACCCTGTGCCCTATCCCCTGCCGAAAATCCCCCAAAACTGCTGGACCGCCCTGCCCGACAGCGCGGCCATGACGCGTCTGATCTCAGCCGCCCGCGCATTTTGGAACGTGCCGGAGCAGGCAACGATTGTCCCGGCTGCCGGGGCCTCTGCCCTGATCGCACGCATGCCGGACCTGACACAAAGCACATGCGTGTCTATCCCCGGCCCCACCTATAACGAACATGAGGCGGCCTTTCGCAGTGCCGGATTTAGCGTCAATGACCCTGATATCGACGCCCCTGAAGTGCGCGTTCTTGTACATCCTAACAATCCTGACGGCCAGAAACACAACAGGCAGAGCATTCTGGATCAGCACCGCGATCTGACCATCATCGACGAGAGCTTTTGCGATGAAATGCCTGCGGCCAGCCATGTGGCCCTTACTGACCACCCCCGCATCATCGTGCTCAAGAGTTTTGGCAAATTCTGGGGGCTGGCTGGCCTGCGTCTGGGCTTTGTGATTGCGACACCGCATTCCTTGGCCCGGTTTGGAAATTCTGACGATGCGGCCAGCGATTTGAACGCGATGCTGGGCCCTTGGGCCGTGTCTGGCCCCGCGCTGCACATCGGCGCGCAGGCGCTGGAAGACAACGCATGGGCGCAGGCGACCCGTACGCGCCTGTCCAAAGACGCCGCGCATCTGGATCAGTTGATGACGGCCAAGGGTGCGAAAAATATTGGCGGCACAACCTTGTTTCGCCTCTACACCGTCGACAACGCAGAGGAATGGCACACCCGGCTGGCACGGCATCACATCTGGACCCGTGTGTTTCCCTACAACGACCGCTGGCTGCGCCTTGGTCTGCCGGGCCCCGCCGATTGGGCAAGACTGGAAAGCGCGCTGGCATGACAACCGCCGGCATGCTTGTTCTGGCCTTGCTGCTGGATGCGGCCTTGGGAGAGCCGCGGTGGCTTTGGCAGCGTCTGCCCCACCCTGCCGTTCTGATGGGCCGATTGATCGGTTGGTGCGATGCGCGTTTCAATACCGGGCGCTTGAAAAAACCCAAGGGGGGTGTGCTGGTCCTCCTCCTTGTCCTGTCGGCGGGCGGCCTTGGCTGGCTGCTGTCCTTGCTTGGCCCGGTTGTTGAGATCATCCTTGCCGCCATCCTGCTTGCCCAAAAATCACTGGTTGAACACGTGCGCGCTGTGGCGGATGGTCTGCGCCTGTCGCTGAACGACGGGCGGCGCAGCGTGGCCATGATTGTAAGCCGCGACACTTCTGACATGCCCCGCGATGGCGTTGCCCGCGCGGCCATCGAAAGTGCGGCGGAAAACCTGAGCGACGGGGTGATTGCCCCTGCCTTGTGGTTTCTGGTGGCAGGTCTGCCGGGGCTGCTGATCTATAAAATCATCAACACAGGCGACAGCATGATTGGCTATCGCACGCCCCGACATGCCGAATTTGGCTGGGCTGCGGCGCGGTTGGATGACCTGCTCAACCTGATCCCGGCCCGCCTGTCCGCGCTGCTGATCGCGTTGCCCGGCGGGGTATCGTTTCAGATGCGCGACATCGCAGCTGATGCGCGGCTGCACCGCTCCCCCAATGCCGGATGGCCGGAGGCGGCAATGGCGCGCAGCATAAATGTGGCGCTTGCTGGCCCGCGCGCCTATGATGGCGTGATGCAGCAGTTTGCATGGGTGCACCGCACGGGGGAGCGTGCAATCGGACCCGCCGCAATTGATGCAGCCATCGCGCGTCTGTGGCAGGCATGGGGCGTGATGCTGGCCTTGTGTGTCACCATTGCCCTGCTGTTCTGACAAAGGATGTCCATGCGTCTCTCTCTTCTTTTTGCTGCTCTGTACTTTCTCCCTTTGACTGCGCTTGCGGATGCCTCCTGTGGCGGTGCGTTTTCAACATTCAAAAACAATCTAAAGGCCGAAGCCATCGCAGCGGGCATTGCTCCCGACACCGCAGACCGGTTTTTCAAAGGCATCCGCCAAGACTCCAAAGTGCTGGCAGCTGACCGCCGCCAAGGTGTGTTCCAACTCCCCTTTATTGATTTCTCGCGGCGCCTGATCTCGAATGACCGGATCAACCGTGGGCGCGCCAATGGCAGGAAATACGATGCGTTGTTTGACCGGATTGAGGCGACCTATGGGGTCAGCCGGGGCGTTTTGCTAGCGTTTTGGGCTTTTGAGACGGACTATGGCAGCTTTCAAGGTGATTTTAACACAGCCAACGCTTTGGTGACACTGGCCCATGATTGCCGCCGCCCCGACTTATTCCGCCCTCAGGTCCTCGCGGCAGTGGAGTTATTTGCCAAGGGTGAGTTTGACCCCGTCCGCACGACCGGTGCCTGGGCTGGCGAAATCGGCATGGTGCAAATGCTGCCCCGCGACATCCTTGAAAACGGCGTGGACGGGGATGGCGATGGTAAGGTTTCCCTCAAAACCTCCCCGGCGGACGCCTTGGTTTCGGGCGGCAAAATGCTGCAAAGTCTAGGCTGGCGCGCAGGTGAGCCGTGGATTGCAGAGGTGGATCTGCCTGATAATTTTGACTGGTCACAAACCAGCCTCGACACAACCAAATCCATCGCTGACTGGCGCGCGCTTGGCGTAACACCTCGCAACGGGCCCTTGGCAGAGGGTCTGCCCGCCTCTGTTCTGATCCCACAGGGGCGCAAAGGGCCTGCCTTTATCGCCTACCCCAATTTCCGCGTCTATTTTGACTGGAATCAGAGCTTTACCTACGTCATGACCGCCGCCTATTTCGCCACTCGGCTGGAGGGTGCAAAGGTCTTTGATACGGGCAACCCCGAAAAGGGGTTGGGTGGGGATCAGATGAAAGCACTGCAAAGCAAACTACGGGCCCGCGGTCACGATGTCGGACAGATTGATGGCATTCTTGGCTCCGGCACCCGCGCGGCGGTGCGCGCCGAACAGGCACGCCTTGGCCTGCCGGTTGATGGCTGGCCCACGCCAACGCTTCTCTCAAAACTGTAATCGGGAATAAATCTATGGCTCTTAAAACAACTGCAGCTGAAATGGTCGCCAATGCCCGCGCCCGCATCGAAGAAATCGAGACGGCGGATGGCATTGCCATGGTCGATGACCCAACCGTGCAAATTGTCGATCTGCGTGACCCCCGTGAACGGGACCGCACGGGGTCTATTCCCGGCGCATTCCACTGCCCGCGCGGCATGCTGGAATTCTGGGTGGACCCTGACAGCCCCTATTTCAAAGACGTCTTTGCACAAGACAAAAAGTTCGTCTTTCACTGCGCATCCGGTTGGCGGTCGGCCATTTCGGTGGCCACATTGCAAGACATGGGCTTTGACGCGGCGCATTTGAAAGAAGGGTTTGGCGGTTGGGAAAAGGCGGGCGGGCCCATTGAAAAGAAGGTGGCAAAGTAAGGTTTCGTTAACCATGACAACACGTTGTAGGATTGAAATTTCACGTTGCTTATGCTAAGTGTGAGGTGCGGAAGATCGTTCTTCATGGGCATAGCCTCTGAAAAACAGACCCCGCAGAGGTGTTAGCTCTGCGGGGTCACTCTTTTTCGGGACTTACATCCTGAGCCAGAGTCGGAGGATCGTGACCACCAGCGTTGCTGCTGCGATCACAACCATCCACTTGCGGAAGGTTTCATCCTTCACGGACCTCACCTCCTCTCGCCGCAGGGGACTGCGGCGGGATCAATTTGATTTCGAATTGTCGCTAAACGGTTAACTTTATTCGGAATGCCGCACCGGGCAAAGGCGACCGGCACCACAGCCGTGCCTTACGCGACCATCTTCTCGGCTTTCTTCAAATCAACAGACACCAACTGGCTAACCCCCTGCTCCGCCATCGTGACCCCAAACAAACGGTCCATCCGCGCCATGGTCACCGCGTGGTGTGTGATGATCAAAAACCGCGTATCTGTCTGGCGGCACATCTCATCCAGCAGATCACAGAACCGCGTAACGTTGGCATCGTCCAGCGGCGCGTCAACCTCATCCAGCACACAGATCGGCGCGGGATTGGCCAGGAACACCGCAAAGATCAGGGCCATAGCGGTCAGTGTCTGCTCCCCCCCGGACAACAGGCTCAGCGTGCTGAGCTTTTTGCCGGGCGGCTGGCACATAATTTCCAGACCAGCCTCGAGCGGGTCATCGGATTCCACCATGACCAGATTGGCCTCACCCCCGCCAAACAGATGGGTAAACAGCAGGGAAAAGTTGGAATTGACCTGCTCAAATGCGGTCAATAAACGTTCACGGCCCTCGCGGTTCAGGCTAGCGATGCCGGAACGCAGCGTCTTGATTGCCTCCTCCAGATCTGCCTTTTCATTGACCAATATGTCGTGCTCTTCCTGCACCTCTTTGGCGTCTTCTTCGGCGCGCAAATTGACCGCCCCGAGGGAATCGCGCTGCCGTTTCAGCCGGTTCACATCGGCCTCCAGCGCATCTGCTGTGGGCATGTCATCCGGGTTCACATCCAGCGCGGTCAGCAATTGATTGGGCGTGACCTGTTGGTCCTCTGCAATCCGCTCCGCGGCGGCGGCAACCGTTTCCTTGGCGGCCTCGGCGCGCGCCTCGGAGCGCGCCCGTGCCTCGCGTGCCTCTGACGCCTCGCGCTCGGCTTCGCGTTCCGCCAAAGTTGCCTCACGCAAGGCACTTTCCGCCTTTGACAGCGCATCTGCGGCCTCTGCCCGGCGCGTCTCTGCCGCGGTGATGGCCCCACTCAACTCATCCCGCTTTGCCGCAATCTCAGCGGGTGCTGCACCTGCTTCTTTCAGCTCCGCCTCTGACGTTTCTTTCCGCTCAATCAACTCTGCGGTGCGTTTTTCTGCAGTTTCCAGCCGGTGTTTCCAACCACTGGTCTCTTTGGTGACCTCCTGCATCCGCTTGGTGCGCGCCTCACCCTCGCGGCGCAATTCATCATGGGCGGACCGGCGCGACATCATGGTGATACGTGCGGCCTCCACGGTCATGCGCAGATCCTCAACCGCACTGCGTGCTGCATCAAGATCGCCCAGATCAGCCAGCGCCCGCTCCGCCTCCAGCACGCGGCCCCGCGCGCTCATCGCCTCATCCTCGTGACGCTTCACGGCAAGGCCAAGACTCTCCAGACGGCCCTGCGCAAGGTTGCGGTCCGCTTCCGCACGGCTTAGGGCGCGACCTGTGTCTGCCACCGCGCGATCGGCATCCCGTCGTGCCTGACGCGCGTTTCTGTCGGCCTCTGTCTGCGCGGCCAGTTGCGCAACCAACCGGTCATGCGCCCCGCGCGCCCCTTCGGCCCTCTGACTGGCCCGCTCCAGCGATTGTTTCAGAACCTCCAGCCGGTTTAATTGCTGCAAGCGCAATGCTGCGGCTGAGGGCGCATCTTCCGCCCAGGCGCGAAACCCATCCCAACGCCACAAATCACCCTCGGGCGACACCAACCGCTGGCCGGGCAATAATGCTGCCTGCAACGCGGGCCCTTCATCCGGGTCAACCAACCCCACTTGCGCCATCCGACGCGTCAACACCTCTGGCACTGACACATGCGCGGTCAGCGGCGTCACACCTGCGGGCAAGGGCTGCGGCCTGTCATACCCCGGCATAACAGCCCAGCCAGAGGGGCCATCGGCCTCCACCTCCGGTGTGCGCAGATCATCTGCCAAAGCCGCCCCCAAAGCCTTTTCAAACCCATGTTCCACCTGCAACCGGTCGAGGATTTGCCCGCCTTCGGCCGTGTCCCGTTCCACCAGTTTGGCAAGGGCACCGGCCTCCGCACGCAGGGCGTTCATCTCCCCCTCGGCCTCAGAGCTCTCTGCCCGCGCATCTGCCTCGCGTGCTTGCGTCTGCGCGCGCGCCTCTTCCGCTTTCAACAGGGTTTCCTCAGCCTGTTCCGCGCCACGAACCGCTTCCGCTTCTGCGCGGGTTGCGGCCTCAAAATCAACGCCCGCCTTTTCCAGCGCGGCCTGGCTTTGCGCAACGGCTTCCTGCGCCTTTTGCGCCTCCTGCTCGGATTTCTCTTCGGTCTTGCGACTGTCCTCCAACAACCGCTCTGCGGACCCATGGCGCGCGACCAGCCGTGCAGAATCCTCGGTCTGTTGGGCCAGATCGGCCTCGCGGGCCTGCAAGACAGCGGCCGCCTCGCGGGCCCCTTCGGCGGCAGCCTCCAACGCGGCCTCGTGCCCCTCACCGGCTTTGCCCAGCTCCGTGGCCTCCCATTCAAGCCGCTCGATGGTTTCACCTGCGTCCCGGTTCAAGCCGCCTTCGCGCTCAATATCGCGGGTCAATTGGGTGATCCGCCCGGTGAGTGTCTCAATCGCCGCCTCGGCCCGGGCTTCCTGATCTGCCAGGGTGTCCCGCTGGACCGCCAGACGTTGCAGAACGGCTGCGGCAATCGCCTCCTCCTCGCGCAAGGCGGGCAAGGCTTCCTCTGCACCCTGGCGCGCCGTACTGGTCTGCTGCACCAGCGCCTGTGCCTGGGCGGCGGCCGTCACACGGGCGCGCAATTCCTCATCCAGCCGCGCACGTGCATCATCCGCTTCCCGCCAGCGCCGATAGAGCAACATGCCCTCTGTGCGCCGCAACTGATCGCCAATGTCACGATAGCGTGCCGCCTGTCGGGCCTGCCGGGCAAGCTGCGCAAGCTGCGTGGCCAATTGCTCAATCACATCATCAACGCGCGCGAGGTTGGTTTCCGCACCGTTCAGCTTCAGCTCCGCTTCGTGGCGACGCTGATACAAACCCGAGATCCCGGCAGCCTCTTCCAGAATGCGGCGGCGGTTCTTGGGCTTGGCGTTGATCAACTCACTGATCTGCCCCTGCCGCACCAGCGCGGGCGAATGGGCACCGGTTGAAGCATCCGCAAACAACATCTGCACATCACGCGCGCGCACATCCTTGCCTGCGGCCTTATAGGCCGATCCGACATCCCGCGTGATCCGCCGGATAATATCAAGGGAATCTGCATCGTTAAAACCTGCCGGGGCCAAACGCTCTGAGTTGTCGATATGCAGCGCGACCTCGGCAAAATTACGCGCAGGCCGGGTGGCGGCCCCGGCAAAGATCACGTCTTCCATACCGCCCCCGCGCATTGCGGTCGGTCGGTTCTCGCCCATGACCCAACGCAGCGCCTCCAAGAGGTTGGACTTGCCACAGCCATTGGGGCCCACAACGCCGGTCAGACCATCTGCGATGATCAGGTCGGTGGGGTCCACAAAGCTTTTGAAGCCTGTCAGCCTGAGTTTTGAAAAGCGCACTGCCCGTGCCTTTGATTGATTCTGTTTATCTGCCAAAAATGCGGGTCGGAGGGGCAATGAGTCAACACAAACACACAATGGAAAGGGGCCTATCGGCGGTTATCCACAAGATATTGCGCAACCACGGCTTGTTTCGGCAAAATCACGTGGTCTTCCGCTCTAATAACAATCCAGATCAACACGCAGGCCATCCAATCCACGCACCGCGCTGCCCCGCACCGGCACACATTCCACATAAAGCGGCCCCCCGCGATCCTGCGGCGCGCCTGTGCCGCAATCAAGCAACCCGGTGGTCTGCGCCTGATCCCCGCGCACCTCTGTCACAATACAGCCACTGACCATCGCCATCGCCTTGCCTGCCCGCGCACGGATCGGGCCAAAGCGTGGTGTATAGTGCGGGTTCACGCGAATAGCCTCCGCCAGCGTCTCCTGCACACGTACGTCAAAGGTCGATCCCTCCACCGTCACCCGCGTGGCAGGCACGCCGCGAAAATGCGGCCCGGCGCTGCTGCACCCGGCCAGCACCAGCAAAAGACAAAAGAAACCTCTCATCCCGCCACCATCACCCGTTATGGTTAACGAACCTTTACGTTTCACCCTTCCCATAAACTCAATCCCGCCCTCTCCCCTGCACGAAATCATTTGCGGGTGCCCACAGGTGGTCATATATTCTGACCAATCCAAAGGAACCCTATGCCCTTTCGCCCTGTCACCTCTGAAAAACTCTCCAGCGCTGTGGTGCGCCAGATCGAAGAGCTGATCCTGCGCGGCATCCTGCGCCCGGGCGAACGCCTGCCCTCGGAACGTGATCTGGCGGCGCGTCTGAACGTCTCCCGCCCGTCCTTGCGCGACGCCGTTGCGCAACTGCAATCCTCCGGCCTGCTCAGCACCAAAGCGGGTGCGGGCATCTACGTGGCAGATGTTTTGGGCAGCGCCTTTTCACCAGCCCTGATTGATCTCTTTGCCCGCCACGAAGAGGCGGTTTTTGACTACATGTCGTTTCGCCGCGATATGGAGGGGCTGGCCGCTGAACGCGCGGCGCGGCTGGGTTCTGACACCGATCTGGCGGTGGTGGCTGCGGTTTTTGCCAAGATGGAGACCGCCCATGCAGCAAAAGACACCACACAGGAGTCACAGCTTGATGCGCAGTTTCACCTCGCGATCATCGAGGCCAGCCACAATGTGATCATGCTGCATATGATGCGCTCCATGTATGATCTGCTGCAAGGCGGTGTGTTTTACAATCGTCAGATCATGTTCAAACAACGCACCAGCCGCAGCGCCCTGTTGGACCAACACCGCGCAATCAACGCAGCCCTTCAGGCCCGTGACCCAAGCGCGGCGCGCTCAGCGGTTGAGGCGCATCTGGAGTTCGTACAACGCGCCCTCATGGACCAACGGAGCGCTGATCATAACGAAACCATCGCCCGTCAGCGATTGGATCACGAAACCGGGGGGTAGGCCTGCACAGGCACTGCACATCTCCCCACAGGCTCCTGCACATTTCTCAGACATCCTGAACCGGCCCCTTCCGATGGAGACCGCTTCATGTTTATTGCCCATTTGCCTGCCGGCTACATCCTGACACGCGCCTTGCCCCGGTTGCGCAGACATAAGTTCTGGGTTCTTGCCGGATCAATCCTGCCCGATGCGGACTTGCTGCTGATCTTCAGCGGTCTGGGGCCAATGGTACATCACCACAACTACCTCACCCACCGCCCGGCGTTTTGGCTGATGCTTCTGGCGCTCGGGATTGTGCTTGGCCTGCGCGGTGGCATCCTGCGCGCGCTGGCCGCAGGCGGGGTGTGTCATGTGATGCTCGATACGGTGACGGGCCGGATTGACTGGGGCTGGCCGCTTATCGACCTGCAGCATGCGCTGATCACCGTCCCGGCAACACAGGACTGGTGGGTTTTGTCGTTTCTGACCCATTGGTCCTTTGGTGTGGAGTTGATGATCTGCCTGTGCGCAGGCGTGATGCTTTGCTGCGAATACCTGCGCGGCAAGAGGAAAGGATAGCCAAGCGGCACTACCCCCAAAACGAGAAAGCCCCGGCACAATGGCCGGGGCTTTTCAATCTACATCTGCGCTACGCTCAGTGCAGCTTGGCGTCCACCTGTGCAATGGCATCCTCGATCAGGGAATTCCCGGTGGCGGCTGTCATCTGCTTGGCAATCACATCCCGTGACGCAGCAATAGCAATCGCTGCGGCCTGATCGCGGACTTCCTTGACAGCAGCGGCACGGGCAGACCCAATCTGATCCTCGGCTGCGGCCATGCGGCGTTCCAGCGACTTGGCCAGATCAACTTTCGCCTGCGCAGCGGCAGCAACAGCCTCATCCTTGGCTGCCGCCACAATGCGGTCTGCCTGCTCCTGCACCTCTTTCTGCTTGCGCTCGTAAGAGGCCAGCAATGTCTGTGCTTCTTCCCGCAGGGCGCGGGCTTCATCGAGTTCCGTCTTGATGCCCTCTGCGCGCTTGTCGAGCATGCCCATCAACAGGCCCGGCACCTTGAGGTACACCAGAATGCCGATGAACAGCAGGAACGCGATCAGAACAACAAAGTCGGTATTGCGCAGGGAAAAGAACACATCACCGGCAGCAAATGCAGGAGACGCAATCAGCCCCGCAAAAAGCGAAGACAGGGTCAAACGCGTGGTTTTAGGCATGATGTTCATCCTTTCATCCGCGCGGTCACAGCGGCGGTGATGGTCTTGGCGTCCGCTTTGCCCCCCATGGCCGCCACGATCTCTTTCGCGGTATCCTTGGCGACGGTCTTGACACTGTCCATCGCGCCGGCGCGAATTTCTGCAATGGCCTTCTCCGCCTCGGCGGATTTGGCGGCGATCTCTTTGTCGGCCTCCGCAATGGCCACATCCAGATCTGACTGAATATCGGCTTTTGCCTCTGCGACAATGCGGCTGGCCTCGGCACGTGCATCAACCAGCGCCTTGTCATAGGCGGCTTCGGCCTCGATGGCCTTGGCTTTCAGGTCTTCGGCGGCTGCGATGTCATTGCTGATGGTTCCGGCCCGTTCGGCCAGCACCCCACCAATGCGCGGCAGCGCAATGCGAGACAGAATAAAATAGGTCGCAAAAAGCGCGATCACCAACCAGAAAATCTGGTTGTCCCAGGTCGTAAAGTCCAGCTGCGGCATGCCTGGTTCGGCGGCCTTGCCTGCGGCTTCTGTTGTTTCGGTTGCCATGATGGCCTCTCCTTGGAAACTTTGCCTTTGTCCTCCCTCAAGGGCACGGGGCCTTTGAGGGAGTCGTAAGGATGTCAGTCTCTAGGTGTCTTAGACGGCAAACATCAGCAGCAGAGCAACGAGGAACGAGAAGATCCCCAGCGCTTCTGCGAACGCGATACCGATGAACATTGTGGCTGTCTGGCCAGCGGCCGCAGACGGGTTGCGCAGTGCGCCGGACAGGAAGTTACCAACCACGTGACCCACACCAACGGCCGCGCCGCCCATGCCGGTACAAGCCAGACCTGCCCCGATGTATTTACCCAATGCTGTTGCGACTTCGATTTCCATGTTTTTTCTCCTTACGATGGAATTTGAATTTCGGTTACGGATCTCTCCGCGGTTGTCCGTAGGATGGGTGCTTGCACCCATCTTTGCTTAGTGATGCGGATGCAGCGCGTCCTTGAGGTACACGCATGTCAGGATGGCAAACACATAGGCCTGAATGAACGCCACCAACATCTCAAGCGCATAAATCGCTGTGATCGCGATGATCGACAGGGGCGTCACCACAAGGCCGATGCCCGTGGAGATCAGCACCAGCGGTGCAAAGGCCGCGAACACCTTGATCACCGCATGACCCGCCATCATGTTGCCCGCCAAACGAATGGAGTGGCTGACGGGACGCACGAAATACGAGATAATCTCAATCAATGCGAGGATCGGGCGCAGGATCAGCGGTGCACTGGAAATCCAGAACAAGCTCAGGAAACCCGCGCCATGCTTGACAAAGCCAAGAATGGTGACCGTCAGGAACACCCCCATCGCCATGATGATCGTGACCGCAATGTGCGATGTGGGCGTGAACGCCATCGGCAACAGGCCCAGAAAGTTTGAAAAGACGATGAACAGAAACAGCGTCATGATCCAGGGGAAATACTTCAGCCCCTCTTTGCCGCAAATATCTTCCACCATCTTGTGGATGAAGCCAAAGGCCAGCTCCGCAATCGACTGAATGCGGCCCGGTACGATGGCGCGTTTGGAGCTGCCCAGAACCATCAGCGCAAAGATCGCCAGAACGGCCAGCGCCATCCAGACGGTTGCATTGGTGATGGTCAGGAACCCCACGTCGCCACCGCCGCCAAAGAACGGCTTAACCGCAAATTGATCCATCGGGTGGAACGTCAACCCGCCTGCGCTGTCTGTCTCTGATGCCATTTCAGGCCCCTCTATCTGCGCCGCCCGCGTCGGGCGAATGTACATCGGCCTGAGCGGCCAGTTGTTTCTTCTGAAGCTCTTGCGCAGAGTGGAGCATCGTCTTGATCCCCGCCGCAAGGCCCAGCAATGTAAACAGCATCAGGAAGATCGGCAGAGTGCCAAAAAGCCAGTCCAAGCCCCATCCGATACCAAAGCCGATCAACAGACCGACCACCAATTCTATCACCATGCGCCACGCGAGGTGGCTTTCATCCACGGTTTTGTCGACCCGGGGTTTCAGCGCGTTCCGCTTTTTCGCGGCATCCAATTTGGCCTCAAGCTGCTCCAGACGCTGCTTTGGGTCAGACCGGGTCACACGCACATCTCCCATCATCGACTTGGGGAGGGGATACTGTGCGGTCAGGTCAGAGTCAACACGCGCCACCCACATCATAAACAACTGCTTTATATGAGTTTAATTGGAAGGGTGAAGGGGGAGACAGCGCCCGGAAGACGTCAATAAAGCGGCTTTGACGCACCGTGGTTATTCAACCATTTGGTTGATTGTCTTGGCCGGATCACCCCGCCAGGGCATACTTTGCGCGACAATCCAGTCGCGAAACAGGCGAACCGGCTTGCGACGCATCGCCCCCTCAGAACGTACCAGATGATAGCCACCCTCGCGGAAGCCAACGTCTGACAATCGGATCAAACGGCCTAAGGCAACTTCGCCGGCCACCACCTCCTCCGAGGTCAACAGCACCCCCTGCCCTGCAATCGCCGCCTCCACTGCCAGCAGGGATTTTAACCGCCATTGGCCTTGCGGGATTTCTTCTGCGGTCACGTCGCTGCCTGCCGCATCAAACCAGACCGGCCAGGTCCCGTTTGTGCGGTCGCGCATCAAGAGATGGTTCAGCAGGTCGCGCGGATCCGCAACCGGCGCAGGCACCAGCGCTGGTGCGGCAAATGGGTAAAGTCGCGCATCGCTTAACAATTCAGAATTTGGATAGACCCCGCCGGGATGCACAAATCGAACCGCAAGGTCAGCCTCATATCGCGCCACATCCGCCAAGGCGCGTGACGCCTCCAGCCGGATTGTGATACCGGGGTGCTCTGCGTAGAAATCTGACAGACGCGGCAATATCCACTTGGTCGCAAACAAGGGCTCACTATTGACTGTCACGGTGCCCTGTGGCGTTTCAGCAAGCCCTTCGGTTGCGGTGGCAATAGCGTCCAGCGCAGGTGAGAGTTGCGCCAGATAAGCCGCGCCATCCCGTGACAGGGCCAGACCACGTGGCAGATCCCTGAACAATTGCACGCCCAAACGATCTTCAAGCCCGCGCACATGGCGGCTGATGGAGGAATGACTGACCCCCAATTCCTCTGCCGCGCGGGAGAAGCTCTGATGACGGCCCGCAGCCTCAAAGGCACGCAGGGCATTCAAAGGAGGAAGTTGGCGGTGCATCGCAAATATGTGCAATTTTTGCACATATTCTGTCAAGAAGTTGTCTTTGTCAATTATGGCAGAAACACTCAATATGACTGACAGACACAACAAATTAGGATATTTGAAATGGCATCCATTGATGCAGATACGCCCCGGCGTAGACAGCCCACTTGTGCAAAAAACACATGGACCCGGAAAATCTGCACCGCATTCCGGCGCGCATGGCAAGTGCGCCATCACCCAAAAATGCCCCACATGAATGCACACATTGCCCGTGATATTGGTATCTCTGACTATGAACTGGCGCGCCGCCAGCACCAATGGCCCTCTGAAACCACACATCATCCCCGCAGTTGACCGCCCGCCCCAATGCGGTGTTTATGCATCTCATGTCAGACCCGCTCGACGCCGCCTTTGCCGCCCTTGCCGACCCGACCCGCCGCGCCATCCTTGCGATGCTGCTGGAGGATGACATGGCTGTGACGGACGTAGCGGAGCCGTTTGAAATGTCGCTGGCCGCAATTTCAAAACATCTGGGCGTGTTAACCAGTGCCGGGTTGATCTCTCAGGAAAAACGTGGACGGGTGAAATGGTGCAAACTGGAACCGGACGCATTGCGCGCGGCCTCCATCTGGATGCAGGGATTTGGGCAGTTTGAGCCGGTTAATCTGGACGCCTTTGAGCGGTTTTTGGAAAAGGAACTGCCCGACACGCCAGCGCCCAAGGCCACACCAGACCGCTAGCGCGGCACCGTTTCATCGCGCAGCAGCATCAGCAGCGCCAGAACCGTCAGCGCCACCCCCCCCAGCACAAGGGTCGCGGGCGCACCATTGCCCAGCATGATTTCCCAGACGATGACCCAGGTTGGCACCAGATAGGTATAGGCCATGACCTTTGCAGACGGCAGGCGCAGCGTGGCAAATTGCAATAAGACAACCGTGGCCGCCGTGGCAAAAACGGAGACATAGACCAGCGTGATCCAGACGATGGGCGGCAGCGCGCCCCAGTCTGTTTGCGCGATCAGGGGTGCTGCGTAGATCAGCAACAGCACGGCACCCGCAACCAAGGTGCCAAAGGAAAACATCACAACGTTTTCGCCCCGGTTCAATTGCCGCACCATGGGTGTGTAAAGCGCATGCGCAACACAGCCGACAAAATAGATAACCTCGCCCCGGCCAATATCAAAACCCAGCAGAGCCGCGATATCCGCGCGAAAAATCACCCAGAGTGCGCCCGCACCCCCGATGCTGAGCGCCAAAGCCATGCGCTGTGTCATCACCTGGCGCAACAGCACCCAGGCAAACCCTGCCGACATCAGCGGCACCAGCGTGAACACCGCCGCTGCGGCGACAGGCGGAGCGGTCTTGAGGCCCTCAAACATCAGCACAAAGTAAAAGGCAAACAACCCGCCCAGCACCGCATACCGCCAGGGCGCGCGGAGCGCGTCGCGGTGGATAACCCCCGCGCGCCAGGCCAACAGACCCACACAGCAGGCCGCCAAACAGAACCGCAACGCGGTAAAGGCGGCAGGTGAGACTTCGTTCGCCATCAAAGCGCCCAGCGAAAAGGACCCCGCAACCAATGCCGAAAACAGCAACATTGCCAGATGCCCCTGTGCGCCCGCACTGAACAGCCGGGTCAAAAGGTCCCCTCGCGCACAGCCTCTTTGATAAAGTTCAGCAATGCCTGCACTTTGGTTGTGCGGTGCAAATCAACATGTGTGACCAGCCACAGCGGCGCGGCCCATTCGGGGCGGGGCCCGTGGACTTCAACCAGATCAGGATAGGTCGCGGCAATATCCTGCGTCAGAAACCCGATGCCCGCCCCGGCGATCACAGCGGCCTCAACCGCACGACTGTCTGTGCAACGAAACGTCACCAGATGATCGGGCACATTTCTGCGCATCCATCTGTGATAGGGTGCGCGGCTTTCGCGATCCTCCGGCCCAACAAAGCGATGCTGCTCATACTCCTGCGGCGCATTGGGAACACCAAACTGCGCCACATATGCAGGGCTGGCATAGGCTGCCATGGGCAATTCCATCAGCGGCTGCACCACATTGTCGGGCTGGTCCGGCGCTGTGCCGGCGCGAAGGGCCACATGCGCTTCGCCGTATTCCAGCCGAAACAGCCGCGCCCCGGTCAGATAGCGCACCACCACATCTTTGTGCCGCGCCTGAAACGCCGCCAGCAAAGGGGCCATGCGATGGGACATCGATTCCAGCGAGGTGACAACAAGATCACCCGAAACAGCCGCACCGCTCCCCTTGATGCGCCCCGCAAGCTGGCTGAATTGATCATCCGTTGCAGCAGCGACCCGCAACAGATCCTTGCCGGATTCTGTGGCCGTGTAACCGCGTGGATGGCGCTGAAACAGCTTGACGCCCAACCGCGTCTCAAGCGCGTCTATGTGGCGGATGACGGTGGCATGATGCACGCCCATGACTTCTGCCGCCCCGCTGACGGTGCCCAAGCGCGCGACCTGATAGGCGGTCCTGATTTCATCCCAATTGTCCATCTGGCAAAGGATGGTCAATCCGCACGCGGGGGCAAGCGAAAAGCGCCGCTCCTGACATCAGGCACCGGCACGCGCGCAACATCCTTGGCGCATGGGCACCACTTGCCCATAATGGGTGGCACCACCACCACGTATTGCTCCCAAAAGGCACCTCTTGCATGAAAGTGATCCGCGACACGCCCAAGCAATTGATCATCGAAAACAATCCGATCTGGCTGGCGGTCTTTATCTCGGTGTTTGGGTTGGTGTTTATGGGCATTAGCCTGGTCATGCTGTCGGAGGAATTCTGGGTGGGATGTGCCTTTCTGATGACCGGTCTGGTGGTGATTGTGGCCTTTAACCTGGCTTTTACCCGGCGCACGCAGTTCATTTTTGACGGTCCCGGCAATCTGGTAGAGATGCGGCGCAAGTCGCTGTTGGGTTTTTCCAAACACCGTTGGGCGCTGGAACATCTGGATGGTGCCATTGTGCAATCATCGCGATCAGACAAGACAACAACCTATCGTGCTGCTCTTGTTTTTGGGGGCGGAATGGACGCCGGGGCCGTTCCCGGGACCGTTCCCGTCACCTTTGCCTATTCCAGTGGCAAGGGCGCGGATCTTGCCGCAAATGCTGTGAACCGATGGCTGGCGGCCCGGGATTGATGGCTTAAAATTATTGCCCTGACAGGCCGATCTACCTAAGATTGCATTGTCCAAGACCATATTATTGGCCGCATTGCACGCACGGCGCACCGAACACACTGGTCCCTGCCTCATCAGATTTACCCGGCAGGCTGATCGGTGAAACCTATTTTATCAGGTGACCAGCGGTGCAAACAAAGGACTGTGGCCGCGCTATTTTTGAAAGGTTCATTTCTATGGAAGATCGTCATCTACAAATGTTACTTGCCGCTACGGGAGACTATGCAGGCGGCATTGACGGGGCCTTTGGCCCGCGCTCAAACGCGGCAATGCTTGCGGTTGAGCTGCGCCATGCAGACCAGTACACCTTTGATCCAACCTCCACGACCGACCACCGCCGCCAGACGGCCTGTGCGCAGGCCTGCCTGAACCAGCTGAACTATGCCGCCGGGATTGTGGATGGGTGGTTTGGCGTGAACACCACGGAGGCGCTCAACAGTTTTCTGTTCAAAATCACCAACGGACGGGAGGAAGTGATTGAACGCAATCCGCTTGCTGACTTTTCGCCCTCTGGCGATATTCCGCGCCAGCGCGATGTGGCCAATATCTACGGCGACCCCAACACACAAATTCCGGGGCGCCTGACCACCATCCAGCTGCCGTTCAAGCTGCGTATTGATCACAACCTGCGCCAAAGCACCAACAAAATCCGGGTCCACCGCGATTGCGCGCAACAGCTTGAGGCCGCGTTGATTGCCGTGCGCGCACACTACGGCGCGGAGAAAATGAACCACCTTGGCATTGATCGCTATGCGGGGGCCTATAACAAGCGCCGGATGCGCGGTGGCACCAAATGGTCGATGCATGCCTATGGATGTGCCATCGACTTTTACGCCGCCCCCAATGGCTTACGTGTGAAATGCCCGCAGGCGCTGTTTTGCGGGGCTAAATACAAGCCATTTCTCGACATCATGCAAGAACACGAATGGCTGCCCGCGATCCGCCTGTGGGGAAAAGACGCCATGCATTTTCAACGCGCCCGGCTGTAACCTGTCAGCGCCCTGTCGCAAGACTGAAACAGGGCGCGTTCCAGAAAACGCACCCCTTTTGAATGTTCTGTAAGGGCTGGCCGTCAGCGCCGCGTGCTGAGTGTCCGCAGACCAAGCGCAGAAGACAGCGGTTTGGCCCCACCGGGGATAACCGCCTTGCGCCGCTTGCCGGATGAAATCAACGGCGCGGGCCAGAATGCCTTTGACATATACCGCTCCCCCCGCATGGCGGAACGCGCATTGCGGTTCTTGGAAACCAAGGGCATCGGCCAGAACATCCGCGACATGCGCCGGTCGCCTGCCATCAGGTTGTTCTTTGCCTTGCGCCGCTTCAGTAGCGGCATCCCAAAGCGCGCCGACAGACGGCCGGGCGGCTCCATCCCCGGAATGGTCAGGAACAGGGGGTGATCTTTCAGCACACTTGTGGTGCGCTCCGGCGTCCAGGCGGGCTTGTGCTCTTGGACAACGCCTTCGACATCAATTGTGTCATAACCCTCCAGAATCTCACGTGCCAGACGCACGACACCAAGGGGTTTATACGTGGCATGCAGCGCCAAAACGGCGGCCCCCGTGCCAAGGTGTTTGGCATATCTATCCACGGCGCTTTCGTGCACCTGCGCGCGCCATCTGGGTTTGAGCCTTATCGCCGGCAACAATAACCGTGCAGGCCCGTTTTGGGACACCGTCGCGGATCAGACGCTCAGCCGCGTTTTGTGCCGATGTCTGGTCGGGAAACAGGCGTGTGATGATGGTTGTCATGATGCCTCCACTTGGTTGGTATGTGTCGTTTTGGATGTCACTTGCTTGCTGACATGTCGCGCCAGAGGCCAGATCACGATCATGGCCAGCACAAGGCAGACCGCTTCGATGAAGAAGACTATATTATAAGGTGTCTCAACGGCGTTTCCAGTTTCCCCCTGCACGCCAACCACAAGGTCGCGCACGATACCGGCCATCGCAACGCCAATCCCGGCAGAGGTGGCTTGCGCCGCCCCCCATGCGCCCAGCGCCATGCCCACACGCTCTTTGGGGGCCGCGCGCATCGTTGCCGTCAGGGTCGCGTGGCCAAAAAGGCCTGTGCCCATCCCAACCAGAAAGATCCCCACCAGAAAAAACGTTGCACCACCGCCCATGGAGGCGAGGATAATGAGCAAAAATCCCGGCACACCAACGCCCGCACCATTCAGGGCAAGCATTGCGGGTTGTGTTGTGCCGCTCAGCAGTTTTGAGGCGATGCCAAAACCGATCAACGTGCCGCCGGCAAACAGCGCTGTCAGCTTGGTTGTATCCGCCACGGACAGGCCCAGCGCCTGCCCGCCATAGGGCTCCAGCAGCACGTCGGCCATGCCAAATCCAAAGGTGCCCAAACAGATCACCACCAACAGACGGCTCATGCCGTCATGCTGCGCCAGTGCGGCCCAGGCATCCCGAAAGGGGGTATGGCGCGCCACTTTCATCGCAGCGGCGCGGTTCCGGTTGCGGGTTTCCTGTTTCCACATGGCGGTCAGGTTCAAAACAACCGTCAACACAGCACTGCCCTGAATGACCTGAATGAGCCGCCCGGGCGTGTAATTTTCCAACAATGCGCCAAAGACCAGCGCGCTGACAACCATACCCAGCAACAGCATGACATACATCAACCCGACAACTTTGGGTTGGTCTGCGTCCTCCACCAGATCGGTGGCCAGGGCCAGCCCAACGGTTTGCACGATATGTACCCCCGCCCCCACCAACAGAAAAGACAGCGCAGCAGCACTAAGCCCGATCCAGCGCGGCGCATCCACGGCCTCACCATAGCCAGACAGCACCAACAGCGCAAAAGGCATGATTGCAAAGCCGCCAAATTGGCACAGGGTGCCTTTCCAGATGTAGGGAATGCGCCGCAACCCAAGCGCTGAGACATGCGTGTCGGACTTGTAGCCAATCAGCACCCGAAACGGCGCAAATACCAGCGGCAGGGCCAGCATCACCGCCACAAGGGCGGCAGACACATCCAGTTCAACGATCATCACGCAGTTCAATGTGCCAACCAGCAACACCAGCGCCATCCCGACCGTGACCTGAAACAACGACAATCGCAGCAGTCGCGACAGCGGCACATTGGAAGATGCGACATCCGCAAACGGCAGATACCTCGGCCCCAGGGCCGTCAGCTTCTGCGTTGCAAATTTACGGTAGTCGAACATACCAACCTATGCCCCGCCGCGCCCTCTGGGCCGCGCGTGCTGCATGAATGAGGAGAAGGTGAATGGGCCCGCGCAACATGCAGGCCCAGGTTCATTGTGTGATCACAGTCGGGAGTTGCCCCGCCTGCTGCGAGACCTTTGTCTCCGGCTTGGTCAAAACCGCTTGTGCGGATGTTCCATCCGGCAGGATAATGGTGACCTGCATCTCATCGCCCTCTTGAACGACATAGGATGCCTGTGCCGCCTCCAGCTGTGTTTCATCAACAAGAGCGGCGGCGGCCATCTCGTCCCCCGTACCCATCGGCACGCCTTGCAGGAAATCCGAAACCCAAGACGTGTTTTTCACCACCTGCAGGTGAACCGCAAAGGATCCAACAGCAACCGCGCCCAAAAATATTGGGACGCCAACAGTTGGGGAAACAACAAGCCACATTTTTGCATTATTCATGGTGTGTCCTTTCTACCCCAGCCAAGGAGTCGCGATTGCGACCAATACGTGGGCAAGCAGTGCAATCACGCCGAAAACGCGGGTGCCATCAATAAGATAGCTATGCACCTCTTCTGCCTCTTCGAGAGTTAGGCCGGTTGGCCAAACTTTGTCTTCATCTGCCATCTGAGTCCTCCTATTGCAGTGGAGAAAGCAGGCCTTTGATTTGACTGAATAAAAACACAAACGATCAAGACTGAAGCTGCTTTCTATATGCGACAGAGTGCCACAGTTTATGTACATCGTCAGCGTAACATCTGATTTACACTTATTATAGCGTCCCGCCTTTAACGTGAAGCATCACGTATCGTCGATGTCCCGAGAGCGCGGAGCGCGGCAGGGTATCGGCACTTCAAGTTTCAGGCGGGGCGCTTTGGTGAACGCTGGCACCATGCAAAACCTCTGCGTGGTTTTACGTACGGCAATACCCCCGCACCTTGCACTGGCACCCAAACACCGCACAAAGATTGACTCGGCCCGGCCAACCGCCTAAACGCAGGCCAAACCCCGGAAGCATGACCTTCCGGTCCCTTGGCTGTATGCCGGGATCGCCCTCAGTCAGCGCGTTGCGCCCACTGGGGCGCACCTGTTTTGCGCCTGTAAGGGAATTTGTGCATTTCACGCGGCGTTTCTAAATTGGGACCAACCGCAACCGACCAACGAAAGGGCCCTGCCCCATGTTTGAGAATCTCAGCGAACGCCTCTCGGGTGTCTTTGATCGCCTCACCAAACAAGGTGCCTTGTCTGAGGATGACGTCAAATCCGCCCTGCGCGAGGTGCGCGTCGCCCTGCTGGAGGCGGATGTTTCCCTGCCCGTTGCCCGTGATTTTGTAAAAGCGGTACAGGATCAGGCCACCGGTCAGGCCGTCACCAAATCCATCACGCCGGGTCAGCAGGTTGTCAAAATCGTACATGACGCCCTGATCGACGTGCTGAAAGGCGAGGACGAACCGGGTGCATTGAAGGTTGACAACCCACCGGCCCCAATCCTGATGGTCGGCCTGCAGGGCGGCGGTAAAACCACCACCACTGCAAAACTCGCCAAACGCCTGAAGGAAAAAGACGGCAAGCGCGTGTTGATGGCCTCACTCGATGTGAACCGCCCCGCGGCGATGGAACAACTGGCGATCCTGGGCAACCAGATTGGTGTGGACACCCTGCCGATTGTCCCGGGCGAAGACCCGGTCGCCATTGCGCGCCGCGCCAAAACCCAGGCGGGTCTGGGTGGCTATGACGTCTATATGCTCGACACTGCTGGGCGCCTCTCCATCGACGAAGAGCTGATGCAACAGGTCGAAGCCGTGCGCGATGTCGCCACGCCCCGCGAAACCCTGCTGGTGGTTGATGGCCTGACCGGGCAAGACGCGGTGCACACGGCCGAAAACTTTGATGAACGCATCGGCATCTCCGGCGTGGTCCTGACACGGATGGACGGTGACGGGCGCGGCGGTGCGGCCCTGTCGATGCGCGCGGTGACCGGAAAGCCAATCAAATTCGTCGGCCTGGGCGAAAAGATGGACGCGCTGGAGACCTTTGAACCAGAGCGCATTGCGGGTCGCATCCTTGGCATGGGCGACATCGTCGCGCTGGTGGAAAAGGCGCAGGAAACCATCGAGGCCGAACAGGCCGAAAAGATGATGAAGCGCATGTCCAAAGGTCAGTTCAACATGAACGACCTCAAGATGCAGCTTGAACAGATGATCAAGATGGGCGGCATGCAGGGCATGATGGGTATGATGCCCGGCATGGGCAAAATGGCCAAACAGGTGGAAGACGCCGGGCTGGACGACAAGGTCCTCAGACAGCAGATCGCGCTGATCCAGTCGATGACCAAACGCGAACGCGCCAACCCGCAGCTTTTGCAGGCGTCACGCAAAAAACGCATCGCCAGGGGCGCGGGCATGGAGGTGTCTGACCTCAACAAGCTGATGAAAATGCACCGCCAGATGTCTGACATGATGAAAAAGATGGGCAAAATGGGCAAAGGCGGCATGCTGAAACAGGCCATGAAAGGCATGTTCGGCAAAGGCGGCATGCCTGCCGATATGGACCCTGCTGCACTGGAAGCGGCTGCCAAGCAAATGGGCGGCAAACTGCCCGGTGGCCTGCCCGGTATGGGCGGCGGCATGGGCCTGCCCCCGGGCCTGTCTGGCTTTGGGAAAAAGAAGTGATCACCTGCACGCTCACATACCGGATCGACCCTTATCAGGTGGACGCATTCGAGACCTACGCAAAGGTCTGGATCCATCTGGTGAACCGGATGGGCGGGCAGCATCATGGGTATTTCCTGCCCCATGAAGGTGCCAGCGACGTGGCATGGGCCATGTTCTCTTTCCCTTCCCTG
>CALFWM010000075.1 GCA_937928635.1 uncultured Sulfitobacter sp. | reverse complement strand
AAGTCGCCAAAGTACTTCGTGATCGCCGCTGTCAACGTCGTCTTGCCGTGGTCAACGTGACCAATCGTGCCGATGTTCACGTGCGGTTTATTGCGTTCAAACTTTGCCTTTGCCATGGTGCTGGCTCCTTATTTTTGTGCGCCGTAAAGGCGCTTTTCAACTGCATCCGCGAGGCCCC
The DNA here is from genome assembly GCA_937928635.1 of uncultured Sulfitobacter sp. Lineage (GTDB taxonomy): Bacteria > Pseudomonadota > Alphaproteobacteria > Rhodobacterales > Rhodobacteraceae > Sulfitobacter. The sequence goes on along the minus strand of CALFWM010000075.1, from coordinate 56,679 downwards.
GAAGCGTCGCGTTATAGTCCTTTTCTACCGAAGGCGCGGTTGCCGCCCCGATAATCCCACCCCCGCGCACCTGCGCGGAGAAGGCGGTTATTTCTGTTGGTGCGACGATCACCTTGCCTGTGCCGCGTTCCGTAACGGACAGCACAACCTTGGACGAACTCTGCACGGGTGCCAGCGCGGAGAGCCCGCGCGCCACCAGATTGACCTCTTTGACCTCTACCACCAGGTCACCCTTTACTGTGCCGCTTTGGGCGGCAAAACGTTTGGTGAGCACGCGGGTTGCATCATCGGCCAATTGCGTTGTCGTAATGGCATTTGGCCGGCCTTTGACAGCTTTGGTCAGCGATGATGTTTCAACACTGACCGAGTTGATCGCCAGCCCGCCCGCGATGTCACCCGTCAATTGCGGCTGCGCGCACCCCGCGAGGAGGAGCGCACAGCCGAGGATGACTCCCCGGCGCGCGATATGTCGTGTACCAATCCGCATCAGGCGAACTTTGCCTGAATCTCATCAGAGATGTTCTGTGGCACGGCCTCATAGTGGTCGAACTGCATAGTAAAGTTCGCACGACCCGATGACATGGACCGCAGAGTGTTGATGTAGCCAAACATATTGGCCAACGGCACAAACGCGTCGATGGCAATGGCATTGCCGCGAGTATCCTGCCCCTGAACCTGACCCCGACGGGATGTCAGATCACCAATGATACCACCTGTGTATTCTTCGGGTGTGATCACTTCGACCTTCATGATGGGTTCCAGCAGCTTCGCGCCTGCTTTCTTCATGCCTTCACGCATGCCCATACGGGCGGCGATTTCAAAGGCCAGAACGGAGCTGTCAACGTCGTGGAATTTACCGTCGATCAGGGCCACCTTGAAGTCGATGACGGGAAAGCCCGCCAACGGACCAGAGTCCATGACCGAGTTGATGCCTTTTTCAACACCGGGGATGTATTCCTTTGGAATGGCACCACCAACGATGCGGCTCTCAAAGGAGTAGCCTTCGCCGGGCTCGGTTGGCATCAGGATCATCTTCACCTCACCAAACTGACCGGAACCACCGGATTGTTTCTTGTGGGTGTAGGTGACTTCGGCCTCACGAGAGATCGTCTCACGATAGGCCACCTGTGGCGCGCCGATGTTGGCTTCAACCTTAAATTCACGTTTCAGACGGTCCACCAGAATGTCGAGGTGAAGTTCGCCCATGCCCTTCATGATGGTCTGACCGGATTCCAGATCTGTCTCAACGCGGAAGGAAGGATCCTCTGCCGCAAGACGCTGGAGGCCAATGCCCATTTTCTCTTGGTCGGCCTTTGTCTTTGGCTCAACCGCGATTTCGATCACCGGATCGGGGAAGGTCATCGTTTCCAGCACAACAGGTTCTTTGTCGGAACAAAGTGTATCACCCGTGGTGGTGTCTTTCAGACCTGCCAGCGCAATGATGTCGCCTGCGAACGCTTCGGTGATTTCTTCACGGTCGTTGGAGTGCATCATCATCATCCGGCCCACACGTTCCTTACGACCCTTGGTCGAATTCAGCAGCGTGTCACCTTTGTTGAGCACACCGGAATAGATGCGTGTGAAGGTCAGCGTACCCACAAACGGGTCATTCATGATTTTGAACGCGAGACCAGAGAAGGCCATATTGTCGTCGGCACGACGTGCGATGTCGCGCACTTCGTCCTCATCGCCGGGTTTAAAGCCCATGTAATCCACAACGTCCAGCGGGCTGGGCAGATAGTCGATCACAGCGTTCAGCAGTGGCTGAACACCTTTGTTCTTGAACGCGGAACCGCCCAGTACCGGCACAAACGCCATGGCGAGGCAGCCCTTGCGCAGCAGTTTGCGCAGGGTTGGAACGTCTGGTTCGTTGCCTTCAAGGTAGGCTTCCATGGCGTCGTCGTCTTGCTCGACGGCGTTTTCGATCATCTTGCCGCGCCATTCTTCCGCCATGTCTTTCAGGCTGTCGCGGATGGGCGCTTTGATCCAGGAGGCACCAAGGTCTTCACCCTGCCACAGCCATTCTTCCATGGTGACCAGATCAACAAGGCCCTCAAGCTCTGTTTCGGCACCAATTGGAATACCGACGGGCACGGCGGTTGCACCTGTACGCTCTTCGATCATGTTCACGCAGTTAAAGAAATCCGCGCCGATCTTGTCCATTTTGTTGACAAAAACCATGCGTGGCACTTTGTAGCGGTCCGCCTGACGCCAGACAGTTTCTGTCTGCGGCTCTACACCCGCGTTGGCATCAAGCACACAAACCGCGCCGTCAAGAACGGCCAGGGAACGCTCAACCTCGATGGTGAAATCCACGTGGCCGGGGGTGTCGATGATGTTCAGGCGGTGCTTTTCGGTTTCGGCGGTCTGGCCGTCCTCTGTGCGTTCCCAGAAGGTGGTTGTCGCAGCGGAGGTGATGGTGATGCCGCGCTCTTGTTCCTGCTCCATCCAGTCCATGGTGGCCGCACCGTCGTGCACCTCACCGATGTTGTGGGATTTGCCCGTGTAATACAGGATACGCTCGGAACAGGTTGTTTTACCGGCATCAATGTGGGCCATGATGCCAAAGTTGCGATAGCGGTCGAGTGGATAGTCGCGTGCCATTGGGAAGTGTCCTCAGAGGTCTTGCGTTGAAATAGTCAGGGGCCACGCGGATCGCGGCCCCGATCTTGTCAGGTTTACCAGCGGTAGTGGCTGAACGCTTTGTTGGCATCCGCCATTTTGTGGGTGTCTTCACGCTTTTTCACAGCTGTGCCACGGGACTGAACAGCGTCCAGCAGCTCGCCTGCAAGGCGCTCTTCCATGGTGTTTTCGTTCCGTGAACGGCTTGCCTTGATCAACCAGCGGATCGCCAGGGCCTCACGGCGCTCGGGGCGCACCTCAACGGGCACCTGATAGGTGGCACCACCAACGCGGCGCGAACGCACCTCGACGGAGGGTTTGATATTGTCCAGCGCTTCGTGGAACACTTCGATGGGCGCGCGTTTGATCTTGTCTTCAACGCGGGTCATGGCGTTGTAAACGATGCGCTCAGCGACGGATTTTTTGCCGTCGATCATCAGGTTGTTCATGAACTTGGTCAGCACCAGATCACCGTATTTGGCATCTGGCAGAACTTCGCGTTTTTCAGCGGCGTGGCGGCGTGACATGTCTCAGCCTTCCTCTTCTTTTAGTACGCAACGGGTCTCAACGACTTCGCACGCAGTGTTGGATTCGTAGTATTCACAGTTCTTCAGCGCGTTTGCTGCGGAGCTTTCGGCGCTTTTTCCCCGGCCCGGACCCCAACCGATGTTCACTTCATCAACGGCAATGCTGATGCATCGGTTTCTTGCGATGCGGGACAATTTGCAACCGCGCGCGATTGCACCACAGGCGTCCTGTGAAAGCTGACGTGCTTCCGCAAGGCTCTCTGCCTCACCGAAACCATAGACCAGCGTTCCGGGCGACACAGACAGTGACAACGCATTTTGCGCCGCCAAAGAGGTGCCGCCCATCAGGCAAAGGGATATAGCAACAAAGCGCAACATTACTTGGGACGCTTGGCACCGTACTTGGAACGGCGCTGCTTCCGGTCCTTGACGCCTTGCGTATCCAGAACACCGCGCAGAATGTGGTAGCGCACACCGGGAAGGTCTTTCACACGGCCGCCACGGATCAGAACAACGGAGTGTTCCTGCAGGTTGTGGCTTTCACCCGGGATATAGGAAATCACCTCAAACCCGTTGGTCAGGCGCACCTTGGCAACCTTACGCATCGCCGAGTTCGGCTTTTTGGGTGTGGTGGTATAAACACGTGTGCACACGCCGCGCTTTTGCGGGCACTGCTCCAGGTGCTGGGATTTGCTTGTTTTGCGTTTTGGCTGACGCGGCTTGCGGATCAGCTGCTGGATCGTTGGCATTCAGGATTTCCCCGTTTTAGCTCAATATGGATGCGCCAGGGCGCACCCTGATGCGGTTTAGAATTCGTGCGTTTTACGCGGGCGCAAAACAAACATACCGCGATGTTCCCGTACCGAGGTGAACATGGCGGTGAGGCTACAGAGGATCGGACCAGCAATAGGTCGGATCGTGACCACTTCAGATATGATTTCAGACCTGCGGGAATCCCCCAAGGACTGGATGTGCGGCGTATAGGCCCTTGCCCCATAGGTGTCAACAGGGGTGGCAATTGCAACACGCCGGGCAGCCCCCCAGAGGCTATCACAGGATTTTTTTCTTGCCCCCTCCACAGGATCCGATCACTCTTGCACCTATAAGATGTACCAGTTCGAAAGACTCTCCTCATGCAAGCCATCGGTCTGTGCCGGTTTTCCTATCCCGCCCTAGGTGGCTTTCAAGTGGCCCATGACACCATCCAAGAGCGCATTGCCTATCTTTACGCCGAAAAACGGCTGGAAGAACGCTTTCGTTTGTTCGAAACCGTGGCATTGCCCTGTCTGCGGGCGCAAACCGATCCGAAATTCAATGTGATCATTGTCATTGGGGACCAATTCCCGTCCCATTACGCACGCCGCCTCGCCGCCCTGATTGAGGACATTCCCCAACTGCTGATCCACAAGGAACCACCGCGCAATCAGCGCGAGGTGATGAAGGAAATCCTGAACGAGGCCCGTATCGACCCGACCGAACCCTGCCTGCAATTTCGCTATGACGATGACGATGCCATTTCGGTCGATTTCATCGAAAAGCTGCGCAGTACAGCCAAACACGCCAGACCCCTGCTGCGCGGGCACCGCACTGTCGCTTTTGACTGGAACCGGGGATATGTCGCGGAATTTGGCCGCGAGGGCATCAACGCCACGCCGCTTTATCGCCAGTTCTACGTCGCGGCACTGGGCATGTACATCAAGGGCAATTGCAAGATGACCATCATGAATTTCGCCCATGAGCGCCTGCCCCGTTTCATGCCCGCCTTTAGTTTTTCGGATGAGGCGATGTTTGTGCGCAGCCACAATGGCTCAAACGACTCCCGCCAGAAAGACGTCAGATCGATGCCCGTTGAGCCCTTGACCGCCGCGCAAGAGGCCTTGTTTCGCGACCGGTTTGCCATTGATGCCGATCATGTGCGTGCCGTGTTCTCAGCCGCGTAACCGGCGCTCGCGGTAAAGCGTGAACAGCCCCGTTGCCACCACAATGCAGGCACCCGCCAGGGTCATCTGGTCAGGCCAGTGGTCAAACACCAGATAGCCAATCAACAGCGCCCAGATCAGCCCGGTGTAGCGAAAAGGCGCTGTAAAACTCACATCAGCTGCGCGCATCACCTGAATGGAAAAGTAATACCCCCCCAGAATGAACAGTGCTGACCCCGCGATCAGACTGGCCTGCGGGATACTCACCCCGACCCATGGTTGCGTCAGTGAGGCCAGCCCCGCCGCCCCCATCACGGCCAAGGCCGTAACCAAAGTGACAGTCATGGAGGGCACATCGGGCGACAATTGCCGCGTGATCAAATCACGCGCGGTGATGAAAAACATCGCGACCAAGGCGTAGATGGACCAGATGTTAAACCCATCCGCCCCCGGTTTGACGATCAGTAATACGCCGATGAACCCGATGCCGATCGCCGCCATGCGTTGCCACCCCACGGCCTCCCGCAGGAACACAGCAGAGGCCAGTGTGACGCTGAGCGGCAGCACCTGTAAAATCGCGGTGACATTGGCCAAAGGCATGTTCAGCAAGGCAGAGAGAAAGAAATAGGCGGTCAGAACCTCAGCGCCCGTGCGCAGGCCAATCAGCGCCCAATCGCGCGGCGCAATGTTAAAGTGCATAACACCCAACCGCCCCCGCAGCGCGATAATCAGGATTGAGGTCACCACCCCGCGCAAGAACAACAATTGGAACAGCGGGATCGCCCCAGCAGTGAGCTTGATCAAGCTGTCGTTCAGCGTGAAACAGGCCATGGAGGCCATCATCAGCAGCGCGCCAATCATGTTAGGCGACATTGATCTGCCTCAGGTCATCAAAACTCAGCCCAAACCCATCCCGCAACACCTCCTCAATTTCTTCTGTCGTCAACCTGCCCTGATGGCCGGATGGGCGCGCGTGAGAGTCGTTGTCCAGATGCACGGACCTTAGAAACATCGGTGTCGAGACGTCGGAGTAGCAATCATAAAACTCTGCCAGCCGGCGATGATTGCGCAAAAAGACGTTTTCCCAGATCTTGCGCGGCGTGATCAGGGTTGTGCCGGCACTGATGGGCATTTTTTCAAACCATTCACTGACCGGGTCCTGAGTGTTCCTGGTATCAAAATAAAGCCCCCGGTTCGCCGCCACGACAATCGGCGCGTCGTGCCACCGCGCGGCGGCCAACCCCGGGGCCAGCTGCGTGATCCGGTCGATCCATGATTTGTGAAGCGCGTCATCGTCATCCAGACGCAGGGTGGCGGTGTGGGTCGCCGCCGGATCGTCACCCATTTTTTCAAACGCGATGCGGGTGGCGCGATAATGCACCATGCGGGGCAAGCGGATGATCTGGGCCTGCGGCACATCGGCCAACAAAAGCGCAAGCCGGCGCGCGGCGGCCCCCGGAAAATCCTTACCAATCAACACGCCAACGCGGAAATCCTGATTGGTTTGCAGCCGAAGCGACCGCAGGGTCAGCGCCTCAAACAGGGCAAACCGTCGGTTCAGCCGGTCCGGGTCATAAAGTGCGGCGCGCGCGGAGTCTTCGCCCTGTTCTGAAATGGCAAAGCCACCCTCAGCAAGATAGGAAAACCGGATCAGGGCCTTGATCTGCAATTTAAAGGCGGGTGCTTCATCTGTGGCGTGCGGCACCGGTCCCTCCCCTTGCGGCCATGGCGACAGTGTTTCTCAGACATCCGCAAAAGAAAACCCCCACATCCAAATGGATGCGGGGGTTTGATGTTTTCATCGCTGAACTTGCGACTTATTCGCGGCTCTCGTCGTTGGTGATGATCGTGTCAAACACGTCGCCACCCACAATATCGTCCGCAGATGCCTCGGGTGCGGCCAAACGGGCGGCTTCTTCAGCTTCCTCGCGGCGCGCCTCAATCACGACATTGTCGCGGTCTGTCGCCACTTTGCGCATCGCTTGGGTGGCCCCACCGGTCCCGGCCGGGATCAAACGACCCACGATCACGTTTTCCTTGAGACCAACCAGTTTATCCCGCTTGCCCTGAACCGAGGCTTCGGTCAGCACGCGCGTGGTTTCCTGGAAGGACGCCGCAGAGATAAACGAGCGTGTCTGCAAGGACGCCTTGGTGATCCCAAGCAGGATCGGCTCACCCTTGGCAGGACGCCCACCTTTTGACAGCGCCTTTTCGTTGGCGTGTTCAAACTCCTGCTTGTCGACATGTTCGCCCTTCAGCAGCGTGGTATCCCCGGATTCCTGGATCTCCCACTTTTGCAGCATCTGGCGCACGATGACTTCGATGTGTTTGTCGTTAATCTTCACACCCTGCAGACGATAGACGTCCTGCACTTCGTCGATCATGTAGTCGGCCAGAGCCTCAACACCCATAATGGCAAGGATGTCATGCGGCGCTGGATTGCCGTCCATGATGTAATCACCCTTTTGCACAAAATCGCCTTCGGCAACCGGGATGTGCTTGCCCTTGGGCACCATGTATTCGACCTTCACGTCACTGTCTTCGGAGGACTCAATCGCGATACGGCGTTTGTTTTTGTAGTCCTTGCCAAAGCGCACATAGCCGTCGATCTCTGCGATGATCGCGTGGTCTTTGGGGCGACGTGCCTCAAAGAGTTCCGCAACCCGTGGCAGACCACCGGTGATGTCTTTGGTCTTGGCACCTTCGCGCGGGATACGTGCGATGACGTCACCCGCCTGAATGTCGGTGCCATCCTCAACGGACAGGATCGCATCCACAGACATCGGATAGGTCACTGGATTGCCCGCGTCGTTGCGCACAGGTTCGCCGTCCCCATCAACCAGAATGACTTCTGGTTTCAGTTCATTGCCTTTAGGTGCCGCACGCCAGTCGATCACGATCTTCTGGGTCATGCCTGTCGCGTCATCGGTTTCGTCCTTAACGGCGATACCGGAGACCAGATCGACAAACTTGGTCAGACCTGATTTCTCAGCAATAATCGGCAGTGTGTAGGGATCCCACTCAAACAGCTTGTCGCCGCGCACGATGTCTTGCCCGTCTTTGACAAACAGTTTGGAACCATACCCAACCTTGTGGCTGGCACGTTCTTCACCGTCTTCGCCTGCGATGATCAGCTTCATGTTGCGGCCCATCACCATGATCTCGCCATTGGCGTTCTCAAGGGTCTGCGCGTTTTCAAACGTCACCTTGCCCTCGTGAGAGGCCTCAAGGAAGGACTGCTGACCACCCTGCGCAACGCCGCCGATGTGGAAGGTCCGCATCGTCAGCTGTGTGCCTGGTTCACCGATGGACTGGGCGGCAATGATGCCGACAGCCTCACCCTGGTTAACCAGCGTACCGCGGGCAAGGTCACGACCGTAGCACATGGCACACACGCCTTCTTCGGCGTCACAGGTCAGCGGCGAACGGATGCGTGCGGATTGTACCGCAGAGTCGTCGATCAGATCAGCCGCACGTTCGTCAATGATGACGCCCGCTTTGGCCAGCACTTCATCCGTGCCGGGACGGACGATATCGTCGGCTGGCACACGGCCCAACAGGCGTTCGGCCAGTGAGGACACAACCTCGCCGTCGTTGACTGCTGCGGATGCGGTGATCGCCGTTTCAGTCCCACAATCGTGCATGCGAACGATACAATCCTGCGCGACGTCCACCAGACGACGGGTCAGATACCCGGAGTTCGCTGTCTTCAAGGCGGTGTCTGACAGACCCTTACGGGCACCGTGTGTGGAGTTGAAATACTCCAGAACGGTCAGACCTTCCTTAAAGTTGGAGATGATCGGTGTTTCGATGATGTCGCCGTTCGGCTTGGCCATCAGACCACGCATCCCGCCCAGCTGTTTCATCTGCGTCACAGAACCACGCGCACCGGAGTGGGCCATCATGTAAACCGAGTTCGGCTCCATTTCAGCGCCGTTCTCATCCCGCTTTTCAGCAGAGATCGACCCCATCATCGCGTCGGTGACCTTGTCGTTACACTTGGACCAGGCATCAACCACTTTGTTGTACTTTTCGCCCTGAGTGATCAGGCCGTCCATGTACTGTTGTTCAAAGTCCTTCACCTGCTCTCGCGTGTCCTCCACCAGCGGCCATTTGGTGTCAGGGATCAGCATGTCGTCTTTACCAAACGAGATACCGGCCCTGAACGCCTCACGGAAACCCATGGTCATGATCTGGTCACAGAAGATAACGGATTCTTTCTGGCCACAATACCGGTAGACCGTATCAATCACCTGCTGCACTTCTTTCTTGCGCAGCAGACGGTTGACGAGGCTGAACGGTGCCTTGGCATTGAGCGGCAACAGCGCGCCCAGACGCACACGACCCGGCGTGGTGTCAAAGCGCACCAGCACTTCGTTGCCTTCCTCGTCGATTTGTTTGATCCGCGCGATGATCTTGGAGTGCAGGTGCACTTCGCCTGCGTCCAGTGCATGCTGAACCTCATCCACGGTGCCAAAGACTTTGCCTTCGCCGGTCATCCCCTCACGCTCAAGCGTGGTGTAATAGAGGCCAAGGATCATATCCTGTGACGGCACGATGATCGGCGCACCGTTCGCAGGGGACAGAACGTTGTTGGTGGACATCATGAGAACACGCGCTTCAAGCTGTGCCTCCAAGCTCAGCGGCACGTGCACGGCCATCTGATCCCCGTCAAAGTCAGCGTTAAAGGCGGAACAGACCAGCGGGTGCAGCTGGATCGCTTTGCCCTCTATCAACACAGGCTCAAAAGCCTGAATGCCCAGACGGTGCAAGGTAGGCGCACGGTTCAACATAACAGGGTGTTCGCGGATCACCTCATCTAGGATGTCCCACACTTCGGGGCGTTCTTTTTCGACCAGTTTCTTGGCTTGCTTCACTGTGGAAGACAGACCTTTGGCTTCAAGCCGCGAATAGATGAACGGTTTGAACAGCTCCAACGCCATCTTTTTCGGCAGGCCACATTGATGCAGCTTCAGTTCCGGCCCCGTCACAATCACCGAACGACCAGAGAAGTCCACGCGTTTGCCCAAAAGGTTCTGGCGGAAACGACCCTGTTTACCCTTCAGCATGTCGGACAGCGATTTCAGCGGACGCTTGTTGGCACCGGTGATCACACGACCACGACGGCCATTGTCAAACAGCGCATCCACAGACTCCTGCAACATCCGCTTTTCATTGCGGACGATGATGTCAGGCGCGCGCAGTTCGATCAGACGCTTCAAACGGTTGTTCCGGTTGATCACACGACGATAAAGATCGTTGAGGTCAGAGGTCGCAAAACGGCCCCCATCCAGAGGCACCAGCGGGCGCAGTTCCGGCGGGATCACGGGGATCACGGTCAGCACCATCCACTCCGGGCGGTTGCCGGATTCAAGGAAGCTCTCAACCACCTTGAGGCGTTTGATGATCTTTTTGGGCTTGAGTTCGCCTGTGGCCTCTTTGAGGTCAGCGCGCAGGGTTTCGGCCTCTTGCTCCAGATCAATCATAGAGAGCATTTCGCGGATCGCTTCCGCACCGATGTTGGCGGTGAAGGCGTCCATGCCATAGGCATCTTGGGCGTCCATGTACTCTTCTTCGGTCATCATTTGACCGTAGGTGAGGTCCGTCAGACCAGGCTCAATCACCACGTAGTTTTCAAAGTACAAAACCCGCTCCAGATCACGCAGGGTCATGTCGAGCATGAGACCAATCCGCGACGGCAGGGATTTCAGGAACCAGATGTGCGCAACGGGGCTGGCCAGCTCAATATGGCCCATCCGCTCACGGCGCACCTTTTGCAACGTGACTTCGACACCACATTTTTCGCAGACAACGCCGCGATACTTCATGCGCTTGTACTTACCGCACAGACATTCGTAATCTTTGATCGGGCCAAAGATACGCGCGCAGAACAACCCGTCACGCTCTGGCTTGAACGTCCGGTAGTTGATGGTTTCGGGCTTTTTGATCTCACCAAAGGACCAGCTCAGGATCCGCTCTGGTGAGGCCAGAGAGACCTTGATTTCGTCAAACACCTTGGGTGGCGTAAGCGGGTTAAACGGGTTGTTTGTCAGTTCCTGGTTCATAAAGGGAACTCCTATTGATCTTTGCCGCGCTGGGCGGCTTCAAGCTTTGCGACGCGGCGCGAGAGCGCATCGAGTGATGTCATGGCTTCTTCTCCTGCGCGGGACAGGACCGATAACTGATCGACCTTTACGCCGAGCCTATCGACTTTCCCCATGAGCCGGTCGTGACTAGCGTCCTGCTCATCTAGGCGGGTGACAATTGCATCGAGGCGCGTGATCACGTCCTCAAATCCTTTGCGGGTTTCATCATCCATCAGTCTGCCCCCTTCAGATAGTGATCAAGCATGTAGTTGACGATGCGCTCCACCAGCTTGGGGCGGACGTGGACGTTGTCCTCTCCGAAGCCGCAGAAACCGGCTGTGGTGACGCTTTCATAGCTGGGGAAATAGTCCACCATATCAAAGTTACTCGCCACGCTTTCCGCCACCACCCGCAGCACCGCCTTGGAATAGCCGTTGGCAGGCACCGCATCACCGCCGCTAAACGTCACCTGTAAGGGCACGGGTGAGACGGTCAGCACGATGTTGCGCTTACGATCCTGCGTGAGCAGCTCCACCATTTTTGAAACCAGCCCATCACATTCCGCCACATCCAGACGGCGGAATTCAAACTGGTCAGGACTAGATCGGATCAGCTTGGGGGGTGGGGCCTCGTTGAGGTAAATCCCGGCTTCTTTATCAAGCCAAGTTTCGATCAGGCCCAAGGTAATGACCACGGTATCCGCTGCCGCCAGCCCATCGGTATAAAGCTGCGCGATCTCGCCGCGGCGTTCTTCAACGCGCGCTTTGGAGGTCGCAGCCCCACCGGTAGACAACAGGCAATCAACAACCTCGCCCAAGACGCCCGCCTCGTAGATGCCGCCCTCAGTTGGTTTGCCAACGACGTTTTCCACGCATTGCAGCATGGTGCCGGGGTTGTACTGGTTCAGCACACGGTTTGCACGCCCCGGGATCTTGTCCTGAGACGCGTCAAAATGCGCTGTGGGCACGGAAACGCCCCGGGCGACCAATGCCTCTTCGACATTACGCGCGAAACACGACCCGATGGTAAAGACAGATGAATTTGCACCGATGTGAAAGCCCGGCGTCACCGAGGGCAGGATGAGAAAGTCATCGTAGCGCGCATCTTCCCGGTCGGGATACTTGCGCATTTTGTTTCTCATCGTGTCCGCCAGCGCCTCTGCCCCATTCTTTGAATTGAATGTGGGGGAAAGATTCATTGAATGTCCTTTCCTGGTGCTGTGCACTCAAAAGCGTAGAGTTCTACGCCACCAAGAGGCTCGTTATAATGCGCGTCCGTCTCCGCAAACTTTCGTTCGAAAGACGTCAACCGCAGGGTTGAGTTAGTCCCACAAGAATGGTCCACATAGTCAAAGCAATCCCCGACGGTTAGCGACTTTTGATCGCAGAGAATTCCGGGAACCCTGTGCGCATAGTTGTTGTAGATGCCACTGACCGGGCAAAGAACAAGACCATGAAAATTCTGCTCACCATGGTGGACCTCAACAAAGCTGGGCTTCGCGCATTGTAAGGCCACGGCTGGAGACATCGCCCCAGCCGTCACAACAGCCACCGAATGCATCAGTGGCGCGTTCACTCATCTTCCTCCGCGTCCAACAGCTCCATGTCGAGGCCGAGGGCGTCAACAGCGGTGCTCGGGACGAGCCGTTCGTTTGTCAGTTCCTGGTTCATCAGGTGTCCTTTCCACTGTCACGGCACGTGAACGCAAAGTGCTGTCCGGTGCCGTTAATGGCGTATGTGTGATGGAAGCTACTCAGATCGGAGCGTGTTCCGCAAATCGCTGATGCAACCTCACGAGCATTCCAACCGCTCTCGTAGGCTGCGATGCGGCCGGAAGCATCACCGACCGCACTGATGTCTAGGCTCACCTGAAACTGAGCTGAATTCCCGTAGTACCAACCGGCAACAAATGTTGTCGCACTCAATATTGCTACCGCGATCATCACAGTCATCAGTTTCAAAGCGCGCCTAAGCGTCACTCATCTTCCTCCACATCCAGCAGTTCCATGTTGAGGCCGAAGGCGTCAACATCAATGCTCTGAACAAGCAGTTCGTTTGTCAGTTCCTGGTTCATACTTTTTCCTCTCCCGTTTTCGGGCAATGGAAGGCAAAGATTGGAGTCGAGCTAAAGAATTCTGGGCCGCTTGATTCTTCCGTACCTACAATCTCGAGACCAATCGCGTCGGATGCAATTGCGCCTGCGGCACCACAAAACGCCTCGATGCTCTCCAACGCCGCCTTATGCGCAGGTCTTTCCGAAACGTAACCTCTGGGCGTCGCCTGGTGTGTCGCTGCGAAGCTGGCAATCGAGTTCCAGTCCGCATCTAATGGCTCAATTATGTAGGTCAATTCTCTTTGCTCTGACTGTTCTGGCTTGGGGGTACAGGCCGCCATTCCTGCAGCGGCCAACAGGATCAATGAGGCACGTAGCCTCACTCATCTTCCTCCGCGTCCAGAAGTTCCATGTTAAGGCCGAGGCCACGGACTTCTTTGACCAGAACGTTAAACGATTCCGGGATACCGGCCTCGAAATTGTCCTCGCCCTTCACGATGCTTTCATAGACCTTGGTGCGGCCCGCAACGTCGTCCGATTTCACGGTCAGCATTTCCTGCAAGGTGTATGCAGCGCCGTAAGCCTCCAGTGCCCAGACCTCCATCTCACCAAAGCGCTGGCCGCCGAACTGCGCCTTACCCCCCAGCGGCTGCTGTGTGACAAGTGAGTATGGACCCGTGGAGCGCGCGTGGATCTTGTCATCCACCAGGTGGTGCAGTTTCAGCAGGTATTTCACGCCAACGGTCACCGGGCGGGCAAACTGCTCACCCGTGCGGCCATCAAACAGGACCGACTGACCGGAGGTGTCAAACCCAGCGCGGCTCAGCGCGTCGTTTACATCCGCCTCTTTTGCACCATCGAACACGGGCGTGGCAATCGGCACACCGCGGGCAACGTTGCCCGCCGCCTCGATCAGCGCCTCTTCGTCCATGCCTTCCAGACCTTCGGCATAGACATCCGCGCCATAAGCAATGCTCATCGCTTCGCGCACAGGGGTCAGATCGCCGGAGCGTTTGTATTCCTGCAGCGCCTCGTCGATGTTCAGACCCAGACCGCGTGCGGCCCAACCCATGTGGGTTTCCAAAATCTGACCGACGTTCATACGCGACGGCACACCCAGCGGGTTCAGACAGAAATCAACCGGTGTACCGTCCGCGAGGAACGGCATGTCTTCCATCGGAACAACCTTGGAAATCACACCCTTGTTGCCGTGACGACCAGCCATTTTGTCGCCCGGTTGCAGCTTGCGCTTCACCGCCACGAACACTTTGACCATCTTCATCACGCCTGGGGGCAGATCATCGCCACGGCGGACTTTCTCAACTTTGTCTTCAAAACGGGCGTCGAGCGTGCGTTTCTGCACCTCGTACTGCTCGTTCAGGGCCTCAACGATCTTGGCATCGTCCTCATCCTCAAGGGCCAGTTGCCACCACTGGGAGCGCGTGAGCATTTCCAGTGTTTCTTCGTCGATCTTGGCGTTGGATTTGACCCCTTTGGGGCCTTTGACAGCCACTTTGCCCAGCAACATACCCTGAAGGCGCGCGTAGATGTTGCGATCAAGGATCGCGAGTTCGTCGTCGCGGTCCCGGGCAAGGCGCTCAACCTCTTCCCGCTCAATCTGCAGGGCACGTTCGTCTTTTTCCACGCCGTGGCGGTTAAAGACGCGCACCTCAACAACGGTGCCGAAATCGCCCGGCTTCACGCGCAGGGAAGTATCCCGCACGTCTGATGCTTTCTCACCAAAGATGGCGCGCAGGAGTTTCTCCTCCGGCGTCATCGGGCTTTCGCCCTTTGGCGTGATCTTGCCCACAAGGATATCGCCCGGCTCCACGTCCGCACCGATGTAGACGATGCCCGCCTCGTCGAGGTTGCGCAGCGCTTCTTCACCGACGTTTGGAATGTCGCGGGTAATTTCCTCTGGACCCAGTTTGGTGTCACGCGCGGCGACTTCAAATTCCTCGATGTGGATCGAGGTGAAGACGTCGTCACGGGATACCCGCTCAGAGATCAGGATGGAATCCTCATAGTTGTAGCCGTTCCACGGCATAAACGCGACGACCACGTTCTTGCCCAGGGCCAGTTCCCCCATATCGGTGGACGGACCATCGGCAATCACCTGACCTTTGGTGACCGTCTCACCCACTTTCACCAGCGGGCGCTGGTTGATGCAGGTGTTCTGGTTGGACCGCTGGAATTTGCGCATGCGGTAGATGTCCACGCCTGCGTCGCCCAGCTCAAGGTCCTCGGTGGCACGGATAACGATACGGGAGGCGTCTACCTGGTCAATGATCCCGGCACGTTTCGCCATATAGGCCGCGCCAGAATCGCGTGCGACCACTTCTTCGATACCAGTCCCGACCAGTGGTGCCTCAGCCTGCAACAGCGGCACGGCCTGACGTTGCATGTTGGAGCCCATAAGTGCGCGGTTCGCATCGTCGTTCTCAAGGAACGGGATCAGCGAGGCGGCGACGGAGACCAACTGCTTGGGTGAGACGTCAATCAGGTCTACGTGCTCGGATGGGGCCAGCGTGTATTCACCGGACTGGCGCGTGTTCACGAACTCATTGGTGAACTTGCCATTCTCGTCAATCGACGCGTTGGCCTGCGCCACGGTGTGACGCTGCTCTTCGGTGGCGGACATATACTGTACTTCGTCCGTCACGGTGCCGCCATCGACCTTGCGGTATGGTGTTTCGATAAAGCCGTACTTGTTCACACGGGCGAAGGTGGCCAGTGAGTTGATCAGACCAATGTTTGGCCCTTCCGGCGTTTCAATCGGGCACATCCGACCGTAGTGCGTGGCGTGTACGTCACGCACCTCAAAACCCGCGCGCTCACGAGTCAGACCCCCTGGGCCAAGCGCTGAAAGGCGACGCTTGTGCGTGACCTCGGACAGCGGGTTGGTTTGGTCCATGAACTGCGACAGCTGCGAGGAGCCGAAGAATTCGCGCACCGCAGCCGCGGCTGGCTTGGCGTTGATCAGGTCCTGCGGCATGACTGTGTCGATCTCAACCGACGACATACGCTCCTTGATCGCGCGCTCCATGCGCAGCAGACCGACGCGGTACTGGTTCTCCATCAACTCCCCAACGGAGCGCACACGGCGGTTGCCGAGGTGGTCAATGTCGTCGATGTCACCGCGCCCGTCGCGCAGATCCACCAGTGCTTTCACACAGGCCACGATATCTTCGCGATCCAGCGTGCGCTGGGTGTCTTCTTTTTCCAGATCCAGACGCATGTTCATCTTCACCCGGCCAACAGCCGACAGATCATAGCGCTCTGAATCAAAGAACAGCGTGTCAAAAAGGGCCGAGGCCGCCTCAACGGTGGGTGGTTCGCCCGGGCGCATGACGCGGTAGATGTCCATGAGCGCGGTGTCGCGGTTCATGTTCTTGTCCTGCGCCATGGTGTTGCGCATGTAGGGGCCAACGTTGACGTTGTCGATGTCGAGCAGTGGAATTTCCGTAATGCCTGCGTCGATCAGTTCTTTGGCCGTCCCGCCGATCAGTTCACCGTCTTTGTCATACTCCAGCGTCATTTCATCACCGGCTTCGACGTAGATCGCACCGGTTTCTTCGTTGATGATGTCTTTGGCGGAAAATTTGCCGACAATATGCTCAAACGGCAGCAACAGCTCTTTGACGTTGCCCTCGTCAATCAGTTTCTTGACCGCGCGCGGCGTGACTTTCTTGCCTGCTTCAAACAGCACATTACCGGATTTTGCATCCACGATGTCATAGGTCGGCCGCGTGCCGCGCACACGATCCGGGAAGAACGGCGCAATCCAGCCTTTGCCCTTTTTCAACTTGTAGCTGACGGTCTCATAATAGGCATCCATGATCGCTTCTTGATCAAGGCCGAGCGCATAGAGCAGCGTTGTGACCGGCAGCTTGCGGCGACGGTCAATGCGCGAAAATACGATGTCCTTGGCGTCAAATTCAAAGTCGAGCCAGGAGCCACGATACGGGATGATCCGGCAGGCGAACAGCAGTTTGCCAGAGGAATGCGTCTTGCCTTTGTCATGATCAAAGAACACGCCGGGGGAGCGGTGCATTTGCGAGACGATCACACGCTCGGTCCCGTTCACGATGAACGTGCCGTTTGGCGTCATGAGGGGCATGTCGCCCATGAACACGTCCTGTTCCTTGATGTCCTTTACGGATTTGGCACCTGTGTCCTCATCCACATCAAACACGATCAGGCGCAGCGTGACCTTCAGCGGCGCAGAATAGGTCATGTCGCGCTGCTGGCATTCCTCAACATCGTACTTGGGCTTTTCCAACTCGTACTTGACGTATTCCAGCACGGAGGTCTCGTTGAAATCCTTGATCGGGAACACCGACTGGAACACGCCCTGAATGCCATCCCCATCGGTGGGGGTATCCGCATCGCCGGAGTTCAGGAACAGGTCGTAGGAAGACTTCTGAACCTCGATGAGGTTGGGCATATCCAGCACTTCGCGGATTTTGCCATAATATTTACGCAAGCGTTTTTGACCAAGGAAGGTTTGTGCCATGTGCGTGGACACCTTTCATTTCTCACCGGCGGTGCGCACAGTCGGGCATCTGCACACACGGGCCATCAGAGACGGCGGAACGGAATCTATTCTCGCCACGCGACCCAAAGCGCAGCACTCGATCCCTTTCCTGCCTTGGAAAAGGCCCCACACGCGGGGCCCTTGCCGAGGAAGGTCTGTGTTGCAACGCTTCGCCGGCCCCTTGAAAACGGTTGTTTTTAAGGGGTGTGGTCGGCTCCATGTTTCAAGACAGAAAGAGCGGGATCGAATCAATCGAACCCGCGTCAGGCCGCTAAATAGGAGGTGAAGGAGGGGAACGCAAGGGGTTGGGCGGCTCTTAGACCAAGAGTATGAAGTTGCACCACACTCCAATGCTAGAGACTATGCAAAAACAAAAGACACATGTTGCTGCGCTCGGTAGACGTTTTGACGCACAGCTACAACATAGGGCATGGTTCAGCCAACACGCAACTAACCCTTGACTAAATAAGCTTCAATTCTTAGTTTTACGATTGACATCAACGCGAGAACAAAATAAGAATATCTCTCCGGCATGAGCGAATGAATTTTCATTTATGCCTTCAACCGGAGCATATTGACATGGGCGATACGAGCTTGCAGGGTTCAACCTTCGACTACAAGCAGCCAATACCATCAAGAGTTTCCAAACCTTCTGTATGGGCTTTTGCGGAACAGCAACGGCAATCTGTCGGCCTAACCAATGGCTTCCAGCTTGGCGAGCTGGTCAAGCGTAATGGCGGCGAGATAGCATACATCGACTTTTTAGACGACGATCAGACAGATGCGATCGTGGTTGAACCTAATGGGACCTTTAAAATCCACCTCTCGTCCCAAACAGGAGCACTGCGTGACAATTTCACGATAGCCCACGAACTCGGTCACAAATTATTGCACTGGCCATTAGTGACAAAGGCACACCCTGGCCATGGCATGAGGGCTACGCGCAGAGTGGATGAAAACAATGACGATTTGAGAAGGTGCGAATGGGAAGCAAATTGGTTTGCATCCGCATTTTTGATGCCCGCAGAAGAATTCAAGTTTGCCTATGAAGCTGGGATCGCCAGTGATACCTTCGGGGTAACTCCAGCGGCAGTAGAGGTTAGGGCCAAAACACTCGGATTAAATGACTGATATTTCTGCTTTGCGATTTCTGCCTGCGGAATACAGAATTCGGCTTTTCCTTTCAGTTGACCTAAGCGGGTCTACAGCATTTAAGAATTCCGCTACTGGCGAAAATCGCCAGACGGGATCTGCGCCTCGCTGGGTAACGGTTTTTCAGCAGTTCTACACGGATTTTCCCTCCTTCTTCAGAGCTGAATACCAAAAGCAAAAAAATGGAAGTGTTGGAAACGACGGATGCCCGAAGCTATGGAAAGCTGTTGGGGATGAATTGGTTTTTTGTGGAGTGATCTCAAATCAAAAAGCCTGCATAGCCGCACTAAATGCATTTATCAGTACGCTTCATCTATATCGCAAAAAACTACTGGATGAAGGTATCAGCCTAAATGTAAAAGGTGCTGGTTGGCTCGCAACTTTTCCTGAGCCCAATCGAACAGTCCAATTGAGACGAATGAACGGCTCACCTGATCTGCTTTCCGCATCAGAAGCCCTTGAGATCTCGGCAGATCGGGCTCCATTCGACTACGATTTCTTAGGTAAGGCAATTGATACTGGATTTCGCGTCGCAGGCAAGGCGACGCCAGAGCAATTTGTTCTGAGTGTGCAGCTCGCAAGACTTATTGCTAGCTTTGGACCAGAGCAAGGCTTTGGACATCACGTCCGGTTTGATCGCCCGATCACTTTGAAAGGTGTAAACAAGGATGAGCCATATCCATTGCTATACATTGATACAATGACTCACCTTCGTACAGAGCAGGCACGCTCTCTCGAGCGCGAACTTCTACGGGAAAGTGAGCCTCCTGGCCGGGAAAAACTCCTGAGCTACCTAGAGGCGTATTGCAACGTAGTTGGTACGGACGAGATAATTCTGAAAGTTGATGCCGAATCGGCGGCAGTTAAAGCTCCTTCAAATTATGCCAAACATCAAATTCGAATTGCAGAGCATCTACTTAGTGAAAAAGGGCGCGAGTTTGACGGCGAAAGCGACGATGGGTCAGAAGAAGGGACGGAAAATTCAGACCTTGAAACAGTTGAGCTAAACCCGCTGCAAGACTAATCAGACACATAGCTGTACCACAAAAAAAACAGCGGCCCCTCTCAGGACCGCCGCTTCGATCTCGCGTAGGATGGGTGCTCGCACCCATCACCACAAACCAGCTTACGCCAGTTCAACCTCTGCTCCAGCTGCTTCCAGCTTGGCTTTGATGTCTTCGGCTTCGGCTTTGTCGACGCCTTCTTTGATCTTGCCGCCAGCTTCAACCATGTCTTTGGCTTCTTTCAGGCCCAGACCGGTGATGCCGCGGACTTCCTTGATCACGTTGATCTTGGATGCGCCAGCGTTCTTCAGGACGACGTCAAATTCGGTCTTTTCAGCCGCATCGCCGCCGCCACCGTCCGCAGGACCGGCCATCATGACTGCGCCACCGGCTGCAGGTTCGATGCCATACTCATCCTTAAGGATTGTTTTCAGTTCTTGTGCTTCCAGCAGTGTCAGACCGACGATGCTTTCCGCGAGTTTCTTCAGATCAGCCATTTCAGCTCTCCATTAACGATATATGTGTTCCAACGGGTTGTTTGACCAACACGCCGATAGTCCGATTGCTTTATGCAGCTTTGTCTTCGATCGTAGACAAAACGCCCGCGATGTTGCTTGCAGGTGCGCCAATGGCCCCGGCGATGTTCGATGCAGGTGCGCCCAGCATGCCCGCGATGGTGGAGATAAGCTCCTCCCGCGACGGCATCTGAGACACGGCCTTTACACCGGCCACGTCCAGAGCATTCTCACCCATGGCACCGCCGAGGATGACAAGTTTGTCATTCTCTTTGGCGTATTCCTGCGCAACCTTGGCCGCAGCCACAGGATCCTCAGAATAGGTCAGAACGGTCATACCTTCCAAAAGGTCACCGATGCTTTCGCATGGCTTCCCCTGAAGGGCGATTTTGGCGAGCCTGTTCTTGGCAACACGCACGGCCCCGCCTGCGTCACGAGCACGCGCGCGAAGGTCCTGCATTTCAGCAACTGTCATACCGACGTAGTGGGCGACCACAACGACGCCAGAGCTTTCAAAGATCTGGCCGAGCTCATCGACCAAAATTTCTTTTTGTGCTCTATCCACAGTTTCACTCCAGTAAGGGAGGGTGACCCCTCCGGCTCAGTTTTGCCGGGACAAAAGCGGTCCCGACGGTCGGGTCCTTACGGGGGGTGTGTGTCGCTGCGCAGAGCCAGCAAAGGCGCCACGACAGAAATTCTACCTTCCCGTCTCAGGCAGGAATTATGAAGGAATGAAATCCCTCACCCACCGTCTCGGACGAAAAGCACATGACTACGACGAATCGCACCCATAGGCTTGGGAGGGAGTTACAGCCTGACGCTCAATTTTCCAAGCCCCGATTGCCCCCGCCGTCACAAACGCAGCGGCTGTGAGTATTTGCCTAAGCGTTGGCATCAGAGCCTGGGTTTGCCGCCCATGTCGTCAGCCGCGCCGAATGGTGCACACCACACAACAGCCACAGCCCTTTCAACTGCACCAGTTGGATCGCAATCCCTTAACGGGAGCACCCCGAGAACAAAATAGGAACACACAGATCAACATCTTAGCCCGTTAATATTAGTTAATAAAATCAATACATTAAATTAACTTCTAATTAACTGTGTGGCCAACACCCTGCCGGCATGACACATCAGATTCTCGCACATGTCGCCCGTTTTACCATGCGCCTTTGCTGCGTTTTGGCCGGTTTGTTCTGCACTCTTCCGGTCAGTGCCAGTACCCATTTGGGGTTGATGACCGTTGAGTGTACGCTGGCATCCACACCCTTGTGCCCGCCGGCGTTAACCGATGCATTGGCGTTTCACGGCTGGCACACCCTCGTCGCCCCGCAAGACAAAAACCACCCGCAAGTAGGAAGTTATCAAAACATCTCCCTCCCCTTGCTTGGCATGTCGTCGAACAGGGTCATGCGCAGGCCACCTTCGCTTTGGGCGGAGACCCGAATGGAAATATGGGACATGACGGCAAAAGCAGCGGTCTGTTGCAAAGATCACCGCCGCCTGCTGACGACCTTTGTACCGCCAAAGGCCCCTGCCCCCGGGATATTTGTCTTATGGAGCCTTGCGGTCTCTAGTCTGGTACTCGTTTGCACGGCCCTACAGCAACTGGAACTTAAGCAGCCGAGATTACGGGTGTTCTACAACTCGACCAAACGGGTTGTGAAAGGTGCATCTGTCTATAGGCTGATGCTTTGTCAGCGTGCGCGCATGCGTCAATCAGGCCCGTTTGCCCATGTGCGCATGCGGCCCGTCCATTAGAGCATTTGTGTGCCCCTCAAACCGGAACAAACCCCTTTTCATGCCCGTGCACAGGTCCACAAAAAAAGCGCCCCGAAAACGGGACGCCTTTCCAATTTTTCACGCAACAGCGCGTTATTCGCTGGAAGCATCCTCAACAGAGACGCTCACACCCGGGCCCATTGTGGACGTCAGGTTGATCTTTTTGAGGTAAGTGCCTTTGGTCCCGGATGGCTTGGCTTTTGCCACAGCACCAATAAACGCACGTACGTTTTCAACCAGTTTGGCTTCGTCAAAGGACAGTTTGCCAACGCCTGCGTGGACAACGCCACCCTTCTCGGCCTTGAACTGTACTTCGCCACCCTTGGCCGCTTTCACGGCGTCTGCGACGTCCATGGTCACCGTGCCAACTTTTGGGTTCGGCATCAGATTGCGAGGACCAAGAACCTTACCAAGACGACCCACGATAGGCATCATGTCAGGTGTGGCAATGCAGCGGTCAAATTCGATCTTGCCGGACTGCACAGTTTCCATCAGGTCCTCTGCGCCAACGATGTCGGCACCGGCGGCGGTCGCTTCTTCGGCCTTTGCACCACGGGCGAACACCGCAACGCGCATGGTTTTGCCTGTGCCATTTGGCAGACCAACAACACCGCGCACCATTTGGTCCGCGTGGCGTGGGTCAACCCCAAGGTTCATGGCGATTTCCATGGTCTCATCAAACTTGACGTTTGAATTGCCCTTCACCAGCGCCACGGCTTCTTCGACGGTCAGGTTCTCTTTGCCTGCAAATGCTGCGCGGGCGGCGGTGGTACGTTTTCCAAGTTTAGCCATCTTACTTCACCTCGATGCCCATAGACCGGGCAGAGCCCAGAATGATTTTCATCGCCTGTTCCACATCATTCGCGGACAGATCCACCATCTTTGCTTCCGCAATTTCGCGCAGCTGCTTGGTGGTCACGGACCCAACGGTTTCGCGCGACGGCGTCTTGGCACCAGAATTCACCTTGGCCGCTTTTTTCAGGTAGTAGGACGCCGGGGGCGTCTTGATGTCCATGGTAAAGGACTTGTCCTGATAATAGCTGATCACGGTGGGGCATGGGGCGCCGGGCTCCAGCTCCTGTGTCTTGGCGTTGAACGCCTTACAGAATTCCATGATATTGATGCCGCGCTGACCCAATGCGGGGCCAACGGGTGGAGACGGGTTGGCTTGCCCCGCCTTGATCTGCAACTTCATCGTACCGACGAGTTTCTTGGCCATCTGACCATTCTCCTGTTCAACTGCGCACCGTCGCGACGGCGGGCATGTATGTTGCGGTGGTCCGGCCCACAGGCGCGCCTGCGATACCTCCCACCTTTTGATATGCGCCTTTGATCAAGCCGGAAAACGTTCCAACCTGCCTCGCAAGCGCGTTCCGCGTCTAATCAGATCTCATCCCTTTGGCAAGCGCGCTGACGGCGTTACACCCGATAAAGAAAAGAAATATGCCACAAGACTTGGCAATCCCCCCCCATTTCGCAGATGATACCGCCCGGACAAGTAGCAATTTGGGTAACGATTCGGTGCAAAGTACTGTGCAACCGGCTTTGGACAAAAGCGGCAAAAACGGCAACATTGCCGTGATCATTGTAAATTACGGCACCGCAGACCTGGCGGCGAATGCAGTGCGCAGTCTGTGCGCCTTGCCTGAACTTGACCGCCCGATAGAGGTGCATCTGGTTGACAATGCCTCACCGTCAGATGACGCCACGGTTCTGCGTGAACTGCACCGGAGTGAAAACTGGGGCACGGACGTTACCCTGCATCTGGAGGCCACCAACCACGGCTTTGGCCGCGGCAACAATGTGGTGCTGGAAAAACTGCTCGCCCGCGCAGATCCCCCCAAATTCATCATGCTGCTAAACCCCGATGCGGTTCTGAAAAACAACGCACCTGATATTCTGGCGCAGTTTCTGGAGGCCCATCCCGACGTGGGCTGTGCGGGGGCACAAATCTGCAAACCGCAAGAGGGGCCGGTCAGCGCCGCCTTTCGCTTTCCCACTGCATTGGTTGAGTTTGTTTCAGCCGCCGGGCTTGGCCCGATCACGCGGGCAAGCGGGGGCAGAACCCTGTGGCTGGCCCCCGACATTGAAACCGGCCCAGTGGATTGGGTTGCTGGCGCCGCTGTGATGTTCCGCACCAAGGCGTTGCAGCACGCCGGGCTTTTTGACCCTGATTTCTTCCTCTACTTTGAAGAGGTTGAGCTGATGTGGCGCTTGTCCCAAAGCGGCTGGCCGTGCTGGTATGTTGCGGATGCCCATGTGGAACACATTGAAGGGGCGGCGACAAATGTGCGCAGCGGTGAAAACCTCCGCAAACCCAAACCTGCCTATTGGTATCAATCCCAAGCGATGTATTTTGCAAAAACCGCCCCGCCCGTGACCGCCGCCATGCGCGCGATGTCCCGTTTGGCCGGGGCTACCATAAATGCCACAACATCACGCCTGCGCAGGCGCAGCACTGATCTGCCTGCGGCGTTTTTCTCTGACTATCGGCGGCTGGTTGTCGCGCCGCTGATCAAGGGCATTTTCAGGCCTCGACACAACCACCACCCGCCAACTGAAGCCAACACCACATTGCCTGTCAGCCTCGCACAAAATGACATCAACAATGACGGCCCGCGCTGTGCTACAATCAATGACGGGCGCGACAACAGGAACCCGGTAGGGCTTGGCCTGCGGGCCCTGATCGCAGAAGACTACCGCACCCATGGGCAAGACCTTTTTTCCCAAGGGTTCTGGGCGTTGTTCTGGCATCGGTTCGGGAACTGGCGGATGGGCATCCGCATGCGCCTGCTGCGCCTGCCCTTCACCCTGATTTACAAGTTCGGGGACAAAGCAACCCAATGGTTCTGCGGGATCAAACTGCCCTATACGGTCATCGTCGGGCGGCGGGTCAAACTTGAGCATTTTGGCGCGATGATCCTTGTCGCGCGCGCGATTGGTGATGATGTGACAATCCGGCAAAATACCACCTTTGGCATCGCCCGCCTGTCCCAACAGCACAGTCGCCCCACAATCGGGGATCGTGTCGATGTGGGTGCCGGCGTGGTCATTCTTGGGGATGTGGTTGTTGGTGCGGATACTGTGATTGGAGCCAACGCAGTTGTCATCCACGACCAACCGCCCAATACACTGGTGGTGGGAGCCCCCGCGCGCCCGGTTTCCAAACAGAATGACGCAGAGGTAGCCCGCATTCATCCGGCTGGGTAACACCCTGATGTCGTGACAGAATTCGGCCAAAGCAGAAATGCAAACGCAAAACGCCGCCCGGATCCGGGGCGGCGTTTGGATTTGTAGCTGCGTCAGATGTTAGACTTGCTTGATCACCTGAGTGAATTCCAGCTCAACCGGCGTTTCACGGCCAAAGATGGAGACCGTCACCTTCAGGCGCTGGTTCTCATCGTCGACCTCTTCAACCATGCCGTCGAAATCTTCAAACGGGCCATCGCCCACTTTGACCTTTTCCCCAATTTCAAAGTGGATCAGCGTGCGTGGTGCATCTTCACCCTCGGCCACGCGGCCCAGAATGGCCTCCACTTCGGCATCGCGCATTGGCATCGGGCGGCCCTGCGGACCCAAAAAGCCGGTAACCCGGTTGATTGAGTTGATAAGATGATATCCCTGATCGGACATTTCCATATGCACCAGCACGTAACCGGGCATAAACCGCCGCTCTGTCGTGACTTTCTTGCCGCGCCGCACCTCGATCACCTCTTCAGTGGGCACCAGCACCTCGTCAATTTGATCCTCTAGGCCCTGATCCTCTACGGACGTGCGGATTTGCTCTGCGATCTTTTTCTCAAAGTTCGACAGGACACTGACCGAATACCACCGTTTTGCCATCGCTTAAGGCCTCATGTTGCGGTGCCAGGGCACCTGATCGAAATTAAAGTTGCGGGGTGTTCCCCGGCTCTACGACACAAAAAATCGGCGTGCAACTTGATTCGTCGCACGCCCATACCTGTTACGCGAGCGGGATAGCGCGCGCGTTGGTTCTGTTCAAGTCTCGATTATATGCTGCTGCGACCGTTTGACTTAGCCAAACGTACTCAGGATTTGGTTCAACCCACCACGGATCAAAATATCCACAATCGCAAAGAAAACCGCCGTCAACGCGGCAAGGATAAAGACCATCACCGTGGTCAGCATCACCTCGCGGCGGGTGGGCCAGACAACTTTGGAAACCTCAGCACGGACCTGCTGAAGAAACTGAAATGGATTGGTGATGGCCATGTCTGGAATCCCTGTAAGCTCAAGCGGGATGTAGCCGCTGTTTCCCTCGGTTTCAACCCGTCTGTTGCCTACATACTTTCAGCGGCTAGGCTTTTGTTTCGCGCAGGTTCTCAAAGCGACGGTCCAGCGCTTCGCCGTGGCGTGCATCCGCTTCGGCCAGATCACCAAAATCTGGCAGGTAGAGGCCATCCACGGACCCCTCGGGAAACCGATCCAGAAACGCATCAAAACGCATTGCGAAATTATCCAGCTTGCGGTGCAATTCAACGGAGCGCGACGGGTGTTTGCGCGCATACCAGCGTGACACCTGCATGACCCGTCGCCAAAATCCGTCGTAGCCCAAGATCAGGAATACCGCAGCCAACACAAAGGCGAACAAAAACAGCAAGCCAATGACCAACCAGGGGCGGAAAAAGACCAGCAATGCGAGGCTGACCAGAATGATATGCTTGGGCTTCGGGCGATAGCCACGCACCCTGGCTGTGACCTTTGCCTTGATCATGCCAAACATGGTTTCACCCTTTGGCCGAGGCGGTTTGACCGTCTTGCCGGGTGCCGCATCCACTTGCGCCTGTGGGGCCAGTGGTGACAACCGGTCGCGCTTGGCCTCTTTTGCCGGTGCCGCCGAGTGTGCGGCGGTAGCCTGTACAGGTTTTGCCTCAGGGCTGGGTGCAGTCTCATCTTCGCCCGCCAAAAGCGAACGAATGGCAGCCAGAGAGTTCGGATCAAGCTCAGCTGCATCCGTTTTGGGCTGTGGTTTCGCTTCATCAGTCATGGGCTGTCTCCCTCGCGCGTTCTCTATTGAGAATCGCAAAATGGTCGGGCAATTGCAGGGCAAGATTGCGGCGAAACGGTGGCAAAAACACAACTTTAAGGGGATGATCTGCGCTGTGACCAAAGCACCGCTGCCAAGATCAACGCACCGCCAAGCACGGTCTCAACGCTGGGTGTTTCTGACAATATCCACAGTGCCAGAATCGGTGCCAATGGCATTTCCAAGGTAGAGAGCAAGGCCGTCTCCGCCGCCGGCAGCCGCCGGGCACCTTCTGACAAGGTGACCGACGCCACCGCAAAGACCAGCCCAAACAGAAGCAGCACAGGAAGCTCTTCAACCGGGGCCTGAAACGGCGCGCCAAATGCCATCGCCGGCACCAGCAACACGATCGACCCCAACGCGGCGGGTAATGCGGCGGTCGTATCCGGATAGCGACGATACACCACCATCACGGCAGACATCATCAGCGTCATCCAAAGCGCTAACAAATCCCCGATGATGTTTCCGCCTCCCAGGGAGCCCGACAAAATGATCAAAACACCAAGAAAACCGATACCGCTGGCCAAGACGACCCGGGACGTCGCCCGCTCTGCGATAAATAGCCATGACAGGATGGCCGCAACAAAGGGAGCGGCCCCATAGATCAACGCGACATTGGCCACTGAGGTCAATTTGAACGCGGGAATAAAGGCCGCCGTGCCTGCCGCGCTCATCAGTGTCACAGCAAGGGCAGGTTTGTTGAAGGCTTTGATTTCAAACCGCAAACGCCCCAATACGGCCAGATAGCTCAGGGTAAACAACGCCGCTGCAAGCCCGCGCCAGAATACCACGCCCCAAGCGGCGGTGGTGACACCCTTTGTGAAAATCCCGGCTGAGCTAAAGACCAGCGCGGAAATGACAACCAGCAGCACGCCTGTGGAGCGCTGGGAGGGGGAAGCGGTCTGCATGATGGGTCCTCTGGCAATTTGACCTGCACTTTACGCCGAGGCTCCTGACAACTGTATGTCAGGAATGTATCCTGGGTAGGAGAGGAATCGTTATGTCCAAATCCACCCGTCTGTTTGACATCATCCAGATGTTGCGCGCCGCCCTGCCCCGGTTCTGGCGCAGCACATGGCGGACAGGCTGGAGGTATCGGTACGTACGATTTACCGCGACATTGCCACACTACAGGCGATGCAAACCCCGATTTATGGTGAGGCTGGCGTGGGCTATGTCATGCGCAGGGGCTATGACCTGCCGCCCCTGAACCTTGATGTGGAAGAGGCCGAAGCCATCGCCATCGGCCTTAGCCTGATCGCGCGCATTGGTGACCCTGATCTGTGGCGCGCAGCCGGGCGGGCCTCTCGCAAATTGGTGGGTGTCGCACCGGGCACCCGCAATCTTGTGGCCTCTGCCAGCGGGATTGATGCCACCGACGCGGTGAACCTGCGCAAGCTACGCGGAGCCATCCGGGAGGAGCGCAAAATCGCCCTCAGCTACCGCGATGCGCAGGAACGCGATACGGATCGGGTGATTTGGCCCATTGTGCTGATCTATTATGTGGACGCTGTGATGGTCGCCGGATGGTGCGAACTGCGCCAGGCGTTTCGCCATTTCCGGCTGGACCGTGTACAGCGGTGGAACGTGCTGGAAGATCGCTTTACCGGGCGCGGCGCGGCTTTGCTGGATGACTGGGAAGCGACCCAAAAGGAGGTGCAAGTCACCACGCGATCCTTCTAAAACGTTTTGCCACGCAAACCTACCACGCCGCGGGCGCGGCCTACAAATATCCCTCAGACCGAAACGAAACTTCCGCTTCCTTGCCAATCACAACATGGTCATGCACGCCAACCCCAATCGACAAACAGGCCGATGCGATTTTTTGCGTCATGCCCAGATCCTCATGACTGGGGGTCGGGTCACCAGAGGGGTGATTGTGTACCAGAATGATTGAACTGGCATTCAGTTCCAGTGCGCGTTTGGCAACCTCTCTGGGGTAGACGGGCACGTGGTCCACTGTCCCTTTGGCCTGTTCCTCATCTGCGATCAGCACGTTTTTGCGATCCAGAAACAGCACCCGAAACTGCTCCGTCTCGCGGTGCGCCATTGAAGTGCGACAATAGGAAATCAGATCATCCCAGGCCGAAATGATATCACGTTTCAGGATTTTGGCCTGCCCCATACGTTGCGCAAACGCTTCTGCGATCTGTAGCTGAAGAAACACCTTTGGCGTCGCCCCCTCCACCCGCATCAGACGGTGTTCGGAGGCGGCAATCACCCCATTCAAATCCCCAAATGTCGCCAGCAAGCGTTTGGCGAGTGGTTTTACGTCAATGCGTGGAATGGCATTGAACAACAGCAGCTCCAGAATTTCATATTCCGGCATGGCCTTGTGGCCACCTGTCAAAAATCGGGTTCGCAACCGTTCCCGGTGCCCCCAATAATGCGGGCGTTTGTTACCAAACTCATCCACCACCAATCCGCCCCCGGCGGCAGCTTCACGCGTTAACTTTTTGGTCTTTTTGTAGGAGGCACCATAGGCAGGCTGAACATCCGCATCAGGTGGGGGCAGACGCGTATCCAGATCCGCCAGGCCACTCAGGGCATCCGTTGAAAACGGCGCAGCACTCTCGCCAAAACCGCGCTGATCCCGATTTTTCTTTGTAATCCGTGACTTCATTGCGGCCCGCGATGTTTTTTGGGGCCCGCAGGTAAACTGCTTTTCGATCCAACCCAACATTTCGTTCGCCCTCCACATTCTGACCGCAGGCCGTCTGACCAAATGCGACGCCGGCCAAGATGTGCGATTCGGGGTTAATGGGACCTTAACAAAAGGACCATTCCACTGGTCAGCACCCGCAATGCAACAGGTGCGGGCCCAATCGAAAGTGGCCCTTTTTGATATGTTAGACGCAATCAGCGCACAACAGTACCGGCACACGCAAAGCGCGCGGTGTTGGAAATCAAAATGCGGATGTGGTGGCAGGGGCTGAGGGACTCGAACCCACGACCCTCGGTTTTGGAGTCCGCCCACTTGCATTGAAAACAAACCGTTTTCTTTCCAACCGGACCAAAACCGCCCCCTTTTAGGTCAATGGGTTAGGCGGGAAAGCCCAACCACCCCCCACACACATAAGCAAATAAAAACGCCGCCCCCGAAGCCAAGGGACGGCGCTAACGGCGTCCTGAAAACGCCAACATCAAATGAGGATCACGATGCCAAAAAATGTTATACTATCACACTCTGAAATACAAGAGGGTTCGCCCTTAGATCACCCGATTGACGTGGCAATGTTCAAGGACAGACGGGCGTTGTCGATTAAGCCCAAAACCCTGTCCATGCGCGACTTGTCCACCGCCCTGCCCGCCGCCGTAAGTAAAGACGCCATGCGTCATATCAAGCTGGGCCGCTTCACAGGCGAACCCACTGCTAAGGGTTCTTACAGGCACAACGCGGCCCATGAGTCCGTTAGCGGGATTGAAGGCGACTATGACGGCGGGACAATGACCGTGGAACAGGCCGTGGACGCCCTTGCCCGCGCCGGGGTTGCCGCGATGATCTACACCACGCCAAGCCACCAGCAACCCGGCAAGGGTCATCGCTGGCGCGTCCTCTGCCCTCTGTCCAAAGACACCACGCCGTCAGAACGGCAAGCCCTGCTGGCACGGGTTAACGGCGTCTTGGGCGGCACTCTGAGCGCGGAGTCCTTCACCCCTGCGCAGTCCTATGCGTTCGGCGCGGTCAAAGGCGACCCGACCCCGGACGTTCGGCTTGTCGATGGCCGTTACCTTGACCAATGTGCCGATCTGGATTCAACAGCTATCGGCAAACCCGCCCCCGACCGTGGCGAACCCGGTATCGCTCAAGACCTCAGCCACGACTCGTTCCGAGTGGACCGGGCCAAGGCTATGCTGGAGGCCGCAGCCGAACGGTTGGCAGAGACGGACGTAGCCCGGAATGAGGCGCTGTGCCGTGAAGCCTACCTGCTAGGGGGCCTTGTCGCCAACTGCCTGTTGGACCGGGAGTCGATCCTTAACGCCTTGCTGCCCGCGATGGCTGAATCCGGTTACACAGACGACCATGCCAAAGGCGATGTGGCAGAGGTGGAACGGGTCATAGACACGCAACTGCTTATCGGGGCCAAAGAACCTTTCGACCCCTCCCCCAATATGGAATTTGACGATGACGACGAAGATATGGTGGATGACCCTAGCATTGATTACCTGCTGGGGCCTGCCCCTGTTGACCATGAGTCCACCGGGGGCCTGCCGTATTTGACACCCGGCCAATGCGCCGATCTGCCCGCCCGTGACTATGTGGTGAAACGCTTGATTGCACCGGGTCAAATCGGTTGCATCTTTGGCGAACCCGGCGCGGGCAAGTCCCTTATCGCACCTCGCGTGGCCTATGAAATTGCCCAAGGCGAACCCACGTTCGGGCTGCGCACCAAAGCCGGACCCGTGTTCTATGTCGCTTGTGAGGACCAAGAAGGCATGGCAGGCCGTGTGGCCGCGCTGCACATCGAATTGGGGGACGCTGACACGTTCCACCTGTTCAATACCGTGGGCGACTTATTCAGCCCCGGAGTCATCAAAGGCAAAGGCAGCGCCGATCTGGAGGCACTTCGCAATGCGGCCCGGCAAATCCGGCCCCAGCTTATTGTTATCGACACGCTGGCAATGGCGATGCCCGGTTTAGAGGAAAACGATGCCGCCGGGATGAACCGTGTCGTCCAAATCGGCAAGCGTCTGGCCAAGTATGGGGCAGCCGTTATCTTTGTCCACCACGGGACCAAAGCCGAGGGCAATACGCCACGGGGCCACTCAGTATTCAACGGAGCTTTGGACTTCTCTGTGATGGTCAAGCCTGCTGATGCAAATGGCATTGTCCGGGGCATGATCCGCAAGAACCGCAACGGGCCGCCTGATCTAGATATTGCGTTCAAGATTAGCAGCCACAGAGTCGGCAAAGACATTGACGGCGAACCCGTGGACGCGCCTATCTGCCTACCGTGTGATCCCGGCCAAGCCGATGAAAAGGTGAAGCTGACAGAGGCCGAACGGGCAGCCCATAGCCTGTTCTTAGAAATGGCAGCGGATGGACCCGTGGACGAGGCGGAATGGCGCAAGCGGGCAACCGATGAATACCACGTTTCTGCCAGCGATGACCGGGACAATCGCCGCCGTGCTGTGACTCGCGCGTTCAAAGGGCTGTTGAAAAAGGGCAAAATCGCTACCGCAAATGGTCTGCTGACTTTTCCATGCGCCGTGGAAATCGACGACTTTGACGACGATGTAGAGGGGGCAGACCAGTGATGGCCGTGTCTCCAGATACCCGGACTCTTCGGACGAGTCCGGTCATTGTCCTGTCCGTCCGCCCCGTTGCCCCTCACTCGGAACCCGGACGGACAGGACTCCCCCCTTTAGGGGGGTCCGGCTGTCCGGTCCGGTCAGGCAACCCGATTGATTGTTCACCAAGCATTCCATGTTCCCTTGAGCGGGTCCCTCTGGATGATTGGCTGGGGGCGGGTAGCGCAGAGCGCATCCTTTGAGCCGATCAACAAAAATACATTCGACCTTCCACCGATAAACTGAAAACTAGAAAGCCCTCGATATGATAGACCTGACAATTGACGAACTACTTGACCCCGGCCCCAGCGTGGAAATTTCCGATGACTTGGAAAACTCAGCCGTGCTTGCGGATTGGCTGGGCCTCTCCAGCAGCCGGATAAACCAGCTTGCCCGTGACGGCATTTTCCAGCGCGACTATCACAACGGGCAATACGCCTTTCCGCTGAAAGCATCCGTGCAAGCCTATGCCGAACATTTGCGCAATCGGTCTGTCCGATCATCCGACCCACGGCTTGCCGATGAAAAGTTGCGCGTTGCCGCTGGACAGGCTGACAAGCTGGATATTCAGAATCAGAAATCCCGTGGCGAATTGATCCCCGCCGCTGCCGTGCGGGCTGAGTGGCTTTCGGTTGCCGCCGATCTTCGCGCCCGCCTGTTGGCCGTCCCCAGCCGCGTAGCCGCCAAGCTGTCGCTGGACCGCCCTGCAACTGCTGCTTTGGACGTGGAATTGCGCCGTGCGATGCAAGCCTTGTCCGAAACCGCAAACGAGGGGGCTGAGGGGGCCACCCACAGCGCCGACTCGGCTCTTTCCGCCAAACCTACCCCCGACGACACCCAAACGCCTCTGGAGGGCCAAAAATGAACAATGCAGCTTTGACCCAAATCCGCGCCGAAACCTATGCCGCTTTGCGCCCGCCGCCGCCCGTCAATTTGCCCGATTGGATCGAGTCCAACGTCCGGCTGCCCTCAGAGGTTTCCGCCCAAACCGGGCCGATGACTTTGACCCCCGTGCAACGCGGGATTGCTGAGGCGATGGGCGATCCTGAGATTGAACGGGTGAGTGTGGTTAAGCCCGTTCGCCTTGGCTACACGTCCCTGCTGACCTCACTTGTCGGATACTACTGTGACAGTGACCCCAGCCCTATCTTGGCCGTGCATCCAACCGAGTCAGACGCCCGTGGTTGGATTGTGGATGATGTGGAACCGATCTTTGCCGCATCCCCAGACTTGCGCGGCCTGTTGACGTTAGAGGCGGACCCCACGGGCCGTTCCACCTTGCTATCCCGCAAATTCCCCGGCGGTTCGTTAAAGGTCATCGCTGCCAAGAGTCCAAGGAACCTTAGAAGGCACAACGCGAAGGTGCTTATTCTAGATGAAATTGACGGAATGGAGTCCGGTGCTGAGGGCAGTCCGATCACATTGGCCGAACGCCGCACCCTTTCATTCCCCGATAGAAAAATTGTTGCCGGGTCGACTCCGACTTGGGAAGATACCAGCCACGTTCTGCGCCTCTACGCTCAATCGGATAAACGTGTCTTTGAAATCTGCTGTCTGGATTGTGAAGAATACACCGCGCCCCTTTGGCAGCATATCGAATGGGAATCCGGCAAACCGGAAACCGCCGCGTTTACATGCCCGCATTGTGGTGCAGTACAGCCCGAAACCCGCAAAGCCGAAATGGTGAACCGTGGCCGTTGGGTTATCACCGCCCCGGATGTGAAGAACCACGCCGGGTTCCGAACGAACGTGCTAGTTTCCACGCTGCCCGCTGCAAGCTGGGGCAACATTGCCCGCGAATTTCTTGCCGCCAAGGATCATCCCGACTTGCTGCAATCGTGGACCAACACGCTAATGGCTGAGGGTTGGAAACAGGCAGGGGAAGAACTGGACGAGTCTGCCCTAGCGAACCGCCGTGAATCCTTTTCGCTGGATAACTTGCCAGACGAAACGCTTGTCCTGACATGCGGCGTGGATGTGCAGCACGACCGACTGGAATCCGTCACCTTGGCGCATAGCCGGACAGAAACCTTTGTCGTGGATGCCCGCGTATTCTGGGGGCCAGTGAATGATTCAGATGTGCCTTGGGCCGAACTCGACGCTTTCCTTGCGCAGACACATATCCATCCCGGCGGCGGTATCCTGAGAATGGACGCGGTTGCCGTGGACTCCAGCGATGGTCAAACGATGGACCGGGTTCTGGGGTTCTGTCAGCCCAAGTTGTCGCGCCGCATTGTGCCGATCAAAGGGGCAGACGGGCAGCGCCCCGCAATCCGGGCAAGCGCCACCAAGGGGCAACGGCTCTTTATCGTGGGCGTGGACGGTATCAAGGCGAACCTGACCGAACGGCTTATGCGCGGCACTTCCATCCGATTCAGCGATACTCTGGACGCCCGGTTCTTTGAGGAACTGGCAAGCGAACGGCGCGTGGTGAAGTATCAGCGCGGCGCACCAAAAGCATCATGGGAACGGATACCGGGCAAACGGGCAGAGGCGCTGGACTGCGTGGTCTATGCCTTGGCCGTGCGGAATCTGGTTGGCGTGAATCTAGACATTAGGGAAAAGGAACTGGCAGACCGGGAAACGACAACGCCCCGGCCTACCGCGATCAAATCTAAGTTTTTGGGGGATTAGTCAGCCTTCAACATGCCTTTTACGAGATAAGCGAAGTGCTTTGTGTTTTCTATGATCTGAGGACATTCATAGCCTTCGCGATCCTCTGCCCGAACTGCCATTTTCGCAAACGAGAACAGACCGACTAATTTCTCTCTAAAGTATCCGTCACTTTCGCCTTGCTCTGGCGGCGTTGCACTTCGTTTCCGAGCGTCAAACGCGATCTCTAGTTTACGCATTTCACGGTCCAAAAATTCGGATAATTCTTTAGTTTCGTCCTGACTTAAATTTTCACCGCAATAACTTTCCGCCCGCAGAACGACTCCGTTAATGACGGCCCCAAGGTCTTTTCGTTCGTCCGTCCAAATCATACAGTTTTCCTTTTCATTGTTTGTGGAAATCGACCTGTCGAAATCCTTCTGCCCAGCACACCATTAAGTTGAATCACGTCAGCCGCTTTGACAACCCCTTTCTGAAAATGAAAAAGGCGACCCTTAGGCCGCCCATTTGCAAGTTTGATTTTTTGAAGGTTGGGTCATTGCAGCGGCTCTAGCGGCTTCCCACCTCGGATGAAACCTTGAACGTCCGTGGGCAACGCAAAGCCGTTTGCCAAAATCATATCCAAAATCGTGTCGATTGTCTGGACCAGTATATCTACGCATGAATCGTCCAAAACCGTATTCTGGTTCAAATCGTCTAATGCGCGTTCCATTAGACCGATGGCCTTATCTCTCAATTCGTCACTGTTCATTGCTCTATTCCTCATTTGGTTTGGGGGTTGGTTTGATCTCGGGTGAAGGAGTGCAGCCGATGGCAACCTAAGGCTGCACTCCTTCTCTCTTCCCAAGAGAGGTGCCGGGCCACCCCTGACCCGACACCGAACAAGTAGCATACGAATCTGTCTGACGCAAGTATTGACTCCACCAGACTCAAAATGTATGTTGGACGAAATTTGGAGAAACAAATGCCTTATTCGATTCCCTCACTCAAACGGATGGCCGTGGCTAAGGCTATCGCACACCCGACCGATGACACGACCAAAGTGTCCGGGCAGGTGCGGAATATGACTGTGAGAAATGAGTACCTTGAACCCGTAGTCGATCAAAAGGACGGAAAAGGCGCGATGCTCTATCGCCCCGGTGACTGCGTAACAGCCGCCGTGGTTTTGCGCTTGTGGGATGCAGGATTCACAAACTCAGAAGCGTTCAAGGCAACCGTACAGCGACTCAACAGATGGTATCTGACAGATGCCTTCCCCGACCTTAAAGACCACGAACAGCCGCCTGAGGAATACAGCAAGACGCCTGCGGACCCAGACAGACCCCACTCCCCGGCCTGCCATGTGCTGCGGGACTACTGCACAACAGGGCAGCACTGGTCCTTGCGGCTCGATATTCGCCGCCACGCAGTAACAGGCGCATATCGCCATGTAGCGTCCCTTTGGCGTGGTGACACGGCACTAGGAAACGGTTCGCCCCTCAAGGACGGCGAATCCCCACAATCAACGCATGTAATCGTGCTGGACGAAATCTTGGCGCAAGTCGCCGCTCACACAATCTTCAAAGGGGGCGCAAATGGCACTCACTAGTCAAATCAAGAGTTTCTTTAAGCGTGAAACTGCCCCGGAACCCGTCCAGACACGCAGCTTTGACGCCGCGATGGGCGGGCGGCGTGGTTCGGCCTTCATGTCTTATGGCAGCAACGCAACCGAAACCCTTGCCGCCGCCGCGCCTCTGCGCAGCCGCGCCCGCCATGCCTACGCCAACAACGGTTACGTAGCCAACGGCGTTAACGCGATTGTGGCAGAGGCTGTTGGCGCTGGGATTGAACCCGCGTCCGCACATCCTGACACTGCCATACGCGACCCCTTGAATCAGGAATGGTTGGCCTTTGCAGAGTCCGCCGATGTAGAGGGTCGCACCGATATGCGCGGCTTGCTGGCACAGATGGTTCTGGCGACTGTTGTAGATGGGGAGAGTTTCGCGGTTGTCGAAGAATCCTCGGACGGGATACAGGTCCGCGTCATCCCCGCCGAAATGGTAGACGAGTCAAAGACCGCCGATCTGGGCCAAGGCCGCTACATTGCCGCTGGTATCGAATATGATCCCCGTGGCCGCCGCGTGGCCTACCATATCCAGCCCCAGCGCCCGACTGACCTATTCCCGACCAGCCGCGACCCTAT
The DNA here is from genome assembly GCA_937928635.1 of uncultured Sulfitobacter sp. GTDB lineage: Bacteria > Pseudomonadota > Alphaproteobacteria > Rhodobacterales > Rhodobacteraceae > Sulfitobacter. Next base: position 19,352 of record CALFWM010000075.1, on the reverse strand, counting down.
CCGCGTCCTTGCCAAAGATGTGCTGCACCTTATGCGTCCGCTTGGGCCGGGACAGGTTCGTGGCGTATCGTGGCTTGCCCCGGTCCTGCTGACAGTGAACGAACTGGACCAATTGCAGGACGCCCTGTTGGTTGGCGCAAAGATTGCCGCGATGCACGCCGGATTCGTGACCGACAACAACAACATCGGCGGCACGGGTGCATATCCAGAAGCCGATAGCCTGACCGATATTTCACTGGAACCCGGTGTGGTGCGTATCCTGCCCGCTGGTACAGACATCAAATTCAATTCGCCCTCTGAGGCAAAGGACTCCATCGCGTTTGCCAAGCTGACCTTGGGCCAGATTGCCGCTGGACTCGGTATCCCGCAATTTTGGCTGGACGGCGATCTGACCGGGGCAAACTATTCCAGCTTGCGGGCTGGCTTAATCCCTGCCCGCGCCAAACTGGAGCAATTCCAGTATCACCAGATTATCCCGCAAGCACTGACACCGCTTTGGCGTAGGGTTCAAACCCGCGCTTACCTGTCCGGCAGCGTGGAAATTCCCGACCTTGCCCCCGCCTTGCTGGCAGAATGGTTGCCGCCCCGCTTTATGCAGGTGGACCCGGCAAAAGACACCAAAGCATTGATTGAACAGATTAACGCCAAGTTGACCAGCCGCACCAAGGCCGTTGCATCACTGGGCTGGAATATCGCCGATCTGGACAAAGAGATTGCCGCCGAAACCCAAACCGACACGCCTCAAAAAACGGAGTCCACCGATGACGCAGCTTGATAAAAATTTGATCCGCCAAGCTACAACCGCCAACAGCTATGACGCTGCAACCCGGACCTTTGAGGCCGTTATCGCCACGATGACGCCCGTGGTTCGCCGCGATGCCCAAGGACCCTTTAACGAGGTTCTGGACCCTGCAACGCTTGGCGCAAGTGCCGGGATGCCGCTGCTGGACAGTCACCGGACGGACTCGGTGCGTGACCTGCTGGGCCGCGTTCTGTCTACCCGCGTGGAAGGCAACCAAGTCATCGCCAAATTGCAATTGTCCACGGCGTCCGACACTGACCCGATTGCGCAGCGTATCGCAGACGGTTCGCTGACAGGCGTGTCTATTGGATACCGCGTCACCGGATGGACAGAGTCCGCCGGGGCAACCGGGCAGCGCCAAAAGACACCGACCGCGTGGACCCTTACAGAAGTGACCCTAACGACCAACCCGGCAGACCCAAACGCACGGGTCCGTCACCAAGAAGCACTAGGCGCAACGGCGCGGCCTAGCGAGACGACCACGACAAATCGCGCCGACAACCCCACCTCTCAAACTGGAGCAGATATGCCCGATGTAATTCAAACGACCCCGGAACAGGATGCAGAACGCACCCGCCGTTCCTCTATCCGCACTCTTGTCCGTTCGGCGGGTCTGTCTGCTGAAATCGCAGATGACCTGATCGACCAAGACTCCACCGTGGACCAAGCAAAGGCAGCCGTCTTTGACGCCACACAAACCCGCACCGCGCCCGTGATCCGCACCCACGCGCCCCAAAACGATGACCCGGCTGTTATCACGCGCCGCATGTCTGATGCCGTGGCTGTTCGTATGAACGGCGGCGACTGCCCGGACGATGCCAAGCAATACCTTGGCGATTCCCTGCTGGACATGGCCCGCGATGGTCTGACCCGCTCTGGCGTCTCGGTCCGTGGCCTGTCTGCTGACGAGGTGTTCACCCGCGCCGCACATGGCACGTCCGACTTCCCGTTGGTTGTCAGCAACGCGATGGGCAAAGTGGCAGCCGACTCTTACAAGGCAGCCGAGTCCCCCTTGAAACAGCTTGGCCGTCAGCGCGTTCTGCGTGACTTCAAGGCCAGCACGTCTATCCGCATTGGCGAAATGGGCCGTCTTGAGGAAATCGCGGAATCTGGCGAAATCAAAGCCACGGGCCGCGCCGAAACGGGCGAGTCCATGTCTCTGAAAACCTATGCGCGTGGTATCAACGTCAGCCGCAATCTGTTGGTCAACGATGACCTCAATTTGCTTGGCGATATGACCGCCGCGTTCGGGGCAGCCGCCGCACAAACTGAGGCGGACGAAATGGTCAAATTGCTGACCAACAACCCGAACCTGTCAGACGGGACTCCGGTATTTGACGCAACCCGTGGCAATATCGCAGACGTTCCGGCGTCACTTTCGGACGCTGGTGCTGGTCACAGCGCCTTGTCTAACGCGCGAAAAGCCATGCGTGGATTTACCGGGACAGACGGCAAGACGCTGATTAACGTGGTGCCTAAGTATCTGTTGGTTGGCCCATACTCTGAGACCTACGCCGAACAACTGTTGGCGGCTCTTTATCCGACCAACGTGGATGACGTGAATGTCATGGGCCAAAAGCTGACCCTGCTGGTTGAACCCCGTATCACAGACGACTCTTGGTACGTGTTCGCCGATCCGGCCCGCGTGGCGTCTATGGCATATGGCTACCTTGCCAGCGCCCAAGGCGTCCAGATTCAACGGGCAGAGGCTTGGGACACTCTCGGAATCAAATTCCGTGCGTTTCTCGATTTTGGCACGGGCTGGTCCGATTGGCGCGGGGCATACCAGAACCCCGGCAACAACTGATGCCTACTCTGGCTGAAATGCTAACTGAGGCGCGGGCGGCTTATCACCGCCTGCAAATCGGGGAAGCACTAGTCGAGTTGCGGGACTCAAACGGAGAAACGGTCATCTATAACCGTGCGAAAATCCCGCAACTCGCCGCATACATCAATGACCTCGAACGGCAAGCGATGGGCATGAAACGCCCCAACACCGTTCAATTCCAGACCTCGAAAGGACTGAACTAATGCAGAACTACATCCAAAAAGGTGAAAACATCACCCTCGACTCTCCGGCGGACGTGCTGTCCGGCGCGGGCGTACAAATCGGCGCTATCTTTGGCGTGGCAAACGGAGATGCGGCAACGGGCAATCCTGTTGTCCTGTCCACGGTTGGCGTTTTTGATCTTCCTAAGACCACGGCAAACGATGTGACTGTAGGGGCTGCCCTCTACTGGAATGACACCGCCAAGGAAGTCACTACCACGGCGTCCGGCAACACCAAAATCGGCGTGGCTATCGCGGCCAAGTCCGGCGCTGGTACGGTTGCAACACGTCTTAACGGCGCGTTCTGATCCGATGACCCGGCGTTCTCAGAACTTCCGGCAAGCAGATGTGGAAAGGGCAGTGAAAGCCGCCCTTTCTGCTGGGCTGACCGTTAACTCCTTTGAAATCTCGCAAAGCGGGACGATCCGGGTCATCACCACCAACGTAAAGGGCGAACCCACGCCCGATTCACCTTATGATGAATGGAAGGCCAAGCGCGATGCGGGTTCAACTTAAAGGTATCAATCGGGTTTCAAAGAAACTGGCAGACGGGACTCGCGTCACCTATTTCTACGCATGGAAAGGTGGACCACGCCTGCCCGGCAAACCCGGTTCTGCTGAATTTGTGGACGCATATAACGCCGCCATAGCCGATAAGGTACGGCAACCCGCCGGGACCATTCAAGCGGTGCTGAACGCATATCAGGGTTCACCCAAATATCTCGATTTAGCTGATAGGACACGCAAGGACTACGCCCGTCAAATTCGCCAAATCGAATCTGAATTTGCCGACTTCCCGTTGGCCGCTCTGGTTGACCGCCGTACCCGTGGCGAGTTTCTGGCGTGGCGCGACAAGCTGGCAATCAAATCACGCAGACAGGCAGACTACACGTTTTCCACGTTCGCCGCGATTATGGCATGGGCCGCTGACCGGGGACTCGTTTCCACGAACCCTTGCGCAAGGCCGGGCAAATTATATCGTTCAAAACGGGCGGAATCGATCTGGACCACCGATGATGAAGCCGCGTTGCAAGCGATTGCCCCACCCCGCATTTGGCTGGCATATCTGCTGGCGATCTGGACAGGACAACGGCAAGGCGACCTGCTGCGATTGACTTGGAAATCCTATGACGGAACGCATATTCGTTTGCGCCAAAGTAAAGGCGGACGGCGCGTGGTTATCCCCGTGGCTGGCCCTCTCAAAATGGCCTTGGACAAGGCTGCACTGGACAAAAAGGCAGTGACGATCCTGACGACCACTAATGACACGCCTTGGACCTCTGATGGGTTCCGCACGACATGGGGCAAGGTGGTGGCGAAAGCCAAGATTACCGGGCTGACATTCCACGACCTACGCGGGACCGCCGTGACCCGCCTTGCCTTGGCCGATTGCAGCACGTCAGAAATTGCCACGATTACTGGGCATAGCCTTAAAGACGTTGGGGCAATCTTGGATTCACACTATCTGAGCCGTGATTCCCGACTTGCTGAAAGTGCCATAAAAAAGCGTGAACTGTACGAAGGGAGAACAAAAACTCCCAACTGAGCGCCCAACTGCCCTATCCTGCTCTATCAGAAAATGCGTGAAACGCCTTATTTGGTCTGGCAGGGGCTGAGGGACTCGAACCCACGACCCTCGGTTTTGGAGACCGATGCTCTACCAACTGAGCTAAACCCCTATGCCACGGTCTCGATATGATTAGGGCGGAGTGAGGTCAAGCATTTAACGGTAGAGTTATCAAAATCCTGGCTTGTTCCCGAAATTTTCATCGCTCTCTGAACTAGCGCGCCCGACCTTAAACCTGAAGCATCATATATCGCCAATGTCCCGAAAGCGCGATGCGTGGCAGGGTATTGGCGAGCCAAGTTTAAGGTCGGGCGCAGTAGCCAGGCTATCTCGAACCAAACCACTCAAACCTGCACAGTGGTCCGCAGCGATACCCAAAGAGATGTCAAGGTCCAAAACATCGTGCGAGGGCAGCAGTTGTGTATCTCACCCAAAGCATTTCCGGCTTTTGTTGGATCGACGGGGATACACATACGAAAAAAGCGCCTCATTGCGGATGAACGCAAGCGTGCAAGGGTAAAGCGCGCGCGGGCCGATTGGGTTGAACATCGCGTCCCGGCGATCAGTGCAAAGCCGGAGCGTGTTGGTCACTGACGCCAGAAAAGCGCTTGCGATTGTCCCGGTGTCCATTTTCCAACCGGCTGAGGTATCTGTGATGGTCAATGCATCGTCTTTCTTAAGTAGCTGTTTGCGCCTGAAGGCTATTGTTTTCCTTCAAGACCCACGTTGGTCATGTTGTTGGTGCCGGGGATCTTCATCTCGAACGTCTCAGTCACCGAGGTATAGTCGTAATAACCAAGCCGGGCCAACGGACGGATGCGCGGAATATCCAGTTTACCGTCAGGTGTAATCACTTCGTCTTTCACATGAATGCGGGCCACTTCGCCGTAAACCACATCCACCCAACCGTGGTTTGAACTGCCGCGCAGGCGATGCGTACTCAGATACTTGCATTCAAACTGGGCGGGGCTTTCCGCAACGCGGGGACCGGGCGCATCAATGCAGGGCGCGGCTGTCAGACCGGCATGCACGAATTCATCCACATCCGCGTCAACTTCCATGGCGGAGAGGTTCACCGCTTCGCGCAAATCATAGGTGGCCATGTTCCAAACGAACCAGCCGGTTTCCTCGGCATTGATGACCGTATGTTTGCGTTGCCCGGATGACAGCTGATTGGCGGCAAACATGACCATGGGCGGATCGAATGTCAGGTTCTGCCATTGCGAATAGGGCGCGAGGTTGGCTACCCCGTCGCTGCTGATCGTGCTGAGCCACCCGATAGGACGGGGAACCGTGCAGGATTTAAACGGGGCATGAGGCAGCGGGCAGTCATCTGATCTGGGGTCGTAATGCACGTGTCTTTTCCTTTGCTCAATCTGTTCCCAACAGGTTCATGGTTATGGCACTGTCACTTTGGCGCAGTCCTTCGAGCACAGTAAAATGGTTGTACTCGCCCTCAATCACGCAGGTAGCAGGCATGTCGAGGCCCTGCCACATCTGGGCCATGAGGTCGGACTGGCGGATGAATTCGGGGCGCTCGCCGCCGCCGACCCAACAGGTGTAAGGGATCGCCTGAACCGGCCTGTACAGCACAGCACTTTCCAGCTGGGCCTCTTTCTCATCAAGATGCAGGATATCGTTCATCTTGGTGTGCATCAGTGGACGCAGGTCATGCAAACCGCTGATGGATTGCACCGCTTCAACGCGCGCCAGTGTTTTCACAGACAGCGTCGTATCATCACAAATCATGCGCGTCGCAAGATGCCCGCCTGCGGAGTGACCCACGATGCGGATGGGGCCCTGAACCTGCGCTGCTGCCGTCTCGATTGCAGCGGTAATCTGTCGTGTCATGTGACTGATCCGTGCATCAGGGGCCAAAGTGTAGCTGGGCATGCAAACCGCCCATCCCTGTGCGCGGGCCCCTTCGGCAAGGTCAGTCCAGAACGATTTGTCCAGCCGCATCCAGAACCCACCATGGATGAACATCACCAGCCCCCTGGGTGTGACGTCCGGCCAGACCAGATCGAACTTTTCGCGCGGATGGTCGCCGTAAGCGATGTCCTGATCAACCTTCACCCCACCGGCACGATATGCCGCCGCACTGTCTGCCCATAGCTGTGGCAGCTTTTCCGACCCCGCCACATGCGCCATGTTCGCAAAGGCATCATCCCAGTCTTTGATCGGCTCCAGCATGGTGCCTCCTATCTCAGCAGTTCAACAAGACCGATTGCAATGACCGGGAACAGGATAGCCGAGGTCTTGGTGCTGTCGATCAGGATATCCAGCGACGCGGTCCAGCTGCGCAGGTGGCCCTTTGAAAAACACAAAGGCGGTCGACAAAGCAAGTGCGGCTGCACCTGCGGCGATTTTGAGTTTCGTTTTGGTTCCTCCCGAGAAACTGGTTGTTGCTCTATTTCAGACCGATGACATCCGCCGCGCGTTGGGGCGGCAGAAAGTTGACTTCATAGTCAGGTGATGCGGCCACGACTTCGCTGGGCAGTGACATGTTGTGCAGTTTGCGAAACAGATCGACCAGTTTGCCCGTTGGCGTGACGGAGAACATGGCCGTTACATCATGGCCCGTGTTGTTGAAAATGCCATGCGGGATGCCGCGTGGCATACAGACCAGATCGCCGGTGTTGGCATGCACCGGCTTGCCGTCCAGAACGAGGTCCAGCTCACCCGAAATCACGTGAATGTACTCGTCCTGCGTCGGGTGAACATGCGGCGGCACGAACGTTTCTGGCGGCAGCAGGGCGTGCCAGGTGAAACACTCCTCGGTGACGGACTTGGGCGTATAAACCTGCCCCATGATGTTCCAATGCACCCCGTCGATGCCTTCGCCACGGCGTTGGATACCTGCCCTAAGACTCATGTTTCGTTCTCCGTCTCTTTGCGGCGCAACAGCTTGTTGAGCGTAGGCGCCAACAGCGGATTGGCATTGGCCAAACGCTTGCCCCATTTGTTCCTGATGGCGTCTTCCAGCTCTGCCTCGTCCCAATAGCCGATCAGAATACCGTTTTCGCCAATCCGGTCCTGAATCTCTGTGCCTTCGATCGCGCCATCTGGCACGGTGTTGCGCTGGCGGGGTTTGCGGGCCCATTCGAACAGAGCCTCGTGCAATTCGGTGCGAATGTCAGCATGGGCCGGATCATCGCCCAAATCGGTCAGCTCCTTTGGATCGGCTTTAAGGTCAAACAGCATCGGGCGGAAGCGTTCGCCGTGAATGTACTTGAACCGCCCGTCAAAGATCATGCGCAACCAGCATTCCCGCGAGGGCATATCAAGGGCGGCGCGCACTTCGAGGAAGGAATAATCATACTCCGCAATCACATATTGGCGCGGGTCTTCCTTGCGGGTGCCGGTCAGCGTGCCCATCAGCGAATGCCCGTCCATGATATGCGGCACAGCGGCACCGCCGTACATCTCAAGGAAGGTCGGAGCCAGATCAATCGCCTCCACCAGATCGGTGTTGAGCGTGCCACGCGTCGCATCCGCCTCTGGCGAAGGATCGTGGATGATCAGGGGCACGCGCAGCGCCTCTTCGTGGAACAAATCCTTCTCGCCCAGCCAGTGATCGCCCAGATAGTCGCCGTGGTCCGAAGTGAAGACGATCATCGTCTCATCCGCAATCCCGCGATCCTCAAGGTGCTTGAACAGCCGCCCCATCTGATCGTCGATTTGCTTGATCAGGCCCATATAGGCGGGGATCACTTTGACGCGAACCTCGTCGCGGCAGAAGTTCACACTGACGCGGCGGTTCATGAACTCTTCAAAGATCGGATGCGCATTCGCCCTCTCTGCCTCTGAGCGGTTGGCGGGCGGCACATCATCGGGGCCATACATGCTGGCGTAGGGTTCGGGCACGATATAGGGCCAATGCGGCTTGATATAGCTGACGTGTGCCACCCACGGCTGGTCGGGGTTGTTCTCCAGCGCGTCGTCGATGAAGTCCATCGCGCGGGTGGTAATGTAAGGGGTCTCTGACAATGGGTCAGGCACACGCGCAGGTCGGTCGGCGTATTTGAGGAACCAACCGGACAGCAAATCGCCGTCTTCTCCTTCTGCCGCGTTGGCGTATTCTTCCCACGGGTTTTCCGCATCCAAGCCCTGCTCGCGGGCATAATCGTTGTAAGGCGGGTTGGGTTCATGCCCTGAATACGGATGGATACCATCATCACGCTCAAACGGGTCAAACCCACATTCTGAAATGCGCACCCCAATCTGGCTTTTGGGATCAATGCCAAGGCGCGACATGCCCATTGCATCGGCCCGCATATGGGTCTTGCCAATCAGCACCGACCTGACACCCATGGGGCGCAGATAATCACCAATCGTCATCTCGCCCGCCTTGAGGGCTACGAAATTCCAGCTGGCCCCATGCGCATGCACATAACGGCCCGTGTAGGTCGACATGCGCGAAGCACCACAAACAGGCGATTGCACATAGGCGCGCCCGTAGCGCACGCCGCGTTCCGCCAGCGCGTCGATGTTGGGCGTGTGAAGGCGTGTGTGGCCGTAGCAGCTTAGGTAATCCCAGCGTAGCTGGTCACACATGACAAAGAGAATATTCTTGGCGGGCATGTCTTACGGCCTCTCTTTGAACGGCTTGCCGAAGGTGTCTTCGAACTGCTCTTCGTCCCAGACCCCGATCACGATACCGGGCGGCTCACGGCCCGTCATTTGCTCAATCCGTTCCGGCGTCAGGGTAATGCGGCTGTGATGCTTGCGCGACCACTCAAAGATCGCGTCATGCATGCGCTGGCGCACGTCGGCGTGATCCGGTGTCGCGCCCAGATCGGTCAGTTCCTGCGGGTCAGTCTCCAGATCAAACAGCATCGGGCGGAAGCCCTCGCAATGCACATATTTCCAACGTGCATCGCAGATCATGATCAGCCGCGCGTCCTCTTGGGGGTTGCCGATGATCATACGCGCCTCGCGGGTAGCATAATCGTATTCGCTGATCGCATACTCACGCCATTTGACAGGTGTGCCGTGCAACAGCGGCGTCAGGTCGCGCCCTTCAAGGATATGCAGCAATTTCGGCCCGCCAAAGAAATCAAGAAAGGTCGGCGCCATGTCGATACCTTCGACCAGCGCATCCGAAACCGTGCCGCGGGTCGCATCTGCCTCAGGACGGGGATCATAGACAATCAGCGGCACGCGCACGGATTGATCGTGGAACAGGTCTTTCTCGCCCATCCAGTGATCGCCCAGATAATCGCCATGGTCCGATGTGAACACGATCATCGTGTTGTCCATCAGCCCCTTCTGTTCCATCCACGCAAACAGCCGTCCCATGTGATCATCAATCTGTTTGATCAGGCCCATATAGGCGGGAATGATGGCCCGGCGGACTTTTTCCTGGCTGACAGTCTTGCAGATGCGCGTGTCCATGTAGGCCTTGAATACAGGGTGGGCGTCCTCACGTTCAGCCTCGGTACGGATCGCCTCTGGCACATCCTCGGGGCCATACATCGAGGCATAGGGTTCCGGCACGATGTAGGGCCAATGCGGCTTGATAAAGCTCAGGTGGCACAGCCACGGCTGATCGCCCGCGTGCTCCATGAACTCCATCGCGCGGTTGGTCATATAGGGCGTTTCGGAATGCTCCTCGGGGATGCGCGCGGCCTTGTCGGAGTGCTTCAGTAACCATCCGTTTAACAAGGTGCCCGCGTCGTCCTCGCCGGAATTGGCCCAGTCTTCCCAGGGGTTTCCCCCTTCAAACCCCTGATCGCGCAGATAGCCGTTGTAGTCGGGGTTCGCGTTGTAGGGGCCGTAAGGGTGCAATCCATCGTCGCGCTCCCACGGCTCAAACCCGCATTCCGCTATTGTGGCCCCGATGGGCCCCTGCGGGTCGATGCCCAGCCATTCCATGCCTGCTTTGTCCGGCACCATATGGGTTTTGCCGACCAGAGCAGGGCGCACACCGATCTTGCGCAAATGATCACCCAACGTTGGCTCACCCACGCGCAGAGGGAATCCATTCCAAGTTGATCCATGCGACCGGCAATAACGACCTGTGTAACTGGACATACGCGACGGGCCGCAAAACGGCGATTGCACGTACGCCCGATCAAACCGCACACCACGTTTTGCCAAGGCATCAATGTGGGGAGTGTGCAGCGTCTTGTGACCGGCGCAGGACAGATAATCCCACCGCAACTGATCACACATGATCCATAGAACGTTCATATGGCCCTCCCCCTGTGGGTGCAGAAAAGAACAATCAGTGAATACATATCAAGGCGAAATTACGCATTGCTATTCACTTTGCGCATCGCTTGAATAGCCTTCCTGAACCAACGTATTGGCCCGCCGCCTGATGTGTTGGGCCAGTTCGTTTGCGGCTGGCGTCAAATGCCGGGTCTTTTGCGTGACCATCGACAAGGGAAACCGTGGCAATGGATCTGCAATGGGAACAGTAACGACCCCATGACTGTCTGAAATTGTGTTGAACAACTGCTTGGATATAATACAAAACGCGTCTGTTTCTTGCAAAAGTGCGATAACGGTTGGGAGAGAATGGCAATTCGTGACCGCTTTGGGCATGTACCAGCCCGTATTCGACTCCCTGCCCGCGAATAGGCTGCTTGGCCCATCTTTGGACCCATGAACAATCCAATGCGCATCTTCAAGATCCGCCAATTTAGTCGCATGGCGTGCCGCATTTTCGTTATGCGCAACCACAACCAAATCAATATCAAAGAGTGGCTCGACGATGACGCTGCCATACGCGCCCAAATCCGGCACCGGCCCCAACACGATATCAAGGGCGGCTTAGCTGCATGAGGTATTCCTGAAATGAATAGCAGGGCGAAAATCCTATCTGGCACTTATCAGTCTGACAAGACGTGATGAAAATGCTGGGTCGCGGGTGGCCATCAACACTGCATGCGGCCTTAGGGACGCCACACAGCTGTGCACCCATTTTGTTCGATGCGGTTTCCAAGACCGTAAAAATCGCTTTCCAGATACTTGCAAAGACGCTTCACGGCGGGCCGCATCGGGCGTTTCTGCGCCAGACAGGGTCAAGGACACACTCAGGGTGTTCCAGCTTGCCGGGCAGAACAGTCAGAGACTCCGACCCGGCCAAAATGCTCTGGATTAATGTCAGGGATCCGCCCGTGAAACTCACCTGGCAATCCGAAATGCCGATTGTTTCAGGCGTCGTGCGACCCCCCTGTTGGAACGACGGCACAAACCCGGCAGATGCTTGGGCTTGAACAAGCCTTTTGGCTCTGCCCTGCGCTGTAACACTCGGTACGTGGCAGGTTACAAAGTGACCCAACCCTCCGGCGGCTCTTTACCAGGGTGAAGCGCCTTGCAGTTCGGGCAGGTTCTGTCCTCATCGGAGGCGTAAAACTTGTTATAGACTGGCGGTAGATCATTCACGATTGACGTCAGCTGCATCTCGGCGCGATGAACAAGGGCGTTGCACTCGAAGCAATACCACTCAATTGCGTCCAACTCTCCGATCTGGCGTTTGGGTTCGACCACAAGGCCGATGGACCCCTCCTCGGGACGTTGCGGGGAGTGGCGCACATGTGGTGGCAGCAGGAAAATCTCGCCTTCGCGGATCGGCACGTCATAGAACTCTTCGCCATCATAGATCTTGAGAACCATGTTTCCCTCAAGCTGATAGAAGAACTCTTCGACCGGATCATCATGGTAATCCGTGCGCTTGTTGGGGCCACCAACCACCGTCACCATCAAATCTGCATCTTCCCAAACCTGCTGGTTGCCAACTGGTGGCTTCAACAGATGGCGGTGTTCGTCAATCCAGGCTTTGAAATTGAAGGCTTTTAGTTTGGACATCTTATACTCCCGTTTCAGACACCGTAAGCGATAGTCAGAGCTTTAGGCCACATCCGTCAAACGCGCGTTTAACGTCGGCTTTCTCTGCATCTGTAAGCTCCAGCATCGGTGGGCGCACGCGGCCACCGGTCTGACCCAGCAGTTCCTGCCAGTATTTGCCGAAGGCGGTGGGTTTGCCAGCGGGCCGGGACGCCTTCATCGCGCGGCGCACTGGCTCAAGGCTGTTGCGGACTTTGCGGGCTTCCTCGAACTTGCCGTCAAAAGCAAGCTGGGTGTATTCATGCATCCGCAGGTCGTTCGCCGTCTGCAACTGGTAGGGCGGCGACGAACACAGATAGAGCCGCCAGTCCAACTCCTCGATATTGTCGAGCCAGTCGTCCTCAAGCGATGTCGACACTTGTATCTTGTCACCGACCATGTTGTGCAGTTTTACGTACATCTCGCGCGGGACGGAGTATTTGATCGCCACGATGTTGGGGAGTTCCGCGATGCGCGCACATTCCTCGGGCTGCATCAGATAGCCGCTGTCAGGATGGCTCCACATGGCGATGCCGATGTCGACCTGGTCGCAAAAGGTTTTGTAGTATTGATACAGGACGTCGCCGCGATCATGCACAAAGCTGAGAACCGGTGCATGTACTACGATGTAATCCGCGCCTGCGTCTTGGGCAAAATGCGCCAGCTCAAGAGCCGTATCCATGTTCTGATCCGACACCGATACAATCACACCGGCCTTGCCTGCGCATTCGTCCACCGCAATCTCGATATTGCGCTTGCGCTCTTCCACGCTCATCGAGAAGAATTCACCCTGCTTGCCAGCGACGAACAAACCCTGAATGTGCAGGTCGTCGATCCAATGGCGGATGTTGGCGTGCAAACCGGCCTCATTCAGCGAAAGATCATCATTGAACGGATTGAGCGCCGCGGCCCAGATGCCTGTCATATACACGCGGGCATAGGCTTTGGCGTCGTGTTTGCTGTATTTCATCGGACGGACCTGTCTTGTAATGCTGCGGAATTCGATCAGAAAGCCGTATACTTTTGGCTTTGCCAATTCGAAACGCCAGAACTAGCTATCAAAAATCTGTATATCCAAACACCTTCAGTTTCACCTATTCTAAAGCAAATTGGAGGATGGCGGCGTGAAAATCGGTTTGATCGGCAATGGTGCAATCGCAAGCTATGTGCGACGCGCGCTTGAAAACCGACCCCATAGAGTCGATGCCATTCTGGTAAGGCAGGCACGCGTCACGGAAAATTCAAACCTTTTTGTTGGCTCCGTTCAGGACTTTCCCAGTGATCTGGATCTCGTCATTGATTGTGCAGGTCACGCGGCCCTTGCCGCACACGCTCCGGCGGTGCTGGCGCGGGGGGTTGATCTGGTGACTGTCTCGCTTGGCGCATTGGCGGACGAAAGCCTGTATCACGCGCTGGAGATTGCTGCAGCTGAGGGACGCGCGAAACTTCACCTGGCCAGCGGCGCGATCGGCGCACTGGATTGCCTTCAGGCGGCAAATGTCGGGCATTTAGACAGTGTAACATATGTGGGCCGCAAGCCGCCTGCGGGGTGGCGGGGTTCGCCCGCCGAAGAGACGATCGACCTCGCCGCGCTCACATCCGGGGCGCAGACCCATTTTGACGGGACCGCGCGGCAGACCGCCCTAGCCTATCCCAAGAATGCCAATGTTGCCGCCGCCGTCGCTCTTGCTGGTATCGGGTTTGACAAAACGACGGTGCGCCTGATTGCGGATGCCGACGTTGGCGCCAACATCCATGAAGTTGAGGCAACGGGTGATTTCGGCGCGTTCACTTTTCAAATCAGCGGTCAGTCCTTGCCGAATAACCCGCGCAGTTCCGCACTTGCCGCGATGAGCGTGGTCAGCAAGCTGGACAGTCTGATCGCGCGGATCACACTATGATCGCCAAACATTCGCGCATCGTTGATCGTGCACTTACGCGGCTCAAGCTGCGGCAACTGCGCCTGCTTGTGGCGGTCGGCAATCACGGCAGCATCCAGAACGCCGCCCGTGAATTGGGCATCTCTCAACCCGCTGCGACCAAGATGATCCAGGACCTCGAACTTGATTTCGAAGTCACATTGCTCACGCGCACCAACCGGGGTGTGGTGCCGACCGTGTTTGGCGACACGTTGATCCGTCACGGCAAGCTGATCTTTGCCCAAGTGTCGAACGCCGCGCAGGAATTGGATGATTTGAACGAGGGCAACAGCGGGCGGGTGGTCGTAGGCACGCTGCTTGCGGCCTCGACAAAACTCTTGCCTGCCGCGATCTCAACAGTTCTGCGCGACCGGCCCAAGGTTGCGATCAAGATCGTTGAGGCCACAAATGAAGTTTTGATGCCGGGACTGCTGTCAGGCGAAATTGACCTCGTGGTTGGACGCCTGCCCGCGCACCGCCACCGCGACAAACTGCAACAAGAAACACTGTTTGAAGATCGGGTCACAGCCGTTGTCGGCAACAATCACCCCTTGGCGGGGATTACGTCACTGCCCTTTGGTCGGATCAAACCTTTTGGATGGATCTTGCCACCGCTGGAAACGACTCTGCGCCGTCAAATTGATCAGTTCTTCGTCAAACAAGATCAATATGCGCCGCCGTTTGCCATCGAGTCCGTTTCCTATCTGGCCAATCGGGCGATGCTACAAGCCAACAATTGGATCGGACTCATGCCTGCTGAGGTGGTGCGCGTCGATATTGAAAACGGTATTCTGACAGAGCTTGGTTGGGACGTGCCTTTTGGTCAAAGCCCCATCGGTCTGACCTATCGCAATGACAACAGCCTTTCGCCCGCTGCAAATGCCTTTAAAGACGCGCTGCACATCGCGGCAAAACAGCGATGAGGCTTGATATTCCTGAATCTGATATCGGTATCTTATCAATTCACTTGAAGCGGTATCCAGGAGTGGATCATCTGAGCGCTAGAAACGATGGAGCACCAGATCAATGTATCCTGACCTGAAACTGTTTATCGCAGGCAAATGGCGCAAGACGCGCAGCGATATGGCCGTGGTGAACCCCGCGACAGAGCAAGAAATCGGGCGTCTGCCCTGCGCCGATGTCAGCGACCTGGATGATGCACTAGCCGCTGCTGAAGAGGGCTTGCGGATCTGGTCAGCCACCTCCCCCCGCGAACGTGCTGATACGATCCTGCGGGCCGCAGCTTTGATGCGTGAACGCCAAGAGGAAATTGCGCAGTCGATCACGTTGGAGCACGGCAAGCCGCTGGCACAGGCAAGGCTTGAGGTGATCCGGGGTGCTGAGTTCTTTGAATGGGACGCGGGCGAGGCCATGCGCACCTATGGTCGGGTCATTCCCGCGGCCAAGGGCAACAAAATGTCCGTTCATCATCACCCCATTGGCGTGGTTGCGGCGTTTTCTCCATGGAACTTCCCGATGAGCCAGCCTGCGCGCAAGATCGCGGGCGCGCTGGCGTCCGGGTGTTCGATCATCCTGAAGGCCGCCGAAGAAACGCCCGCGGGCGCGCTTCATATCGCCCGCGCTTTTGAAGATGCAGGCCTGCCTGCTGGCGTGCTAAACCTTGTCTTTGGCAATCCTGCTGAAATCTCTGGCCATCTGATCCCGCAAGACCCCGTGCGCCTTGTCGCCTTCACCGGTTCTACTCCAGTTGGCCGACACCTGACCACGCTGGCCTCTGAAAATATGACCTCTGTACTGATGGAGCTTGGCGGCCACGCCCCTGTCATTGTTTGCGAAGACACGGATGTACAGGCGGCGGCCATCTCCGGTGCGATCCGTAAGATGCGCAATGCGGGGCAGGTCTGTACCTCGCCCACCCGGTTCTTTGTGAATGAGGCGATCTTTGACGCGTTTACCGAAACCTTTGTCGCCCGCGCCGCCCAAACGGTGGTGGGCAACGGCATGCACGACGGCGTCGAAATGGGCCCGCTGGCCAATGACCGCCGGGTCCCTGCCCTGACCGCGCTGGTCGAAGATGCCCGTGCCAAGGGCGCGACCGTAGCAACAGGCGGCGCGCGGCATGGCGACACCGGGTATTTCTTTGAACCCACCGTGCTGGTCAACGTGCCGGATGATGCACGCATCATGCAGGAAGAACCCTTCGGACCCATTGCTGTGATCAATTCCGTGGCCTCTCTGGATGAAGCAATCGCGCGGGCGAACTCCGTGCCTTATGGATTGGCAGGCTATGCCTTTACCAACCGTGCGGATTACATTGATCGGATGATTGACGCGGTCGAGGTTGGCAATCTTTCAATAAACACGTTAGAGGCCTCGATGCCCGAAACCCCATTTGGGGGCGTAAAATCAAGTGGGTATGGCCGCGAAGGTGGATCGGAAGGTCTGGACAATTACATGACCATCAAGAACGTTTGGCATTCATCGCAGATTGTCTGACCGCAGCCAGAAAAACGAAAATCAGGAAGCCGAAATGAACGCCCAACCGACCAAGATCACCCGTGACGACGCGATCAAAATGGATGGCGATGACCCCATTGCCCATCTGCGCGACCGCTTTGAGTTGCCGACGGGCGACATCTATCTGGATGGCAATTCACTGGGTGCGCTTCCGCACGGCGTGATGGAGCGGCTGGAGGTCGCGGTTAAAAAGGAATGGGGACAGGGGTTAATCCGCAGTTGGAATGACGCCGATTGGTATCCTGCCCCACAGCGTGCCGGGACCGCGATTGCCCGCATTCTGGGGGCGGATGATGATGAGGTGATTGTCTGCGACTCTATCTCCGTCAACCTGTTCAAACTTCTGGTCGGCGCATTGCGCATGCGCCCCGATCGCAAGGTCATCGTGTCCGAGATCGGGAACTTTCCCACGGACGTCTATATCAACACCGAAGTGGCCGAGATGATGGGCTGTGAGTTGCGATGCGTCATGCCCGAGAATATTGAGCAGGCCATTGACGATGCAGGACAAGACCTCGCACTCGTGCAGCTGACGCATGTGCATTACAAATCGGGTCGCATCTATGACATGGCTGGCATCACCAAGCGCGCGCAAGACCTTGGCGGTCTGGTGATCTGGGATCTGGCGCATTCAGCTGGATGCCTGCCGGTGCAGCTGAATGCCTGCAACGCCGATTTCGCGGTGGGCTGCGGTTACAAATACCTCAATGGCGGCCCCGGTGCGCCCGCGTTTGTGTTCGTTGCCAGACGCCACTTTGACACTATGAACCAACCCCTGCGCGGCTGGCACGGGCATGCGCAGCCCTTCGCGTTCACGCAAGAATACAAACCGCATCTAACCATCGACCAGATGCTGACCGGCACCGCGTCGCAATTGGCCACGCTTGCGCTTGAGACGGCAATGGAGGTGTTCGAAGACGTAGATATGAACGTGATACGCCAGAAAAACATGGCGCTTGGGGATTTGTTTATCGCGCTGGTTGAGCAAGAGTTGGGCGGTATGGATTTCGCCCTTGCCAGCCCCAAGGACGCGGAACACCGTGGCAGCCAGGTATCGCTGACCCATGAGAACGGGTACGCCATCGTGCAGGCGCTGATCGCGCGGGGTGTGGTGGGGGACTTCCGTGCGCCGGATATCCTGCGCTTTGGGTTTGCAGCACCTTATGTGCGCTATGTCGATATCTGGGAGTCCGTTGCGCATATCCGCGAGGTCATGGAGACCCGCGAGTGGGACCGCGCCGAGTTCAAGGAAAAGCGCGCCGTTACGTGAAGCGCGGAACGCCGCCTTTGTTCGATGCACCGGGGGCGGCTCCATCAGTCGGGCAATGGCTCTTGTTCGGCTTTCCACGCGGCAAGCTCATCTTCATCCCAAAAGCCAAGATAGGCGCCCTCTACCGCATCATCGTGGCACAAATCAGTGTCGATCTTTTCGTCCGACAGCGTGACACGGTTATGCTGCCTGCGGGACCAGTCGAACATCGCAGATGAAAGGCGGGTAATTTCATCTGCATATTTCTCATCCGTACCAAGATCGACAAACTCGTCAGGGTCCGTCTCCAGATCAAACAGCATCGGGCGATGTCCCTCGACCCATATCATCTTCCAGCGCCCGTCAATGACCATGGTCAAAAGACAGGATTTGGCATTTGGACTTAGGTGCCTGAGATGCGCGCGTGTGGAATAGTCATATCGGCTGAACACTAAGCGTCAGCAGACAAATGAATGTTCTTTTCTCGGCAAAGAGCGACCAACTGGGAGACTGAAATTTATAGACCAACCGTAACGACCTCACTTTTCGGCATGAACCGCCGCCAATTGCCCAAAGCGGGGGAGGCGCCGCGGTTCTGACCACGCCGTTTGTCAGCCGTGCGTGGGCTACGACCACTGAAATTCACATGCTGGCGCTGATCGCGCAGTTGCCTCCGGGCACCTACAATCTGATCCTGTCAGACGCGAAGTTTGTCCAGCAGTCGAACGCAGCCGGGTAGATCGAGGAAATGAACCCCGCCGATTATCCGCAGGACGACATGCTGCACGAAGACTTCACGCAGTTCCCGGGCCACTGGGCCGACGGCAAGGTGTATTCCATGATGCTGTGCGGCGGTCATCTGGGCGTGTCCTAAAACAAGAACTCCGTCACTGCTGAAGAAGCGCAAAGCTATGCGTGCTTCTGGAAGCCAGAGCTTGAGGGCAAGGTTGGTCACTTTGACTGGAACCTGCCAACGCTGGGCATGATGTCACCAGAAGGTCAGGTGAAGTCTGCGCAAATGGCGGCATACCCCGGCTGCTGCGTAACCAAAGCGTGCCGCGCCGCATTGATCGAGGCGGACATGGCAGAAGCGAAGCGATCGCCTCAGATCGACGGTGATCCCCAAGATCCGATCACGCTGATCTAGGAAGGCCGGTTTCACTACCGTGACATCCTCCAGCAACAGACGCTGGAGGACTGGAACGACTTCTGGTCAGAGTACAAGAGCGCCTGATCCAAATAGCGGATTTCCTAAGAGCGGGCGGCCTTCGGGTCGCCCCCTTTTCCCAGAAAGCGCGAAAGCCTGATGTCCTCTAGGGCCAGGATGCATTGATTTCAGTTCCGCTGCATGATTCACGTCCGTTCAAAACGGAGCGGTGATATGAGCGATCTCTACTGGTTGACAGACGAACAAATGGCGAAGCTTTCGCCCTTCTTTCCCAAGTCTCACGG
>CALFWM010000074.1 GCA_937928635.1 uncultured Sulfitobacter sp. | reverse complement strand
TGCGCCCAAAATCTTTGATTTCGGGCAGCGTTAGGTGAGTTGAATTCTCGCAGGGCGCGTTATTGCTGCGCCAGATCTGACCAGAACAGATCAAATTTACCGAGGTATTTCCGCAGGCGGTCCGCATCATTGCGGCTTGCGCGTTCTTGCCGGGACACCGCAAACAATCTGCGGCCCGCGTCACTGATGGAGGTTGAGGTCTGACAGGTACGGATGACCTGCGCGAGCTGGGCCGCATCAAAGGGGTCAACCGGGCGGTCCACAAATTCAGCGACCAGTTTTGTGTCTGTGTCCGGGTCTGCGGCGCGCCATCTGCGGGTCAGTGTGGTGATTTCATCCTCCACCTGGGCGCGCGTGATCCGCCCCCGCGGGGCCAGCGCGCACAGCCGCAACACTGCGCCGCTGAAGTCCCGAAAATTGCCCGGCCACGGGGTCGAGGGCGCTTTGGCAAAGCGCAACCATGCCTCTGCCGCGTCCGCGTTAAAGCCCACACGCATGCCCAGCGTTTTCTCCGCGCGCGCCAGTTCAAAGCGCAGGTTTGCGTCCAGATCTTCGGGGCGTTCGCGCAGGGCCGGGAGGCGAAAGGTCCACAGGTTCAGGCGGGACAACAGGTCAAACCGAAATTTACCCTCTGCTGCAAGCGCTGCCAAATCCCGGGAGGCACCCGCGATCACCTGAAACCGGCTGGTGACTTCGGAATCTGAGCCCAGCGGATAGTACCGCCCCGCCTCAACCGCATGCAACAACAAGGCCTGTTCCTCCAGACCCAACCCGTCGATTTCATCCAGAAACAGCACGCCGCCATCCGCCTCGCGCAGCAGGCCCGCACGTTCGGTGCCCGGCTGGCCGGTGTGGCTGCGCCTTTGGCCAAACAGCGTGGCAATCGCCGCACCTCCGCGCAATGTGGCGCAATTGACCTGTACCAGACGGCCCTTGACCCGGCGGCGTTGCAGTTTGAGTTCAAAAATACGCTGGGCCAGTTCAGATTTGCCCGTGCCGGACTCCCCCAGCAATAGGATCGGCGCGTCAGAGACACCTGCCACCTGCTCCACCCGTTCAATCAGGGCGTTATACTGCGCATTCTTTGTTTCAATCCCGCCTTTCAGCAGTTCACCAAATTCGCGAGTTTGCTGATCAAACCGCTGTTGCACCGCGTCATAGCGGCTCAGATCAAGGTCGATGATATCAAGCGTGCCAACCGTTTCCTCCCCGCGCGGCGGGCCCGTCTGGATCAACGCTGCGGGGATATGGCGCGATTCAGACAGCAAAAACCAACAGATCTGCCCCACATGTGTGCCTGTTGTCAGATGGATGTGATAGCGTTCGCGGTCCTCATCAAAGCCATAGCTTTGGGCAAAATCGAACAGCTTTGCATAGACTTCTTCCAGATCCCACGGGTTGTCCATGTCCATCTGGTGCAGCAAGACCTCCGTGTCAGCAGAGATATGCTCAATATCCCGTTTTACCTGACGGGCGAGACGCGAAAAATTACGATCGTGGATCAGTTCCAACCGGTCCACCGGAAAACCATCCACCCGGCACAGATCAACCGTGGGGCGCCACCCCCGGCGTTTACCCCGATCCAGTTGGGTGCCCAGAAATCCTATCACGACATTCCGCATTGCGCGATCCATTTAGATAATAAACGATATTTTTGGATCATATATTTTTAGATGATCAACTTCAATCAATCTATAAATCGTTTACTTTCAGCAAGTTACACCAATACTTGGAAAAATTATGCAATACCGTCGAATCCCGTCAAAACAGGGTCACTGAAAGAGAGCAAGCAAAGCAAACGGATGAATTCGCATCCCGAAAGGGGCGGGGTGGGCGTATTACCACCCCGCCACGCCGCCGCTGTCACCCCAGAGTTGGGGAGCACTGACCAAAAGGATAAGACCATGGAAGACCTGACATTCACCCACCTGACCGGCACCGACCTCAAGACCTGGGGCCACCTGCCCGGCGCGCAATTCCCAGACCTGTTGACACGGGCCAACCGCATGCTGGCCAATGGGCACGATGTGTCGGAAATCCGCGCGCAGCTGGCGTTGGAAATACCAATTCCCCCGGAGCAGTTTGAACTGCATGCAGAAGGGGCAGTGACCTGTCACGAAAACCTGACCCCGGCAGATGCAGACGAGGAGGCAAACCTTGCCAAGGTGCGCGAAACCATGCGTGCTGTCTTGCGCACGCCCACAGTGATTGAAGGCGCGATCATGCCAGATGCCTGCCCTGCCGGGCCTATCGGGACCATTCCGGTTGGTGGCGTTGTGGCGGCACAGAACGCAATCCATCCGGGCATGCATTCGGCCGATATCTGCTGTTCGCTGATGCTGACGGATCTGGGAGATGCAGACCCGGCAAGGGTGATGGACGCCGCATCACAGGTCACACATTTTGGTGCCGGCGGGCGTGCGCAGGGGCAACGTTTTACCGTGTCGCTGGACCTGTTGGATGCGTTTCGCGCAAATCCGTTCCTGCACAACGCGAAAACCATTCGCGCCGCGCAGGAACAGATGGGCACGCAGGGCGACGGCAACCACTTTTTGTTTGTGGGCCGGTCCCGTGAAACGGGGCGCACAACCCTGATCACGCATCACGGCTCGCGTGGGCCGGGGGCCAAGCTGTATAAGGCGGGGATGGAGGTTGCGGAGAAATACCGCCACCGCCATTCACCCAAAACGCTGAAACAGAACGCATGGATTCCCGCCGACAGTGAAGACGGGCTTGCCTATTGGGCCGCGTTGCAGATCATCCGCAAGTGGACCAAGACCAACCACAACTCCATCCATCAGGCCGTGATGGAACAGGCAAAAGCCAACGCAGGAGAGCGGTTTTGGAACGAACATAACTTCGTCTTTCGGCGGGGCGATGCCTATCTGCATGGCAAGGGCGCGACCCCTGGCTGGGCTGATTTTGCGCCGGATGCCGATGCAGGCGGGCGCACGATCATTCCGCTGAACATGGCGGAGCCAGTGTTGATCGTGAAGGGCACAGATGCACCACACGCACTGGGCTTTAGCCCACATGGCGCGGGGCGCAACTGGTCCCGGACGGAGCACATGCGCAGGCTGGGTGCCAAAACGGCGGATCAGGCGCTGGCGGAGGAAACCGCCGGTCTGGATGTCCGGTTCTTTGCGGGCAAGGTTGATGCCTCTGAGCTGCCGTCAAGTTACAAGCCCGCAGCGGCAGTGGCCGCGCAGATTGAATCGTTCAATCTGGCCGAGGTTGTAGACTGGATTGACCCTTACGGCTGTATCATGGCCGGGGACATGCCGCGCTATATTCGGCGTCCAAAGGGGCGGCGCTCATAAAAGTCAGAACTGCCCCGCTGTATCGGCGGGGCGGTTTTTGCACGTCGTAAAGGTCAATGCGAGCCAGGGGCTGCCTGACAGTATGCGCCGCTGTTGCTTGCAGGGTTGCGCAAGGCTCGGATCATCGCCAAGCAGGTCGCCTGTTGACACTCGCACTTCAATTGATCGGAAACTGGCGCAAACACCGCTCTGCGTTGCGCCGGTAATCCTTGAGCGTGGCCTCGACCGACCGACGGTCCCGCATCACGGCAAGGGCCGCTCTTTTCTGCCGCCAGGTGCCGGAAACGTGACGGTCCAGAATCTGCTGGGTGATGCCAAGCAGTACATCTTTTTCAAGACCGCCAATCAACCCACCCCGGTTCAGCGTCACCGCCGTAAGCGCCAGCGTGTTGGCACAACGCAGTGCCGCGGCCTCCTGCCCTTCATAGGCACGCTGTGCCTGAGCGGTGCTGCTCAGGCACAGGATCAGAGCAAAAGCCGCCAAAAAGCGCATCAAAAGACCTTGAATGTCATGGTGGTCAGGGAACGTTCAATCCCTTCAATATCCAGCAGTTTATCGTTGATAAAGACGCCCACATCCTCCGTGTCGGGGATGTAGAGCTTCATCAGCAGGTCATAATCCCCCGAGGTGGAATAAAGCTCTGAATGGATTTCCCGCAGGGCGATTTCCTCTGCGACACTGTAGGTCGTGCCGGGTTTGCAACGGATCTGGACAAAAAGACAGGTGCTCATCTGGGTTCCTCTGACTGCTCCTCCACAGGCTGACACATGGGGTCTGGTGCTGCAATCCCTCACTGAGGCAGGCATAGCTCCCCTACCCCTTTTATCCAAAGCCGCCCCTGCTATAAGACGCACACACCCGAACGGAGACCTTCCATGCGCACCGCGACCCTGACCCACAAGACCGCTGAGACGGATGTCAGCGTGACCATCAATCTGGATGGCACCGGCATTTATGACAACAAAACCGGGGTTGGGTTCTTTGATCATATGCTGGACCAGCTGTCACGCCATGCCTTGATTGACATGACCATTCACGCCACGGGTGATCTGCACATTGACGATCACCACACGGTGGAGGACGTCGGCATCACACTGGGTCAGGCATTAGCCACTGCACTGGGGGACAAGCGCGGCATTCGTCGCTACGGCTCCTGCCTGCTGGCGATGGATGATGCGCAGGTGCGCACGGCGCTTGATCTCTCCGCCCGCCCGTTTCTGGTCTGGAATGTTGATCTGCCCACGGCCAAGGTTGGGGCTTTTGACACTGAACTGGTGCGCGAGTTCTTTCAGGCCTTCAGCACCCATGGCGGCATCACGTTGCACGTCGATATGCTGCACGGTGTGAACAGCCACCACATTGTCGAGGCCACGTTCAAATCTGTTGCCCGCGCGTTGCGTGAGGCAGTGGAACATGATCCGCGCATGGCCGGAGAACTGCCCTCCACCAAAGGCGCGTTGTAACCCGTGCTGACAGCCATCATCGACTATGAATCCGGCAATCTGCATTCGGCGCACAAGGCGTTTGAACGCATGGCACGGGAAACAGACGCGGGCGAGGTTGTTGTCACGGCTGACGCTGATGTTGTGGCGCGCGCGGATCGGCTGGTTTTGCCCGGCGACGGTGCCTTTCCCGCCTGTATGGCCGCGCTCAAAGGCAGCTCAGGCCTGTTTGATGCAATGGTTGAGTCGGTGGAAGTCAAGGCCCGCCCGTTTCTGGGCATCTGCGTGGGCATGCAGCTGATGGCGCGCCTTGGGCTGGAGTACACTGAAACACAGGGTTTGGGATGGGTGGACGGCACTGTGCGCAAAATCACCCCGGCTGATCCCGCCCTGAAAGTACCCCATGTGGGTTGGAACGATCTGGTGCTTGATCAGCCCCACCCGGTATTCGACGGAATAAAAACCGGCGATCATACATATTTTGTGCATTCATATCATATGGTTATGGATACCGCCACGCACCGATTGGCACATGTGGATTATAGCGAAGATGTCACCGCAATTGTCGGGTGCGACACCATGCTGGGCATGCAATTTCATCCGGAAAAAAGCCAGGGCACGGGCCTGCGCATGATTGCGAACTTCCTGCGCTGGACACCCTGAGGTCGCACATCACCCGCCGCAGGTGCCATAATGTCGTGCGGCGCAGCCGCCCCATAGGATCACCGCTGCACCGTCACAGATCCTACTTGACCCGTTTCCACGACCCGCCACTGCGGCAAATGCCCAGAACACAGCCCTTCACATTCAGCGTATTGCCGGACAGCACCAGTTTGCCATTGTAGGTCTTGTCCCGATCCGGCGAATAAACCTTGCCCCCGGAATAATTTCCGCCCCCCTCCGCGGTCATGTCCCAGATCAACTTTCGCCCCTGATTTTCGGACTTGAACGCCTTGCCATTTGAATCAAAGGATTTGACCAGGGTGCCACAGATCTTGCTGCCGCATTCAACCACTTTGATCTGCCCTGAATTGCCATTGTCATCCTTGATGGTCTGCCATGTGCCCACAATCGGGTCTGCCGCATGGGCCGCCCCTGCCATTGCAAGGCTCATGACGGCTGCCGTCAAAATCTTCTTCATCACTAAGTCCTCCCTAAACATGGGTGCAGTCTGTGCGATCAGGGCCCGTTTGCGCAAGCGTGACGCAGGGACAGATTGAATTCCGTGACGCAACGTGCAAAACGGCCCCTACTCTCTGTAAAAGGCAGCGCGCGCATGATCCTCTACCCCGCCATTGACCTCAAAGACGGCCAGGCCGTGCGCCTTGTGCATGGCCGTATGGACCGCTCCACCGTGTTTAACGACAACCCCGCCGCCCAGGCGATGGCGTTTGTCGAGGCCGGTTGCCAATGGCTGCATCTTGTTGATCTTAATGGCGCTTTTGCGGGTGCGCCCGTCAATGCCGCCCCGGTGGAGGCGATCCTGAAATCCTGCGACGTGCCTGCGCAACTGGGCGGCGGTATCCGCGACATGGCCACCATTGAACGCTGGCTGGACAAAGGATTGCAGCGCGTGATCCTGGGCACCGTGGCGGTGGAAAACCCCGACCTTGTGCGCGAAGCCGCCCGCGCCTTTCCCGATCACGTTGCCGTGGGGATTGACGCGCGCGGCGGTAAAGTCGCGACCAAAGGCTGGGCAACCGAGACGGATGTGGATGCCACAGACCTTGCCAAATCCTTTGAGGACGCAGGCGTGGCGGCGATCATCTACACTGACATCATGCGCGATGGGGCCATGAAAGGTCCGAATGTGGAGGCCACCGAAGCGCTGGCGCGTGCTGTGAATATCCCGGTGATTGCCTCCGGCGGCGTATCCTCACTGGCAGACCTTGAGGCACTGAAAGCCACCGGCGTGATTGAGGGCGCAATCTCTGGCCGCGCGCTTTATGATGGGGCGATTGATCTGGGCGCGGCGCTGAAAGCGCTGGCCTAAACGCCCAGCCCCAACTACTACAGAGCGCATGCTGAAAACCCGCATCATCCCCTGCCTAGACGTCGCTGAGGGGCGCGTCGTGAAAGGCGTGAACTTTGTTGGCCTGCGCGACGCGGGCAACCCAGTCGATGCCGCCATCGCCTATGACGCCGCCGGTGCCGATGAACTCTGCTTTCTCGACATCCACGCAACGCATGAAAACCGAGGCACCATGTTTGATCTGGTGCGCCGCACGGCGGAGCATTGCTACATCCCGCTGACCGTGGGCGGTGGCGTGCGCACCGCAGCCGACGTGCGCGCCCTGCTGCTGGCGGGCGCGGACAAGGTCAGCTTTAACTCGGCGGCGGTCGCCAACCCGGATGTGCTGGCAGAGGCCGCAGATCAGTTCGGCAGCCAATGCATCGTCTGCGCCATTGACGCCAAAACCGTTGCCGCCGGGAAATGGGAAATCTTCACCCACGGCGGGCGCAAACCCACCGGCATCGACGCGGTAGAATTTGCCCGCACCGTCACCGCCAAAGGGGCTGGGGAAATCCTGCTGACCTCGATGGACCGCGATGGCACCAAACAGGGGTTCAACCTGCCCCTGACCCGTGCCATTTCTGATGCGGTGAACGTGCCCGTGATTGCCTCGGGTGGCGTGGGTACATTGGATCATCTGGTAGACGGCGTGACCAAAGGTGGCGCCTCTGCCGTGCTCGCCGCCTCCATCTTTCACTTTGGCGAATTCAGCGTGGCAGAGGCCAAGGCCCATATGCACGCCGCTGGCATTCCGGTGAGGCTGACATGACGCTTGATGATCTCTACGCCACCATACTGGCCCGCAAAGACGCGGACCCAAACAGCAGTTGGACCGCACAATTGCTGGCCAAAGGCCCTGAAAAATGCGCCGAAAAATTTGGCGAAGAAGCGATTGAAGCCATCATTGAGGCTATCAGAAACGACAAATCTGCCCTCACAAATGAGGCCGCTGACGTCCTATATCACCTGCTGGTCATGCTGGCCGCCCGCGATGTCCCGCTCAGCGACGTGCTGGACACCCTTGCGAAACGGCAAAACCAATCCGGCCTGGCCGAAAAGGCGGCACGCTAAAACGTTTCGAGCCACGCTCAAGATTTGCTTTCTCACGTTTCGCCTTTGACCAAAAGGAGCGGCTAAGAAAGAGAGATTCATATTTAACTCAAAACGCCGCTCCCTCCCTCTTTCTGGCTTTAACTCTTCCCGGAGGTTTGGAGGCAGAGCCTCCAACACAAAATCGCGTGCGGGGCCCTGCCCCGCTCCGCGCACTCACAGCCTGCTAGAGATCACGCCCGTGTTAAATCCGCCCCTGCGCAGCTCTCCGAACAGCCGCTGATATTCAATCTTGGGGCAGCGGTTTTGAATGACGGTAATACCACGCGCCTCGGCGTGGTCGGCGGCCTGTGCATGTATCACGCCAATCTGCATCCAAATGGTCTGCAGCGCTGGAAACAGATCCATCGCCTCCGCCACAAGGGGCGGCACGGCCTCTGAGCGGCGAAAAATATCGAGCATGTCGACGGCGCCGTCAATGTCTTGCAAGCCTGCCAGCACAGGCCGCCCAAACAGCATCTGTCCCGCGTATTGTGGGTTTACTGGTAGGACAACAAACCCCTTAAGGTGCAGATATCGCGCCACAAAATAGCTTGGCCGCACGGGGTTAACCGACACCCCGACCACCGCCACACGTTTGGTGCGGGTCAGCACCGATTTCAACAGATCATCTGAATAGGTCATATGGCGGTTCTATCCGCTCCTGTCCGAATAAAAAAGCACCCTCATGACGCGCGCGCCAGAGGGTGCAAAGGTACGGAACGAGGGACAGTAATGAGACAACCGCGCGTTCCGTGCGCGGCGTCATGGCTTTGAGGTAAGATGCCTCGGCAGCTTTGAAAGAGGGGGCGGCAAGGTTGTGAACAAGTTGTTAAAATCGGGCAAAAAACTGCCGATCCGCCTGCACCGCGGCGTCAGTCGAAAATGTCTTCAACCACATCAAACAGATCCTCTGCGATGTCTTTGAATTTCTCACCAAACCAGCTTTTGCGACGCTTTGAGGATTTGTACTTTTTCTTGACCTTCTTGGGTGCTGGGGGCGCGCGGGGGGCCAGGCGCGCCGCCGGGGCCTGATGAGTGATCGCGGGTTTAACCTCACGCCTCACCGGTAGTGCTTTCAGGTCGTGCAGCGGGGCACCGCAGCTTGCGCAGGCCAATTCATGGCGCATTTGATCCAGTCGCAGCGCCGCTTTGGAGCCGCAATGACAACAGGTGGCAATCTTGGTTGGGTAAGCGATGTGTTTGATCCCTAAGACGTGGCTTTACTCGCATATAGGGCGATTGCCGCCGCATTTGAGACGTTGAGCGACCCAAATTTCCCACTTGCGTCAATTCGCACCAGTGCATCCACCGTCTCACGTGTCTTTTCGCGCAGACCGGGCCCTTCTGCGCCCAACACCAGTGCGACGGGGCGCGCGCGCTTGCCCTCAACCGCTTGCTCAATGCTCTGCGCGGCCTCCCCATCCAGACCCAGCACCAGATAGCCCATTCCTTGCAAGGCCCGGATCGCATCCGCCAGATTGCGCACGCGCAAATAGGGTTGCCGCTCCAGCGCGCCGCTTGCGGTCTTGGCAAGCGCTCCGGTTTCAGGGGCCGAATGATGGCGCGTGCCAATCACCGCAGAGGCCCCCAGCACCTCAGCAGAGCGCAAAATCGCGCCCACGTTATGCGGGTCCGTCACACGATCCAGCAGCATCACACGGGGGGCCACATTCCCGATGCACACATCTTCCAGTCGCCCCCAGTTCAACGGTTTAACCTCCAGAACAGCACCCTGATGCACAGACCCCGGATCAAGCGGCGGTTTGAATTTCCGAGGGTCCACAATCTGCGGCTCAATCCCCGCCGCCGCAACTGCCTCCTCCAGCTTGGCCAGCGCATTGGGCGTGACCATCAGCGTCAGCTTTTCCCGGTTGGGGTTCACCAGCGCGTCGCGCACCGCATGCAGGCCAAACAGCCAGAGTGTCTCGCGCGCTTCGGCTTTTTTGCCCTGTTCTTTGGCAACGACCCACTTTGGCTTTTTCATGTTGTGTTCCCGGCAATGATCACCCGTGCCATATCGGTTGGAACCGGTCAAGCCAAGCGGTCCGCGGCCCGTTACCAGCCACAAGGTCTCATCAAAAGCGTGTACAGATCCCACGGAACGGAAAAGCACAGTCTCAGGTCGAAGCCCCCCCTGTCAGTTTTCCGATTTTCATGGCCGATTTCTTCGCCATCAACAGACGCAGGTGAATGCAAAAACCTATCAAAATTCAGACACCTCACTTTGCCCCGATTTTGAGGTTGACGCACCCGGGGCTGCCGGGTATTCCGCCCGTCAGTGGGCGACAGGCCGCAAGGTGTGGCAGGGGACTGTAACTCCCTCGCGGAGACGCACGCCTGGTTCGATTCCAGGGTCGCCCACCAT
>CALFWM010000073.1 GCA_937928635.1 uncultured Sulfitobacter sp. | reverse complement strand
GGGAAAATCCGCCAAATCCGAAGGACGACGAAACCGCGTCATTTCAGCGGCGTGAGCCATTTGCAAGGAACCCGTTCGTTGCGGCATGTCTCAAACCACTGAAATTTAGCGGTTTCGACGCCAGTGGTGCAGAATTAATGGATCCTGACCCTAGCCCTCGCTGCCGCATTTGCCGCGCTTAGCTCACCTGTCTTTGCCCAAGACACCACCGCATTGGCGACCGAGTACACGAATATGCCTCAGGTGCAGAACATGATCAGTTCGATGTTTTCACCCGACGCGATGGGCAAACAGGTTGCGTTAAACCTGCCCCCCAGCATCACGCTGACAGATGAACAACAAAACAGCATTGGCGTGATCATGTCAGAGGCGATGAACGATATTCGCCCGCGCATGGAAGCCCTGTTGATCAGCAGCACGGCAGAAACTTTTTCCGTCGATGAACTACAGGCGCTGATTGATTTCTACGTTTCGGAACATGGTGCAACCATCATGACAAAAATGCAGCCATTGATGGCATCTGTCATGGGCGAGCTTGCCCCGGACATGCAGGCGCTGCAGGCCAAGGTCGGCCCTGAGATCGTCAAGATCATCCGCGGCGAATGACGCCTGACCGCTGAGAATCGCACCACCAATGGCAGCGTGCCTGTGCCAGATCAGGCCTGCCGCTGCCATTTCCCAAAAAATATCCACCTCGGGTTGAGCCCGTTTCCCCGGCCAGCCCCTCATCCATGGCCGAAACGGCAGGCATCGCTGGCCAGCACGGGATCAATCTCGCCCGACAAGGGCGCGCTCAATCCCGACATCGGACCGCATCAAAATGACGGTATCGGATCACCGGTGCCAAACATGCAAAGGGTCAATCGTGTCAGCACCCCGCAACATTCGCCCTGCCACGGGGTGATCCGCATCACATCTGCGCAATACTCAAAATGTTCCGTTGCTGTTCAGCCTTACAACATTGGCAGTTGGGGTTGACGCATGCCTGTCCTTACAAGAAACTTGCCCCGCACCCGTAGGGGAAAACGCAAAATGCAGGTTAACTGTATCACCTGATGCCATCAAAATGATCGGCATCGCACACGTGGCCAGAAACCACCATGGCCCACGACAACGGAGAGGAAGAACATGAACTTTTACACACGCACCGGCAAGCCGCTGCCCCAGTCCATTCTGGACAGCGCGGAGGCCGCCAAGAAAGACCCGGTCAACCGCCGCGAGTTTCTTGCCCTTGCCAGCGCCTTTGGTGCCACAACGGCCACCGCCTATTCAATGATCGGCATGGCGGCCCCCGCCAAAGCCGCAGCGCATGCCAACAAAAAAGAAGGCGGCACAATGCGCATGCAGATGGAAGTGCGCGCCATGAAAGATCCGCGCACATATGACTGGTCGCAGATCGCGAACTTCTCGCGTGGTTGGCTGGAATATCTGGCAATCTATGAGAACGACGGCACATTCACGCCCGCCCTGCTGGAAAGCTGGGAAGTCAACGATGACGCGACCCAGTACACATTGAACGTGCGCAAGGGCGTGAAGTGGAACAACGGTGACGACTTCACCGCCGAGGACGTGGCACGCAACATCGCAGGTTGGTGTGACAAGGACATGGAAGGCAACTCCATGGCCGGTCGTTTCGCCACGTTGATCGACGCTGACACGAACAAGGCCATCGAGGGCGCGATTGAGGTTGTGGACAGCCACACCGTCAAACTGAACCTGCCCCTTTCTGACATCACATTGATTGCCGGTATGGCGGACTATCCGGCGGCAATCGTGCACAGCTCGCACAACGCAGACGACATGCTTGCCAACCCTGTTGGCACCGGTCCCTACTTGCCAGACTCTCTGGAAGTTGGCGTCAAAGGCGTGCTCAAGCGCAATGCAGACCACACATGGTGGGGCACAGAAGTGTATGGTGGCCCTTACCTCGACACAATTGAATACATCGACTACGGCACCGACCCCGCTGCATGGATCGCAGCAGCCGAGGCCGAAGAAGTAGATGCGTTCTACGAGATGACCGGTGAATTCATCGACATCATGAGCACGCTGGACGGCTGGGTCGAAAACTCGATTGCCTCCGCTTCTACCATCGTGATCCGTCCCAACCAACTGGCCGAAGTGGATGGCAAAAAAATCTACGCCGACAAGCGCGTCCGTCAGGCCATCGTGATGGCGGTGGACAACGATGTTCTGTTGGAACTCGGCAATGCCGGTCGCGGCATCACCGCCAAGAACCAGCATGTTGGCCCCATGCACCCGGAATACGCGGATATCCCGCGCCTGCCGTTTGATCCCGCCAAGGCAAAGGCCCTGATGGAAGAAGCCGGCATGATTGATCATGAACATGAACTGCACTCCATCGACGATGCATGGCGCAAGGACACCACCGATGCAGTGGCCGCCCAACTGCGGGATGCAGGCATCAAGGTAAAGCGGACCATCCTGCCCGGCTCCACGTTCTGGAATGACTGGGCGAAGTATCCGTTCAGCTCCACCAACTGGAACCACCGTCCCTTGGGTGTTCAGGTCTGGGCACTGGCCTATCGTTCTGGCGAAGCCTGGAACGAGTTTGGCTGGGCCAACGCGGACTTTGACGCGCTGCTGACCAAGGCTCTGGCCACCGCTGACGTCGAAGCACGCCGCGAGATCATGGCCGAGGCCATCGCGCTGCTGACCGAAGAAGGCGTGACCATCCAGCCTTACTGGCGGTCTCTGTATAACCACACCAAAGAAGGTCTGCTCGACGCGGAGCACCACATCAGCTTTGAATACCACCCTGCACGGATCGCCTGGTCCGCTTAAGACTGGCAGGATAACAAACACAAAGGGCCGCAATTTTTGCGGCCCTTTTTCATGGGTGGGGGTCTTATAATGGCCTGGTCTTACACTTCCAGCGCACCAATCCTGTGAGCCGGAAAATGCACCGCCTCTGCCAACACTTCCCCCCAGTCTGACCGTGCAGGAAACTTCTGACAAAACGCCGCCAAACCGCTGTTCATCCTGGCGACCAAATCCTCTGGCGGCAGTTCGCTGCGCATGACCTTGGCAAACCAGGCCTCTTCCAGGATCAAATCCTCAATCAGCGGGTCTATCACCGCCCCCCCTCCGCCGGGATAGCGATAATACCCAACGCCGCCAATCTTACCCATGCGTCCCTCGGCCACCATGCGTGGCAAAACGGGGTGGGTGCGCCGGGGCTGGCGGGCCAGAACCTGCACCAACCCCAAATGATCTTGCGCCTCGCAGGGGCCTGTCCCATAGCCAAACGCTTCCAGCGCCTCATCCAGCTCCCACGGATTGGTGTGATGCATCATCAGCGCCTCAGCCAGCTGCCAAAACGCATCCTGCACGGCGATCACAAAGTCTGCCTGCATCACGATGCGCCCAGAAACCCATTGTCTGAAATAACCTTCATCAGTTCTTTCAACGAGGAGAGTTCGGTACAGCCGGAGGTATCCACCTGCGATTCGGCCTTGCTATAGAGCGGCGTTCGGATGGTCAGCAGTTCGTGCAATTGTTTCATCGCAGCGGGGTTGCCCTGCATCGGTCGCACATCACCCTGCGCGCGGACCCGTTGCATGTGTTCATGCGGGCTGGTTTTGATCCAGACCGTATGAAACCGTGCAAGCAATCTGGCGTAGGTGGTTGGCTCCACCACAATGCCGCCCGCCACAGCCAGCACAACACGCTCATGGGTTGCGCTGATCCGCTCCAGCGCCTCCGCTTCTATACGGCGATACCCATCTTGCCCATAAAGCGCCAAAACCTCGGCCATTGGCATGCCGGTATCGCGCTCAATCTCTTTACCAAGCTCAACAAACGGTATGTCCAGCGCCTCCCCGGCCAGCCGGCCAAGCGTTGATTTACCTGCCCCGCGCAGGCCGATGAGGCAAATTCGACCCGCACGCAAAATGGCCGGGTCTTGTTGCGCAAGCAGATCATGCACCTGTTGCTGCACAGGTTCTGGCGCGCGCGCAAACAATGTTGCGACACGACGTGCATCATGGTTAAGCGGCACACCCTCTCCCAACACCTGATCAACACTCAGGTCCAGGGCTGCGGCGACCCGCGCCAAGAGCAGGATGGAGATATTCCCCTCCCCCGCCTCCAACTGCGCCAGATAGCGGGGAGAAACCCCAGACATCTCTGACAACAGCCGCCGTGGCAACCCGCGGGTCTTGCGCGCGTCGGCAATGCGCGCCGCAACCCGTTGCAACATTTCAACGCCGGGATCTTGCGGTGTCGGATCATTCTGCATCACATTCACGCTTATTCTGCCCGGATCAACGGCGTGATGATGGCCCGCAAATCAGCGGGCGCAGGTTGGCTTTTGAACTGATCCGCAAGGGTGAAAACACTCGTAAAACGACCCTCAAAACACAGTGTGCCGTCCTGACGCCCTTTCACCACAAAGGTGATGGATTTGGTGCCTAGATGGGCCGGAAATGTTTCGCACAACAATGGATGGCGCGGGGTGACAGGGCTCAGAAACGTCATCTCAAGCCCGACAAAGGGCGTGCCGACATTGCGGTCCAGCTCCATCTGATACCAGCCATCGCCCTCCAGATGCGCCTCCCACCAGCCGTTGATCGCCTCCAGGGCAAATGCGGGCAACCGGGCGGTATAGGCAATCCGCGCCGGGTCACAATCGCCCCAGGTCACATTGATTGGATGCACAAAAGCTGTGCCCATCAATAGGTTTCCACGTGATAGCGCCCCTCATCGCGCATGGCATCGCGCAGGGTGCCCCAGGGGTGTCCGATGCTTTCCGCGATGGTGATCATCGCGCGTTCCACCCCGTCTTCCATCCCTGCGAGGCCGCAAATGTATATGTGGGTTTTGGGGTTTTCCAACAAGGCTGCAACATCATCCGCATAGGCCATCATGCGGTCTTGTACATATTCCTTATCCTGCCCGGGGATGCGGCTAAAGACGAGGTGTTGTTTCAGGAGCGTCTCCGGCACCTTTTTGAGCGGGCCAAAATAGGGCAGGCTTTCGGGCGTGCGGGCGCCAAAGAACATGGTCATCCCCCCTGTTGCCCCCGCGCGCTGACGTTGCATGGTAAAGGCGCGCATCGGGGCAGAACCGGTGCCGGTGCAGATCAAAAGCAAGGGCGTGTCGGGCTGGCTGGGCATCAGGAAGGTCGCGCCAAACGGACCGGTCACAGCAACCTCTGCACCCTGCTCCAGATCACAGAGGAAGTTTGACGCCAAACCGCCTTTCTCACGCTTAACAGTCAGTGAAATGTTGTGAAAGCCTGGCCGCTCGCCGTCACGCGGGGAGGAGACGGAATATAGTCGAGGCAAATGCGCCTTGCCCTCGTCATCCACACCGGGGGGAATAATGCCGACGGATTGCCCTTCAAGGACCGGGAATGGCAGTGCGGCAGGGTCAAGGATAATGTGACGTACGTCATGGTCGGGATCATCCGTGAGCCGGTAATTGCCCTGCACTTTCATCATGGCGGGCTTGCCAAGGTTATACATGTTGATCGTTGGTTTGGCCGCTGTGGCTGGTGCCTTGGACACCCCACCGGCACCTTTATGCGCCTCTGCCAGAAGTGCGGCGATCGGGTCATCATCGGCCGCATCCGCGGCAACCTCGATGTCTTCCTGGTCGGGCAATTCGTCGAATTCGAACTGCTGTTCCAGCGTGTAAGGCGTGTTGACAACACGCCATTCGTCAATGGACCCCGTGGGACAGACGGGAATACAATCCATACAGCCATTACAGATATCTGCATCCACCACGACGTTATTGTCGTCATGGGTGATTGCCTCGATCGGACAGGTCATTTCACAAGTGTAACAGCGAATGCAGATTTCAGGATCAATCAGATGCTGTTTCAGGGGGGCATTCATGTGTCTTCTCCCAAGCGGGGGCGGGCCAAGGCCCGCCTTACGAGGTGTGCGATGTGACGTAAGGCGGGCCTTGGCCCGCCTTACCCCTCAGGCCATGTGCAATTGCACGTATTCAAAATCACCCGGCTTGTTGTCGATGCCCACTTTGGGCGGAGCGATCCAGGTTGCGTATTTGCCCGGCTCATAACACGGCACCATCAAGGACTGGATAAAATCACCATCGGCCTTGGTCGGCAGCCATTCATCACGCCGCTTGTGCCAGTCATCCGCCGAAATAATTGCCCCCTCCGGATCAACTGCAACGGTGCTGAACACCCCAATCTGACGGTGGAACCCTTCGTGTGGAAGTTTCAACACGAAATCGACACCTGATTTTGCAATCAATTTGTTCCAACGCCCAACGCCGCCGGCCGCATCGCGCACGTAATCATCGCGCAGGCGCATGTTGATGGCCGTCAGCGCAGGCACGTCTTCGGTTTTGATCATTCCGTCTACGATAGAGGTCACGGGATAGGTTGCATCGGTCAGTCGATGATCATCATCAATGCGCTGCTCCATATAGCGGCCCTTGATCCCGGAATTGAACGCATTGGCCGCATTGGTCGAGACTTCCTGTCCAAACAGATCAAGGCTCAGCGTATAGTGCAGGTTCAGCTTTTTCTGGATCGTGGGCAGGTCGATCACGCCCAAATCGCGGATTTTGTTGATGTCGTAGGGGTCGGTGATGCCATTGGCATTCATCGCTTCCAACGTCGCCTGAATGGTGCGCCCTACGCCTGTCTCCCCGACAAACATGTGATGCGCTTCTTCGGTCAGCATAAAGCGGCAGGTGCGGCTGAGCGGATCAAAGCCGGACTGCGCAAGGCTTTCCAGCTGCATCTTGCCATCCCGGTCCGTGAAATAGGTGAACATGAAGAACGACAGCCAATCGGGTGTCTCCTCATTAAATGCCCCCAACATGCGCGGCGCATCTTCATCACCCGAGGAGCGGACCAACAGGTCGTTTGCCTCTTCACGTCCATCACGGCCGAAATATTTCTGCAAAAGATAAACCATCGCCCAGAGGTGACGCCCTTCCTCCACGTTCACCTGGAACAGGTTGCGCATGTCATAAAGTGACGGCGCGGTCAGCCCGAGGAAGCGTTGCTGCTCGACCGAGCCCGGCTCCGTATCGCCCTGAATGACGATCAGGCGTTTGAGCATGTTGCGGTATTCCCCCGGCACTTCCTGCCAGGCGGGTTCGCCCAGATGCTCTCCCATGGGGATTTTGCGATCTTCGACAGCGGGGGCCAGCAACACGCCCCAGCGGTATTCGGGCATTTTGACATAGTCGAATTTTGCCCAGCCTTTGGGGTCCACGCTGACAGCAGTGCGCAGATAGACCATGCTTTCCTGAAAGTTCTGGGGGATCAGGTCATTCCACCAGTTGATATAGCCCGGATGCCATTTTTCCAGCGCTTTCAACACCTTCTTGTCCTCAGACAGGCCCACATTGTTGGGGATTTGCGTGTCATAGCTGACGTTGATGAGATCTAGCATTGGTGCCTCCTTCGGTGGCCAAAATCTTTGAAGATTTTGGGCCGGATTTTTCAGAAAATCCGCGCCCGTTACACACGTTCCATGTCATATTTTCCGCGCACGCCTGTGCCATAGCGCTGCAAGGCACCCTCAGGCCCAACGGCATTGGGGCGCTGGAAAATCCAGTTCTGCCAGGCGGTCAGGCGGCCAAAAATGCGCGTTTCCATCGTCTCCGGCCCGGCAAAACGCAGGTTCGCCTCCATCCCCGTCATCGCATCGGGTGAGAAACTGGCACGTTCTTCCATGAACAGGCGCACCTCATCTTCCCAATCAATGTCGTCATAGGCATAGGTGATCAGCCCCTGCTCCTCTGCGGCGTCCGCCTCCAGAGCATCTCCTGCAAGCGCCTGAAGCGCGTCAATATGCTCCGGCGTGCCCAAAAACCGCGTCTGCAAACGCGTCAGGTCATTGCCCATCGGGTAAGTGCCAAAGTTCCCCGGGGTCAGGGTCACATTGGCAAGGGGACGGTTATCCCCGTCAAACTCTTCCAGCATCATATAACTGCGATCCACCGCCCAGAGCAGCTCGGCCAGAGGGCCAGCAAAACATGAACCATGCTCCACAATCGCCACCAGCGACCGCGAGGTCATATCCACACGCTTGAGCACGCGCTTCCAGTAGTGCAACACTTCCGCCGCCAGCCAGTGATCCTTGTTCGCAAGCAAAAGCGCCTCATGCGCGACCACCGCCGCCGGATCACCCTGGGTCTGAAATTCGATCAACCCCAGTTCTTTTTCGTTGTTGCGCAGATGCAAAATGGCGTCATCCAGCTCTCTTGCGCAGCGCAACATCCAAGCCGCTGCACCCTCTGCGGTAAAGCTCTCCATATCCGCAGGCGCAGCGCCTTGCGGCCCTTTGATGGTCACGGTTGCCCGGCTTTCTGCCCGGTTCAACGTCACCTCAACGGTTGAATAGGTCACACCATCCTGCGATATGCTCCGCGTCAGCGGGCTGAGGGAGATGCCCTGTGCCACATCAGCCTTGTCAGATGCCGCAGCCATCTCGGCGGCGCGTTCTTTTACAGCCTCATCGAACCTGGAGTTCGGAAAAACCTCATCCACCAGCCGCCATTCCACGGCACGCTTGCCTTTGACACCTTCCTCAATGGAGCAGAAAACGTCCGCCAGATCCCGGCGCACTTTGCGTTTGTCCGTCACCCGCGTCAGGCCGCCTGTGCCCGGCAAAACCGCCAGCAAAGGCACCTCTGGCAATGCCACGGAGGACGTCGCATCCTCCGTCAGCATCAGGTGGTTGCAGGCCAGCGCCAATTCGTACCCGCCGCCCGCACAGGCCCCTTTGATGGCACAGATATAGTTCTGGCCCGAGTCGGCCAAAGCCGCCTCATAGGTGTTCCGGGTCTCGTTGGTGAATTTGCAAAAGTTGACCTTGTGCGCATGTGTTGCACCGCCCAGCATGCGAATGTTGGCACCGGCACAAAACACCTTGTCCTTGGCCGATTGCATGACCACCACCTTGACCTCGGGATGCTCAAACCTCATCCGCTGCACGATGTCAGCAAGCTCAATATCCACGCCCAGATCATAGCTGTTCAACTTAAGCTCATAGCCCTCAAACAGCCCGCCTTGCTCATCCACATCCATGTAGAGGTTGGCCACAGGCCCCTCATATTCAACCTTCCAATGACGGTATTTCGAAGGATCAGTCTGAAAATTGATCATCACAGTCATTGTGTGTTGTCCTTTGTCGAGTCGGGCGCTCAAGATGTAATATAATTCCAAAATTGCCGTTGAATATATCAAATTATGCAATATTCCGCCAAATATATGCATTATAATGCATTTTATACAGCAAGGAGCTCTTGTGTTTCTGCCAGCCAGGCAGACACCTGCGCCACGCGCAATCCCAGAACAGGCCGGTCAGACGGGCATTTGGCCAGATGGGCAGCCACCCGTTCACACAGACGCCTCACGGCGCGCGGCTTGCCCATCAGATGTTTCAATCGCGCATTGGCAAGCTGGATCACGGCCTGTGTCATCTCGCGCTCCGCTGTACCGGGCGGGCAGCGCATCCAGACCGCCTCCAGCACCTCGTGACACTCCCAAAAATAACCTTCGTGAAAGTAATACAGACCCGCGCGAAAGGTGTCGGTCTTGTGCAGCGCATCTGGGGGTATGTCGTCGGTGATGCCCGCTTTGACGACGTCAAACCAGTCTTCAGGATGGCGGGGCGTGTGGCCGGGGATGTAGATATGGGGCGGCAAATCAATCAAGGGCGACCTCTGCCTGCTCCAATCGCATCAGCCGGGCGCAGAATGTCTTTACCGCCGTCATCGTCTCATCCGAGCGTTCGTGATGGGGGGCATGGCCACACCCCGGTAATATCAGCGTTTCAAGCGGCGCATAAATGCGCGTGGCAATTTCATCAACCTGGGCCAGCGTGCCGTAAGGGTCCGCATCACCCTGCACCACAAGGACAGGCACGCGCCAATGGTCAATCACATCTGCCACGTTCCACCCGGCATAACCCGGATCAAGCCATACGTCGTGCCAGCCGTAAAACGCGTTATCAACGTCGTCGTGATATCTGGCCAGTTTCGTGCGCAGATCTCCCTGTGTATAGGCGCGCCCGGCCGCAACAATCGCCGCCTGCCCGCTGGGTTCGGTAAAGAAATGCGGGGCAATCAACACCAACCCGCGCACCCGCATGTCTGAGACGGAGCCCGCATAGATCGCCGCCATCGTGGCCCCATCGGAATGACCCAGCAGAATGCACTGGCGTATGTCGAGCCTCTCCAACATCTCTGCCAGCACGCTGGTGCCCTCATGGGTCTGATAGTCCAACCGGCGCGGCAACGGCCCGGGGTCTGACCCGCCATAGCCCGCGCGCGAATAGGCCAGCACACCAAGGCCCGTTGCCGCCGCCAATTGTTCCGGCACGTCACGCCAAAGCGCGACGCAGCCCAACCCTTCGTGCAGCATAACAAGGGTTGGCGCATCCTGCGGCGGTGGCCCCCAGCAGCGGTACTCCAGCGCCAGACCGTCCGCCGTCAGGCGGCCGTTTTGCCCCGTGACCCAGCCTGCTTTCATGCGCCCTCGCGCAGCTTGAACCGCTGGATTTTACCTGTTGCGGTTTTGGGCAATTCATCAACCACGTCAATCCAGCGGGGGTATTTCCACTTGCCAACCCTCTCTTTGACGTGGGTTTTCAACGCCTCTTTCAGCGCCGCGTCACCTTCACCCGATTGCAGCACAACAAAGGCCTTTGGTTTTTCCAGACCGTCCGCATCTGCACATGCCACCACCGCCGCCTCCAGCACCTGCGGATGGCTGACCAATGCGCCCTCAACCTCAAAGGGCGACAGCCAAATGCCCGAGACCTTGAACATGTCATCGGTGCGCCCGCAATAGACCAGCCGCCCATCGCTGCGCCGTTCGTATTTGTCGCCCGTGCGCGTCCAGACGCCTTCAAAGGTCGCGCGTGTCTTATCGCGTTGGTTCCAGTAGCAACTGGCGGCGGAGGCCCCGTTGACCAGTAATTCGCCCACTTCGCCATCCGCGACCTCAGCCCCGCTTTCATCAACAAGGCGCAGCGCAAATCCGGGGACAGCCACCCCCGACGTGCCATAGACAACATCACCGGGCGCATTGCTGAGGAAAATATGCAGCATCTCAGTGGACCCGACTCCATCCAAAATTGCCACACCCGTGTGGGTCTGCCAACGGGTGCCAACGTCCTCGGGCAGTGCCTCCCCGGCTGAAATGCACAGCCGCAAGGGCGCATCCGCCGGGCCGCTGTTGTCCATTTCAGCCACCATCGCGGCATAAAGCGTGGGCACACCGCAAAAGATCGTCGGCTTGTGCGCGCTGAGTATCTCCAGCATCGACTGTGGTGTGGGCCGGCCGGCAAAAATGACGCTGGTTGCGCCCACAGAGAGCGGGAAAGTCATCTCGTTCCCCAGCCCATAGGCAAAAAAGAACTTGGCCGCTGACAGCACAACGTCGTCTTCGCAGATGCCCAAAACCTGCGCGCCATAGGTATCTGACGTCGCCTTGAGCGCGGAGTGCACATGTGCCACACCTTTGGGCTGCCCCGTGGAGCCTGAGGAATAAAGCCAAAACGCCACCTCATCCGGGCTTGCGGGCAATGTGGGGCGCGGCTCCGCCCCTTTGAGGAAATCCGCATAGCGCACCAGACCCATGGGGGCCTCGCCAATCACCACGACGTGGCGCAGATAGGGATTATCGGCCACGGCAGGGGCGACAACCTCCCATAGTGGTGCCGACACAAACAGGATCGCCGCACGGCTGTCGCGCAAAATGGCATCATAGACCGGAGCCGCCAGCAAGGTGTTGAGCGGGATCGGCACAACGCCCGCCTTGAGCGCGCCCCAGAAAATCTGTGGAAACTCGATCTGGTCCAGCACCAGCATCGCCGCGCGTTCCTCGGGACGAATGCCCGCCTGCGCAAACGCCCCCGCGTTCAGCGCCGCACCCTCTGCCATCTGCCCATAGGTCAGTTTGCGACCGCCCTGCGCCTCGATGTAGGCAGGTTTATCCCCGCGCCCTTCCAACAGATGACGATCAACAAAGAACGACGCGGCATTATTTTCGACGGACAGCATGAGGTTTCCTTTCAGTACGTTGATGCGCCCCTAACCCGGCAGCAAGAACAATGTGATCGCCGGGAACATCACGAGAATGATCACCCGCACCACGTCAGATCCGACAAACCACAGGACGGCCTTGTAGGTCTGTGTCATCGGTGTTTCGCGGTCCATCGAGTTAATGATAAACAGGTTCATCCCCACCGGTGGCGTGATCAACCCAACCTCCACCACAATCAGCACAAGAATGCCGAACCAGATCGCCACATGTTCGGGCGTCAGGCCAAAATCCATCGCAGAGATGACCGGAAAAAAGATCGGCACAGTCAGCAAGATCATCGACAGGCTGTCCATCAGGCAGCCAAAGATCAGGTAGA
Source organism: uncultured Sulfitobacter sp. (assembly GCA_937928635.1). GTDB lineage: Bacteria > Pseudomonadota > Alphaproteobacteria > Rhodobacterales > Rhodobacteraceae > Sulfitobacter. Next base: position 19,101 of record CALFWM010000073.1, on the reverse strand, counting down.
ACACCAAAATTACCGACAGCACCAACCACGGGCTGAACCCTTGGGTCAGCACCCAGTCGGCCATGAATTGCGGCACACCGGATAAGGCCAGAAAGCCGTTATAGAATCCCGCGCCCAGCACGATAAAGAAAATCATCCCCGTGGTACGCGCCGTGCCCCACAGACTGTCTTTGAGCACCTGCCAGTTCAGCGATCCTGACAGCAGCGCGACCAACCCGGTGCCCGCGGCACCAATGGCTGAGCCCTCAGTAGGGGTAAACCAGCCCGCATAAATGCCGCCCACAACCACGCCAAAGATCAACAACACTGGCCAGCAAGCACCCAGCGCCCTGAACCGGTCCGCCATGGGCACCGCGGCGCGCGTGCCCGCCGCATCCGGGTACATGTGCACATAAATCGAGATGGTCAGCATGTACCCAATGGCGGCCAGAATACCGGGCACGAAAGCGGCCAGAAACAGCTTGGCAATGTTCTGCTCGGTGATGATCGCGTAGATCACCAGGATCACGGAAGGCGGGATCAAAATGCCCAATGTCCCCCCGGCGGCCAGTGTCGCCGTGGAAAAGCCACCGGAATAGCCGTAGCGCTTCAGCTCTGGCAGCGCGACCTTGGACATGGTCGCAGCGGTCGCCAGAGACGATCCACAGATCGCGCCAAACCCCGCGCACGCCCCCACAGCCGACATTGCCACGCCGCCCCGGCGATGGCCCAGAAAACTCTCCGCCGCTTTGAACAAGGCTGATGACATGCCCGAGAGCGTCGCAAACTGCCCCATCAGCAGGAACATCGGGATGATCGACAGGGAATAGCTTGAAAATGTCGTGTAGGTCTCGGTTTTCATCTTGGCCATCAAGGGCCCGGGGTTGCCACCCATGGCCATGTACCACCCACCAAACCCGCACAGCAGCATCGCCAACCCAATGGGCGCGCGCAAAAAGATCAGCAGCAGCAAGACGGGAAAGGAATAGAACCCAAGCTCAAGGTTGCTCATGGTCTAATGCTCGGCATGTTCGGAGGGCAGGATTTTACGGTCCTGCACAGCTTCGCCAATGCGCAGCACCACACAATAAAGCGCGGTAACACTGGCCACCAGACCCGCGATGAAACTGACCGTAAAGGGCCACCACAACGGGAATTGCAGGAACGTGGTTGTGCCACCGCGTTTGTAGTGGCTGAGCGTGCCTTCATAAAGCCGCCAGACAATCAGCAGGATCACCAGCAGCAAAACAACCTCCCAGAATGCCGCAATCCAACGGGTGGCGCGCTGCGGCAGGAACGAGGTGAAAACATCCACCGTCGCATGCGCCCCGTATAGCTGTGTGAGGGGCAAAAAGGAAAAGATCGCAAAGGCGATGCCCGCCTCCAGAATTTCATAACTCCCGGTCAGTTCACCCAATCCGGTAGAGCGGCCCACAATCGTGATCGTCATCATGATCACCAGAAATAACAGGGTGAGACCGCCCAAAAGCGCCGTGATCCGGGCAAGGTTTGGGACCAGACGATCTCGCAAAAACCCCAGGCTCGTCGCGCAGCCGATCAAAAGCATTGCGCCAGCCGGACCTTGGAAAAACGCAAGCCCGCTTGAATTGCGCCGCGACAACAGGCCCGACACATAAAGCAGCCCAACCACCAGCACGGTGACGGCGATCGTCACAAACACCTGTTTCGACTTCTGCTGGTTCATGAGAGCTCTTTTTGGGGGCCATAAAATGAATCTACGGCAGCGCGCGGGCCGCCGCAGATCAGATCTTGAATTGCGCGCTTACTTGTAATCCGCGATCAGCTGGCGCGCCTCATCAATCAGCGCCTGCCCGTCAATGCCCTGGCTTTTCATGTCAGCCAGCCAGCCATCTACCACGGGCTGTGCGGCCACTTTCCAGGCTTCGGTTTCCTCAGCATTCAGGGTCACAATGTTGTTGCCCCGATCTGCGGCAATCTTGCGAGACCCCGCATCGCTGTCTTCCATGGTGCCCCCGGCAAAGATGGAGAACTCAAGCCCGGAATTGGCGTCGATCACCGCGCGGTCCTCATCAGAAAGGCCTTCATACCGATCAAGGTTCATCGCCAGAACAAAGGTCAGCGTGTAAAGCGCGTTGCCTGTGAATTCTGTGTGGTTTTCCACCAGCTCCGGCACTTTCAACGCCTTGGTAACTTCCCACGGGATCGTGGTGCCATCAATCACACCTTTGGAGAGCCCCTCTGGCACCGCAGGCACCGGCATGCCCACCGGCGTGCCGCCCAGCGTTTCAATCAGCTTGGAGGCAAGGCGTGATCCACCACGCATTTTCAGACCCGACATATCGCCCGGCGTGCGGACTTCTTTATTGGCGTGGATCAGGCCGGGGCCGTGTACCCACGTGCCAAGGATATGCACGTCAGAAAATTCCGTGTCCTTCATGTGCTTTTCAAACATCTGCCAATAGGCGGCAGACATGGAGCGCGCATCGGTCATCATGAACGGCAGTTCAAACACCTCGGTGCGTGGGAAACGACCCGGCGTGTAGCCCACAACGGTCCAGACAATGTCTGCGACGCCATCAATCGCCTGATCCATCAGTTCTGGCGGCTTGCCGCCCAGCTGCATGGAGGGATAGCGCTCTACCTTGATGCGGCCATTGCTGTCGGCCTCAACCTTATCAGCCCAGACATCCAGCACCAGCTTGGGCACGTTGGCCTGAGGGGGCAGGAATTGGTGCATGCGCAGGGTCACATCCTGCGCCATGGCTGTGGTTGTGCTCAGCGTGGCGGCCAATGCGGCACCCGCGAGGCCCATAAGTGTGCGACGAAACATCATTTCTTTCTTCTCCCTTAGATTTCTGTGCCGCCCTTTGGCATGGGCGATCTTTCCGGATATGATCAGACAGTACCCCGCAGCAGAGGTCAATCAACACATTGGTTATGCCAATCGACCTGTGATTTTGGAAATATACTGCACAAGCCGCCATTTGACCGCCCCAAGCACATGCAAACAGGTCGCCATTTTGGCAAAATGCGACCAATGCGCGAAAAATTCAGGCGCGCCTCCCCGACACCAGGAACATCTGATCCGTAATCGAGTACGCAGCGGACGCGCGTCGGTCAGCAGCTCACCGAAAGCCAAACCATTGGTGGACCTGTGCAGAGGGGTGATGGTGGTGGCGTTACCGGGACTTGAACCTGGGACCTAACGATTATGAGTCGTTCGCTCTAACCAACTGAGCTATAACGCCATCGGCGCGTGGACTAAGCCAGCCCTGCGCGCGCGTCAAGGGCCAAATCCCCGATAGGTGCACGCAACACCCCGTTCCCGCCGTATAATCGGCAATTGATCGACGTGACCCTCAAACGCGGCGTCGGGCTTGACCCGACTCACCCTTCGCGGCGACCCTGACGGCATGACACCCGGCAAATCATATCTGAGTGCGGAAACAATCCGCAGGCTGGCCATCCGTTCCGATCTTATGGGGGCCTGGCTGATGCTGCATTGCTGGGGCGTGATCGCGGGCACTGTGCTGTTGTTCACACTGTGGCCCAACCCGCTGACGTTTGTGTTGGCGGTGGTGCTGATTGGCTCGCGCCAGTTGGGCCTTGCCATCCTGATGCACGAGGCGGCGCATAATGCACTGTTCAAAACCCGTATGCTGAATGAGTTTTTCGGAGAATGGCTGTGCGGGCGGCCCATTTTGGCAGAGCTTGCAAGCTATCGGCATTATCACCTGACCCATCACCGCCATACCCAAACGGACAAAGACCCCGATCTGGTGCTGTCGTCCAAATTTCCCACGAGCCGTGCCAGCCTGCGCCGCAAGTTTATCCGCGATCTGACGGGGCAAACCGGATATCGGCAGCTGGCGGCGCAAATCGTGATGTCCTTTCGCCTTGCGGGCGATGACGATGCTGTTGATGCGGCAAAACAGGATGCCGCACAGGCGTTCAAGGCCCGTGACCTGTGGAAATCGTTCCCGGTGTTCGTTGGCATCGCGCTGGTCATGGGCTTATTGGGTCAATGGTGGTACGGGCTGGTCTTTTGGGTACTGCCTTACCTGACGTGGTTCCAACTGGTGCTGCGCATTCGCAACATTGCCGAGCACGGCGCGACGGAGCAATCTGAAAACCCGCTGCAAAATGCGCGCACCACTGTTGCTGGCCCCATCGCCCGCGCCCTTGTCGCGCCCTATTGGGTGAATTACCACCTGGAACACCACATGGTGATGCATGTCCCCTGCTGGCGTCTGCCCGCCTTGCAAGAGGCTCTGAACCGCGCGGGGCTTGAAGGGAAAATGCGGGTCTCGCCAAACTACAGGCAGGCCCTGGCGGAGGCAGGTTGGTGACGCCTGCCTTTCCTCAAAATCAGACGCCAGCTGCGTAAGGCGGGCCTTGGCCTGCCTTTATAGCGAAATGCAAATCACTTGAAACACACTGCATCTCTTAACCGGTTGAAATCGTTGATTTCAGGCAGGGTTAGGTGATCCAGGTTTTCGCATTTCTGCTTTAGTGCGCCGGAGCTGTCACGGCATCCAGCAACGTGCGCCCCCCATCAATCACCATAACCTCTCCGGTCATAAAGCCAGAGCTTTCCGCTGCCAAGAACTGCACGGCTTCACACAGCTCGTTGGGCGCAGCAATGCGGCCAAGGGGCGTATGATCGCGGATGTCCTCGCGCCACTCCCTGTTCTCCGCAACGGAGGCCCGCAAGGATCCGCTCATGACCGACCCGAATGACAGGGCGTTCACCCGTATCCGCTTTGGCGCCAGTGCCAGCGCAAGGGAGCGGGTCATCTGCTGCACCGCTGCTGCGGCAATGGAATAGCCCATCAATTCCGGCTGGATCTGTCGCGCGGCAATGGAGCTGAGGTTGATGATGGATCCGACCTGCCCTTGTTCTTGCGCCTTGCCCTGTTTGATCATGCGTTTGGCCACCTGTTGGGACAATTGCAGCGCCGTCATCAGGTTTTGTTCCAATAGTGTCATGACTGATGTATCATCGGGGTTCAGCGCATCTGTCGGCAGCAACTGGCGCGAGGCGTTGACCAGAATATCCACCTGATCAAAGGCATCAATGGTGGCCGACACCAGATTGGCGATGGTCAGACGCTGGCGCAAATCGCCGCCAAACACCCGCATGTTCCCTTCTTCGCTGTTCTCACCAACCTGCTCAATCAGCGATTTCTCATTGGCATCGGCGCACATCACATTGGCACCCTTGTCCGCCAGATGCCGTGCGATAGACAGGCCGATCCCATCCGCAGAACCGGTGACAATCGCGGTTTTACCCTGAATTGAAAATGACATGAAAAGAGACCTTTCAGGTTTCGCTCAAAACGAGCCCGCGCCCGCTTTAGCGCCGGGCACGGCTGGGCTTGCTGGCGTGAAAAATTTTGAACCGCGCATCGCCGCCTTCTTCTGTGACATCGTTAAAGCGGGTTTTCAACTCAGCCTCATAGGGCAGATGCCGATTGGCGACCATCCAAAGATGCCCATTCCCCGACAAATGACGTGCTGCGGCTGCAACAAAGGCCTGACCGATCTGTGGCTCTGCCGCGCGGCCCGTGTGAAAGGGCGGGTTCATCACAATGGTGTCCAACCGATGGGGCGGGGACCAAGTGGTGACGTCATCCCAATAGAATTTTGCGCGCGGATCAGTGACATTATGGCGCGCGCACTCCAGTGCCATATGCCCGGCCTCAACCAGATGCACCGCCTCGACAGTGTCGCGGGTCAAAACATGCGCCGACAAAAAACCCCAGCCCGCCCCCAAATCCGCAACGTGCCCGCCCAGTTTCTCGGGCAGCGCCTCAATCAACAGGGCAGAGGCCAGATCAACCCCATCTGCGGAAAACACACCGGGCGCGGTCCAGAATCCGCCGTCAGTCAACGCCGGTCCCGCCTCCCAATCCGTGAAAAAATCTGTGGCCGCTGGGTCAATCCAGAACAGCTTGCCATGGGATTTGGAAATCGGGCCCTGCACTGTCACCCGTCTGCGCATTTCCTTTAAGATCGAATCTGCGCCGTCTGTCTTTTGCCCATCAATGACCACCGTACCCTGACTGGCCGCACAGGCCTGCGCAATCATCGCCCGCGCCTGTTGTTTGGAGCGCGGCAGGCAAACAATGACCATGGCATAGGGGGCATCCGCGGTTTGACCCACGCTGAACCCCCGAGATACCCAATCATCGTGAAAAGGTTTGAAATCATGAATGATGTGGCAGCGCTCTTTCGGCAATTCCCCCAGATCAAGTCCTGTGGAGGGGTGAAAAACCGCAATCTGGCCGTCTTCGGGCAAGACCAGACCCTCACTGCTGAGCGCCAGTTCAAGACGTGTATCAAGCATGGCAAAACCCTTCGCAGGCATGTCGCGCGCGCGCCAAGGTCACGGACCTGATCAAAACTACTCTTCTTTTTCCATGGTGCATTGCAGCGGATGCTGGTGACGGCGAGCAAAATCCATCACCTGGGTCACCTTGGTCTCTGCAATTTCGTGACTAAAGACGCCGACAACCGCGAGCCCTTTTTTGTGTACCGTCAGCATGATTTCAAACGCCTGCGCATGGTTCAGACCAAAAAAACGCTCCAACACATGCACCACAAATTCCATCGGCGTGAAATCATCGTTGAGCAGCATCACCTTATACAAGGGTGGCCGCTTGGTTTTTGGCTTGGTCTTGGTCAGCAGATCCGTCTGGTCGTCATCCCGGGGATGATCGGCCATCATGTATACGTTCGGGGTCATAAAATCATCACGGCGCATTGCTGCTCCTAAGCTCATCATGCTGTGTTGTTAGTCGTGGATGTCTCTATATAACTTCACGGCTGGAGAAGAAAGAAGGCAACATGCACATGTCCCCTGCCTTGACGATGATCGGTTTTGATGCGGATGACACCCTGTGGCACAATGAACGTTATTTTGCGCTGACACAGGATCATTTTGCAGAGCTGTTGCGGGATTATACCGACAAAAGCGACCTGATGGCCCGGCTGCTGGCGGCAGAACGCCGGAATTTGCCGCACTATGGGTTTGGGATCAAAGGGTTCACGCTCTCGATGATTGAAACAGCGATTGAGGTCACAAAAGGCCAGGTGCCAAGTAGGGTGATTGCGGAAATTCTGGATGCCGGGCGGGATATGCTGCGCCATGAGGTTGCCTTGCTGCCCCATGCCGCAAATGTGTTGGCCCAGTTAAAAGACGACTTTACGTTGATTCTGATCACCAAAGGGGATTTGCTAGATCAGCAGCGCAAAATCGCAGAATCCGGGTTGGAAGAGCATTTTGCTGGTATCGAAATCGTGTCGCGCAAATCGCCTGTCGAGTATCGTGAGATTTTTGGCCGATATGGCACCGGCGCTGAGGCGGGATTGATGGTTGGCAACTCCATGGCCTCTGACGTGGTGCCGATGATTGAGGCCGGAGGCTGGGGCGTTTTTGTCCCGCATGGACTGACCTGGGCGATAGAACACGCAGAAACGCCCGCGTCCCATCCGCGATTTCGTGAAATAGCGGACCTGGGCGCTTTGCCGGCGCTGATTGATGCCTTGTCGCGGGGCGGCTGAAATCTCCAAAGGGCGGGCGGGCCCTGGCCCGCCACAACACCCGATGGCCCTTGCTGAATCGGGGCAATTGCGCCCCAATCGTGCCACATTCCTGCCACAATACCCCCAATGGTACACACACCAAGCGCAGCCCCTAGATATGCCCTCAAAGCCCGTACATTTTTACGCAAATACCTTGTTTCGATGGGTTTATCGAAACGGCACCTTGTGTTAGTTTAAACTCATAAAAAAATGGCCAGTCGAAAAAACGGCGGTCTTGAGGCAAAAAAAGGCAGGTTTACCATGAAGGCGCGACGCTTAACGCTCGCCCATTTTGGGCTATTTTTTCTTGCGGCGGTGTGGTTTTTGGTCGTTGTACCACTGAGCGCTGCTGCGGCACCCTATGCGGCGTATGTGATTGATGCACGTACCGGCAAGGTGATCCATGCGCGCAATGCGGATACACGGCTGCACCCGGCGTCATTGACAAAAATGATGACCCTTTACATCGCCTTTCAGGCGATTGAGCGGGGCGAGATCACCCTTGATACCAAGGTGACCATTTCCAAAAAAGCCGCGGCTGAACCGCCCAGCAAACTGGGCCTGCGTCCGGGTCAAAAGATCGCGCTGCGGTATCTGATCCGTGGTGCCGCGGTAAAATCAGCCAATGATGCGGCCACGGCGATTGGGGAGGCGATCTCGGGATCAGAAGCGCGCTTTGCCCGCCGCATGAACCGCACAGCCAAACAATTGGGCATGACCCGCACCACATTCAAAAACATGCATGGTCTGACCGAAAGCGGTCATCTCAGCACCGCGCGCGACATGACCATCATGGGGCGGCATCTGCTGTATGACTACCCGCAGTATTACAACCTGTTCTCTCGTGTCACGGCGGATGCGGGCGTCAGACGGGTGTCCCACACCAACCGGCGTTTTCTGGGCAGCTACAAAGGGGCGGATGGCATCAAGACCGGCTACACCCGCGCGGCGGGTTTTAACCTGACCGCCTCGGCGGAACGTGGCAATGAGCGCATCATCGTGACCGTCTTTGGCGGCAAAAGCACCGCCACGCGCAACGCCAAGGTCACTGAGCTGATGGACCTTGGGTTTCGCCGTGCCCCGTCCCGCGCCCCTCTGCGAAAGCCCGGCAAACCTGCCTACATTGCCGAAGGCAAAGCCCCCGGAAAGTCCGACGCCCCCAGTGTTGCGGCCGGATCAACCGCTGGCGGGCAAGGCAAGACCATTCGCCTGATTGTCGCTGTAAAACAGTCGCTTCGGCCCAGGTCGCGCCCCGGTGTACCCGCACCTGTGCTGGTTGCGGAGGCCGAAACACCCTCAACGATCAATTCAGACATCACCGCAGCCATTCTGGAAGCCGTGCAAACACCTGCCCCCGAGGAGAACGTAACACTGGCCTCCGCCAGCACCTCCGTGCGGCCCAGCATCCGTCCCCGCACTCTGGCCGCGGTCCCAAAGAAACTGGTGGTCCAACAAGAGATTGTCACCCGTGTTTCCACCTCTGGCGGGCGCCATTGGGGTGTGAATGTCGGGCGGTTCCCAAATCGGTTTGCGGCGGAAAAGATGTTGTTGAAAACCGCCCTCAGAGAGATGTCGACCCTGGATGGTTCCTTGCGCAAAGTGGTACGCCGCCCGCAGGGGTTTGATGCGAACTTCCTCGGGATGACCCGTGAAACCGCTGATTTGGCCTGTCGCCGCCTTGCTGCACGCAATGTCAGCTGCTTTATGATCGGGCCCGGCTGAATTCCTGATCCGGTGGGCGGGCCGAGGCCCGCCTTACACCAGCAGCCCCCTTTGCACCGCTGCACTGTCACGCTCTATGCCCGCGCCTCGCGTTTGATCCAGTTTACAAAGGCCTTGAGCACCGGGCGCAAAACGCCGGGACGGGTCACAACATGATATCCCGCCCCCTCATCTGCGGCCGCATGTACCACACGCAGGCGGCCCGCCCTGATGTCGCGCTCGACAAAGGCGCGCACGGTGACGGCAACGCCCTGTCCATCACGGGCCCCATCCAGCAACAGATTCCCCGGCAGCCGCGTCTGCCCCTTTGAAACAGGGCGGTCGATCCCATGCCGTTGTAACCACTTCGTACTTTCGGTGACACCCAGTTCATCGAGCCACGGCAGATCAACCAAACCCTCCGCGCCCGGCAACGCCCCTTTGCCCACCAGCGATGGTGCCCCGACCACAACCAATGGGGATTGCAGCAGCATCGTTGCCTCCAGCCCGGGCCAAGGGCCAGTGCCATACCGCACCGCCACGTCGATACCATCCGCATTCAGCGCCACCAATTCAGGCGACGGGTCCAACATCAGGTCTGCATCCGGGTTCTGCGCACGAAAGTCGGGCAAACGCGGCATCAGCCAAGACACCGCAAACATGGGCGTTGTCGAGATATGCAGGGGCCGCGCTTCGCGACTGCCGGTGATGTCCTCCACCGCCTCGATCATCTGCGCAAATCCGCGCATCAGCGCACGGGCCAAAACCTCCCCCTCCGGGGTCAGCAGCAAAGCACGGCCTGAGCGATCAAACAGGCTGACCCCCAGATGGGTTTCAAGACTGCGCAATTGCTGGCTGATGGCCGCGTGGCTGACCCCAAGTGCCTCTCCGGCGGCAACGACATTGTTGGTTTCACCAAAGGCCGAAAACGCACGCAACGCAGACAGCGGAGGAAGGTCACGCCACTTCATACTTAAGCTCACCTTACATATTCAGAAAAGCGATGACTCGCCCGGACACCACAAGCATGCAATCTATTAGGACACAAACACAAGATCACAAAGGAAACGCCATGATGAACATTTACGCCCAAACTTTCATGACAGCGACACATCGGGGCTGTGTGGAGGTGCAGGATGTGCAGCCCATTCCCCATGAAAAGCGGTTGAACTGGTTCTCTCGCCGCAAGACCCGCTGCATTGATCTGAACCGGTTATAAGCCCCCTGCCCCCGTTCTGTGCGCCCAGTCCTTTGGGTGAGAACGGGGGCAGGCAGGCCTTATGCATCGCGTATTTTTGGCATTGGTTCGGTCACCTCTGGGTCGATGCCTTTTGGGAAACTCTCCAACAATATCCGGTAACGCATCCGCGCATCCGTGATGGACCCGTAGGAGCCAATTAGCTCGCGGATCGGCCCGCCCAGACGCTCCAGACCGGAAACAAAGGCCAGGATCACGCCAACCTCTGCCTGCCCTTGGATCACCAGATAGCCGCCATAGGCAATCACCCCAAAGGGCCCCAATGCAATCAGCAGATTGTTCAGCGTTTTCATGACATTCTTGGTCATCAGGAATTTCGTGCGCAGGCGCAGGATTTGATCGGTCAGGGTGGTAAAACCCTCTGGCGGCGGCTTGTTCAGCAGATCAGGCTCCGCGTTATCCACAATGAAATTGCCAAGGGTCCGTACGGTTATCGCCTTTTCCCCCGCCAATCGGTTCATCCGTGCCTGAAAGATCGGGACAATGACAAACTGCGGTGAATAAAGCGCCAGTGCGATGGTTGCCACCAGCGGTTCGATGTAAAACATATACCCCAGCACCACACACAACGTGCCAATCTGGAGCAGCGGGCCAGAGATCGCGGCCCCCGCAAACCCCCCCAGTTTTTCGGTCTCAGAGGACAACATGGAGACCACGGCCCCCTCATCCACCACATCATCCCCCTTGGCGGAGGCCTGTAGCAACGCGGGCGGCGTGACCGTGTAGATGTGATAATACACCGACCGGCGCAGCGCATGAACGATCCGGGCGGAGATCAGCTCGCGCTGGATGCGCATGGCCAGCTTTAATGCCGAAGACAGCAAAAGCGCTCCGATATACAGCGTGGCCAGCCAGATCAGCAGGTCAACATCCTTGTTGGCGACCGCATCATCCAGCAAGCGGCGCTGCAACTCCAAAGGGATCGGAGCAAGCGGCAGCAGGCCCAGGGTCATGATGATCACCACCACTTGCTGCTTTTTTGAATAGTTGAAAATATAACGGTAAACGGATTGGGGCATCACGCGCATGTCAAAGGCCTTGCTCAGAAATCTGAGCCGACGGTGACATGTGATGTGCGCAAGTGCAAAGCCGTATCAGCACAATAGCGACCGCGCTGGCCCAATTGTGAACACCCTGCCTTTGATGCCGTTACAGTGTCGCTTGCAGCAGGGTGCGGGTGTAATCGGACGTCGGATTGTCATAAAGCTGGGCCGCTTCGCCGTATTCCACAACATCGCCCCGCTTCATCACGATAACCTTGTGCGACATGGCGCGCACAACTTTCAGGTCGTGGCTGATAAACAGGTAGGCCAGCCCGTATTTGACCTGCAAATCCCGCAGCAGTTCCACGATCTGCACCTGCACGGTCATATCAAGGGCCGATGTGGGTTCATCCAGCACCAGCAATCGGGGCCGCAGCACCATGGCGCGGGCAATCGCGATGCGCTGGCGCTGCCCGCCAGAAAATTCGTGCGGATACCGGTCCATCGCTTCCGGGTCCAGTCCCACTTCAATCATCACTTCCTGCACCAACTCGCGTTGGTTGCGGTCAGGATCAACATTGTGGATCGTCAGGCCCTCAGAAATGATCTGAAAACAGGTCATGCGCGGCGACAGCGAGCCGAACGGGTCCTGAAACACAATCTGCATATCCTTGCGCAAGCGGCGCAATTCACGTGTGGACCATTTGCGCACATCCTGATCCATGAAGGTAATCTGCCCTTCCGAGGCGATCAGCCGCATAATTGCCAGCGCCAGCGTGGTCTTGCCAGAGCCGCTTTCCCCGACAATGCCCAGCGTTTCACCGGCCCGCACGGACAGGCTGGTATCATTGACCGCCTTCACGTGCCCCACTGTCCGGCGCAACAAACCCTGCTGGATCGGGAACCACACCTTGAGGTTCTGGGTGGTTACAATCTCTTCGGCCTCGGCAGGCACGGGGGCGGGTTCGCCCGTTGGTTCAGCACCCAACAGTTTTTGGGTATAGGGGTGTTGCGGGTTGTCAAAAATCTCGGCTGTGGGCCCTTGCTCCACAATCTCGCCCATCTGCATCACGCAGACACGGTCCGCGATACGCCGCACGATGCCAAGGTCATGGGTGATAAACAGCAGCCCCATGCCTTCGCTGTCTTTCAGGTCCTTCAGCAGGTCCAGGATTTGCGACTGGATCGTAACATCAAGCGCGGTTGTGGGTTCATCGGCAATCAACACATCCGGCTTATTGGCCAGCGCCATCGCGATCATCACGCGCTGACGTTGCCCACCAGAAAGCTGATGCGGATAGGCACCCAGACGGCTTTCGGCATCATTGATGCCAACCTTGTTGAGCAATTCAAGGATACGTTCCCGCGCGGCGTCTCCCGCCAGACCCTGATGCAGGGCGAGGCTTTCGCCCAACTGCTTTTCAATCGTGTGCAGCGGGTTGAGTGAGGTCATCGGCTCCTGAAAGATAAAGCTGATGTCGTTGCCCCGCACCTTGCGTAGCAAGGTCGGATCAGCGCCGATCATTTGCTGGCCTTCATAGGTGACGGAGCCGGAAACCTCTGCACTGTCACCCAGCAGCGAAACTGTAGAGAGCGCCGAGACCGACTTGCCAGAACCGGATTCACCAACCAGCGCAACCGTCTCCCCCCGGTTCAGCGAAAAGCTGACACCTTTCACAGCCTCAGACAGCTGCCCGTCCTGACGGAAGGACACGCGCAGGTCTTTGACCTCCAGCAGCGCGCTCAAGAGAACGTCTTTCTGGGGTCAAAGGCATCGCGCACACCTTCAAAGATAAACACCAACAGCGACAGCATGGTCGCAAAGGTAAAGAAGGCCGTGAAGGCAAGCCAGGGGGCCTCCAGGTTTTGTTTGGCCTGCAAGGTCAACTCTCCCAATGAAGGCGCAGAGGATGGCAGGCCAAAACCCAGATAATCCAAAATCGCCAGCGTGCTGATTGTGCCGGTGATGATAAACGGCAGCATGGTCAATGTCGCAACCATTGCGTTGGGCAGCATGTGGCGGAACATGATTGTTGCGTTGCCCACGCCGAGGGCGCGCGCGGCGCGTACGTATTCCAGATTACGCGCCCGCAGGAATTCCGCCCGCACCACGCCCACCAGCGATGTCCATGAGAACAGGACAAGCAATATGACCAGTAACCAAAAACTTCGCCCCAATATCGCGAACATGATGATGATCACATAAAGCGACGGGGTAGAGGACCAAATCTCAATCACGCGCTGAAAAATCAGGTCAAGCCACCCGCCAAAGAACCCCTGCACCGCGCCTGCGATAATCCCGATCAGACTGGCAAGCCCCGTGACGATCAGTGTGAAAATAATCGACAGGCGGAAACCATAGATCACCCGCGCCAGCACATCGTGCTTGGTATAATCCGTGCCCAGCCAGTTCTGCCCATTTGGCGGCAGGGGCGCACTGCCGGGGCGGTCAACCGGCGTGTCAAAGGCGTATGGGATCAGCGGCCAGAGCGACCAGCCCTTTACGATTTCCTCCCCGTCCACAACACCATCTGCGGCATCCTCGATATAGGTTTCGGGGTCGTCAAAGCATTGGTCGATCAACCCGCCCGTCACGATCAGGCATTCCACCTCCGGGTCGCGATAGATCGCTTCGGTCTCTGAATCGCTGCCAAACGTGGTTTCAGGGTAAAAGTTAAAGATCGGCATGTAGTATTCGCCGCGGTAGTTCACCAAAATGGGTTTGTCGTTGGCGACAAATTCCGCGAACAGCGAAATGGTGAACAGAATGCTGAATATCCACAGCGACCAATAGGCGCGCCGGTTGCGGGTAAAATTGCGCCAGCGACGCTGATTGAGCGGGGAAAGTGCCATCAGCCCTCCCGCTTTTCAAAGTCGATGCGCGGGTCAACCAGCACATACATCAGGTCAGACAGGATGCCGACAATCAGGCCAATCAGACCAAAGATGAACAGCGTGCCAAAGACAATCGGATAATCCCGCGCCACCGCCGCCTCAAACCCCAAACGGCCCAGACCATCCAGGCTAAAGATCGTTTCAATGATCAGGGATCCACCAAAGAACACACCGATAAATACCGCCGGAAAACCCGCAATCACGATCAACATCGCGTTGCGAAACACGTGACCATAAAGCACCTTGCGCTCTGAAAGCCCCTTTGCACGGGCGGTCATCACGTAGTGTTTCTTGATCTCATCCAGAAAACTGTTCTTGGTCAGCAGGGTCAGCGTCGCAAAGGCGCTGATGGTCGAGGCCAGCACCGGCAGGGTGATGTGCCAGAAATAATCCGCCACCTTGCCCAGCGGGCTGAGCGTGTCAAAATCATCAGATGTCAGGCCCCTGAGCGGGAAAATCTGCCAATAGGACCCGCCCGCAAACAGCACCAATAACAGGATCGCAAACAAAAATCCGGGGATCGCATAAGCCGCGATAATGGCGCCAGACGTCCAGGTGTCAAAGGCAGATCCATCGCGCACCGCCTTTGCGATGCCTAATGGAATGGAAATGATATAGGCAATCAGCGTAGACCAAAGCCCCAGTGTGATCGACACCGGCAGCTTTTCCTTGATCAGGTCGATCACCCCGATGGATCGGAAATAGCTTTCGCCAAAATCAAACCGCACATAGTTCCACATCATGTGCACAAACCGCTCCACTGGCGGCTTGTCAAAACCAAATTCTTTCTCCAGTTCCTCGATAAACTCCGGCGGCAACCCGCGCGCACCAACGTAGTTTTCACTCGCCCCGGCATCCACGGCATTGCCGGCATCATTGCCGCCCCCTGTGAACCCCTCAAACACGTCACCGCCGCCCTGAATGCGGGCAATGGCCTGTTCAACCGGTCCACCGGGCACAAACTGCACCAGGGCAAAGTTGATCAGCATGATCCCGAACAGCGTCGGAATGATCAGCAACAATCTGCGGAGGATATAAGCGCCCATAACGGTTTGCTATCTCAGCTTATCGCAAGGCGCCAGCGGCCTTGAGGGCCTCGTGTTTTTCGGCGTTGTACCACCACCAGTCAATGTAGCCCAACCCATAGGCGGGCTGCTCCTCGGGATGCTCATACATGTCGTAATAGGCGGTCCAATAGCTGTCGTTGTACCAGACGGGGATCATGATGAACTCATATCGCAGCGCCCGGTCCAGCGCCATCAGCGTGGCACTTTCTTCCTCGGTGGTTTGTGCCTGCAGGGAGGCGTCGATGATCGCATCCACCAATGGGCTGGCCAATCCCGCCGGGTTGAACAGCGAAAATTCTGCCGCCTCTGACCCGTAGCGTTGCATCAGGCCCGTGCCAGTGCCCAAAAACGCAGCATAGCTGTCAAAGACCAGATCATAGTCGCGGTCGCGTTCCCGCAGGGTGTATTGAGAGCTGTCAACTTTCTCCAAAACGCCATCAATGCCCATATTGTTGAGGTTGGACATGAAGTTTTGCACCACAGCACTCAGCGTTGCGGAGCCCGAAGAATTCAACAGAAACGTCAGCTTCAACGGCGTTCCGTCCGAATTGCGCCGCTGACCATCGCTGCCGACGGCCCATCCGGCCTCATCCAGCAGTTTACCTGCCTTGCGGGCATTGCTGCGGTCTCTCAGGCGTGCAGCCCGTGAGGTATGGGGCATACGCACGTCTTCGTTTATCAATTCAGGCGGCACCACATCCCCAAGGGATTGCAAAAACGCCAGTTCGGCCCCTTCGGGTTTGCCCATCGCCATCAAGGGCGTATCCTGGGTAAAGGACGCGCGTTGTTTGAACAGGCCATATTGAAGGCTCTCATTGGTCCATTCAAAGTTAAACGCAAGCGACACGGCCTCGCGCACACGTTTGTCTTTCAACACATCGCGGCCCAGATTGAACACAATCCCACTCGGCGCTGGCGGTGAACCATCTGCAATTTCCTCTTTCACCACATAGCCCGCTTTGACCTTTGGGAACTCATAGGCCGTGGCCCATTGTTTGGAATTGCCCTCATTGCGGTAGGTGTATTCGCCGGCCTTGAAGGCCTCAAAGGCGGAGTTTTCGTCGCCAAAATACTCAATGCGAATGCGGTCAAAGTTGTTGCGCCCCACGTTGAACGGCAAATCCTTGCCCCAATAATCGGGGTTGCGCTTGTAGACGATGCGGCGGTTCACATCGACATCTTCAATCATGTAGGGCCCTGAACCGGGCGAGGTTTCCAAACGGCTCTCATCCAGCCGCGCGCCACTTTCCTCAAACCACTTTTTTGACCATGCAGGCACAACACCCACCTGATCAATCAGGCTGCGCCGTGAAATACCTTCGGTGAAGTAGAATTTGATGGTATAATCATCAATCACCTCAACCTTGGGGATGAGTTTGCGCACCGCATCCGCGTAGGATTGCAGGCCCTGATCCAGCAGCAGGTTGTGGGAAAACGCGATGTCATGGGCGGTCACAGGATCGCCGGTGGAAAACCTGGCATCCTTGCGCATGTAAAAGACTACCCAATCCTTGGTCTCCGGATACTCCAGACTTTCACACAGCAGGCAATAGGCCTCCCCATAAACATCTGCCGGTGCGGCCTCATTTGCGGTGCCCTCACCCAGCAGGCTTTCATACATCATCGTGCTGAGCGCGCCGCCGCGGCCCTTGCGGCTGTAGGGGTTCATGGAATCAAACGTGCCCAGGGTCGAGATTGAAATCTCGCCCCCCTTGGGCGCATCGGGATTGACGTAATTGAAATGCGGATAATCCGCCGGATAACTCAGATCACCATAGAACGAATACCCATGGGTCTTGATCATCTTGACCTCTTGCGCGCGCAGGGCACTGCCCCATGCCAACCCGGCCCCCAAAACCAAGAGCGCGGTCCAACCAACCCATCTGGAAATATCTGAACGACGGCGGGTGGCACGGGTCTGGGTCTTGGTCATGCAGGTACATCCTTTGCGGCGGCGGTAAACCGGATCATTTTAATGTAAGCTAACGGTCCGTCATGCCAAGTGACAAGTTGCGAATATGTTATCTTGGGTGAGTGATGGCATTTGCGCACAAAAAAGGCCGCCTCAAAGGCGGCCTCTACGCTCTGTTAATGAAAATCAGTCGTCCAGGCTGTCCAGATAGGCAATGACATTGGCCTGGTCGGTGGGTTTTTTCAGGCGAAACGCCATGTTGGTGCCCTGCGCAAAGCCGTTGGGGTTGGTCAGGAAAGCGGCCAGCGCCTCTGGCGTCCAGTCTCCTTCGGCTGAGGCCAGCGCGCCGGAATATGAAAATCCTGCGGCTGAACCGATATCACGGCCCACAACCCCGTAAAGGTAGGGGCCTGTGCCGTTTTCGCCCTCAACAGTTTTGTGACAGGAGGAACATTTCTTGAATACCTTTTCACCTTTGTCGATATCAGCCTCAGCCATGAGTGCCGCAAAATCAATCTCTTCTTCGGGCTCATCACCACCGGCGTCGGCCACCTCAATGGTGTAGGACTGCGGTCCATGCGCATCAGCGTGATAAATCTCTTCGGCAACCCATTTGCCCACAAGCAGGACCAGCCAGGCCCCGAACAATCCGCCGCCTATTTTCGTGAGTGTCATGGTATCGAACATGTGTCGGGTCCGTCTTGGTTATTTCAGCTCTATCGGCTGCGTATCTATTGCTTTCCCTTAGCCGGGGCAAGGTGTAGTTAGCGCGACCAAACGCCTCGATACATCAAAATCTACAGGAGTGCGCCCGTGTCTGCTCAATCTACCCCGCGCATCGCCTTTCAGGGCGCTTTGGGAGCTTATTCGCATGAGGCCTGCCTGCAGGTGCAACCCGATGTGATTCCCGTACCCTGCACCACATTTGAAGGTGTTATCCGTGCGGTCAAAGAGGGCCGCGCAGATCTGGCAATGCTGCCGGTTGAAAACTCGACCTATGGGCGCGTGGCGGACATGCATCGCCTGCTGCCCGAAAGCGGCCTGCACATCATCGGAGAGGCCTTTGTGCGGGTGCGCATCGCGCTGATGGCACGCCCCGGAGTTAAGCTGGAAGACATCAAACACGTGCGCGCGCATTTGGTGTTGCTGCCCCAGGCGCGCAGTTATCTGGACGCCCATGGCATCACCTCGGAACCCGCTGCTGACAGTGCGGGTGCGGCCGCCGAACTGGCCGAAACAGAGGGCAGTCTTGAGGGCGTATTGGCCAGCACAGTGGCCGCCGACATTCACGGGTTAAACGTTCTGGCAACTGACATTGAAGATCTCGATCACAACACCACGCGGTTCCTGCTGATGTCCCCGGACATCGACGAAACCCGCAGGGGTGACAAGATGCTGACCACATTCGTCTTTGAGGTCCGCAACATCCCCGCCGCACTTTACAAGGCGATGGGCGGTTTTGCCACCAACGGCGTGAACATGACCAAGCTGGAAAGCTACATGGTTGGCGGGTCGTTTACCGCGACACAGTTTTACGCGGATATCGAAGGCCACCCCGACGATCCGGGTGTAAAACGCGCGCTGGAGGAACTGGGGTATTTCACCAACATGTTGAAGGTGCTGGGGGTTTATCCGGCCAGCGCAGGGCGGGGAGAGGCGGAGAGCTGAGAAGCAGGCATCGAGTGGATGACGTGTGAATGCGCTGCGATTGCGTGAATGGCGGCTGTGCGGGACAAA
>CALFWM010000072.1 GCA_937928635.1 uncultured Sulfitobacter sp. | reverse complement strand
AGCCAATGCCATCGCTGCCGCCTGTGATCACCGCCGTTTTTCCAGCCAGTTCCATCGTGTTCTATTCCCTTTGTGGGCCTGCCGGGGGGGCAAGCCAGATAAACGCGCGGAAGGCCTGTAAGCCGGATTCTGTCCAAGGGGTTGCCCCCCATAGATGACCATTCCTCTGACTTGTGCGTTGCCACACAAGCTACAGCTGCCAACCCGGACCTGCTAGGGCAATAGCATCCCTGCCTCTGTTGCCAGCGGCACACGGTCCCTATTTGGCATTGCTCCCGGTGGGGCTTGCCATGCCACCCCTGTTGCCAGCGGCGCGGTGGGCTCTTACCCCACCTTTTCACCCTTTCCCCGGCGGACCGGGGAGGTTTGTTTTCTGTGGCGCTTTCCGTCAGGTTGCCCTGCCCGGGCGTTACCCGGCACCGTTGCTGTTTGGAGTCCGGACTTTCCTACCAACCCCAGGGGGTCAATCGGCCATCCAGCCTTCCGCGCACCGCAGGCCCTAGCGGTTTTGCGCGGCATGCGTCAATGGCCTGCGGGTGTCAAAGCGCAAAATCCTCGATGCACAAGGGCCCCTGCCGCCACGGTGCAAACCGCAGCCGTGTCGCGTGCAGGATTGCCTCAAAAGATGCATCAGCGGTAAAACCTGCGGCCTGCGCGGCCTGCAAAAACGCCTCTTCGCTCAGCGTGACATCGTGTGGGGCCTTTGTGGGCGCGCGCGCCAGCCCCTGATGCGCCAGCCGCGCCCAATCAAAGCGAGCGCCGGGATCAACCTTGCGCCCCGGTGCCGCGTCAGAATGACCAATCACGCCGTCTGCGCTGATGTTCCAGCGGGCCATGATCCCGCGCATCAAATCTTCCAGTGCGACCATTTGCGGCTCGCAAAAGGGATGCGTGCCGCGGTTATCCAGCTCAATCCCGATGGAGCGCGAATTGATATCATCCAGCCCCTGCCATTCCCCGTCCCCGGCATGCCAGGCACGTGCCTCTTCCGCGACCAGCTGGGTAATCTGCCCGCCTGCATCAATCAGATAATGGGCTGACACCTCTGCTTTCGCATCACACAACCGCTCAATCGCGGCGACCGCGGAGCGCATGGCGGTGTAATGCAGGACGATCAATCTGGGCCGCAGCCCATCCCGGCGCGGCCCATAATTTGGGGACGGCACCTGCCGCAATGCTGGCGTTGGCACGGTACTAGCCGTTGGCGGGCTGTCTGAACGGTGTCGGATCCCATTCGCAGGCATAGCCATCGCCATCCGGGTCCATGCCCAGACGATCCCGTTGCGGGCCGCCATTTTCAAGAAAAGCAATCTGCGCCTGTGCCGGACGCGGGTATTTGGCACAGGACCGGCGGAAACGTTCCGCCCGGTTCAGGCCAAAGCGGCGGTAAATCTGTGTGCCCCGCGCATGCGTGTTGGCCAGCGCATATTCCACGATATTGGGACCGGTGTTCACGCGGTCTGGCAGGTCTTCGGGCTGCACAAGCTGATACTGCGCACGGTTGGCGTCGATCCGCTGCGAATCCGCCTCGATGGAACGCTGCGCGGATACCGCATCAAAATTGTTTTCACGGCTGATGCCATCGCCACCTACAACCGCCGGGGGCGGATTGGAGGGGCTGGCGTTGATCGGCTCAACGCCAGAGTTCAACGCTGCGGCTGATCCGTTTGCACCCGTGGCCTGCAACACCCGGGTTGTTTCTGCGGCTGTGGCGGCAGCAGAACCATTCGCCAAAGGCGCCGAGGCAATGGGTGGCGGTGATTGCACAGAACGCGCCAATGCGGCATCGCGCTGTTCCGCTGGTGTTTGCAGATTTTCAAACCCAACCCCGCGACCGGAGTCAGGAACAGCGGGCTGACAGGCCGAAAGGCCCACGCCAGCCGCGAGAACAAGAAAGACACGTGTAAACATAGGACCTGCTTTGCCGTTTATCGGTTTTGTTACGTTTGCCTTACCACCATTTGTCGGCTTTGGCTACAAAGCCCGCCGCCTGTTCCAGCGCATAGGCGGAAGATAGCAAATCGGCTTCCTCCCAGGGACGCCCGATCAGTTGCAGCCCCAGGGGCAGCCCCTGACGGTCTTGCCCTGTGGGCACCGCAATGCCGGGCAGACCCGCAAGGTTTACCGTGACCGTAAAGACGTCATTAAGATACATCTGCACCGGATCTGCATCCGCCATTTCGCCCAGACCAAAGGCGGCAGAGGGGGTCGCAGGCGTCAGGATAGAGTCGATGCCTCGGGCAAACACATCCTCAAAGTCCTTTTTGATCAGCGTGCGCACCCGGCGCGCGCGGTTGTAATAGGCGTCGTAAAAGCCTGCGGACAGCACATATGTCCCGATCATCACCCGGCGTTGTACTTCTGGGCCAAACCCTTCGGCGCGGGTCTTTTCGTACATCTCGGTAATGCCATCGCCCTGCTCCAGCTTGGCACGGTGGCCATAGCGCACGCCATCATAACGCGCGAGGTTTGACGATGCCTCTGCCGGGGCGATCACGTAATAGGCCGGCAGCGCGTATTTTGTGTGGGGCAGTGAGATGTCGACAATCTCGGCACCTGCATCTTTCATCATGGCAATGCCGTCTTGCCACAATGCTTCGATCTCATCGGGCATACCGTCCATGCGGTATTCTTTGGGGATGCCGATTTTCTTGCCCCGGACATCGCCGGTCAGGGCCGCCTCAAAGTTCGGCACGGCCAGATCAGCCGAAGTCGAATCCTTGGGGTCATGCCCGCATATGGCCTCCAGCATGATGGCCGCGTCACGCACGGATTTGGTCATCGGTCCGGCCTGATCCAAAGAAGATGCAAAGGCCACAATGCCCCAGCGCGAACACCGCCCATAGGTGGGTTTGATGCCGGTGATGCCGGTAAACGCGGCCGGTTGGCGGATGGAACCGCCCGTATCCGTGCCCGTTGCGGCCAAACACAGGTCTGCGGCAACCGCAGAAGCAGAGCCACCGGAAGAACCACCGGGCGTCAGCTCCGCCGCGTCATTGCCCCGCCGCCAGGGGTTGACCGCATTGCCGTAGATAGAGGTCTCATTGGACGAGCCCATGGCAAACTCATCCATGTTGAGCTTGCCCAGCATCACCGCGCCATTGTCAAACAGCTGCTGTGACACGGTGCTTTCGTACTCGGGCAGGAAACCTTCCAGGATGCGACTGCCCGCCTGGGACGGCACACCTTTTGTGCAGAACAGATCTTTGATGCCAATCGGCAACCCGCACATCGCTGGTGCCTCTTCGCTGCTTTTCAAGCGCGCATCGGCCTTTGCCGCCTGGCTCAGCGCAATCTCGGGTGTGTGATGCACAAAGGCATTCAATGCCCCTGCACCTTCAATCGCAGCCAGGCAGGCCTCGGTCAGCTCTTTGGAGGTTGTCTCGCCCTTACGCAACGCATCACGCGCCTCTGCGAGGCCCAGCTTGTTCAAATCCGACATTATTCCACCACCTTCGGCACCGCAAAAAAGCCCTCGCGCGCGTCGGGCGCATTCTTCAAAACGGCCCCCTGCTGGTCCCCATCCGTGACCTCATCGACACGGCGCTTGAGCACCTGTGGTGTCACGGATGTCATCGGCTCCACGCCCTCAATATCCACTTCATTCAATTGCTCGATAAACCCGAGGATGCCGTTAAACTCCCCGGCCAAAGCGCCCAAGCTCTCAGGTGCCACCTTGATCCGGGCCAGCTTGGCGACGCGGGCCGCCGTATTCTCATCAATCGCCATGAAGACACTCCATTTTCTGCCAGTCCATCTACCCCCCCGCGCCGCCCCTCGCAAGGGTGCGCAGGCTTTGCCCCTTTCACCCTTCCAAAAAACTCATTCCAACCCCTGCAAAAAACGCTACGCTCTGACAAAACAGGGGGACCATGCATGAACATCATCTGGCTTGGCCACGGCTCATTCCGTCTCGAATTTGAGGATCAGGTGCTGCTGATCGACCCATGGCTCACCGGCAATCCGATGCTGGCCGTGGCCCAACATGAGGCCGCAACAAAGGGGGCGACGGCACTGGTCATCACCCATGGCCATGACGATCACACCGGTGACCTGGCGCGGATTTGCTCCGACCTGGCGATCCCGGCACTGGGGCCCTATGAACTGATGTCCCACTTTGCCACGGCCCACGGGATTGAAACCACAGGCTTTAACAAAGGCGGCACTGTCACCCTGGGCAAGGTCCAGATTTCCATGGTGCCTGCGTCGCATTCATCCTCACTGTCCGACCAGCAAACAAGCTACATGGGGCCAGAGGTGGGCTATGTGATCCGCGGTGAGGGGCACGGCATCTACCTCTCAGGCGACACCGGCATCATGGCGGATATGGACTGGATCGGGGATTTTTACAAACCCGACATCGGCATCCTGTCCGCAGGCGGACATTACACCATGGGCATGGCCGAGGCCGCCTATGCCGCACGCCGCTACTTCGACTTCAAGACCGTGATTCCCTGCCACTACCGCACATTTGCACTGCTGGAGGACAACGCACAGGAATTGAGTGATGCGCTGCCGGGTGTCAATGTGATTGAGCCCGAGGTGATGCAGCCCATCACGCTTTGAGGCACTGCATCAAGTACACGCGCTATCTCGCTCGTTTCTCAGTAAAAAACGCTTTGAGCAACGCCTCTGACTCCGCTCCTGCAATGCCGTCGAAAACCTCAGGTGCGTGATGACATTGCGGATGCAAAAACACCCGCGCACCCTGCCGCACGCCACCCGATTTGGGGTCCGACGCGCCATAATACAAACGCGCGATACGTGCGGCAGCAATCGCGGCGGCGCACATCGCGCAAGGCTCCAGCGTGACATAAAGCGCGTGCCCCACCAGCCGCTCTGATCCTGCGGTGCCACAGGCGGCGCGGATCGCCAATACCTCTGCATGGGCCGTCGGATCGCTCAATTCCCGTGTGCGATTGCCCGCTTGGGCCACGACCTCACCTTGCGGGGACACCACGACCGCGCCCACGGGCACCTCGCCGCGCTGACCTGCGGCCTTTGCCTCTGTCAGAGCCTGTGACATGAAAGATCGAAACTCCATTGCCCCAATAGGCGGCAAACACCGCCCTTTCGCAAGCAGTTCAAAGCAGATATGCGAAGCCTCATGTCAGAGACACCCAAATCACCCGACAAGGGCCCAACGCCGGAGGGCAGCCGCATTGCCAAGGTGCTGTCGCGCGCCGGGGTCGCCTCGCGCCGCGAGGCAGAACGCATGATTGAGGCCGGGCGCGTGCGGGTGAATGGGGAACAAATTCTGTCACCTGCCCTCAACGTGACCCCCACAGACGAGATCACGGTAGATGGCAAGCCGGTGTCAGGCCCCGAACCGCCACGCCTGTGGCTTTATCACAAACCACCCGGCCTTGTGACAACCACGCGGGATGAAAAAGGGCGGGGCACAATCTATGATGAACTGCCGGGCGATATGCCGCGTGTGATGTCCGTGGGCCGTCTTGATCTCAATTCCGAGGGGCTGTTGCTCTTGACCAACGACGGCGGGGTGAAACGCCAGCTTGAACTGCCCTCCACCGGTTGGCTGCGCCGCTACCGGGCGCGCGTCAATGGCCGCCCGGAGGACAAAACACTGGAACCTTTGCGCAAAGGCATCACCGTTGAAGGGGAGCGGTTTCAGCCCATGGAGATCACACTGGACCGCCAGCAAGGGGCCAATGCCTGGCTGACCGTGGGCCTGCGCGAGGGCAAGAACCGCGAAATTCGCCGCGCGATGGAGGCTGTTGGCCTAAGCGTCAACCGTTTGATCCGCGTTTCCTATGGGCCCTTTCAATTGGGTGAGTTAAAGGCCGGGATGGTGGAAGAAGTGCGCCGCAAAATCCTGCGCGACCAATTGGGGCTGCAAATCAAGGACGACAGCGGCACGGCGGTGAAGAAACCAAAAACCGTACAGCGCAGCTCCAAACGCCGCCCCGGCAAGCCCCGGCGTTAGGCGCGGGGCACTATGCGGCGTGCCCCTCTTAGGGTTGCGCCGATACCTGTCGCGCCGAAAACCAATGTGAGACGCAACAAATAGCCCCAAAACGTGCGAGTCACGCCAAACTTGTGCCGCATTGGTGGCGCTAGTCTGATCGCATGTCCATTGTAACGCTCTTTGTCTATATGATCCTTGGCCTTGCCATGCTGTGCATCCTTTATTGGGGTGCACGATTGGCTCGTCCCTTGCTTGGCCCGTTGCGCGCCCTTGGGGCTGACAGGGACAGCATGGGCGGTCAGGTGTTCCCCCTGCTGGCGTTCACCGGCACATTGGTGATCCTGCTGCAACTGACGCTGTTTTGAGGGCAAAGCATGACACCTTATGAACGCATCCTGCGCAATAAAGGCATGCAAGAGTTTGCTTTTGAAAAAGAAAAACCGGCTGCCGAGGTCTCCCCATTTCCGCGCAACAACGCCGGGTTGACGGTGGTGATGCTCTGCGTGCTGCCGCTGTTTTTCAAGGCAACGCTGGCCCCGACCCCGATGAACATTCTCGGATACGGTGTCATTGTCTGCGGCTTTGGCCTTGGGATCTGGCTGCTGTCCAAGGGTCTGAAACTGCAAGACCATTACAAGGCAGCACAGGTTGCCCGCGCCCCGGTCCTGCCGTTCAAACTGCTGGGCTCTGGCATCATCGGGGCCACATCCGCAGGTCTGACCTGGTTTCAGGCCGGTGACATCGCGCAATCACTTGTTGTTCTGGCGGTGATGTCCGGCCTGTGCGCCGTGGCGTTTGGCCGTGATCCCAGCACCCACAAGGGGCTTGAAACCCCGGACCAGCGCGATGCACACAAACTGGATGATGTGAGCGCACGTGTCGGCAAACACATGGAGCGTGTCCGTGAAGCGGCCTCCATCCATGCAGACCCTGACGTGATGCCGCGCATTCGCGCCTTTGATGATGCGGTTGACGGCCTGTTGAAAGCCGCCATGCACGACCCGGAGCGCATTGGCACCCTGCGCAAATACTTTGGCGTCTATCTGGACGGCGCGGCGGAGGCCTCCGAACGGTTCGCCTCCGTCTTTACCGGCACAGGTGATCCCGGCGCCAAACAAAAATACCTTGGCGTTATCGAAAAACTGACCCGCGCGTTCAGCCTGAAGGCCCATGAATATGCCAAAGCCGGTAAGATGAAGCTGGATGTGCAGATTGATGTGCTGGACAACAGCCTGTCGCAGGAAGTCCGCTCAGCAGGCTAGGTCATGCTGATGGGGTCACGGCCCGCGCGCACAATCCGCCTTTTGGATTGGAAAGGTGCGCATATCAGACTGCGCAAAAACAACGAAGACGCAGAGCAAGTCCCCTATCCAGATGGAAAATATCGGCTTTTGCATATTGTTCACCGGCAACCCCGCCAAAAAATAGGGCAAGCCAGCGCAAGCCGTGATCTCCTTTCAACGGTTTTCCCCCTATCTGCCAATTCACATTGGCCCGTGAACCGCCTAAGAGTTGTCTCAAGATATCTAACGGGGGGACCACCATGACCGAGCTGCTGACCATCGAAAACCTTGGCAATCTTGTAATGCTCTGCTTTTTGCAGGCGGTTCTGGGGTTTGATAACCTCCTGTATATCTCCATTGAATCGCAACGCGCGCCGGTCGCGCAGCAAGCAGCGGTGCGCAAATGGGGCATCATCATCGCGGTCGCTCTGCGGATTGTGTTGCTGTTTGTAATCATCAAACTGCTGGACGCGATGTCCGAACCCTTCTTCATCCTCGAATGGGAGGGCGTGCTGACAGGTGCTGTGAACTTTGCCACGCTGGTGTTCATCATCGGCGGTATTTTCATCATGTACACCGCCGTGAAGGAAATCGGCCACATGCTGTCGGTTGAGCATCTGGACACAGATGTTGAAGCCAAATCAGGCAAGTCAGCCGCGCAGGTGGTCATGTTGATTGTCATCATGAACCTGATTTTCTCCTTTGACTCAGTGCTTTCAGCTTTGGCGATCACCGATGTCTTCTTCATTCTGGCCACTGCCATCATCCTTTCAGGCATCGCAATGCTGTTGTTGGCGGATACAGTGACCCGTTTTCTGGAAGCCAACCGCATGTACGAAGTCCTTGGTCTTTTCATCCTTCTCATCGTTGGCATCGTGCTGCTGGGTGAGGCAGGACAGGCTGCGGTACATGCTGCCGAAACGGCGGGTGCGACCCACGAAGAGGCAAAGCACCTTGCGCTTAAATTCTTTGGCTATGAAGTGGTGCCGATGTCCAAAACCACCTTCTACTTCTCTGTAATCGTGCTTGTCGCGGTGGAGGTCATTCAATCCGGCTACACCCGCAAACTGAACGCGGAACGCCGCACCGGGCAGCGGCACTAACGACCCCGGCAGGCAGAGAGCGTTGCTTTTGATGGCATATTGGTATCATTCTGAGACATGTGATCAGCGCGCGCCCAGGGCCGTGCAGACACCTGAAAGGATGGCGTAATGGCCCCCACAACCTTGCAGAAAGCAGCCTATGTGGCGCTGCTGGTCGTCCTTTTTGGCACCGCTTCCGGCTGGCTTGGGGGGCTTTAGATTATGGCAAAGCGCTATGGCGGCAAATACAGCCCCGATCAGAACAGCACGGCGCAAGCCACCCCCGTTGAGCGCATAGAAGTGCACCCCGTTGGCGGGCGCGCCAACGTGTTGTTCATTCCGGCGATCCCGCTGGTTGCGACCTCGTTTAACAATGGCGCTATTGGTCTGACCGCCGCCCTGATTGGTGCTGGCCTCTGGACCCTTGCCGCCTGGTTGCTGCGCGAGGGGCTACAGGCCGAAGCCGAGTATAACGCCCGCAGAGTCGCGCGCCGCCCTGCCATGCCACGCAAGATGCTGGCCAGCGCGCTGACGGGCATCGGCACCGCCTTTGCTGTTCTGGCCCATCTGGAGTCGCTCAGCGCCCTACTGGCCCCGATCCTGTTTGGCCTCTGCGCCGCCGGTCTGCACCTGGCCGCCTTTGGCCTCGACCCGCTTAAATCCAAGGGCATGGAAGGCATCGACACCTTTCAGCAGGACCGTGTTGCGCGGGTGGTTGATGAGGCGGAAA
Organism: uncultured Sulfitobacter sp.; assembly: GCA_937928635.1. Classification (GTDB taxonomy): domain Bacteria; phylum Pseudomonadota; class Alphaproteobacteria; order Rhodobacterales; family Rhodobacteraceae; genus Sulfitobacter. The sequence continues at coordinate 25,571 of CALFWM010000072.1, read as the reverse complement.
AGATGCTGGCGGGCATGTCAGATGCGATCAAACGCGCCAATGACCGCTCTGCCGCTGACCGTCTGGGGCAATTCCAGAACACCGCGCGCACATTGATCCGTACGGTTGAGGAAGACCCCCGTGATCTGACCGCGGCGCGCAAATATCTGTCGGTCTATCTGCGCGGTGCGCGTGACGCGACGGTCAAATTTGCCGACATCTACAGCCGCAGCAGGGACGCGCAGGCCCGTGCCGATTACCTCGCCCTGCTGGAGGATCTGGACAAAAACTTTGCCGCGCGCACGCAGAAATCCCTGCTGGAGGATCGCGGCGATCTTACGGTCGAAATTGACGTGCTGCGCGAGCGGCTTTCCCGAGAGGGTGTGCGGTTGGATTAGCCCGGCACCCCTCTTCACCTAATACATCAAGGAACCCCAGTAAATGTCAGATATTGTAAGAGAAAAAGCCACACAGACCCTGGCCCTCGTTGACGAAGTCAATGCTGTGATCCTGCCAGAACCTGTGGATGCAAATGCCATCGTCACGCTGGAGCAGGCAGACCAGCCCCTGAGCGCCGAAATCACCAGCCGCATGGCAGAGATTGACATGGAAGACACCCAGTCCATCGTCTCCTTCGGGTCTGGCGCACAAGCCGAATTGCAGGAAATCAGCCAGGCCATGTTGCAGGATGTGCGCAACAAAGATGTTGGCCCTGCGGGAGATTCGCTGCGCTCCATCGTGACCACGATCCGGGGGTTCTCGGTTTCTGAACTGGACGTGCGCCGCAAACAAAGCTGGTGGGAAAAGCTGCTGGGGCGCGCCGCGCCCTTTGCCAAGTTCACCGCCAAGTTTGAAAAAGTGCAGGGGCAGATCGACAAGGTCACAGACAACCTGCTGAACCACGAACACAAGCTGCTCAAGGACATCAAATCCCTTGATATGCTTTACGAAAAGACACTGCAGTTTTACGACGAACTTGCGCTTTATATCGCGGCGGGCGAGGCCAAGTTGAAAGTGCTGGACGGCACCACCATTCCGGCCAAGGAGGCCGATGTGCAGGCCGCGCCGGAAGATCAGCAGGTCATGGTCGCTCAGGAACTGCGTGACATACGCGCCGCGCGCGATGATCTGGAGCGCCGGGTGCATGATCTGAAACTCACCCGTCAGGTCACCATGCAGTCCCTGCCCTCGATCCGTCTGGTACAGGAAAACGACAAGTCACTGGTGACCAAGATCAATTCCACACTGGTTAACACCGTGCCACTTTGGGAAACCCAGCTGGCGCAGGCTGTGACCATCCAACGCTCCGCCGAGGCCGCCGTGGCAGTGCGCGAGGCCAATGATCTGACCAATGAACTGCTGACCGCAAATGCCAAAAACCTGCGCGAAAGCAACAAGATGATCCGCACCGAAATGGAACGGGGCGTGTTTGACATCAAAGCCGTCAAACAGGCCAACGCGGACCTGATTGGCACCATCGAAGAGAGCCTGCAAATCGCGGATGAGGGCAAAGCCAAACGCGCCGCTGCCGAAAAGGAATTGCAGGATATGGAGGCCAAGCTGCGCGATACACTGTCCGCGGCCAAGGCGAAAAAGACAGGTCTGGGTGAAACCGCCGGCGGCGCGGTGCCCGGCTGATCATGAAAATGCAGGCGATCAAACTAAAATCCTGGGGCGCAGCACTGATCAGTGCCGCGTTCCTTGCCGCCTGCGATTTACCACTGCCCGTTGAGCCGACACTGAAACCCACCGCGCGTCCCACGGCCGTACCGGCACCCCCGGCACCCGTCGTGGTCAAACCCACCAGCGAGGCAAGCGCCCGGCTGCGCAGCTATTTTGCACAAGTCCAGAGCGCGCAACTCACCCAAGGGTTGTTGCGCCGCGATGGCGGCGGCGTTGATACGCCTTTCACCGCCGATATGCTGGCGGCGAACTTTGAACAGATCGCGTTTTTCAACGAGTATAACGGCAGTTTCACCGGGCGCGGCGGGGCCAGCCCGCTGCGGCGCTGGGATCAGCCCGTGCGCATGCAGGTGCTGTTTGGCGATAGCGTACCGCCCTCACAGCGCAGATCAGACACGGCGGAGATCAAGAAATACGCCGCCCGATTGGCACGGGTCAGCGGCCATCCTGTTTCAACCACTGGCACCCCAAATTTTGTGGTGATCGTCGCCAGTGAAGACGACCGCCCGCGCGCCCTTGATCAGGCCGCCAGCCGTGTGGCGGGCATCAATGCAGAGTCGCTGCGCGCCTTTCAGGACCTGCGCCGCGAAACCTATTGCGCGGTTGCCGCCTATGCGGTGGGCCCAGACGCCAACACCTATACGGCGGCGGTTGCCGTCATCCGGGCCGAAAACCCGGACCTGTTGCGACTGTCCTGCATTCACGAGGAACTTGCCCAAGGTTTGGGTCTGGCCAATGACAGCCCCGGCGCGCGGCCGTCCATTTTTAACGATGACGATGAATTTGCCTTGCTGACCACCCATGATGAGCTGTTGTTGAAAATGCTTTATGATCCGCGATTGCGCCCCGGCATGAATGCCGCGCAGGCCCGCCCTATCGCGCGCATCATCGCGCGCGAACTGACCGGTGGGCCGCTGTGAAGCACGCCGGTGTGCGCCGGGCCCTCATGGGGCTGGGCGCGTTTTTTCTGCTGACCACGCCACTGCACGCGCAACAAAAAGCCCTGCCTCCTCTGGCAGAAAAACTCGCCGCAGAGTTCCTGGCCATCGGGCGTCTGGGTCCGCTGGGTTTTGCCTCGCAAGGCTGCACCGGCACATTGATCGCCCCTGATCTGGTGTTAACCGCCGCGCATTGTGTGTCTGCGACGGGGCGTTCCACGCATATTTTTGCACCCGGTTGGCAGGGTGGCAGGGGTCTCACCGCACGCCGGTTCAAACAGGAATTGCGCCATCCGGAGTATGCCCCCAAAGGCAAACACGGGCCGCGCAATGACATCGGATTGATTGTGCTAAATGCCCCCATCACGGACATCGCCCCCCTGCCGCTGGCCGCACGTGATGCCGCAGGTCAGGAGGGCCGCGCCGTGACGCTGGCGGGCTATCACGTCAAGACCCCGGACCAGCTGAGTGGTGGGCTGTTTTGTGGCACCCGCGCCATGTCACCCGGGCTGGTGCACGTGGCCTGCCCCGTTGTTCAAGGCAATTCCGGCTCTCCGATCCTCGCCAAAATTGGCGCGGACGGATGGCAGGTGGTGGGTGTGATCAGTTCCCGAATTGGTCAAGGTGCGATTGCAGTGCAGGTATCAGACTGGGTGTACGATCAGATAGCGGCGCACCGGGGACGTTAAGGGCGGCAGAAAAGACCCATGATATGGGTCTATGGAGGCGCTGCCTCCAAACCTCCAGGAAGAGTTATGGCCAGAAAGAGGAAGGGCCGGTGACCCTCTCAAAACAGTTCCTATTGGAGAGAGAGCCGAGTCCTTTGGCAGGTGAGCTGCACGGCGGCAAAGATCAGGGACGCTTGATAAGACCGGCCCGCCCCCATATCCTGCAAAAACACAGTACAAGGACCAGCCCCATGGGTATTTTCGATTTCCTTTCCGGCGAATTCATAGATGTGATCCATTGGGTCGATGACAGCCGCGACACCATGGTGTGGCGGGTCGAGCGGGAAGGTCACGCAATCAAATACGGTGCCAAACTAACCGTGCGCGAAGGACAGGCGGCGGTGTTTGTGCATGAGGGGCAGTTGGCGGACGTCTTTACCCCCGGTCTCTACATGCTTGAAACCAACAACATGCCGATCCTGACCACCTTGCAACATTGGGATCACGGGTTCAAAAGCCCTTTCAAATCAGAGATTTATTTCGTCAACACCACGCGGTTCAATGACCTGAAATGGGGCACCAAGAACCCGATCATCGTGCGCGACCCGGAGTTTGGCCCCGTTCGCCTGCGCGCCTATGGGACCTATTCGGTTAAGGTGTCAGACCCCGCGCGTTTCCTGACCGAAATTGTCGGCACTGATGGCGAGTTCACCATGGATGAAATCAGCTATCAGATCCGCAACATCATCGTGCAGGAGTTTTCCCGCACTTTGGCGCGCGCGCAGATCCCCGTGCTCGACATGGCGGCCAACACACGCGAATTGGGGCAGTTGGTGGCACAGGAAATCTCCGCCACCTTGAGCGATTACGGGCTGAGCATGCCGGAACTTTATATCGAAAACATCTCTTTGCCGCCCGCGGTAGAGGAGGTCATGGACAAACGCTCCTCCATGGGGGTGATTGGCAATCTCAACGAATACATGCAGTTTCAGACCGCCGAAGCGCTGGGGCGCGATGGTGCCGGTGCCGCCGCACTGCAAACCGGCCTTGGCGCAGGATTGGGCATGCAGATTGCTCAACAGGCGGCTGCAAATGCCGGTCCATGGGGGGCGCGCGCGCAGCTCGCCACAGCACCAGCGCCCGTACAGATCGCGCCGCCCCCACCCCCCATCGAACATGTTTGGCACCTTGCCGAAGGGGGCAAGACAACCGGCCCCTTCTCCAAAGCCAAGCTGGGCCGCATGGCCAGCGAGGGCACATTAAGCCGCGTCACCTATGTTTGGACCCCCGGCCAGGACGGCTGGCAAAAGGCCGAAGACGTGATGGAACTGGCACAATTGTTCACCGTCTTGCCCCCGCCCCCACCGGGCGCATAACGCCATGGGCCGGGGCGATGGGACAGTGCCATGAGCGGCCGACACCTGATTTGCTGGCTACATTGGGGTGTTGTGCTGCTGGTCTTGGCGATGGTCAAAGGCGGCACCGCAACGCCCTGGGTACTGTGGCTGTTTGTGCTGGCCGTGGCTTTTTGGGGCGGTTTGACCCTGCGCAACGGGATGCTTGGCAAACCCGGGCCCAAATTGTCGCTACCTTTGCGCCGCGCCTATCCATGGATGCACCGTGCCTTGCATCTCTCGCTGGGCCTGACCGCAGTTGCCGTTCTGATGCGCCTGATCGGCCAGCCGCAGGTGTGGCTCGATGCCTGGACGATGCTGCTGGTCACACTGGCCCTTTGCACCTTTCATGGGCTGTTTCATTTTTGGCGACACACCACGCTTTATGATGGCGCGCTGCGGTTGATCATCCCGCCGGTTCTGCACAAATGGCTCTGAGCGATCATCTACCCCACCGCCGTTCGGTGCTCAAGGCCGTGCATTGGGCCATGGTGCCGCTGTTGATCTGGTTTGTGCTGGTCACACCGGATGATGTGCTGCCCTTTGGCCCCCTTGCCTTTCAGGTGCATTCCATTCTTGCGCTCATATTTGTGACGCTGTGCCTGCTGTGGACCGCAGATTACCTGCGCCGGGGACTGGCCAGCCGCCCGGGGCCCAAACTGCCGCCATGGGCACGGCGTGTGCACCAAATTTTGCACAAGGCCCTGATCTGGGGGCTGTTCCTGATCGCTGTTGGCGGTTTTCTGTTGGGGCTGACCTCTTCCCGGCTGCTCAAGGCCGGTGGGTTCCTGCCCATTGCACCGCCCCTGGGATTGCGCGAGACCAATGACCTGATCGGCACCCTGCACATCTATGAATTCTATCTGGTCGCCGGGATCGCACTGGTGCATGCGTTGTTTCACATCTGGCGGCATGTGCACCTGCGCGACAATGCGCTGCGCATCATAGTGCCAAAGATGTTTCACCGGTTTCTTTAGGCTGTCGAGGTAAGGCGCAGGCCAACAGCCCCCACAAGGATCAGCCCGATGAACAGGTACTGCGCGGGCATCAGCCGCTCGTTAAAGATCAGATAGCCCAGCGCGCTGGCCCCAATGATGCCCAGACCCGCCCAAAGCGCATAAACCACCCCAACGGGCAAGACCTTGAGCGCCGGGGCCAACATCCAAAAGCACATGGAATACAAGAGGATAGAAAGCCCTCCCCAGGTCCAGTTGGTAAAACCCGCAGACAGTTTCAGGCACAGGGTTGCCGCGATTTCCATGGCGATGGCCAGGGTTAAAAAGGTCCAGGCGGTCATTGATCTCTCCTTATTCGATGTACTTTCAGACGGTTGCCGCAGCCTTCAGTCTGCCAGCTCAAACAATGCCTCCACCGGCACCTCCAGCACCCGTGCCAGCTTCAGCGCCAGCACGGTAGACGGCACAAAAACCCGGTTTTCAACGGTATTGATGGTCTTGCGTGACACGCCCACCTGTTGGGCCAAGGCCGCCTGTGTCAGGCCCGCCGCCCTGCGCACATGGGCCAAATGCGTGATCAGCATCAACCGCGCCCCTGCCAATCGTACCACAGCACACTCAGCAGATAGCTCGCCGCTGTCAGACACCCCATCGTGGCAAAGGCCACCGGCCAGCTGACCCAATTTTGCCAAAGCAGCAGGCCGAACACCGGATAAAGCCAGATCGCGACCCAAAATCCGTTTCGTTGCGCGCGCAAGATCTCCGCGTGAAACCCTTCGTCAAAACTCTGCGCTGCTGTCGCGTTGCCAGCCCGCATCACGCTGATCCAGATGACACCTGCAGCCAGGACGCCCCCCGCCCCCGTGATCCAGATCGGCAAGGGATCAGGCCGTCCGGTGCTCAGCGCCAAAACAGCGTAGAGCAGGCACAGCGCGCCCGCGCCGCCCATCATCACCCCGCGTATCCGGGATAGCGTGTCACTGGTCATATCGCCCGCCTTTTTGTAACGTTAAGGTTACATTCATATAACACCCGAAAAAAGTAACGTCAAGGTTACACAGCCAGCAGTCATCCGGCCCTCATCACCGCATCACCGCTTGACGTCACCGCCCGGCTGGGAGACCTTGCGTGCGATACGTCCTTGGTGGTTTTTCATGCTCTCTGATCCTGAAACGGTCCTTGCCGAACACCGGTTTCCTTGTGAAACCTGCGGATCAGACCTGCGCTTTGATCCCCACTCCGGCCTGCTGACCTGTGATCATTGTGGCAACACGGACCAGATCGAGGGCAGCGGTTTTCGCATTCAAACCATCCGTGAACTGGACCTGCGCGCCGGACTGTCCGCAGACCTGCCAGAGGCGCAGATGCAGGAAACGCGGGTCACCACCTGCCCCAATTGCGCCGCACAGGTGGATTTTGAGGGCAGTGATCACGCCACCGAATGCCCGTTTTGCGCCACGCCGGTGGTGGTGGATACAGGCACCCATCGCCACATCAAACCCCACGGGGTCCTGCCCTTTGCCATGACCGAAGATGTCGCGCGCGACGCCTTGTCCAATTGGTTGGGACGGCTTTGGTTCGCGCCCTCCGGCTTGCAACAATATGCGCGCAAAGGGCGGCGCATGGATGGCATCTATGTGCCTTACTGGACCTTTGATGCGGATACAAAATCCAGCTACGCCGGGGAACGCGGCACCGTCTATTACCAGACCCAAACCGTAACCCGCGACGGCAAACGCCAACAGATCAAAGTGGCCAAGGTCCGATGGCAACGGGTCAGCGGCCGGGTGAAACGGTTCTTTGATGATGTGCTTGTGCTGGCATCCACCGCGCTGCCCAAACCCTATACAGATGCGCTGGAACCCTGGGATTTGTCCGCGCTGGAACCCTATGCCCCGGAATACCTTGCCGGTTTCCGGGCGGAGGCCTATTCCGTGCCCCTTGACGACGGTTTTGATCAGGCCCGCCACCTTATGGACCGGGTCATTGGCCGGGACGTCAAGTTTGACATTGGCGGCGATCGTCAGCGGGTGCATGACATTCAAACCACCATGGACAATCTGACGTTCAAACACGTACTATTGCCGGTCTGGTTGGCGGCCTACAAATACCGCGGCAAGACCTATCGCTTTGTGGTCAATGGCCGCACCGGGCGGGTGCAGGGCGAACGCCCCTATTCCACGCTCAAAATCACCCTTGCTGTTGTGGTCGGCCTGATCATCGCGGCAGGCATCGGCTATGGAATGGCACAAAATCAATGACCGCTTACGACACCCTGAAAGAGACGCTTGCCGCGCGCTATTCCTGCCGCGCCTTTCGCCCGGACCCTGTGCCCGATGACGTCATCACACAAATTGTTGCGGCGGCACGCCATGTGCCATCCTGGTGCAATGCGCAGCCCTGGCAGGTGGAAATCACACGTGGCAACGCAACAGACCGTTTTCGCGAGGCCGTCAGTGCAGCGGCAGCCAAAGGCACACCGCCCTCCCCTGACCTTGCATGGCCGTCGGGATATTCCGGCACATACAAGGAGCGTCGCCGCACCTGCGGTTTTCAGCTTTATGACGCGGTGGGCATCGAAAAATCTGATCGCGCCGCGCGCATGGCCCAAATGCTGCGCAACTACGCCCTGTTTGACGCACCGCACGTGGCGATCCTGCATTCACCGGCAGAGATTGGCCCTTACGGCGCGATGGACACCGGCGGTTTTGTGACCGCCTTTACACTGGCAGCAACCGCGCTTGGCGTGGCGAGCATCCCGCAGGCCGCCATCGCGGCCTATGCGCCTTTGGTGCGCAGCCATCTGAACATCGCAGAGGATCGCATGGTTCTTTGTGCAATTTCCTTTGGCTATAGCGACACTGATGCCCCGATAAATCAATTCAGAACAGAACGCGCCGATCCTGACCAGATCATCGCCTGGCACAACTGATGCGCGCGCTGTTGCAACGCGTCAGCGAGGCTGCCGTCACCGTAGAGGGTGCCATTGTGGGCCAGATCGGCCCCGGCCTGCTGATTTTTGTCTGCGCCATGCCCGACGATACAAATGCCACAGCCGAGGCACTCGCCCTCAAAATCTCCAAACTTCGGCTATTCATAGATGACGCTGGAAAAATGAACCTTTCGCTTGCCCAAACCGGCGGCAGCGCCCTTGTGGTGAGCCAGTTCACCCTCGCTGCAGACACATCGCGCGGCACCCGCCCCGGGTTTTCTTATGCGGCCAAACCCGACGTGGCCAGGGCGCTCTATGAACACTTCGCCAATCACCTTGCCTCCCTCGATATCCCGGTGGCGACTGGCCAGTTCGGCGCGGATATGTCTGTCGCCCTCACCAATGACGGCCCGGTCACGATCTGGCTGGATACGGCCTCCTGACCTTTTGGTTTCCGAGCCGCCCTTGCTTGAGAACGGGGTGGCGCGCGCAGGGCTGAGGGTCAAGAAAAATCGCCGAGGGACCCGCTTGCGGGAGACGGCTATTTTACTTGGACCTCAGACCGGCGGGTGCCAGACAGAGATCAATTAAGGGGGGCTTGGAAACCATTTGGTTTTGGAGAGCCCGCAGCGTCACTGCCCCCAATCATCCCCCCAGCGCCGCCTCCTTCGAAACCACGCGGCCTCTCATCCAAACCAAAAAATGAAACGCGCGCTTGCGCGCTCCTTTGGATCAGGCCCGGCGTCTGGAATGGTAAAGGAGTGGGAACACTTCGCGTTCGACGTTCATGGCTCGCGAAACGCTTCCTTGGACTTATACAAAGGCTTCAGCAGGTACTGCATCACAGTCTTTGATCCCGTGTGCAACTCCACGGACGCCTGCATGCCCGGACGGATTTCAAGTGACGCCTGCCGCGCGCTCAGGTTGTCTGTGTCCACCTGCAAGGTCACCTTGTAATGCGGGTCCCCATCCGGGTCGCGCGCGCGGTCATCCTTAAAGGTATCTGCAGAGATCAGTTTGACCTTGCCCTTCAGCGTGCCAAAGATTGTGTAGTCATAGGCCGACAGTTTCACCGTCGCCTCCTGCCCCGGACGCACGCCCGCAATGTTCTCCGGCTTGACCCGTGCCTCAACAAACAGCTCTTCGTCCATGGGAATGATCTGCAAAATCTCTTCCCCGGGGCGCACAACGCCGCCGATGGTGGTGACGGAGAGATTGTTCACAATGCCGCGCATCGGGCTGTGCAACACGGTCCGGTTCAGCTGATCCGTACTGGCCTTGAGGTTCTGGCGCAGGGTTGCCAGTTCTTTGAGTATATCGGAATATTCCTGTGCCCGTTCCAGTTCGGACTGCGTGACAATCTCATCATATTTGATCCGCGCATCTGCATGCACTTTGCGCGCCCGTGTCACCTCAATCAGCGAGACAATTTTGCGCTCCAGCAGGTTTTCCAACAGATCTTTTTCGCGCTCCGCCTCTGCCAGCACCCGCTGCGCCCCCTCGGTGCGGGACACAAAATCAGACTGCCGCGCCAGCAACAGCGCGCGTTCAGAGGCCACAATATCCGGCGTGCGCTGCGCCAGATCGCGGCTGACGTCAAAATCAAACATGCCCGCCAGTTCTGCCTCCAGCCGCAAGCGGCGGATTTCAAAGGCGCTGATCTGGTCCATCAGATCATCCACGGAGGACTGAAACTGCGTGCCATGCAACCGCGCCAGCACAGCGCCCTTTTCAACGATGTCACCTTCACCCACGGCAAGTTCGGCCAGAATGCCGCCCTCAAGGTTCTGAATGATCTGGGGGCGCGAGGATGAAATCATTGACCCTTCGGCGCGCACAATTTCGTCAACCCAGGCGAAGGCGGCCCAGATCAGAAACACCAGCACCGTGGCCCCTGACAGCCAGACCACCAGTGAGGGCCCGCGCATTTCTTCACCCAATTGGGCGTCAAATTCATTTGGATGGGCAAGGCTCATGCGGCGATCTCCGGCTTTTTGGGCGCGTTCCCTGCGATATGGCTCAGCACTTTGTCCTTGGGGCCATCCACGGTCATCCGGCCATTTTGCAACAGCATGGTGCGTTCGGTCAGCGCAAGGATTGGCGCGCGATGGGTCGCGATAATCGCGGTGCGCCCCTTCATCCAGGTCTCCAGACGTGACACAAGCGTGGCCTCCAGCGTTTGATCCAGCGCCGCAGTGGGTTCATCCAGCAGACAAATCTGCGGATTTTGCAGCCACAGCCGCGCCCAGCCAATCGACTGGCGCTGACCAATCGACAACCCCGCCCCATTGTCCTTGATCTCCAGATCCAGCCCCTTGTGATGGGCCTGCACAAAGGGGCCAAGCCCGGCAAAATTCAACGCCTCAAAAAGGCGATCATCATCACGTTCCAGCATGGTCAGGTTCAGATTGTCCCGCAGTGACCCGGCAAACAGGCGCACGTCCTGCCCCAGATAGCCAACCAGCCGGCGCAGATCGCGCGGCTCAATCTGGCTCATTTCGGTGCCATCAATCATGATACGCCCGGTATCGGGCGCATAAAGCCCGCTGAGCAGTTTCAACAGCGATGACTTGCCAGACCCATTGGCCCCCAAAATCGCCACATGTTGCCCCGGCTTGATGGCCATGCCTTTGATATCAAGCGTTGGCGCGCCGTCCTCTTCATAGCGAAACGTCACATCGCGCAGCTCAAAATGCCCTTTCAGGGATTCGCGACGCAGGTAGGTGCGCCCCGTTTCGGCATCCTGCGCGGCACCGGCGATATGGTCTAAGCCATCAAGGGCCGATTTCACATTGCCCCAACGCGCCATGGTGCCCGCAAGTTGGGTCAGCGGGGCCAGCGTGCGTCCCGTCAAAATGCCCGTCGCAATGATTGAACCCACCGTAAATTGCCCCACGAACACCAGATAGGTGCCTGCAATCACAGCGGACACATAGGTCGCCTGCTGCACGCCCTGACTCCAGAAACTCAGGGTGGAGGCCAGCTTGCGCTGTTCTGAGGATTTGACCGCAGAGACTGTGTTCAACTCGTTCCACAGACGCATGACACGGTCCTCACCGCGCTGGGTTTTCAGCGTGTCGAGTTCAAAAATGGTCTCGTGCAGCAAACGGGAGGATTTGGCAGAGGCCCCTTGGGTTTCCTGTGTCAGGCGGATCATCTTTTTCTGCAAAAAGAACCCCGGCACCACCATCAGGATACCACCCAGCACCAGCACCCAGACCACGTTGCCCGCAATCGAGGCGACAAGGAAGAGGAAAACAAAGATAAACGGAATATCCGCCAGCGTGCCGATGGTGGAGGCGGTGAAGAATTCCCGTACGGAGCTGAATTCGCGCATTGCAGAAAACACCTGATGGGGCGCCTGCCCTTTGGTGTCAGAGCGCATGCCAAGGATGCGGTTCATCAGCACCTGCAAAACCGAAACTTCGATCTGCCGCCCTGCCCCGTCCATCAGACGCGCGCGGGCGATTTTCAAAAAGGCCTCCATCAGCAAGGCCAGCCCGGCACCCGCGGCCAGCACCCAAAGTGTCGCCTCGGATTGGTGCGGGATCACCCGGTCATAGACCTGCAAGGAAAACAGCGCGACCGCGACCGCCAGAAGGTTTGCAATGAAAGACCCCAGCGCAACTTCGGCAAATTGACGGCGAAAGCGGCCAAACTGGCCCCAAAACCAATGCGCCGGGGCGCGGGCGGTTTTATGGACCTCTTCGACCTTGGCCAATGAGGTTTCCGCGCTGACCAGCAGGCCCGCAAAATGGGGCCGGAAATCCGTGACCGGCACGAAGGCGCGGTTGTCGGGGCACAAGGGATCATATACGGTCAATTGCCCGCGTGATTGCCCTAGAACCAGCAAGACCTGCCCGGAGGTCATATAGGCCAGTGCGGGCCAATGCCCCGCGCGCACGGAGTCGACCCGGCGCACATCCGCAATCATGCCGATGGATTTCAGACCATGGCAGATCGCTGTGGCCTCTTCGGCCTCGCCCGTACCTGCGCGGGTGGCCCCGCCGATGGTTTCAAACAGATCACGCGGCACCGCGGCCACGCCCAACAGGCTGGCATAGGTTGCCGCCAGTTTGGCGCGCGCCCGGATGCGGTCGTCAAATGTTGGCTTTGGCGTTTCTGCTTTGGCGTCGTTATCAACCGGGACAATGCGCCCCTGATTGCCGTTTGCGATGGTGAGGGTAAAGGCGCGTTTACCGCTGGTCCCTGTCGTGTTGGTCAAATCGCGTCCCCGTCCGCCAAAATCCCCAAAAGCTGTGCCATCTGAAGTTTCAGGCGAATGGCCTCGTACTTCAGTGTCACTTCGGCCTGCTGCTGGCGCGCGAAGGTCTCGTAAACGCCCACCACGTCAATGACTTGACGTTGGCCTGCATCATATTGCGCCTGAAACAGATCAAGGTTCTGTTTGGCCTGTTGTGTCAGCCCGCGTGCCTCTGCGGCCTGTCGCGAGGTTGCGGCGATCTGCCCTTCCAACTTGCGCAACTGGCGGTTCGCATCTTCATTGGCCTGCGCGACACGGCGGCCTGCGGCCTCTTTGGTGGCTTCGATCGCTTTGAGGCGGGAACCGGTGCCAAGCCCCAACAGACGTTCTGATTTGACCTGCACGCCAAAGGAGGAATCCTCGCCCACGGTGCCGCCCAGCGACACACCTGGCAAATTGCCCGCACGCTCCACCTTGGCCCCGGCAATTGCGCGGATTTTCTCGGCCTCTGCCAAAACAACACTCAACGGCTGCGCGGCGGTGGATGACACATCCAACCGGGGCGCGCCGCGCAGGTCCGACAAGGGCTGAATTGACATCGCATTCAGCTCTGCCAGCGCGGTTTGCGCCCTTTCAACATTGGCTGTGCGGTCAGCTTTGATTTCGGCCAGCTTTTGGTTGAGGATATTCAGATCAGAGTGGTCCGATACCCCGCCTTTGACCCGCTCATTCATGATCCAGGCAAAATGCCCCATGTCCTTGAGTGAGACCTGCGCCAGCGCGGCCTTTTCACGCGCCTCAACAGCGTCGCTGTAAAGGCCAAGGGCCGTATGAACCCGATCATTGGTGTCTTGTGCGAGATGAACGGCGGCAACCTCTACGTCCGCCACGGCAAATTCGCGCTCGCCCTTCAGGCGGCCATTGTCAAACAACACCTGATCCACAATCAGGTTCGCCATGATCGAGCCCAATGAGCTGAGGCTGACGGGTGGGCCGATTTTGGGAAGCCAGTTTTTGGAGGCCGCCTGGGAGCGCAGCATGGCCGCGCGCAGCTCCGATTCAGCGGCACGCGAATTGGCGGCAAGCACCGAGGTTGCGACCTTGTCAAAACTGCTGCCCGTGGGCAGTGCCGAACGCCGCGCGGCCAGACCCTGGATGATCTGACTTTCGGATTGCACTTTTTCGGTATGTGTGGCGGGCCGCGCCACCGATGTGTTGTCGACAGTCTTGAGCCGGGAAGACACCTCCCCCGCGCCGCTGCCGAAATCCGACAAACACCCGGAGAGGGTACATGCCAGCACGCACACCACTCCTGCCTTGTTTACACCTTGCCCCATGTTCCTGCCTCTAACGTGCGGATTATTATGGTTATTCTTATTATTTTGGCGGCGTGGATCATTTGACGCCCGCGCCTTGCCGTCGTTTCGTTCGTCTTGTTTAGATCACAACAGTGACGTCATCATCTATGACCAATCGGCCCTCTTCGCCCAATGTGTAAATGTTAAAGGTCTGATCGCCGCGCGTTTCACTGCCCGCCGCCGAGGCCCCCAGAATGGTGACCGTGTCATCTGACCCGCCATTGATCTGCAACTCATTTGTGTTGCTCGACAAGGCCAGCAATGTGGCGGCGTCGATGGTCAGGTTGCCTTCTTCGGCAAAGCTCAGGTCAAGCGTTTCGATATTCAGACCACCTAGCGAGCTGGCATCCAGCGTGACCTCGGTCGCGGCGGATTCATCATCCAGCACCACATAGGTGCCGCTGAGATTGCCCGCTGTGTCCGTCGCAGTGATCACCAGATGGGAGCCATCGGGCACATTGTTGTCAAAGGCAAAATTGGTTTCACCCAAGACTTCAATATCCACTTGTGCCGCAGACACATCAGAAATGCTGCCATCCGTAGCCACCTGATGCACGGCCAGATCATCCGGTGCAATTTCCGTTGAAATGCCGCGAATGCCGTCGCCGTCCCGGGTAAAGGACGCGATGACCGGTCCGTCAGGGGCATCCGTGTCGATGGCCAGCGTGTCGGTGATGGTATCAACGTTGCCTGCGGCATCTGTGGCACGCACCGCGATGGCGGCCTCATAGGTGCCCGCACGGATGGAACCGGGCGGGATGGTCAGGCTCCAGTTGCCACTCGCATCCACATTGGCGGCGTGTTCAACCCCGTCAAAGGTGACCTGCACGGCAGAGCCTGCCTCAACCTGTCCGCCAAGGTCGATGCCGGTTGCGACTTCTGCGGCGTTGGCCACATTGTCCGCACCACCCGCACCCTCATCCAGCGAAAACGGCACAACTTCGGTGTCAACCTGCAAGGTCCCGCTCAGACTGGCAACATTGCCTGCCGCATCTGTCGCGGTGACCGATGCGGTGGCCTCATAGGTGCCGGCAGAAACCTGCGCGGCGGTATATACGGCGGTCCAGTTGCCCGCCGCGTCAACAGTGGCGTTCACATCCACACCGTCGAGATTAACCACAACGGATGTGGAGCCCACCTCGGTTGTGCCGGTGATTTCAATGCCACCATCTGCCTGGCGTTCAACGGCGTTGATCACACCGTCACCGCCGCCTACCGCGCCCACGTCAATGCTCAGGTTGTCCACACGGGTGTCAACCGCGACCTGATCTGTCGCCTCCAGCGGGTTGCCCGCGGGATCAATGGTAAAGGCGCGGATATCAGCGATATAATCACCCGGTGCCACGTCACCTGCGGCAAAGGTTGCGCTCCAATTGCCATCTGCATCGGTCAGTGTTTCCTGGCTGATGCCGCCCAGCGTGACCAGAACGCTCGCGCCGGGGTTGGAGGTGCCGGTCAGGGTCACCCCGTCGCTGGCCTCAACCTCATTGATCACATCGTCGCCCTCAACCGGGTCAGATGAGATGGTCAGCACGCCTGCATCCCGGTCCACAACCACATCGCGGGTGATCGTGTCCACGTTGCCCGCCGCATCCGTGGCGGTGGCTGACATTTCGACCGCCTGTTCGCCGGTCGGGATTTCTGCGGTCTCAAAATCAACGGCCCATGTGCCATCGCTGGCCACTGTGGCCTCGCGCGTGAACCCGTTCATGGTCACACTGACGGTAGAGCCCGGCTCCGTTGTGCCCGTCATGGTCAGGCCCTCAGCGGCTTCCGCGATGTTGATCACACCGTCCGCACCACCTGTGGTGCCTGTAAAGCTAAAGTTGCGCACCAGCGTGTCGATATCGACCTCGCCGGTTGTTGTGGACGTGTTGCCAAAGCCATCGGTCACGGTGGCCGTCACCGGGGCAGAAACCTCCCCTGTGGGCACTTCGCTCATCACAAAATCAGCGGACCATGTGCCATTGGCATCAACGGTCACCGTGCGTGTACCGGTGCCAAAGCTGACCTCAACGGTGGCGCCTGCCTCCGACGTGCCGGTCAGGGTGACACCGTCCTGGGCCTCCACAAAGTTCACTGTGCCATCGGTTTCAACGCTTTGCGTGTCGATGGTGACAGTGGTCAGCGTGTCAACAATCAGATTGTCGGTGATCGTGGTGGAATTACCAAAATCGTCGGTGCTGACAATGGTCACCCCTTCGGAATATTCACCCTCTTCAAGGGAGCCGATTTCCCAGGATGCACGCCAGGTGCCGTCCTCGGCCACGGTGGTGGACTGCGCGATGCCCGCAATTGTCACGACGACAGAGGCACCTGCCTCCCCCGTGCCCGTCAGCGTGACCCCCTGCGCAAAGGACTCGCCGTTAAAGAAATCCATCACGGATTCAGTGCCGGAGGTAACGGCCACTGCGGGTGGGGTTGTATCAATCACATACCCCGGACCATCCAGCACCACATCGCCATTGTGCGTGGTCACGGTGACCTCTGCCTCATAGGTGCCATCAACAGGGAAATCATCGCCCTGGAAGGTCACCACAAATGTGCCGTCCTCAGAGATCACCGTCTCGACGACCTCTTCACCGATGGTGACAACAACCGTGTCGCCGGGCTCACCGCCGCCGCTGACCGTGATCACATCGGGGCCGCGATCATCGCCGCCAATCCGCTCTGATGACTCCGGGCCATCCACAAAGGGTGCCGCAGGCATACCTTCCGCACCATCGCCGCCACCAAGGCCGCCCAGAACCGCCGCACCACCGACACCGGCGGCTGCAAGACCTGCACCACCGCCCAGCAGACCACCGCCCAGCAGGGGGGCGGCAAACATGGAGACTTCTTCGTTGGCCCCGGCTGCGGCCAGATCCGTGCGCCCGAGATAGATCAGGTCATCCGAGGGGCTCCATTTGCCCCACTGCTCTGTTGCGCCATATTGGGCAAACAGCTCGCCATTGCCGGTGTCGACAAAAACGACCTCGTTCAGGTAGCCATCGGCCGAAACAAACAGGCGGTTGGCCGCGCCTGTGTCGTTAAAGTAATTGTCGATTGTGATTACCCGGCCATCGGCCAGCGTTACCACCAAATCATTGCCCGATCGCACCTGACCTTGCAGGTCGCTCTGACGCAGGTTGAGAGAAATTTCCTGACCCGACTGGGCCTGGATAACGTGGGTTTTTGCATCGCCTGACACGGCTCCACGTTGCAATCCGCCCGCGCTATCGCGGACGACGAAATCAATCGCCTTCATAACACCACCACTCTACCTCGAAGAGCCGTTCTATGCGGACCCTCGTGTGTTTCTTATTTACGAAGCCAGCCCGTTCGAGCGCGCCGTGCTTTCGCTTTATGCAGTTTGGATACCGCTAAACCACTCAGGAATCTAGAGTCTTTTTTCGAGTCCTACACCAAATGGCCCGTGCCGGCGCCCCGAAATGACACAAAATGGAACACGCAAAACGGGATATCTGATTCATTTCAAACGACTATCCGGTCTCACCCCCCATTTGCGCATACCCGGTAGGGTGCACTCACAAAACCCACTAAATCTTGTGCAGTTGACAATTGAACCCGTCAAAACGACGCTCTCGCCATGGCTGACCTGAAAAATACCCTGCGAGAACTGACCGAAGAGCCGGACCACGGCATCACCCTGTCTGATTTCTGTCGCCTTTCCGCGCGGATCTGGCGGCCAAAGGATGCTGCGGATGATCCGGTGCCGGTGATCCTGGAATATCTGCCCTACCGCAAACGCGACGGCACCTGCGCGCGCGATGCCCTGACCCATCCGTGGTTTGCGCAGCGTGGCTATGCCTGCGTGCGCGTTGACATGCGCGGCAATGGCGACAGTCAGGGCATCATGGCAGATGAATATACGCAGCAAGAAATGGATGACGCCTGCGAGGTGATTGCCCAGCTCGCCGCACAGCCCTGGTGCAATGGGCGCGTGGGGATGATGGGGATCAGCTGGGGCGGGTTTAACGGCCTTCAGGTCGCCGCAATGCAACCCGAAGCGTTGAAGGCGGTGATCACGCTGTGCTCAACGGTTGATCGCTTTGCCAATGACATTCACTACAAGGGCGGTTGCCTGCTGAATGAAAACCTCGGCTGGGGCGCGACCATGTGGAGCTATTCCTCCCGCGCCCCCGACCCGGCCCTGCGCGCGGATTGGCGCGAGATGTGGCTGGAGCGGCTGCAAAATGAACCCTTTCTGCCCAGCGTCTGGCTGCGCCACCAAACCCGCGATGCCTACTGGCAGCACGGCTCGGTGATTGAGGATTACAGCAGGATCACCGCCAGGGTGCTGGCGGTGGGCGGCTGGGGGGATGCCTACAAAAACGCCGTGCCCCAATTGGTGGAGGCCCTGCCCGGTGCCAAAGGTATCATCGGACCCTGGGTGCACAAGTACCCGCATTTTGCCGTGCCCGAACCGCGCATCGGGTTCCTGCAAGAGGCGCTGCGCTGGTGGGACCGCTGGCTCAAGGACATGGATACCGGTGTTGAGGATGACCCCGATTACCGCGCCTACCTGATGGACGGCGTGCGCCCGGCGGCATGGTACGCCAACCGCCCCGGCAGGTGGATTGCGGAAGGACAAGGGGCGACGGGACATCTTTCGGAAACGGGTTTTCACCTGACAACAAATGGTCTGACACGCGAAGAAGGGTATTGTGCGGCGCAAACCATCTGCACCCCCGCCCATTGCGGCGCGGATGCGGGCGAGTATTGCGCGATCTGGCTTGGGCCGGAAATGCCCGGTGATCAGCGCCGCGATGATGCGCTTTCTGTCTGTTTTGACAGCGCCCCGCTGGAAGATGACCTCGACATTCTTGGCGCACCCCGGATCGCACTTGGCATAAGTTCTGACCAACCGCAGGGGCAGCTGGCGGTTCGGCTCAACCACGTGCATCCGGACGGTGCGTCCACGCGCATTACCTATGGCGTGCTCAATCTGGCGCACCGGGAAACCCACCAAAATCCGGCCGCCATGACCCCCGGCAAAGAAGAAGGCGTTGTCGTCACGCTTGATCATATCGGATATCGGGTGCCGAAGGGCCATCGGTTGCGCGTCGCCATCTCCAATGCGTATTGGCCTTTGATCTGGCCCGCTCCGCAAGCATCAGAGGTGACGTTGCACTTTGGTCTATTGGCCCTCACAGAGCGCCCCACCGCGGGCGGTGATGAATACACCTTTGAACCGCCCACCGCTGCCGACCCTTGGGAAACCGAAGAAATACGCCCCGAAAACCATATCCGCCGACAGGAAACGGATATGACCACCGGCATTGCCTCCCTGATCATTGAGGATGACTTTGGCAAGGTTCGGGACGCCGATCATGGCCTGATCAACGGCTCAACCGCGCGCGAACGCTGGGACATCCACCCGGATGATCCGCTCTCTGCGCGTGGCACCTGCCACTGGACGGACGAGCTGGAGCGCGGCGACATTCGCCTGCGCACAGAAACCCATTCGGCCATGTGGGCTGATGCCACCCATTTTCATCTCAGCGCGCGCCTTGAGGCTTATGAGAACGACAGGCTGATCTATGAGCGCGATCTGACCGACAGCATTGCGCGTGATCACATGTAGTCTGGGACAGATAAAACAGGCCATTAACCCTTGCGATATGACGCGGGATGGGCAAACTTGGCCCGTCAATCAAAAACAAGCGCGATAACGCGCCATGATTCCATCAGGGAGACCCTATCCATGAATGACGAACTGAAACATCTGACCGGCGAAGTTGCCAAGGGCAGCATGACACGCCGTGAGTTTGTAACACGCGCGGCCGCTCTGGGCGTGACCGCTGCTGTGGCAAATTCCATGCTGGCAACCGACGCAAAAGCAGACGGCCATGCCAAGCCCGTCGCAGGTGGCACCTTCCGCTTGGGCGTACAAGGCGGCGAAAGCACCAACACACAAGACCCGGCAAGCTGGGCTTCTGATGTGCCAATCACCATTGGCCGTCTCTGGGGCGAAACACTTGTGCGCGTTGAAGCCGACGGCCAACTGTCCGGCCTTGTCGCGGAAAGCTGGGAAGGATCGGCTGATGCGACGACCTGGACCTTCAAAATCCGCGAGAACTGCATGTTCTCCAACGGCAATGCCGTGACCGCTGAGGATGTGATGAAGACAATGGAGCGTCACTCCAACGAGGATTCAAAATCTGGCGCGTTGGGCATCATGAAGGGCATCAAATCCATGTCCACTGACGGAATGAACTTTGTCGTGGAACTGGATGGCGCAAACGCTGACCTGCCCTATTTGATGGCGGATTATCATCTGATGATCCAGCCCGGCGGTGGTTTTGACAACCCTGCGGCGGCCATCGGCACGGGCGCTTACCTGATGGAGAGCTTTGAGCCTGGCGTGCGTGCGTCGGCCACCCGTCGCTCTGATTACTGGGGCGGTGATCAGACCGTCACAGCGCACTACGACAAGGTTGAGGTGATCGTGCTGAACGACGCAACAGCCCGTACCGCAGCGCTTCAGTCGGGACAGGTCGATGTTATCAACCGGGTTGAGCCAAAGATCGCAAAACTGCTGGACCGCGCACCCACCGTGAACGTAGTGAACGTATCCGGCCGGGGCCATTATGTGTTCATCGCCCATGTTGACAAAACCCCCTTTGACAATCTCGACCTGCGGCTGGCGCTGAAATATGCAATCAACCGTCAGGAAATGGTTGATAAGATCCTGCAGGGTTACGGCGGCGTGGGTAACGACATGCCCATCAATGCAGCCTATCCGCTGTTTGATGAGACGATCCCCCAGCGCGAGTTCTCGCTAGAGAAAGCGGCCGAGCACTACAAGAAGTCCGGCCACGATGGCAGCCCCATCATCCTGCGCACAGCGGACGGGGCCTTCCCCGGTGCAGTCGATGCTGCCGCGCTGTTTCAGCAGTCCTGTCAGGCCGCTGGCATCCCGCTGGAAGTCAAGCGTGAGCCAAACGATGGCTACTGGTCCGAGGTCTGGAACGTCCAGCCCTTCTGCTGCTCCTACTGGGGCGGACGCCCGGTGCAGGACCAGATGTACGCCACGGCGTATCTGTCCTCCGCCGACTGGAACGACACCCGTTGGAAGCGCGACGATTTCGACGCCTTGCTGCTTGAGGCGCGCGCCGAACTGGACGATGCCAAGCGCAAGGAAATCTACTCCAAGATGGGCCGCATGCTGCGCGAAGAAGGCGGGCTGATCCTGCCGATGTTCAACGACTTTATTGACGGTGTGTCGGCCAATGTGGCGGGCTATGTCGGTGATCCAAATGCGGATATGATGAACTACTACGCGTTCAAACACACGTGGAAGACGGCGTAAGCGGAACAGATGCATCCTGTTCTCAAATTGGTTGCTCAGCGCATTGCGCTGGGCATCCTGCTGCTGTTGGCAGCATCTGTACTGATCTTCGCGGGCACCGTTATGCTGCCCGGCGATGTGGCCCAACAAATTCTGGGTCAGGGGGCGACGCCTGAAAACCTCGCGAACCTCCGAGAAGAGCTGGGCCTGAATGACCCTGCGATCACACGATATTTCAGTTGGCTGGGCGGGTTCCTGCAAGGTGACCTTGGCACGGCCCTGACCAATGGCCGCGACATCGCTGAAAGCATCGGCGGGCGGTTGAAAAACACATTGTTCCTGGCCTTTTGGGCCGCGCTGATCTCGGTGCCCCTGGCGATCATATTGGGCCTGCTGGCGGTACGTTACAAAAACCGCTGGCCCGACAAGCTGATCTCTGGCATCACGCTGACCACCATTTCGATCCCGGAATTCATGATCGGCTACATCCTGATCTTTGTGCTGGCGATCCAACTAGGCTGGTTCCCCTCTGTCGCCCTGATGAATGACAGCATGAGCCTGCTGCAAAAACTGAATGCCATTGCAATCCCCGTTATGGTGCTGACCCTCGTTGTGCTCGCCCACATGATGCGCATGACCCGTGCCGCGATCCTGAATGTGATGCAATCGGCCTACATCGAAACGGCTGAACTCAAAGGCATGGGGATGCTGAAAATCATCCGCAAACACGCCTTCCCCAACGCCATCGCCCCTATCGTGAACGTGGTGATGATCAATATGGCCTACCTTGTCGTGGGCGTTGTGGTGGTGGAGGTCGTGTTCGCCTACCCCGGCATGGGGCAATATCTGGTGGACCATGTGGCAAAACGCGATGTGCCGGTGGTGCAGGCCTGCGGGCTGATCTTTGCGGCGGTGTATATAGGGTTGAACCTGATTGCGGATGTTGTTTCGATTTTAGCTAATCCGCGATTGAGGCACCCAAAATGAATACGGTGCGTTTTTCCCCGAAAAAACGCACCGCGTGCAACCAAGCGTTTTTGCGCAGCAAAAGCGCCGGGAGACACTCAGTCGCGTTCAATCACCAAACGCGGGACGGCGGGCGGGGTGCCTTTGCGATTGCTTTTTCCCTGAAAAAGGCAATCCGTGCGACCACGCGTATTTGCTTAGCAAATGCGCCGGGAGACACCCATCTGCGTTCAATCACCACCGCGCCGCACGCCTCCCCCAGAAAGACCACCCCATGAAGAACATCCCCATCTCCGCCATGATCGGCCTGTTCTTCACCGGCCTCTATTTCCTGATCGCAATCTTCGCCCCCCTCATCGCGCCCTACGGCATGGCTGAAATTGTCTCGGACGAAATCTGGGCACCCGCGTCTTCCGAGTTCTGGCTTGGCACGGACAACGTGGGCCGCGACCTGCTGACCCGTCTGATCTACGGCGGACGCACCACGATCTTTATCGCCACCATGGCCACTATCCTGAGCTTTGTAACCGGCTCAGTCCTTGGCTTTTTCGCCGCCGTATCGGGGGGGTGGGTCGATCAGGTGCTCAGCCGCTTTGTCGATCTGATCATGTCGATCCCCTCATTGATCTTCGCGCTGGTGGTGCTCTCTGTTATGCCCACCACCATGTTCACCCTGATTGTGCTGATGGGTCTGCTCGATTCCACCCGCGTCTACCGCTTGGCGCGCGCCGTGGCGGTGGATATCACCGTGATGGATTATGTGGAGGCCGCCCGTCTGCGCGGTGAACGCACCGCTTGGGTGATCTTCCGCGAAATCCTGCCCAACGCGCTCTCGCCGCTGGTGGCGGAAATGGGCCTGCGCTTCATCTTTATGGTGCTCTTCATCTCCACCCTCTCCTTCCTCGGACTTGGCGTGCAGCCCCCGCAGGCGGACTGGGGCGGCATCGTGAAAGAAAACAAGGAAGGCATCAACTACGGCATCCAGGCAGCACTCTATCCGGCCTATGCCATCGCCACCCTGTGCATCTCGATCAACCTCGTGGCCGATTGGATTCTGAACCGCACCACCTCGCTGAAAGGGGGCCGGGGATGAGTGATCAACCACTGCTCAAAGTCCGCAATCTCAAAATTGGCGCGACGATCTACCCCCCCGGCGAACGCCCGCGCGACATTGAAATTGTGCATGGCGTGGATTTTGATCTGGCCCCGGGCAAGGTGCTGGGTCTGATTGGCGAATCCGGGGCTGGCAAATCCACCATCGGCCTTGCTGCCATGGCCTATGGCCGGGGCGGTGTGGAACTGACCGGTGGTGAGGTCTGGGTTAACGGGCGCGACATGTTGCGCGCCGGCATGCGCGATGTGCGCAATCTGCGCGGCGGAGAGGTCACCTATGTGTCGCAATCCGCTGCGGCCTCCTTTAACCCCGCGAAAAAAATCATGGATCAGGTGGTTGAGGCTGCCGTGCTGCAAGGCAAATTCTCGCGCAAGGATGCCGAGGCGCGCGGCGTTGAACTCTTCCGCAAGCTCGGCCTGCCGGACCCTGAAAACATCGGCAACCGCTATCCGCATCAGGTCTCCGGTGGCCAGCTGCAACGCTGTATGACGGCGCTGGCACTCTGCCCCGAACCCGATCTGGTGGTCTTTGACGAACCCACCACGGCTCTGGATGTGACCACCCAGATCGACGTGCTCGCCGCCATCAAGGAAGCCATCCGCGACACCGGCGTGGCCGCCCTCTACATCACCCATGACCTTGCCGTCGTGGCGCAGGTTTCTGACCATATCATGGTGCTCCGCATGGGCGAAATGGTCGAATATGGCACCGTTGATCAGATCATCAACAACCCGCAAGAGGACTACACTCAGGCACTGGTCTCCGTGCGCTCCATCACCCACGAGGAAAAAATCCCAACCTCCAATCCCTTGCTCCGGGTTCAAGGGATCACAGCGCGCTACAAGGGCACTGACTTTGATGTTCTCAAAGACATCAACGTTGATTTGCACCCCGGTCAAACCCTTGCAGTTGTGGGGGAATCCGGCTCTGGTAAATCCACACTGGCCCGCGTCATCACCGGGCTTTTGCCCCCGTCAAAGGGGCAGATTATCTTTGACGGGCGCACCCTGACGCCAGACCTGCCCACGCGCCCTTTGGATGATCTGCGTGAGTTGCAGATGATCTACCAGATGGCGGACACCGCCATGAACCCGCGCCAGACGGTGGGCACCATCATTGGCCGCCCGCTGGAGTTCTACTTTGGCCTCAAGGGCGCGGAAAAACAGCGGCGCATTCAGGAACTACTGGATGAGATCGAACTGGGGACAGGCTTTCAGGATCGCTACCCGGCGGAACTCTCCGGTGGTCAGAAACAGCGTGTCTGTATTGCGCGCGCACTGGCGGCAAAGCCCAAGCTGATCATCTGCGATGAGGTGACCTCCGCCCTTGATCCGCTGGTCGCAGACGGCATTCTCAAACTGTTGCTGAACCTGCAAAAGATCGAAGACGTCGCCTATCTGTTCATCACCCACGACCTGGCCACGGTCAAAGCCATTGCCGACAGTATCGCGGTCATGTTTCAGGGCGAAGTTGTCCGCTACGGGCCCAAATCCGAAGTTCTCTCGCCGCCCTTTGATGACTATACCGATCTGCTTCTGAGCTCCGTGCCTGAGATGAAACTGGGCTGGCTCGAAGAGGTTCTTGCAAGCCGCAAGATGGAAAGCGCGGGCAACTAAAGCGCTTCGACTTTAGCGTGAGACGCGTTTTATCACTTTTCGCGTCTGACCAAAGGGAGAGGGCGTGCGTAAGGGCGTGTTGTCTGACGCGAAACGTTGTCGGGGCAGCGAAACACCCGCAGCAAAGAAGTTTCAGCGGTTTGTCCATCTGGATGAGACAGAAGGCCCCAAGGGGCCATTGGAGGCGCTGCCTCCAAACCTCCGGGAAGAGTTAAAGCCAGAAAGAGGAAAGCCATGCGGTAAAACGTGGATGTGGCGCGCGAGGGGTAAGGGGCATGTACTGGGACAGCGGGCGAGGCATCCTCGCATCTCGCCAAGAGCGCTGCGCGCAGCTTTAGCCATGCGCCTCAAAATGGCCAGCAAGGATTGTTCTGATCTCATCACTGTACCGCATGCCACGCAACACCTGGGTGACCTGCCCCTCACCGTCCAGCAACAACAACGTCACATGGGGCACATTGTGTTTTGC
>CALFWM010000071.1 GCA_937928635.1 uncultured Sulfitobacter sp. | reverse complement strand
AACTCCCGGCGCACATGTTTGCAGGCAGATCGAAACCTTCTCCTCATCCGACCAGAACCGCTTCTTCTGACCCTTCTTGCCCGCCATATCCGCCCTCAAGATGTCCACTATCGTTCGTGGACACTATCAACACACTCTATGGCACGTCAGAGCAGCAAGGCCGGACGCTTACGTCTATAGCGAAATGCAAATAACTTGAAACACACTGCATCTCTTCACCAGTTGACATCTTTGATTTCAGGCAGGGTTAGGTGATTCAGGTTTTTTTGCATTTCTGCTCCAGACGATGCCCATGCTGATGAAACCCCATGTAAGGCGGGCCTTGGCCCGCGCCCGCCTCAGGATTCCCTGCCGCTTTTGTTGGGCATGAGCGCCACACCGGATTTGCCCAGTTCCACAACCGCAAAAGGCCCGCCATGGCACATCTCGCCCGGGTCCGTCACATCGACGCTGTCGGTCTGTGCAAATATCTCCTGGGCAAAATCCTCAGCGTTGTCCTGCGGGTGGTAGCCCAGAAACGAGGCAAGCGTGTTATCTACGGGCGCGCGATCATTGTTGGACACACCATAAACAACAGCAAAACCGACAGAGGGCGTATCAACCGCGCGGGTCACCAGTCGGATCAAATCATCATAGCTGAGCCATGACCCCACAGCGCGTGCGTTTTTGACCGGACCAGAGGCGGACAGAATGCGCAAATGCACGCTCTCCATCTGTCGCTTGTCCCAATACATGGAGCCGAGGTCTTCGGTAAAACACTTGGACAAACCATAGAACGTGTCGGGTCTATGGGCGACATCGGTGCCGATGAAATCGGCCTTTTTATGCATGCCTACCGCGTGGATGGACGAGGCATAGACAACGCGGCGCACACCTTGCTGATACCCCGCCTCCCAAATATTATAGGACCCGATGAAGTTTGGCCCCAGCAGCGTTTCAAAGGGGCGTTCATCCGGAATTGCGCCAAAATGCACAACCATGTCGGCCCCTTCAAGCATGGGGAAGATCTCATCGTATTGGGCAAGGTCAGCCTTCACATAATGCTCGCCCGGGTTCATTTCGCCCAAGTCATCGACCAGATCAGTGCTGATCAGTTCATCACACATCGCAGCCAGCGGCGCACGCAACTGGGAGCCAAGGCTGCCCGCCGCACCTGTCAGAACAAGTTTCTTTAGTTTCATGGGCTCTCTCCCTTAGACGAGTTTGTTTTTCACGGTGGCCAACAGAGTGTCTGCCCCCTTGGCCAGCAGCCCGGCATCTGACCCACAGGCAACAAAGCTAAAGCCATCATTAAGCAGTTCCGCCGCAAAGCCGGGGTCAGACACCAGCGTGCCCACCGGCATGCCCCGGTCCATTAATTTTCGCGCTGCGGGGCGGATAAAGGCCCAGATTTCCGGGTCCATCGGTTTGCCCAAAATACCCATATCGGCACCAATATCAGCCGGGCCAAAGAAGATACCGTCGATGCCCTCGACTTCCGCATAGGCCAGCACATTTTCAACCGCCTGACGGGTTTCGACCTGCACCAGAATGGCGGTCTGGTTTTCGACTTCTTCAAAATAATCTGTCACCCGGCCAAACCGGTTGGCCCGCGTCGTGCCGGCAACACCACGATTGCCGCGCGGGGGATAGCGGCAGGCGGCAACAGCAGATTTGGCCTCGTCAATACTTTCGACCATCGGAAACAGCAGGCCCGGAACGCCCAGATCCAACAGGCGTTTGACCTTGACCGTGTCGTTCCAGTCCGGGCGCACGATGGGGGTGGTTGTGGTGGCCTCAAACGCCTGCAACTGACCCAAGAGCGGTGCAAGCTCATTGGGAGAATGCTCCATATCCAGCAAGGCCCAGTCATAACCTGCCGGGGCCACAGCCTCAGCGGCATAGGGGCTCGATAAGCTGACCCAAAGGCCAACCTGCTGTTGCCCCGCACGAATTGCCTTGAGGAACGCGTTTTCGCGAACTTTCATATCATCACCCTTAGATTACAGCTTTTTCGAGGAACTTCTCCCCCTTCTCGATACGCTCATACCCGAAAGGGGAGAGGTCAAGCGAGCGATATTCGCCATGGGCAATCAGTTCTGCAATACCACGCGCCATGGCCGGGGATTGCTGCAAACCGTGCCCGGAAAACCCGTTGAGCATGACAAAATTGTTGATTTTGGTATGACGGCCCAGAATGGCGTTCTGATCAAAGGTGTTGAAGGCATAATGCCCCACCCATTCATTGATGATTTTCACTTTTTCAAAGGCAGGGATACGTGTGGCGATGATGGGCCAGACCTTCTCCATCCAGAGTGAGTGATCAAAGCCAAAGTCATCGGGGGCCACATCCGGGTCCACATCCGGCGGGCATCCCGCAAGGTAATATTTGCCTTCCGAGCGCATGTGCACGCCAGAGGGATCAATAGTGAGCGGCAGGTCGCGATCCAACGGATTGGCCGCATCAAAGATGAAGGTATAGCGTTTGCGCGGACGGATCGGTAGCTCAAATCCGGCCATTTTCGCCGTGTCATTGGCGCGCGGGCCGGAGCAGTTGACGACGGTGCCGCAGGAGACCGTTGTGCCGGATTTCAGGGTCACTGACTCCACGCTTGTCTTGGTGACATTCAACGTCATTCCCACCACTTCGTCCGCGATATATTCCACGCCACCCCGCCGCGCCATGCGTTTGAAATAGTCAAACATGGTGCCGCCGTCGAAATAACCTTCGTTCACCAGATTGTGGTTGGCGGCGATGATGTCATCAAGCTGATAAAACGGATAGGCGGCGGCAATTTCATCGCGCGTCATGTGTTTGGTGCCCGCCCCCAACGAGGCCTGAATTTCCTGCGCCTCTTTCAGGCTGATGGCAAATTCTTCGTTATCCGCCAGATACATATAGCCATAGCTTTGCAACGGCAGATGCGGCACCTCGGGATCATCGCCCATGAACGTACGGAAATTATTGATAAACTCCGCGCCAAACTGGCTGACCTGAATGTTGGTTCGGTTGGAAAACTGCTGGCGGATGCAGGAATTGGTGTGCGAAGTGGAGCTGAACTCATAGGTCGGGTCCCGCTCAACCACCAGAACAGTGCCGTCAAAGCCTTCCATCTGCGTGAGCCACCACGCCAGAGCGGAGCCATACATGGCCCCGCCCACAATCACCACGTCATAGCTGTTGCGTGTTGCGCTCATTCTGCTGATCCTTCCTTAACGGAGGCCAGAACAGCCTCAATATCACCCTTTGACAAGCCATAGTCGCGTGCAGCGGCCTCGGCCGAGATATACCCCCGCGCCAGATCGCGTTTGATCAGCGCTGGGTCGCGCTCGGACACCGGGCCGTAGCCGGCGCCGCCGGGAAAGGCCAAAACCACCCGTTCGCCGTGGGGCACAAACTGCTTGCCTTTGCCGCGCATGGCCGCACCATCTGAGCGGCTGATGGTGGTCGGTGCGCCGTTGCCGCCGCCATGACGTCCCTCAGCGGGGTAGTCAACGCGGTCGAACATGGCCTGGAAATCAAACTCATGGCCCTCAGTTGCGCCCACCTCCATGTATTGCCCCATGCCGCCACGGCGCTGGCCGGGGCCACCTGAATCGGGGCGCAGTTCTTTGCGCCAGATGATCACGGGGCCTGCATGCTCTGTCGCCTCCACCGGCATGGTCATCACGCCAGAGGGGAAGGCGGTCGCGTTCAACCCATCAAACCCGGGGCGCGCGCCGGAGCCGCCGGAGTTGAAGGTCAACACCTCAGAACGGCGCGCGTGCGCTGGGGCAGGTGCGTCCGTACGGGGGCGTAGGGAGACCTGGAAATTACAGAGACAGCCCGCCCCTTCGGCGGGCACCAAGCCGGGGACGATCTGATCAAAGGCGTTGAACACCGCATCTGGCACAAAGTGGCCCACGATGTGGCGCAGGGCGACCGGTGCCGGGTGCAGCGCGTGTACAATGGTGTTTTCCTCCGCCGCGATTTCAAACGGCGCAAGGGAGGCGTGGTTGTTCGGAATCTCCGGCGCGATAGCAACTTTGAGCGCGTAGCAGGCGTAGGCCTTGGTGTAGACCAGCGGGCAGTTGATGCCCTTCTTATCCAGCCCCGTGGTGCCGGTGAAATCAGAGAGAATGCGGTCTTCTTCCACCGTGACCTTCACCTTGAGCGTGATCGGCGTGTCAAAACCGTCAACCGTGAGGGAGCCTTCCGCAGAGGTGCGGGGCAGGGCGGCGATGGCTTCCAATGTGGCACGGCGGGAATTGTCGAGGATGAAACTGGCGATGCCGTTCAGATCGGGTAGCGCAAATTCCTCCATCATCTCGATCAACCGGCGGTGGCCAATCTCATTACAGGTGGCCAAGGCATACATATCACCTATCAGCTGATCCGGCTCGCGCACATTGCCGCGCACGATGCGGATTAAGGTGGGGTCCACGGCGCCCTTTTCGGCAAATTTCATGATCGGGATGTAGAGGCCTTCCTCGTACACCGATCCCGCATCCGCGCCAAAACCGCGCCCGCCGATGTCCACAATATGCGCCGTGCAGGCAAAGAACCCGACCAGCGCGCCGCTTTTGAACGAGGGCGTGACCATGGTGATGTCATGCAGGTGCCCGGTGCCCTCCCACGGGTCGTTGGTGATGTAGACGTCGCCCTCAAACATGTTGTCCCGCCCGATGCGGCGGATGAAATGGGCGACCGCATCGGCCATGGCGTTCACATGTCCGGGCGTGCCGGTGACGGCTTGGGCGAGCATGCGGCCTTCAACGTCATAGACCCCGGCAGAGAGGTCTCCGGCCTCGCGTACGGAGGTGGAAAAGGCTGTGCGCACAAGGGCTTGGGCCTGTTCTTCCACAACGGAGATCAGGCGGTTCCACATGACTTGATAAGCGACGTTAGAAGGGGTCATTGGGCGGCCTCCGTGATGTCGATAGTGCCGTCGGCCTGCATGATCGCGGTGCGGCTGGTGGGTAGGATGACGCTGGTTTCGTCCTCGACGATGATGGCGGGGCCTTGGGCAGTGTGGCCGGGGGCCATGTCGGCGCGATTGATGATTTGGGCGCTTGTGGCGTGACCAAGAGCGGGATCAAAGAGGTCTCTTGTTGCCGTGATCGGGGCCTTTTCGCTGGCACGCATCGGGGCGGCAGGCGCGGTGGGCGGCACAGGCGTTGTGGCGTTCACAGACCAGACTGTGATCTCCACATCCATACCCTCGACCACGCGGCCAAAGAGGCGGGCGTAATCGGCCTCAAACAATTTCTGAAAGGTTGCCATATCCGGGTTCGCTGCCTGCTGGGGCGTCAGATCAATCGGTATTTCCCAGCCCTGACCGGCGTAGCGCATGTAGACTTTGTGAGCGGCTTCAATCGGCGCATCCGCATCACAGGAGCGCACAAAAGCGGTGGCCTCTTCCTCCAGCGCGCTGAACAATTCCGCAACTGTGTTTGGCTCAAAATCCGACAGGCGCATGTAGACGCTGCGGTTGGCCTCAAAGCTGAACGGCGCACGCAGAAAACCGATGGCAGAGCCGACGCCGGCACCCGAGGGCACCAGACAACGCGACACGCCGAGTTTTTCGCACAGCCGAGCAGCGTGCAGGGGCGCAGCACCACCAAAGGCGATCATGGTGTATTCGGACAGGTCCTCGCCGTTTTCCACTGCATGGACGCGGGCGGCGTTGGCCATGTTTTCGTCCACCACTTCGGCGAGACCAAAGGCGGCGGTTTGTGCGTCCATGCCGAGTGTATCACCCAAGTGCATTGCAAGCACCTGCTCTGATGCTTTTGGGTGCAACGGGATGGCACCACCGGCAAAATTTTCCGGGTCCAGCTTGCCCAACACAAGGTCTGCATCAGTCACCGCAGGGCGCTCTCCGCCGCGTCCGTAACAGGCCGGACCGGGTTCTGAACCCGCACTTTCCGGCCCAACCCGGATCTGGCGCAACCCGTCCACATGGGCAAGCGACCCGCCACCCGCACCAATCTCCACCATGTCGATGACAGGGATCGAAATCGGCATGCCGGAGCCCTTTTTGAAGCGGTAGGAGCGCGCGACCTCGAACACACGCGCGGTTTTGGGGGTCTGATTCTGGATCAGGCAAATCTTGGCTGTGGTGCCGCCCATATCGAAACTCAGCACCTTGTCCACACCGTACGCCGCCGCCAGGGTCGCGGCAAAAACCGCCCCCCCCGCCGGGCCGCTTTCGACCAGGCGCACGGGGAATTCAGCAGCGCTTTCAATCGAAATGATGCCGCCACCGGAATGCATCAGAAAAATCGGGCAATCCGCACCGTTTTCCTTCAGGCGGTCCTCAAGGCGGCTGAGGTAGCTCTTCATCAGCGGCTTGATATAGGCGTTGGCGATGGTGGTGTTGAACCGCTCATATTCGCGCATCTGCGGCGAGACGTCCGAGGACAGCGAGATCATCGCACCCGGCAGACGCGCCTCCAGCACCTCGCGCACCATGCGTTCATGGGCGGGGTTGAGGTAGCTGTGCAGAAACCCGACCGCGATGCTTTCAAAACCCGCCTCGACAAGGTCATCAGCAAGCTGCTCGACCTCTGCGCGCGCTAGCGGGACCAGCACCTTGCCGTCTGCGCCGACACGCTCAGTAAGGGTATAGCGCCGCTGGCGGGGCAGTAGCGGATCTGGCAGTACGAGGTTGAGGTCATATTGCTCAAACCGGGATTCGGTCCTCATTTCAATGACATCGCGAAACCCTTTTGTGGTGATCAGCGCGGTTTTGGCCCCGCGGCGTTCAATCAACGCGTTGGTGGCCAGCGTGGTGCCGTGGATGATCTGGGTGATCTCGGCCGCGTTGATGTCCGCCTTGGCACAGACCTGCGCCAGCCCGTCGAGAATGGCATTTTCGGGGGCCGCGTAGGTGGTCAGGACCTTGGTGGAAAACCGCTGCGCATGACCCTCAAGCACAACGTCGGTAAACGTGCCACCAATGTCCACACCCAGACGCCAATTGTTGCCCGACATACCATCCCCTCGCTTTGATTGGACCAGAAGTATCGCGCCGCGCTCATCACGTCCAATTTTTCTTTTATATTGAGAGGATCATTTTTTCTGATCTAATGACGCCGCAATCTTAGCGGCGGTTTTTAGGAACCCCGGCGCGCGTTCGGCCTCGTATCGCGCGGCAAAACGTAAGGGGTCAGGGTGCCAGCCGTAGGGCAGGGCAATGAGTGCGCCGGAGGCCAGCGCGCTCTTCACCATAGCCTTGGGCAGGCAGGCGATGCCGAATCCATCCATCGTCATTTGCAGGCAGGCTGCAAGATTGCTGGAGGGCACGAGGCGGGCCGGGGCAAGGCCGGCTGCGCTGACATGGGCGGCAAGTTGATCATATGGCAGGGTGCCGCGCGCATGGGTCAGGATCGGGTGCTTGGTCAGCGCCTGTGTGTCCATGGGGACCGTTGTGTCTATGTCCAGATTTGGGCTTGCGGCCCAGATCAAGGGATATTCTCCCAAAGGCACCAGCCCGCTGGTGCGGCGTTGAAACGGGCCGTTCTGAAATGTCAGATCCAGCGTGCGCCCGAACAATCCGGCAGACAGCGAGGTGGAGACATCCACCGTCAGTTCGACCAGCACGTTTGGAGCGGCCTCGCGCAGGGCACGCAGGAAATCGGGCAACCATGTGTGCACGATCAGCTCTGTCACCCCAAGGCGCAGCACACCGGTGGTCAGGGCGGCATTTGCCGTTGCCTCCACCATGCCCTCCACCGCCGCCAGCACGGAGCGGGCGTGGGGCAGCAAGGTGTTCCCCTTTGGCGTCAGGCGGACGGAGCCTGCATCGCGCTCCATCAGGCGGGTATCCAGCAGGGTTTCCAGCGCGTTGATGCGGGCAGAGATATTGGGCTGAGTGGTGTTCAAACGCGCCGCAGCCCGCCGGAAACTGCCCAGATCAGCGACCTGCACAAAGGCGTCGATTTGTTTCAGCGTAGGCGTCACGGGGCGAAGGGTTGGCGCAGCGCACGGGCCAGCATGTCAAGGCGATCCTGACCATAAAACATGTCACCACGTGCAAAATAGGTCGGGGAGCCAAAGACCCCGCGGGCAATGGCCTCATCGGTGTTGGTGCGGTGCTGGGCTTGGACCTTTGGGCTTTGCGCAGCCTCAAGCAGGGCATCAGGGTCAAGGCCCGCCTTCTCGGACAAACGGCGCAGCGTTGCGGGGGCAGCAATGTCCGTGTCATCGCGCCAATGGCTTTGCAGGATGGCGCGGCTTATCACGCCCGCGTCCTTGCCCGCTGCGATGATCATGCAATTGGGCCGCTCAAGCGGGTTGTCATGGTGGGTAGGCCGGTGCCGGATCATGGGCAAGCCCCGCCACTCTGCCCAGCGAAACATGTCGCGGCCAAAGAAATAGTCAGAATGCGCCGCACTGCGGGACCCAAAGGCATCACCGCTGGTAGCTGCGATCACCGGGTTCAGGTCGATGGGGCGATAGGCCACCGTCCAGCCGCTGTCCTGTGCGATACGCTCCAATTCCCAGGCACCCAGATAGGCATAGGCCGAATGGGCAGAAAAGAAGTACTCAATCACGCCGTCCTCAGCCATCGGCCAGCCTACGCGCCTCTGCGGCCATCAGGGCAATGACCTGACGCATCATGTCACTGTCACGCGGGTTGGAGGCATTGCCATCCAGCCCCCGTTTCAACACCCCTTGCAGGATGGCGAGCAGGCGGAAGTAGGAAAACACCAAATAAAATTGCCAGTTGTCGGGCCGCGCAATGCCGCGTCGTTCGCAATAAAGATCAACATATGTGTCTTCATCCGGCAGACCAATCTCGGCCCGGTTCACCCCGGCCAGCCCGCGAAAATACCCGGTGTGGGGCAGGCGCCAATGCATGCATTGATAGGCCAGATCGGCCAGCGGGTGGCCCAGGGTGGACAGCTCCCAATCCAGCAGGGCAACAACCTGTTCGGCGTCCGGGGCAAAGATCATATTGTCGATGCGGTAATCCCCATGCACGATGGAGGAGGCACCATCATCCGCGACCATATGTGCCGCGAGCCAATCCATCACCCAATCCGCATCCGCCAGCTTGTCGGTTTCCGCATCGCGGTATTGCCCGGACCATCGCCCGACCTGACGTTCAAAATAATTGCCGGGTTTGCCATAATCCGCCAGCCCGACGGCGGTGGGATCAACGGAATGCAAGGCCGCGAGCGTGCCGTTCATTGCGTCATAGATGTGGGTGCGTGCGGCGTTGTCCAACTCCGGCAGGGCCGGATCCCAGAAAATGCGCCCTTGCACCATCTCCATCACAAAGAACTGTGTGCCCATGGGCGTGTCTGCGCCTGACAGGTGCAGCACTTTTGGCACCGCCACATCCGTGCCGCCCAAGGCCTGAATCACGCGAAATTCGCGGTCAACCGCATGGGCGGATTTGAGCAATTTGCCCGGCGGTTTGGCCCGCAGCACAAACTGTGTCCCGCCAGAGGTCAGTTTGTAGGTGGGATTGGATTGCCCGTCTGAGAATTTGGTGATCTCATCCAGCGTGCCAAATCCGGGCACATGTGCCGCCAGATAGGCCTGCAATTCGCTCTTGTCATAGTGATGCACGTAACGTCCCTTTAGCTGAGCCATGGACAGCCTCTGCATTCTAAGCAACTCTGCAGGGGTGAGGAAACCCCACCGTCACGTCAATGCAAAGGATAGACCCCATGAATTTTGGCATGCGCCCCGAATACCAGAACCTGTTGGACCGTGTCACAGCCATGATCCGGGATGAGGTGATGCCACTGGAGGCAGAATATCACGCCGAGGTCGCCACGGGCGACCGCTGGACCTACACCGCGCGCCAGACGGAGATTTTGGAGAGCCTTAAGACCAAGGCAAAGGCCGCAGGACTGTGGAATTTCTGGCTGACCGACAGTGATAAGGGGTTTGGCCTGACCACCGTTGAATACGCCCATTTTGCCGAACAGATGGGCAAGACCCCGCTGGGGGCAGAGGTGTTCAACTGCTCCGCACCAGACACCGGCAACATGGAGGTGTTTGAACGCTACGGCACGCAGGCGTTGAAAGACAAATGGCTGGCCCCGCTGCTGGAGGGGCAAATCCGCTCTGCCTATTTGATGACGGAGCCGGATGTGGCCTCGTCTGATGCCACCAACATCCGTATGGCCTGTGTGCGCGACGGCGATGACTATGTGCTCAATGGCGAAAAATGGTGGGCCTCCGGTGCGGGTGATCCGCGCTGCAAGGTCTATATCGTGATGGTTAAAACCGGTGGCGATGACCTGCCCAAACACAAACGTCAGTCGATGATTGTGGTGGATGCCGCCACGCCGGGTATCGACATTTTGCGCCCCATGCAGGTTTATGGCCATGATGATGCGCCCCATGGCCACATGCATATCCGGTTCACGGACGTGCGCGTGCCGGCGGAAAACCTGCTGCTGGGCGAGGGGCGCGGGTTTGAAATCGCCCAGGGGCGCCTTGGGCCGGGGCGCATTCATCATTGCATGCGCGCCATCGGGCAGGCGGAATCCGCGCTTGAACTGATGTGCCGACGATCGTTGCAACGCGAGGCCTTTGGCAAACAGCTGGCCGCTTTGGGGGCCAATTACGATATCATCGCGGAATGCCGGATGGAGATTGAAATGGCCCGCCTGCTCTGTCTCAAGGCGGCATGGTACATGGATCAGGGCGACAAACGCGCCGCCGCCCCCTGGATTAGCCAGATCAAGGTAATCGCCCCCCGTGTCGCGCTCAAGGTCATTGACGAGGCGGTGCAGATGCACGGCGGGCAGGGGATTTCGCAAGACACGCCACTGGCCCTCGCCTGGACCCATGTGCGCACCCTGCGGTTGGCCGATGGGCCGGATGCGGTGCACCGTCGTCAGGTCGCACGCGCCGAACTGCGCCAATACACGCAGGAAAAGGTTTAGGGTCGCGGCCCTTTACCCTCCACAACGGGTCAGCAAGCCTGGATCGGGCGGCACCAGATCGCTGTCCGCCCAAAACCAGTTGCGCCAAATGCGTCCCGATCGCGATTGCGCATCAAAGCTGACGTCCTGAACGCGGTGATCCCCCGGCACCACCTGCGTGATGCTGTCTGAAAATGCGAAAATCTCGCTAAAGTCGGGTGTGATTGGCCCCAGCCAGCTTTGATGGGCGATGAAATTGGGCAAGGTCAGGTCAATCTCCATCCCGGCTTCTTCGCCTTCATGGCTGACGTGCAGCATGCAGCCACTCTCGTCGCGCTGATCAATGGCCAGCCAATCGCCATTGCCTGCGGTCATCACCGGCAGTCCCGCGCCCATGAAGTCGCGAATAATGTCAAAATGCGCGCGGGTTTCGGCATCATCCTGAGGATTATCTGCATAAACTGATTGCCAACCGGGCTGGCCCAAAACGGCCTGTTCTATTTCAGAAAGGCCAAAGCGAAGCCCGCCCGAGATAAAGAGCGGTTTCTTGACGGCATTGGGTGATCTTGACCCATCGGCAGCGGGCGCGTGGGACCACATCATAAACGGATCGGGGGGTGTGACGTCTGTAACAACCTCCTGCCCGCCCCAAGATGCGGTTCTATAATGCCCGCGCATGACCCATTGCAGGTCAATATCTGCGGAAACCTCCTGTAAGACCTCTTGCAGGCCGTCGGGCAGAGGGGCACCGATGGTGTCGCGCAAATGGCGCAGCTGTGCTATCGTGGCAGGGGCACCGATGTGGGCGGTTGGGGTGCTGCCGGGCTGACCCCACCGCCCCATAACACGCGCAGCCATTGCAGGGGTGCGCAGGGCGGCTGCGACGTTCAGAAGATGCCTGCGTAAAGGGTGGGTCACTTAGGCAGGCCTCCGAAAACACTTGCGGCACTATGTCGCCATGCCGCAAACGAAACAAGGTGTCGTTTTAATCATTGAGGCGCAGCACGTTACCCGGCATTCTAGGCCCATGAAAAGCCCCCTGATTGATAACCTGCAATACGCCAATTTCTCGCCTGCGATCTTTGAACAGATGCGCGCGGGTGGGGTGGATGCGGTACATGTCACCATCGCCTATCACGAAGTCTTTCGCGAAATGGTGCTGAACCTGGAACGTTGGAACCGCTGGTTTGAAGACCACAGCGATCTGATTTTCAAAGGCACCACAGCGGCAGATGTGCGCCGTGCGCAGGAAACCGGCCGCACCGCGATCTTTTTTGGCTTTCAAAACCCAAGCCCGATTGAGGATGACATCGGCTTGGTCGAAATCTGCCACCAGCTGGGCATCCGGTTCATGCAGCTGACCTATAACAACCAGTCCTTGCTGGCGACGGGGTGTTATGAGGACGATGACACCGGGTTGACCCGCATGGGCCGCGAGGTGGTGGCGGAGATGAACCGCGTTGGCATGGTGGTCGACATGAGCCATTCTGCGGAACGCTCCACGTTGGAGGCGATTGATCATTCCACCCGCCCGATTGCGATCACCCACGCCAATCCGCATTGGTGGCGCCCGGCGCTGCGCAACAAGTCCGACAAGGTGCTGAGGGCGTTGACCGGCGCGGGCGGGATGTTGGGCTTTTCGGTCTACCCGCATCACCTTGCGGGCGGGCCAGCCTGTACGCTGGAAAGTTTCTGCCAGATGATCGCACAGGCCGCATCGCGCTATGGTGCCGAAAATCTCGGCATCGGCACCGACCTGTGCCAGGATCAGCCCGACAGCGTGGTGGAATGGATGCGCGTGGGCCGTTGGACCAAGGGCATTGACTATGGCGAAGGCTCGGCCAGCAACGCGGGTTTCCCGCCGATGCCAACATGGTTCAACGACAACCGCGATTTTGACAACATCCGCACCGGGCTGACCGCCACGGGCCTCAGCGCAACTGAGGTTGACGGCATCATGGGCGGCAACTGGCTCCGGTTCTATGACGCCAGCTTTGGAGCGGCGACGTGAAAGATTTCATCGCCCCACCCCAGATGCCTCTGCGCCCCCCGGATCAGGTGATGCGCCTCAACCGTATGGGGTCGATGTTTCCCATGCGTTTGTCGTTTCTACGTAGCCTGATGCGGCGTCTGGCGGCTGAAAATGTGACGGTGACCCGCCCGGTTTGGGAAATGGACGCAGAGGGTTTTGGCCATGCCGTCTATTGCGTGACCTTGGGCGGACATGTCTATTCGCTGGTGGCCATCTCAACCGACTTGCCGCCAGAGCTGCGCACGGACCGCGTGATCGCCACGGCCTGGGACAGCGCCTATGTGCTTTATGACGGCGTGCCGGACGCCGAAAATATCGCCCGCATCGTGGCAAGCGCCCCCAAGCAAGAGGCCGCGCGGTTTACCGAACGCGATCTGGTGTTGAGCCGTGCCAACAAATCGGTGCGCCTGTTTGACCATGTGGTGCAGGCCCTGCGCGCGGGGCACCAGCCAGACGTCGAAATGCTGCGCGCGGTGGGCTATTTGATGCGCACCACTGCCGTTTACGGCAACGGCAAATTCGGCATTGCAGACCGTGCCCTGATCGCGGACCGCCCCGGCCTGCAAGGCCCCTTTGCCGCTGAAATGTTGACCGTCTGGCTGATCCGGCACTTCACGCATGAACTGGTGGAACATGTTGGGCGCGGGCGTCTGGACCCGACGCTCAAACGCTATCTTGGCATTGGCAATTCGACCGGTCTGGGCATGGCACCCTTTTTGGTCAACCACCCGGTTTTGCTGAACAATTGGATGTTGGTGCGTGAAACGGCGCT
The DNA here is from genome assembly GCA_937928635.1 of uncultured Sulfitobacter sp. Classification (GTDB taxonomy): domain Bacteria; phylum Pseudomonadota; class Alphaproteobacteria; order Rhodobacterales; family Rhodobacteraceae; genus Sulfitobacter. The sequence goes on along the minus strand of CALFWM010000071.1, from coordinate 7,375 downwards.
GGCGCGCGTGCGCGCGATTGCAACGCTGACGGCGGCGGAACAGACCCGCCTGCACAGCCTTGTGGCCCGCTCTGCTGTGCATCTGGGTGAGTGGAATGTGCCAGACCCGGCCCATCAATCCCGGATTGAAGCCTTGCGCGTTGAGTGGGGCGTGTTCTGCGAAACGCTAGATTTTTCAGGGCCTTACCCGTTGGACGCTGCGATGAAGGCGGCGGACAACCACACCACCGATCTGCAGGAACTGCTGGTGGCACTGTGCATCGAACCTTTTGGCGCGCTTGTGGATGGGCTGGCGGAATGTATGGGCGATCCGTTTGATGCCTTCTGCCCGCCCCTGCGCGATGTTGCGGCGGTGCGAGATGCGATTGACGGCCATTTCCAATGGGCGCTGACCCCGGATTATGAGGCGCAGGAAGGCTGCGCGCAGTTCTGGTACGTTTCTGAGGCCAAGCAGGAACCTCGCCTTGGCCTGCGTTTTGAGGAAGACGGCGCAGACCTGGAAAGCCCGCTCGACATTGGGCGGCGGATCAAGGCGTTGTCAACCGCGTTGGACGGGGCCAGCGGCAGCGTTGTTGATTTCCTCAGCGATCATCCCGAACACGCAATGGCCGTCTCTCGGGTTGCGCTGGGCGCGCGCTATCCCTACGGCGAAATCCAAGACAATCTGATTGCACAAACCTGCCTGCCTATCGACATGCTGCGCTGCAAACTGTCATTCTTTGGGGCCTCCAAGTTTGATCCCAAATCTGACCGCTGGACCCGGATCACCCTTTGTCAGGGCGCGCCCTTGGCAGATGATTTGCAAGATGGGGTAGATGACTGGTGGTTGCCGGTTTTTGCACCATGACGCGGTCTGCCAATGAGGTGATGAACCTCGCGACAAAAGCGGCGCGCGGGGCAGGGGCACCCCCGGAACAGGCAGCCGAATTTGGCCGTGCCGTGGTGTGCCACTTGCTGGCAGAGCGGGACATCAATGACCTGACGGATGCGCTGGCGGCATTGCCTGCGGGGCCCATCTTGACGCTGCCATTGGGGTTTGCGCGCGTGTTGGAGCAGGCAAAGGGCGAGAGTGCCACGGGGCATGTCTCCTGCGCGGACACCTTGGCGTTGGCGCAAAGCTATGCCGATGCATTGCCCTTTGCCCAGACAAGTGCGGCTGGGGCAGAGGGCCTTGATATCTCGATCAATCTGGGTGAACCCGCCGCGCGTGCGCCAATCACGCGGGTCACGCTCCCCGAGGATCTGGCCGCAAAAATGACCACTCTCGCCGCACGCACCTTTGTGCCAGAAAGTGAAGCCTCGCGATTGGCGGGCGCAGGTGCCGGACTGACAGACAACGATTGACGCGCGGCGTTACGTTCCGCGCGGTTTTGCCCGCAGGGTGGGGTCGGCCTGCGTTGGGTCCTCTGGCCAGGGGTGGCGCGGATAACGCCCGCGCATGTCCTTGCGCACGTCACTGTAGGAACTTGCCCAGAAGCCGGGCAAATCTGTAGTTACCTGCACCGGGCGCTGCGCGGGCGACAGCAAGGTGATCTGTAGCGGCTGTCCGGCCACCTGCGGGTGCCGGGTCACGCCAAACATTTCTTGCAATCGCACGGCGATGGCGGGTTGTGCGCCTGCATAATCAATGGCCGTGCGGTTGCCCAACGGCGTGGTGAAATGCGACGGCGCGGCTTTGTCCAATGCCTGTGACTGCTCCCACGTCAGGCGCGCCTTGAGGGCGGGCAACAGGTCAAACCCCTTCCACTCCCCCGTCGTGCGCACGCCTGTCAGATGCGGCAACAGCCACTCTTCCAGAGTGTCCATCAGATGGTCATCTGAAAAATCGGGAAAACCCTCGGGCATCAAACGCGCACGCGACAGAAATCTGGCGGCACCCTTTGACGGGTAAAATCCCAGCTGGCGCACACCGTCAAGCATGGCAACGGCCACATCTTCGGGCGCGGCGTCGCTCCAGTTGCGATCGGCCAGAATGAGCGTGCCAAACCGTTCCTGTTGCCGCGTTAAGACGCGCCCCTCCCGACGGGACCAGATGCAGACGCTCTGCCAGCTGATCTGATCCCCAAAGGTGGCGCGCAGGTCGGCCTCACTCAGCGTGGTGGCCTGCCGGATACGTGCCTCGCGCGGGTCACCGTCAAGGTCCGTGGCCACGATCAGGCGCATGCCCGCCAGCGCGTCCCCCTCGGGTATGATCGCGCCCTTGCCGCCAGACAAGACATAGCGCGGTGCATCGCCCTTGCGCCGCAACCCGACGCGGTCGGGATAGGCAAGGGCCGCCAAAACGCCAATGCCATCCGGCCCTGCCCGCGTTTGACCCTTGCCAAGACGCTTGGCCTCTTGGCGGATGCGGGCCAGGGTGGGCGCATGGGCCTCTGCGCGCTGCTGTTTGCCGGTCACCAAATCGAGCCGCAACGCCAGATCAACCGATCCTGTGCGCAACGGATCACGCTCTGCCAGAAGCGCGGCCAGCGCCGGTGCGCGCGGCCCGCCCTTGGTGACCATATGGGCAAGGCGCGGGTGCAGCGGCAGTGCGGCCAGCGCGCGACCATGCGGCGTGATCTGCCCCTGATGATCGAGCGCGCGCAGCATCTTAAGAACCGCCTGCGCCTCACGCAATCGCCCCTCATGCGGTGGCGTGACAAAGGCCAGATCGCCCGCCTGCGCCCCCCATTGGGCCAGTTCCAGTGCAAAACCGGTCAAATCGCCCGCCTCAATTTCGGCGGGCGGGTAGGCGGCCAAGGCCCCCTCTTCGCCGCGCGTCCATAGCTTGTAGGCAACCCCTTGTGACACACGCCCGGCGCGGCCTGCGCGTTGCGCGGCCTCAGCACGGGTCACCTTTTGCGTGACCAACCGCGACATGCCGGAGGCCGCATCAAACATGGCCCGGCGTGCCCGCCCTGCATCCACAACGATCTGGATGCCTTCAATGGTCAATGAGGTCTCAGCGATGGAGGTTGCCAGAACCACCTTGCGGCCCTCAAGGGCGGGTTGGATCGCGGCGCGCTGTGCCTTGAAATCCATCGCGCCAAACAGGGAGGCGATGGTGCAATCGGGTGGCACCTGCGACCGTAACAGGCCCTCAACACGGCGAATTTCACCCTCGCCGGGCAGGAAAACGAGTGCGGAGCCGGGCGCCTCATCCAATGCTCTCAGCACCAGATCAGCCACCGCATGTTCAAGGCGCTGTTTGCCGACAGGGCGATCCAACCAGCGCGGTTCCACCGGGTAACTGCGCCCCTCAGATGTCACAATCGGGGCCTGCATCAGCGCGGCAACAGGCGCGGCATCCAGCGTGGCAGACATGGCCACCAGCATCAGATCATCGCGCAGCGCTCCGGCAACCTCCAGACACAGCGCCAGCCCCAGATCGGCATTCAACGAGCGTTCATGAAATTCATCAAAGATCACCGCGCCAATGCCCGGCAGGTCCGGCTGATCCTGCAACATACGGGTCAGGATGCCCTCGGTCACAACCTGAATACGGGTGTCTTTGGACACGGCGCTCGCGCCGCGCACGCGGTAGCCCACGGTCTGGCCCGCCTTTTGCCCCAGGGTTTGGGCCATCCGTTCAGCGGCGGCACGGGCAGCCAGACGGCGCGGCTCCAGCATCAGGATTTTGCCGGGGGTCAGGCCTGCATCAAGCATCGCAAGGGGCACGCGCGTTGTCTTGCCCGCACCGGGCGGGGCTTGCAGCACCACGCGGGCCTGTGCGCGCAGGGCGGCAATCACGTCGGGCAAAACCGCGTCGATGGGCAGGGCAAATGACATAAGGTCTTATCCGGCATCCTGGCCCGCGCGCCAAGGGGGCAGCACTGGACATTTGACGGGCAGGGCGCGAATGATGCGCCATGGATATTGACGATTTGGCAAAGCGGATTGTGGCGGGGGAGCGGCGCGCGCTGGCGCGGGCCATCACGCTGGTTGAATCCGGGCGCGAGGATCACCGGGCGCAGGCCGCAGCCTTGCTGGGGGCCTTGCCCCTGACGCGGCAGGCCTTGCGCATTGGCTTGTCCGGCACGCCCGGGGTGGGCAAATCCACCTTTATCGAGAGCTTTGGCATGATGCTGACACGGCAGGGCAAACGGGTGGCCGTGCTGGCGGTTGATCCGTCCTCGTCGCGCTCTGGCGGCTCGATTCTGGGCGACAAAACCCGTATGGATTTGCTGAGCCGGGAGCCAAATGCCTTTATCCGCCCCTCGCCCAGTCAAACCCACCTTGGCGGTGTCGCCCGGCGCACCCGCGAGGCGGTGCGGCTGTGCGAAGCGGCGGGGTTTGATGTGGTGTTGATCGAAACCGTGGGCGTGGGGCAATCCGAAACCGTGGTGGCGCAGATGGCGGATTTGTTCCTGCTGCTGCTGGCCCCCGCTGGGGGGGATGAGTTGCAGGGCGTGAAACGCGGCATCATGGAAATGGCGGATGTGATTTTGGTGAACAAGGCCGATGGCGATCTGAAAGCCGCAGCGGCGCGCACCTGTGCGGATTACACTGGTGCCCTGCGCCTGATGCGCAAACGGGCGCATGACCCGGATGGGTTTCCCAAGGCGATGATGGTCTCCGCGTTGCAGGAAGACGGTTTGGATCAGGCCTGGTCCGAGATCAACACGCTGATGACGTGGCGGCGCAAGAACGGGTTTTGGGACCATACCCGGGCCGAACAGGCGCGCTATTGGTTTCACGAGGATGTGCGCCAACAGCTTCTGGCCCGCCTGAACGATCCGCAGGCGCGCGCCGCACTGGATCAGCTGAGCGATCAGGTGGCCCAAGGGGATGCAGACCCGGCAGAGGCTGCTGCGGCTTATGTCAAAACGCTCTGATCGCGGCGGGGTGCCCGGAATTTTCGAAAATTCCGGGCCGTTTTCTTCAAAGAAAACGGGCGCGTGGCAAGGACCTTACCCTGTCGCCTTGGGGTGTGCGCGGTTGTAGACGTCCATCAGACGCGCAGTGTCCACAGCCGTATAGGCTTGGGTTGTCGACAGTGATGCATGCCCCAGCAATTCCTGTATCGCGCGCAAATCCCCCCCGGCATCCAGCAGATGTGTCGCAAAGCTATGGCGCATGGCATGAGGCGTGGCGGTGGCGGGCAGGCCCAGTTGCATCCGCGCATTTGCCATCACCCCGGCAATTGCGCGCGCGCCCAAGGCACCGCCGCGAATGGCGCGAAACAAGGGCGCATGCGCCGCTTGCGGGTGCGGACACAGCCGCAGATACGCCATCACCGCATCGCGGGCGGCAGGCAGAACGGGTACAACCCGCTCCTTGCCACCTTTGCCGGTGATGCGCAGCACCTCTGGCAGGGGGGAATCGCTGCCTGTTAGCGCCAAAGCCTCTGAAATGCGCAGGCCACAGCCCCAGAGCAAGGTCAGCACCGCCACATCCCGCGCACTGACCCAGGGGCGATCTGACTGGATTTCAACACACTCAATCAGGGCCCTGGCCGCATCCACCGCCAAAGGGCGCGGCAGTTTCTTTTGAAACTTGGGCGAACGGGTGGACAAGACGGCGGTGGGTTCAAACCCCTCACGTTCTGACAACCAGCGGTAAAACGCTTTGACCGCAGAGAGCTTGCGCGCCATGGAACGTGCGCCCACGTCGCCTCCGCGCGTGCGTGCCATCCAGGCCCGCATTTCCGAAACGGTGATCTTTGCCAGGGCTCCGAGACCCTGCGCATCGCCCTTGTGCACCGTCATAAAGGCCAGAAAATCGGCCACATCACCGCGATAGGCTTCAATTGTGTTTTCTGCGGCCCCTTTCAGGGCGCGTTGGTGGTCAAGCCAGGTTTGCAACGCATCCCGTGCCGCAGGGCTGATCAGCCCGGTATCTACTTGTGCGGTTGCCCGGCTCAAGACAGCCAGCGGCGCATCGCGCGTTCAAACACACCGGTGAAAAAGGTCAGCAAATCAGCGCCCTGCTGGGGGCGGAACATGTGCGGATCCTCGGATCCCAGCACCAACAGGCCGGGCAGGCGCCCCGCGCCAAAGTCGAGTTTCAGACAAGCCTCGGAGCGAATCCACTCTGCCTTTTCGCTGTAAATTCTGGTGCCACCGCTTTGCACCGAGCGCAGGGTCACCTGACGCACACTGCCGCCGCGCCCCTGTGTCAGATAGGTATCAATGAACCCGGGTTCGGCCACGCTCAGCACATCGCCAAAGCGCTGCACCGCTGGATCACTGTCGTTTTGTACAGATTCCAACACCAGTTTGAGCGCGTCAACGCGCAGAATTTCCGCAACCTCACCTCCCAGATCAAGCAGGAAGGTCTCAAATTCCATCGGGTCCAGCATGCGCAGGATCGCGCGGTGGATTTGGTTGGTGCCTGCCAGATTTTCATAGGCCGCCGCAATCACACTGCGGTGGGTGTCTTCGAGCCGGTCCAGCCGCGTTTCAAGCCGCTCCATCGCGATGCCGCGCAAATCAACGATATTGCCCCCCATCGCACGCTCGTTGGCCGCAATCAGGGCCTGCATCACATCTGTATCGTCCAGAATCACGTCTGGTTTTGAAATGATCGCCTCTCGCAAGGTATCATCAATCTTTGGGCTGCTGCTCATGTTCGTCTCATTCTTATTTTGAGAGGAACATAGCACCCGGACTATCCGGATGCCGCTTCTTTTTGCCGGTGGTGCACGCAAATCATCAAGGCGTTGCCAAATTGCTTGCCGTGCCGGCACGCATCAAAAGCGGCCTATCCAATCAATCGACCTGAACGTCATAATTGTCAGTATGTTATGCACGTTAGCGGTGCTCGTCTTCCATCTGGATCAGGGCCAGTGCACTTTGCAAATCCGGCAATGACAATGGTTTGTTAAGATACCCCCTTATCGTGTCAAACCCCTTTGCCTGTTCAAGATGTACCTGCCCAAGCGGTACTGTCAGCATCATCAGGACAGGGGGAATGCAGCACGGCGCGATACGTTGCTGTAGGGTGGCAAGAAATTCAAACCCGTCCATCACGGGCATGTTCACGTCAAGCAAAACCAGATCAATCGGTTTGCTGTCTTTACTGTCAAAATATGCGAGGGCGTCGGGTGGTTTGAAAAAAGTGACCAATTCCTCCGCAAGTGCGCTGCGCGCGATCATGCGTTGGCAGATCATTTGATCAACGGTTTCATCATCCAGTGACAAGATGCGTCTGAGCGGGCGTACTGGCAGGGGGAGCAAAGGGGCCGTTTCAATTGAATGTAACATCGTCATCTTCGCAGCGTCCCCCGGTCCATTTCGTCTCAGGCTCGCTAGGAGCTGTTGACGTTCATTTTGTTTGAAGGATGACTGCGGCGATTGAAATGAATGATTTGAAACTTTGATCCGTTTTACATGATCGCATGGCAATACCCCTGTTTTCTTTGAGTTTCCCGAAGAAGTTCTCGACGAGATGACGC